>JBDKLM010000056.1:0-5232 GCA_039806005.1 Pseudomonadota bacterium
GTGTTCCAGGAAGAGACACGGTTGCACTCCATGAGCGCCCACCGCTGGAAAGGAATCTAACCGATCGCCGCAGAAATGTCCAACTGATTATCCGCGCCGATAATCTGACCAGCTTCAGTTATTTTTCGCACGAAAAATAGCGTGATGCCCCGTTTTATTTTTCGCGCGAAAAAAACGTAAGGTCCCGAAATATGCGTAAATCATTGATTTTATAGGATTATAAAAATCGACATTTTTCGCGCGAATAATGCTTGACTATTCGCACGAATAATACAATATTCACTTTACAGGCACGCCGGATGGCGCCCTGCCAACACCGCCCCCGAGCACGGGGCACTACATCAGGGGTCACAACCCCTCACACCGGCCAAGAGCCCGGTCACCAGCCTCAACTGAGGCCTGCGCGTCATCCGACGACCAACCCTTAGGAACGGACCCAGGTCTCCCTTTTCCCCGGCGTGTGTGCCGGAGCCAAAACCAAGGAGGTTAAAAATGGCAAAGCCCAAACCGGTGAAAATCGACACCGCGCCCACCTCAATCAAGGTGCTGCGGACCCGCTGGAAATCCATAACCGGCGTCGTCCAACAGCCCCTGAGAGAGGTGGAGCGCTGGGTGGACTTCGCAGTGGAGCTCTCAAACTTGCCAGAGGCAGAGCGAGAGGCATTCATGAGCGAAGTCAAAAACTGGAAACACCGATGGCGGTTAATCCACTACCCCGTGTGGCGGTTGGAGTTGGCGGCGGCGCAACCGCGCACGCTGTTCAACGCCGACAACCTCATCGAGGACTGGATCGACAAGCAGCGGTCACTCCAGCACGTCACCGACGTGCCACCACCAGCGCGCGGCAGGCCCCGCAAAGTGCGGACCGTGCCAAACGCGGTGCTCGAGGCGATCGCACTGCTCGCAACGCACGTCGTCGACTTCAACCTGGACCTGCGAAACGTGCAAACGCAACTCGCAGACGGGGTGAAGGTCGTACGCGCGCAGCGGGGGCAGTCGTGAAAGCCCACCGGACCGGGGCGCACTCGCAAGGGTGCGTCCCGGACGCCGCGGAAAGGGGAGAATTGGGTCCAACAGTCAGACACCTCATGTCCCGACCTAATCTTGGGTCGGCTGATGAGCGCCCAGCAGGCGCGAAACATGAGGTGATAAAATGACGACTATCGACAGACCATCAGAGGACTGGCTCCTGAGAGGAATCAACGGATGCCCAGATAATCTGATTAGCCAGGTTGCAGTCGGTATTGAGGGAGGGTTGTTAACCCGACCGAGATCCGATGCCTGGTACAAAAGTCTGCGACAACTCTCGTCTGATCTCGTCAAGGGTGAGACACCAGAGGCTGCAACCTCTAAGGATCTCGATATAGCCCAAGGCCTGATCAACGAACTGACCCGCCGATACTAATCGGCACCACCCACTCGGCGCAAGCCGGGTGGGCTTTTTTTTCGTTTAAGCCACAAACCGCGCCGTGTTTTAATTATTTTAAAAATAGTTTCACACAGTAGTTGACAGGCGTTCTAATCTTGCCTATATCGAGCTCACCCCACCGCTGCCAGGGGATTCATGGCGGCTTAATGAAGGGACAAATGAATATGCTTACCAATCAAGATATCTCCATCGTGAAGGGCATGCTTCTCCGTGGCGACAAGCAGCACGACATCGCGGCCCACTTCGGCTGCAATTCGGGCCGCATCGCAGAGGTTGCCTTGGGCAAAGTCGGCCCTAACGTGCCTGCAGCATCCGTGGCTCGCTTGCCAGCGGCCTCGGCACAGCCAAAGCGCTTTTTCGCGCCTGGCATGCCGCTTGAGGAGCAAATCGCCATTTTCAACGCTTTGGCCAACGGGCCGTTTGACGTGGCGCGCGCTCACTACATCAGCCCCGAGCTTGCGGAACACATCCTCCAGCACAACACCCAGAACCGCCCCAAGCGCACGGGCAATATTGCCCGCTGGGCTGCCAATATGGCAGATGGCGAATGGGGCCTGACGGGCGAGACGATCGTCTTCAGCAAGTCACCCGTCCGCCTCTTGGACGGCCAACACCGTTTGGCGGCATGCGTCAAGGCGGGCGTGGGTTTCCGCACGTTTGTGGCGTTCGGAATCGATCGTGGTGAATTCACCAAGATCAACACTGGGGCTGTCAAGACCAATGGCGATGCGCTTGCCATCCTCGGCGTGAGCGACCCCAGCTGCGTGGCTGCGGCACTTCGGTGGCGCCACCTGCTGCTGTCAAACCCGCACGACCGCTCGAGCCTGACGAACGAGTTCATCGTTCAACAGTGGAAAGCCTTGGACAAATCGCCTTTGGGCGTTCAGCTCAAAGAGTTCTGCGTTCAGGCGCGTGGCATCGTCAAGGCGACCAAGAAGAACGGCTCGTCGGTGTTCACGCCTGGCCAGCTGGCGGGGATTCTCCTCCGCCTGCACGTGGTGGATGAAAAGGCGACCGCCAAATTCATCCAGTCTCTTGAGACCCAAAAAGGCAACGGCAAGGTGTTGACCACCCGACTTGAGAAAATCAGCGAGTTTGGCCGCATCAACGACGTTGGCCGCGCTGGCATGATTGTCAAAGCGTGGCTTGCCACCCGCGACGGTACGGCCATCAGCGCCAAAGGCGTGGTCTATGACCCGTCGACCGACGCTTTCCCGCATGTCGGCTAACAAAAACAGGGGCGGCAGCAATGCCGCCCTCAATTAACGAAAGGAACCGAACATGTTGAATGGGTCTGACCAAATCCGTCTTGAGCGGGAGATGCTTCACTATATTTCAATCGAGGAAGACAAAATCGCCCGCAAATGGGGCTCGCTGAACGCCCTGATTTATTCCAGCGGAGGAGAAGGATTCCGCTACAAGGAAGCCAAGGATAATCTTCTTTCCCAATGCTCGATCGACGACGACTGGGGCAACGAGCTTCTTTTCCGCCGCTACATGGCAGCCATTACCGCCATGGAAGAACGCGCGGCGGAACTCGGCAACAAGCCGGAGCACCACCCGCTCGACCGCGCGGCGGTAGACATGGCTGCCCGCACCGTGCGGGATTTTATCCGCAACATGTCGATCAAGCGATCCACGAACTGACATCGACGCCGCCATCCAGCTGCGCAATCAGCGGGTATGTCGCCATGAGTGTGGCGACCGCGGCGTCGATTTTGTTCTGCGACTTTGCTTTTGTCAGTTTTCGGTTCATGGCGGGGTCGGTTTCCACCACCGCACTCGCCATGGCCAGGTTCAGGGTTGGCTGGTTGCCAGCCCTGAGCTTCCCTTGCAGCAGGATGGTCTCCAGCGCTGAAATGCGGATGCCGATGTCTTTGAACCCCTGCCCGACTTCGTGTCTTGTCGCCTCCTGCGCAAATCCTTGACGGTCACAGGCTGCGAAGAACGTGTCAGACTTCCATCGGTCAAAGTGAATTTCGCCAATTGAAATCCCCTCCCGCTCGAACTCAAGCGCCAGGTACTGGGCGATCATGTCATAATCGAGTGTTTTGCCGGGTGGGCTGTAGATATGCCCTTCGCGCTGCCACTGGTCATATGGCACACGGTCTCTACGAGACCGATCGGCAATACCATCGAGGGGCGAGAAGGAATAGACCCTCAAGTGAATCTCGCCCTCATCGTCTTTGGCCGCGATAGCCGCGCAGCACAAGTCGTTGACCATCGCCAGGTCGAGCCCACAAACAACAGGCCGCGACCGGAAGACGTCCATATCGAAAGGCCTCATATTGCCCTTCCAGACAGAGGGACTAAGCCACGCATTATTGCGCTGCACGCGTTGGTTGAGAAGAAGAACGCGGGCGTTTGCTTCTTTGGATGGGAGTCTCGACGCCTCGGTAAGTTGGGCTTTCAGGTCGTCGAAGGAGCGGCTAATCCCCAAGCCTGGGTTTGCGTATTGCCACTGGACCTCATCCAGCAAGTCGCAATCTGGGTCAGCCTGGTAAAGGTGGCAGACGGTTTGCGGATCCTGCGCGCTTTGTGCATCATCGAGCCAGCGGGAGAACAAGGCCCCATCGGATGCGGCCTGTGTGCTGATGGCGAAGATGATCGCGTCATCCCATGCGCCCGTGCAGGACGTCATAGCATCGACGAAATCGTCCTGACCGCTTTCCCCTTCGATGGAGCCGACTTCGTCGAGGATGACCACCCGACCGTTGAGACCCATCGCGGCTGGCCCGTCTCGAGCCATGCTTTTGAACTCTGACCCGTTGGTCAGGCTGACCAGCCTTTTCGATGATGGAATGTACCGGACGATGCTTTGGAGCATTTCGCTCTGGGCGACCATTTTAGCGGCTGTGGCGGCCACAATACCCGCCTGCTCCTTTGTCATAGCCCCTGAGTAGATTTGGGCCCTGTCGCGCCTTTCTGGCCCGCAGAGGTGGCTTAGGACCAGTGCGGAAATCAAAGTCGTCTTTGAGTTCTTTCGGGCGCGGGAGTTATAGGCTCTTTTGGTGCCCGCTGGATTGTCATAGACGGCCAGGATGAAGCACTCATCGGCTGGGATGAGTTTGAACGGCTGCCCACCTGACTGGCCATCCGGCAGCTTGAGAAATCCCTCGATGAAGGCGCAGACTTTCTCGCCGCGGGTTTTTGGGCCTGTCTTGCGCCAATTGGTACGGGGAGGGACGGGGCCTGATTTGATGGCGCGAAGGACGTAGTGGGGCCAGACGGATTCGGGCGAGGCGGATTCGGGCGAGGCAGGATTAACCGACGAGGTCTTCTTCGTCATTTGCCACCTGATTGAGGATCGATCGAGCGTTACGCTCGGTCTCGTTTCTGGTTTTCTGCTTATTGCCAGCGACGCCACGCTGGGAGGCTGACAGCCCTAGCTGTGAGGTGAAGGCACGGATGGCTGACCCCAGCTGGTTCAGAGCCATGCATTCGGGATTGGCGACTGGCGTGCCGCGTTCGTTGATGAGCGTGCGGCCATGCTTTTTTATGGAGTCCATGGCGCCTTGGAACTGAACCTGCGTTTGGGCGAGGTTGGCTGCCATTTGCAAGTCGTGGTCGGACCATGTCGAGACTTCGCGAGACCTGACCAAGTGTTCGAAGACGATCATTTCTTCTTCATCAAGTAAAACCGGAGGTTTTGGAAGTATATTTACCGTTTGGAAAGTATTCACCAGATTGGTTACTGTTGATTTCTTCTGTCTCTCTTGTTTTGGCATAGTAAACCCTCGCGCGCACGTGAACTATACTTTCGATTACTGAAACTATACTTGGCTCATTCATAAAAAAGCAAC
>JBDKLM010000057.1:0-10254 GCA_039806005.1 Pseudomonadota bacterium
CTGTGGCAAGCCAAGCGCCGCGATTACCGGGTGGGCGACATCATCACAGTCTTGCTTTCAGAGTCGACACAAGCGGCAAGGTCGCTCAACAATGAAACGAGCCGTGAGTCGTCTAATGATACGGTGCCAGCCGGGGTCACGACAGCGCTACAAGCCGCCAATGCCACGCTGAATGGCAGCAAGCTCTTGAATGGGCTTAAAACCGATGGCGCAAATATTTCCAACAAGGGTACCGGCGTTGCTGATCAGAGCGCGACATTGTCGGGTTCCGTGGCAGCTACTGTGATTGAGGTACAAGCCAACGGCAATCTGGTGGTACGTGGCGAGAAGCAATTGTCGCTGGCTGAAGGTGGTGAAGTCATTCAGGTATCCGGCGTGATTCGTCCCAATGATGTGAGCGCAATTAATACTGTGCAGTCGCGTCGTCTGGCTAATGCGCAGATTACCTATCGCGCCGTCGGCGATCTGGCGAATGCAACGCGTGCGGGATGGGGTACCAGTTTCCTTTATAAATTCTGGCCGTTCTGAGAAAGATTTTCATGAAATTCTCCCTTAAACGACTTATCGGCATATTGGCCTTAAGCTTGATAGTGACTCAGCCCGCTCAGGCCGATCGTGTCAAAGATCTGGCCTCTGCTGCCGCTGCGCGTACCAATCAGTTGGTCGGTTACGGTGTCGTGGTTGGTTTGCAAGGCACGGGTGATGGTGCACAGGTCGCGTTCACAGTGCAGACGGTACGGTCCATGCTGGTCAAGATGGGATTGGGTATCGATGGACCACTGTCCGACTTTGAAACTGCTGCTGCCGCCGCAGGCCGTTTTGATGTTCAAAACGTCGCTGCAGTGATGGTTACAGCTGAATTGCCCCCCATGGCCAAACCAGGCCAGCGTATCGATATCAACGTCGGCACACTGGGCAAGGCCAGCAGCCTGCGCGGCGGTACGCTGATTCTGACCAGCCTGCGTGGTGTTGATGGTGAGGTCTACGCACTCGCCCAAGGGCAGGTGAATACCACGGGTATCGACGCTAATGCGGCCGGTTCCAAAGTCGCCATCGGTGTACCGACCTCGTCACGCATTCCTAACGGCGCCACTGTCGAGCGCATGGTGGATACCCCTTTCGATAAATCCGAATTCATCGTGTTGAATACCCGCGACCAGGATTTCACAACGACCCGCGCGATTGTGGATGCCATTAACAAGAATTTCGGTGCTGGTACGGCTAACGCCCTCGATGGCGTCTCGATTTCCGTTCGGGCGCCTGTTGATATGTCGCAGCGCGTGACCTTCATGAGTATGATCGAAAATCTGGACGTGGTGCCGGGTGAAGCGCCTGCCCGTGTGGTGGTCAACTCCCGCACCGGAACTGTCGTCATCAGCCGGAATGTCAAAGTCACAGCCGCTGCGGTATCGCATGGCACGATTTCGGTAGCCATCGCCGCTACCAATGAAGTCAGTCAGCCCAATGCCTTTGCAGGCGGGCAGACCGCTGATGTACAAAACGCCAACATCGCCGTGAACGAGCCCAACAAGCCCATGTTTCTTTTTCAGGCAGGTGTGGATTTAAGACAGATTGTGGATGCGATCAACCAAGTGGGGGCCTCGCCCTCTGCACTGATCGCAATTCTCGAAGCACTGAAAAGCTCTGGCAGCCTTCGCGCCGAGCTCGTGGTGATCTGATATGACCGACGGCCTCAACAATTCGACACTGCAGTCCTCGATCGACTTCGCCGGTATGGGAAGTCTGCGCGGACAAGCGCAGCAGAAAACCGACAAGGCGACGCGTGAAACCGCGACCCAGTTCGAGGCCATGTTCATTCACGAGATGTTGAAGTCCATGCGTCAGACCATCGAGAAGAATGATCTGACTGGCTCGGATGCCGAGGATACTTTCCAAGAGATGTATGACCGCGAGTTGTCGCAAAATCTCGCCAAGCGCAATACCCTGGGTGTCGCCAACATGCTGGTCAAGCATCTCGACCGCGCCAAGGCACCTCAACCCACATTCGATTCCAAAGCCGAACCCATGCCGATCAATCCGGCACAGGCGGGCATGGATATTCAACGCACACAACCCGCCTTGCCGCTGGTGCGTCCCGACAAATTCACGATCAAACCCGGACGCGTTGCGCCCGTATCCAACGCCGGGACTGAATAATGAGTGATCTTCTTTCCATCGGTAGTGGTGCAGTCGCCGCTTATCAGCGAGCGCTGGGCACAGTCTCCAACAACATCGCCAACGTGGGTACGGAAGGCTATGTTCGTCAAGAGACTTCGATGTCGGAGAATATGCCACGTCAGCAGGGCCGAATCTATCTCGGCACTGGTGTGAGTGTGGCGGGAATCAAGCGGGCTTATGACCAGTTCTTGGAGCAGAACCTGCGCAACAGCACAAGCGAAGTCAATACCCAAGGCCCGATGGTGGATTATGCCAACCGGGTGGTTGACATTATGGGCAGTGATACAGTAGGTCTGCCCCCTGCACTGGACAAATTTTTTGGTACAGCACGCCAGCTGTCTGTGGATCCGGCTTCCAGCATCATGCGCGCTCAATTTTTGCGCGATGCGGATGGTCTGGCCTCACGTTTCCGTGAGTTGTCCACCCAATTGCAAGGGGTAGATACCGAGACACGTGAATCGATTAACTCAAAGGTCGCCGAAATCAACACGCTGGCGGGACAAATCGCCACTGTCAACAAACAATTGGTTGGAAAACCCACAGAATCGCGTCAGCCACCAGACCTTCTTGATCAGCGAGATCTGTTACTGACCAAGCTGTCTGCCCTCGTGAAAATTAGTGTTTCGACGGCTGTCAATGGCAGCGTCGGGGTCAGCATTGGTAACATTGCAGGTTCCGGCGTGCTGGTTGATAAAGATAAGGCAGTCCCGCTCACCACGGTGTTTGATGAGAAAGATTTATCTCGGGTAGCGCTTATTTCGGATCCTTATGGAAAAAATCCTGAGGAAATTGTGGGTGTCAGTAGCGGACTACTCGGTGGTTTGATTGGATTCCGAGAGCAGATCTTGCAGCCAACGGTCTCTGCACTCGATGATCTGGCAAGTACGGTGGCCAACGAATTAAATGCGATTCATACGAATGGTATTGATATGCGCGGCGAGCAGGGGCAGGCGCTTTTTGCGATAGATCAAATTCCAAAAAATAATCCAGTAACGGGTAAGACCGAATACATTGATCGGGCAGCTTCAGGTATTCGAGTGCGTCTGGATGATCCTGCACAGGTCGCGACGGGTTCGCTTTTTCGCGTGATCGAGGATGAGAAAAATTTGTCTGGTGTTGATGCAACACTAACGTACACGCCGTCATTCGCGGAACAGATCAAGCCACTCTCGGCAGTCATCAAGAATAATCCACACCCCTCGGCAGGGATAGTCCCCCGACCGGGCGAACCGCTCGGCCAGATCCCGATCGGTGCAGAGAATTGGTCTCTGTATCTTGACGGAGCTACCGATCTACAAAACATCCAGGTGATGACGCGCGATGGCCGGCATCTCATGGGTGCCAGCCTGCAAAGCCAGGAAGAACAAGATGCGTTGCTGACGAAAGAAAATGGATTTTTTCCAGGGTCCAGCTACTCAGCACAGTATCTGAATAAATCGGGTGAGTATGGCTACAAGCAATTCGAGATGTTTTACGGCGCTCAGGCTTTACCCGGCAGCAGCTATTCGTACGCGGCTACGTTTACGCCCTCACATGCGGCTCTTTCATCTTATCTGTTCAATAATGTTCAGACCGGTAAAACCGTTCCGTCCGGCCTCGACAGGGTTGATGGCGGCACCTTAAAAATCAATGGCCACGAACTGCCATTACTATTGCCGACGGCACCAGCCACCACATTGCAGGCCAGCGACTTTGCTGAATGGATCAGCAAAGCGACACTTGCTGATGAACCTGCCGTGATCGCAAGCGCCTCGACTGAGGTCAAGCTGAGTATTGCCGATGTGACTGATGGTCTGTATATCAATGGCTATCCAGTGCCTAAAGATGACGCACGTACGGATATAAATGCACTGCGCGACTATATCAACGTGAACATGGTGTCCACGGCGAAGGTCATTGCCGAAGTCGATGCCGACGGGAAGCTCGTGATCTCCAATGCCCCCGGGTTTGAAGGCAAGGATATTGAGATTGGCGCGATGGCACCGAATGGTGATCCGCGAGGCGATTCAGTGACGTACAAGGGGCAGTTGAGGCTTGAAAGTGCAGGGGATATTTCGCTGTCCTATGGCGAAAAAGGAACTTTGGGTGATATGGACTTGCTGGGGCGTCCATTGGGGAGTTACTACGTCGAACAGTTGCCCATCAGTCCCACGGATGCAGTACTCAGAGGCACTGCCATTGGTCGAGACGTATACCGCATTGCCGGTGGTGATCTGACATTCAATGGGGTGCGCCTCGAGCCTTTGGAAAAGCGGGATGTCGATGGGAACTTGATCGAACTGCAGGCAAGTGATGTCGCTGAGTGGCTCAATAACACCGGCGAGACGCTCAAGCCACCCGTCACAATTACTGCTTCTACTGCCATCGTTTCCAATGCACCTAAATTCAATGGCATCGCGGGCCTGACCATCAATGGAATCACGATCGAAGGTCCCTATGCGAATGAAACCGAGTTGGTATCTGCGATTAACAGCAGTACTACGCTCGCGCGGATGGGTGTCGGTGCCAGTATTGATGTCTCCGGCAAGATCGTAGTTGAAAACTACACAGGCAAAGACATTGTTATTAGTGGTGCCGGCGCCTCGGCACAAAATGCGCTGGGCGTTGCCAATGGAAAATACAAAGGAAGTCTGTCATTGGTGTCGGGGAACGACATCAAATTAGGATTTTCTGGTGAAGGTCGCCCCTCCGAACTTGCCAAACTCGGTTTGCGAACCGGTGTGCATATCGACGGTGCTGTTCAGGAGGACTTGCTGGTTTTTGTAACAGGCGAGGGTTCTGGAACGGTGACCGGGAGTTTCGACGCGACTATGAGCGATCCAGCCACGCTGAATCAAAAGCGAATTGAAACGCTGCGCCAACAAGATTTCGATGTTCGCTTTACCAGCGACTCGCATTATCAGATCACCTGGACCAATCCCTCGTCCGGAGTGAAGACGGTGCTTGCAGATCGCAACTACGATCCATTGGTCGGCATTGACTATCAGGGATTAAAGCTGGAACTGAATCGCGCTCCAAAAAAGGGTGACCATTTCACGATGGATGGTAATCAAGATGGTATCGCCAATAATGAGAATATTCTCGACATCATCGCTCTTGAGAAGAAAACAGTGATCGGCGGTGCGACTGGCAAAACAATCTCACAATCTTATGAAGAAACTGTAGGAAAGATAGGAAATTTTTCCAGCCAGTCGCTGATTGCGCAAAAGGCCTTGGAGGTCGTCAATCAACAAGCTATTGAAGCGCGCGACAAGGTATCGGGTGTATCGCTCGATAACGAGGCAGCTGATTTGATTCGCTTCCAGCAGGCCTATCAGGCTGCTGCCAAGACCGTACAGGTATCAGGCGAATTGTTTGACACCATACTTCAGGCATCACGATAAATTTTATTTGGGTTAAATCATGACGCAAATGTCAACGACGCTTTTCTTTGACCGGGCGATCTCCCAAATGGGGGTGACGCAGGATCGGCTGGCAAAGACGCAGATGCAGCTTTCTTCTGGCAAGGAATTACTCAGGCCCAGTGATGCGCCCGCTGAAGCTTCTGCCGTCAGTCGTCTCAAATCAGCTATTCAGCGCCAGCAAAGCTACACCGACACCATCAGCACTGTTCGAGACAAATTGATTCAACAGGAAACTGCTGTCAGTAGCGCCAATGATGTGCTCATCAGGATCAAAGAACTCACCATACAAGCTGCGAATGACACGTATGGCGCAGAGGGCCGCAAGCTCATCAATATCGAAGTCAAGGAATTGCGCGACCAGTTACTTTCTTTGGCCAATACCCAGGATGTGAATGGCAACTATATTTTCTCTGGCAGTCGTGCGGGCAAGCAGGCATATGCGACCGACGGAAGTCAGCCATTGACCTATCTTGGCGATCAGACCATCAACCAGGTGGGCGTAGGAGATGAGCGCACGGTTCGGGATGGTCGCGCCGCCACTCAGCCGTTTGCCCGAACCATACGCACGGGGGCTGATGGCGAGCCGCAAAGCGTTGGATTCTTTGAAGTCATCCAAGATCTGTCAACGGCGCTGGACAGTAACGATATGACCGGCATTCAGCGCGCGGTCAGCGAAGTGGGTGACATGCAGTTCGGCATGAGTGAAAGTCTGGCGAGTATCGGTGCCAGCATGAACACACTCGATACGCAATTGTCTCTGGCCGAGCAGAACACGCTGCGCTTGAAAGGCACCTTATCTCAGATGGAGGATGTCGATTACACCGATGCCATTACGAAGATGAACAAAGACATGCTGGCCTTGCAAGCCGCTCAGAGCAGCTTTGCCAAGATTTCGCAGCTGAATTTGTTTAATTACATTAAGTAAATCATCGAGCCGGCCCGCAAGCAATTGTTATTCGCCGCTAAAGTTAACGCGGTTGGGTTCGATACATAGACTGATATCTCGGGGTCTTTTTTAACATGGCAACAACCAGTTCGGTCAACGGCAGCAACCTGATGTCGCAATTGGGCGCAGGCTCAGGCGTGGACACCAAAACGCTCGCAGAGAGCTTGGTGAATGCTGAAAAGCAGCCGCAGGCAGACTCGATCAATGGTCGTATCACCAAGACGCAGAGCCGAATCTCTGGGCTGTCGGCCGTGATGTTGAGCATGGATACCCTCAAGACCGCGTTCAAGGCCGTCGACGATCCTTCGGATTTCAGCGCGCTCTCCATCAGCAACACTAATACCTCCGCGTTATCTGCTTCGTCGACAGCGGGGAAGGTGGCCTTGACCGGCAGTCATACGGTCGAGATTTCTGCTTTGGCAGCCGCACAGCGCAATCTTTCTGCTGGCTTTGCTGCGCCCGACACGAGTCTCAATGGCGGTAAAGCATTTTCCTTGCGACTGGCGGTTAACGGAGGGACACCCTCATCGATTCGGGTAGCAGCGACTAATGCAACGCCCAGCGGCATGGTGGCGGCCATCAACAAGGCAAATCTTGGGGTAACGGCACAATTGATCAATACGAACGATGGTTCGGCCACGCCTTACAAGATTATTCTGACAGGTACCTCGGGTGCCAGTAACGCTTTCACCATGACCAGCGATGATGGCAACGGCTTGGGTGAGCAACAGCAATTAACATTCTCGGCGGCGACTACCTCAGGCAACATCAGCGTGCAAGGGGTACTGGTAGCGGTGACAGCCGGCGATTCAGCGGGCGCCGTGGCGGCGAAGGTGAAGGCAGCGCTTGATACCAGTACATTTATCACTGGTACAGCAGGTCGCTCGACCACCCTGAATGCCGATGGATCGCTGACCATCAACTATGCCGGTGCGGACGGTGATGTCAGTGCTCCGGCGTGGGGCGATGTGGGCGCCACCGGGGTCACTGCAAATTATCTGACAACACGTGCGTTCGGTGCCGGCGCGGCGGTCAGTGGTGTTGATTTTTCATCCAAGACCTTGAGTGCTGCCGATGCGGTGCTGAAAGTGGATGGTCTTCAGCTCAAGCGCTCCTCGAATACTGTGACGGATGCCATCGCTGGGGTCACGTTGAATTTAACGGCGACCACGACATCTGCCGCTACACTCGATCTGACGCGAGACACGACAAAAGTAAAAGCGAATGTGCAGGCGTTGGTCAAAGCCTTCAATGACACGTTATCCGATTTCAAGATATTGGGTGGCGAGAAGAACAAGAAGGACGAAACCGATGTTTACAGTGGATCGCTTCAAAATGATGCAACACTTAGCTTGCTAAAGACACAGTTGCGATCGCTCTTTACTGATAACTCTTCGACACCTGGCAGCACGGTAAAGGCAATGCGCGACATCGGTGTGAGCATACAAAAAGATGGCACTTTGGAACTGAACGAAGCCAAGTTCGATGCAGCACTGGCCAATAATTTTAACGAGGTTGTTACCATGTTCACCGCCGACAAGGAGAACAAGGGTACGACCGGGACTGCCAAGCGCGGGCTGGCGGGCGATGCGGTCAAGCGTTTGACCGACATGATGGGCCCTAACGGGATCATCATGAACCAGACTACCAGTTCCAACACCCAGTTGAGCAGATACAAGGCAGACCTCGCTAAACTGGAAACCAGAATGGAGGCAGTGTTGGCGCGCTACACAACGATGTTTGCCAACATGGATAAGATCGTCGGTAACGCCAACAGCATGAAGACTTACCTGACTAACCAGTTTAAAGCCATGTCCGGCAGCAGTGGTTAGTAAAATAGTATCATCTTGGCTTGTCACCGGATCCCGAAAATATTTTCAGATTGTCCTAAAGTCTGCTCGACTTGTGTCGATTGTGCGCTCAGAGGGCGGCAAATCCTTGCCGTTTTCGATTTGTAATGGGATCGAGAGGTGCACTAATGACAACATCCATACCATCCAATGCATCTCCGGTGACGACGGCAGCTGCAGCGCCCGTCTTGCCAAATCGGCAGCCGGAAACTGCGGCTAAAGCCCAAACGGAACATAAACCCGTAGAGATACCCAAGCCAACTTCGGTGGATCTTGAGGCAGGACTCAGGAAGATCGAGGACATCGTGCAAAAAATGAACGATGAAATGAAATCCACGCAGCGTGGACTGAGTTTCGCCTTTGACCGTGCCATCAGCACCCATGTGGTGACCGTCAAGAGTGCCGAATCCGGGGAAGTGATCCGACAGATACCGACCGAGGCGGTGGTACGGGTGGCTCATAATATCGAAAAGCTCAAGGGCTTGATGTTTGACGGAAAATACTGACGACGGTGTCGTCAGCGTATCCACGCTCGTGTTGCGCCTGTTGGCACTGCGCTGGCAGGCGGTATTAATCGGCGGCCGTCCTTCTCTCTCTTCCCCACCTGTTTTCCAATTCTCACGGCACCCGCCCACCGTGAAGGGCGACGCATGCGCGTGTCTTTGGGACGTCTGAGCACAGCCATTGTTTTTGCGTCAATACCGAGGCTTCGTTCACCGTACTTTCTTTATCTTCACCGCAACCAGGTGGCATGAATCTGCTCTCTGGAGCAGTGCATCCCGCTCGCCCCGCTAGATTGCAGCGGATCTTCTTCATTAATCACGGCAAGTGTCGACATAGCCTTCAGCGAAGAAATCAGGCGGTCAATATTTGCCGCTTCCCGTTAGCCCAGAGTCGATTTCAGCGCTGAAGCTTGGTCGTTCGAGAGATGTTTGGAGCGGCAAGAATTTGCCGCATTTTGAGAGTGAAAATCTAAATTTTTCATTCATTAAAGTTTGCGAATCTGAATACGATCATACAGACGTCGGCTTCGGCCGTAACGATTGATGTATTCATTGGAAAAGGAGTTCCACATGTCCGTGATCAATACCAACCTGAAGTCCTTGCAGGCACAGGATGCGTTAAATATTAATAACCGCCAGTTGTCGACCGCGATGCAGCGTCTTTCCACGGGCACCCGCATCAATTCGGCCGCTGACGATGCCGCTGGTCTCAGCATTTCCTCGCGCATGGATTCCCAAATTCGTGGCCTGAACATGGCGATCAAAAACGCCAACGATGCGATGTCGCTGACCCAGACCGCCGAAGGTGCGATGGATGAAGTCACCAACATCTTGCAGCGCATGCGCGAGCTGGCCGTGCAGTCAGCCAGTGATACCAACAGCGCTGAAGATCGTGTCAACCTGAATCAGGAAATCGAACAGCTGTCGACTGAAATCGACCGTATCTCCGGCACCACCCAGTTCAATAACATGAACATTCTGGATGGTTCCTTTAACAAGAAAGTATTCCAGATCGGTTCGAATGCAGGCCAGACCATGGGTTTGAGCATTGGCAGCATGAATTCACGCGTACTCGGTGTTGCTGCATCGACGACGACGATGGAGAGTGCAGGCAATACTGCAGCAGCAGGTGAAGTCGCTGGTGTCGTGGCCCAGGGTGTTGCTCCGGACAATACGGTAGTCAAGCTCGAATTCCATTCGTCTGGCTCCTATACCTTTGCGCTCAAAGATAGCGTGACGGGTCTGGAGATGACTGCGGCTGACATGGGCACCATGACGGTTGATCTGACCAGCAAGCTGAGCAAAGATTATTTTGTCGAGCGTATCAACGAGAAGCTCGCGGATGCACAAGGTGACACCACGGTGACCGGTTC
>JBDKLM010000058.1:0-46888 GCA_039806005.1 Pseudomonadota bacterium
GAAGCACTCGCGGGCCGTCCGGCGTAGGCCAGCTTCTGGCCATCCGAGAGGTTTTCCATGATGTTGTGCTGTATCTGGAACCAGGCGCCCTGATTCTGCGGTTCGTCCTGCACCCAGACCATCTCGGTGAAATTCGGGAAGGATTTGAGTTCAGTCGACAGTGCCTTGTGCGGGAAGGGATAAAGCTGCTCGACGCGAATGATTGCAACATCGGATGCGCCTCGCTCCTTGCGCGCATTGACGAGATCGAAATACACCTTGCCCGAGCAAGCCAGTACGCGTTTGACTTTCTTGCGATCGATGCTGTCATCAACCTCGCCCAACACGGTATGGAACGAGCCTTTGACCAGCTCCGACAAGGGTGAACCTGCATCTTTGTTACGCAGTAGCGACTTGGGTGTCATGATCACCAGCGGCTTGCGGAACAAACGAATCATCTGACGCCGCAGCAAATGGAAGATCTGCGACGCTGTCGTCGGTTGCACCACCTGCATGTTATTGTCTGCGCAGAGCTGCAAGAAACGCTCAAGACGCGCCGACGAGTGTTCGGGTCCCTGACCTTCGTAACCATGCGGCAGCATCATCACGAGTCCGGAGGCACGACCCCATTTCACTTCACCGGAACTGATGAACTGGTCGATCACCACTTGAGCACCATTCGCAAAATCACCGAATTGCGCTTCCCAGATCGTCAGCGTGTTGGGTTCAGCGGTCGAATATCCATACTCGAAAGCGAGTACGGCTTCCTCGGACAATACGGAGTCAATGACGACGAAAGGTGCCTGCTGCTCCGACACGCGTTGAAGCGGAATGTAAGAACCGGCATCCCATTTCTCGCGATTCTGATCATGCAGCACCGAATGTCGGTGCGTAAAGGTACCTCGCCCTGCATCTTGTCCCGTGATGCGCACCGCATAGCCGGAAGACACCAGCGATGCAAACGCCAGATGCTCGCCCATGCCCCAGTCGAGATTGATTTCGCCGCGCCCCATCGCCGCACGATCGGCCAGAACTTTCTCGACCAGTGGATGCACCTTGAAACCCTCGGGCACTTGGGTGATCCGTTCGGAGAGACGTTTTAGCTCGGCAGCCGGCACCGAAGTGTCGGCAGCATCGGTCCATTTGCGGTTGAGGAAAGGCATCCAGTCAACCGCATATTTATTCTTGAAGTTGGAGATCACCGGATCAACCGAGCGACGTCCTGCATCCATCGCATCACGGAAATCCTTCACCATGCCATCGCCACCATCGGCAGCAATCGTACCCTGCGTGGCGAGCTTGTCTGCGTAGAGCTTGCGAGTGCCCGGATGCTGACCGATTTTCTTGTACATCAGCGGCTGCGTGAGGGCGGGCGTGTCCTGCTCGTTGTGACCGAGTTTGCGGAAGCAAACAATGTCGACCACGATATCTTTCTGAAACTGCATGCGGAAATCGAGCGCGATCTGCGTCGCGAATACCACGGCTTCGGGATCATCACCGTTCACATGCAGCACGGGGGCTTCGATCATCTTGACCACGTCGGAGCAATACAGCGTCGAGCGTGAATCGCGCGGATCCGAGGTCGTAAAACCAATCTGGTTGTTGATGACGATGTGCACCGTACCACCCGTACCGTAACCACGGGTCTGAGCCAGATTCAGCGTCTCCATCACAACGCCCTGTCCGGCAAACGCCGCATCGCCATGCACCAGAATCGGCAAAACCTGCGCGCCCTTCTGATCGCCCCGGCGGTCCATGCGGGCCTTGACCGAACCCTCGACCACGGGATTGACGATCTCCAAGTGCGAGGGATTGAATGCCAGTGACAAGTGCACCGGACCACCCGGCGTGGAAATGTCACTCGAAAAACCCTGGTGATATTTCACATCGCCTGCGGGTAAATCATCGCCGTGCTTGCCTTCGAATTCGGCAAACAAATCATGCGGCATCTTGCCGAGAATATTGACCAGCACATTCAGACGGCCGCGGTGCGCCATGCCGATCACAATTTCCTGAATGCCATTGCTGCCAGCGCGCTGAATGGTTTCGTCCAGAGAAGCGATGAAGCTCTCGCCACCCTCCAGCGAGAAACGCTTTTGTCCGACGTATTTGGTATGCAGATAACGCTCAAGGCCTTCGGCAGCAGTCAGTCGATCAAGAATGTGTACCTTCTGCTCCCGCGTGAAATTGCCAGTGGCTCTGGTGGACTCCAGTCGCTCCTGCATCCAGCGCTTCTGGGCCGGGTCAGTCATGTACTGGAATTCTGCACCGATTGAGCGGCAGTAGGTATCGCGCAGTGCTTGCAGCAAGTCGCGCAGCGTGGCGGTCTCACCGCCGAAATAGGTATTACTGATGTTGAACACGATGTCCATGTCGGCATCGGAGAAGCCGTAGAACGCGGGCTCGAGTTCAGGAATGTTCGGACGCTCCTGACGTTGCAGCGGGTCGAGATTGGCCCACTGGGTACCGAGGAAGCGATAGGCGGCGATCAGCTGAGTAACCGCGACCCGCTTGCGGCCCATTTCGGCATCAGCGGATGCGGTGACGGTGCGAATCGGACCTTGCTTTGCACGCTCGGCAAAGGACGCGACCACGCTCGCGTGCGGCACATCGGGACGGTCGGAACCATCCACCGCGGGCACGTGCTGCATGGCGTCGAAATACGCGCGCCAGTTGTCGGGTACTGCACCGGGATTGAGAAGGTAGGCCTCGTACAGTTCTTCCACGTACGGGGCATTGCCTCCAAACAGATAGGAGTTGGAGAAATATTGCTGCATCATCTTGCTCACCTTTTCCTCGCGCTTCGCGAGAGCTGGGGGGTTAGAAAGCCCTGGCAAATCTTGTGGCGCCGACTCGCTGCGAACCTGCTACGGCAGCGCTGACCTTGCCCGAGACTTCCGAAAGGACTCCCATGGAAGTCCACCTAACCATCCACATCACGGGCTTTCCGTTCCGTGGATTGCACTACTAACAACCTGACGCCGAGAATAACACAGCGTCACTTCTTTTCAACGCAAAAAAAGGGCCCAAACAGGGCCCATTTTATGACTCATCAGTCACGATCAGCGCTTCGCCAGTGGCGGCACGTCCCGCTGAGGCGAACCGACAAAGAGCTGACGCGGACGACCAATTTTCTGCTCGGGATCGGAAATCATTTCGTTCCACTGTGCGATCCAGCCCACGGTACGAGCCATCGCAAAGATACCGGTGAACAGCGATACAGGGATACCCAGCGCGGACTGCACGATGCCGGAGTAGAAGTCGACATTCGGATAAAGTTTGCGGGAGACGAAATATTCATCTTCAAGGGCTACTTTTTCCAGCGCCATTGCCAGCTTGAACAGCGGATCGTTTTGCAGACCGAGTTCGTTCAGCACTTCGTGACAGGTTTCACGCATGAGCTTGGCGCGCGGATCGTAGTTCTTGTAGACGCGATGGCCAAAACCCATGAGCTTGACGCCGGAATTCTTGTCTTTGACCTGCTTGACGAATTCACCGATCTTGTCGACCGAGCCGATTTCCTTGAGCATGGTGAGTGCCGCTTCATTGGCGCCACCGTGCGCAGGGCCCCAGAGGCAAGCAATACCGGCCGCGATGCACGCAAAGGGATTGGCGCCGGAAGAACCCGACAGCCGCACGGTCGAGGTCGACGCATTCTGCTCGTGGTCCGCATGCAGAATCAGGATACGATCCAGCGCGCGAACCAGCACGTCATTGATCTTGTAATCTTCAGCGGGCGTGGCAAACATCATGCGCATGAAGTTGGCGCTGTAGGACAGATCGTTGCGCGGGTAGACGAAAGGCTGACCGATCGAGTACTTGTAAGCCATCGCCACCAGCGTCGGCATTTTGGCAATCAAACGAATCGCCGATACCTCGCGATGGTGCGGGTCATTGATGTCGAGCGAGTCGTGGTAGAACGAGGCGAGCGCGCCCACGGTGCCGACCAGTACCGACATCGGGTGCGCATCACGACGAAAACCGCGGAAGAAAAACTGCATCTGCTCGTGGACCATGGTGTGACGAGTCACGGTATCGACGAACTTGTTTTTCTCGGTAGCGTTTGGCAGTTCGCCATTGAGCAGCAAGTAGCAAGTTTCCAGGAAATCGCAGTTCACTGCCAGCTGCTCGATAGGATAGCCGCGATACAGAAGCTCGCCCTTGTCACCGTCGATGTAGGTGATGGACGAATTACAGGCCGCAGTGGACATGAAGCCCGGGTCGTAGGTGAATTTCCCGCTTGAGCCGTACAGCTTGCGGATGTCGATCACGTCCGGGCCGATCGAGCCCTTATAAATCGGAAACTCCAGCGATGGCGAGCCATCGGAGAAGGACAAGGTTGCTTTGGCTTCAGATTGGGTCATGGCTACACCTTCGATTCAAGAGACATCGTAGTAAATTAAAAATTGCAGGTCATCCGCCGTTGGATCAGGCCTGCCTGAGCCGCGCCAGCAGCGCGTGCACATGGGGCAGATCGAGCTCTGTTTCAGGCGGGTCTTGCCCTAAAAGCAAACTCATCAAATCATTGTCCGGCAATGTCAGCAGCCGGGTCAGCGCGTCGACTTCCTCATCGGTGAGATGCTCTTCGTGCGCATCAAGAAAGCGCGTCAGTATCAGATCGTTTTCCAGTAAACCGCGGCGGCTGCGCCACCGCAGCCTCGCGCGTCGTGCCGGATCGTCCTGATGCTTCGCAGCTTCCATTACACAGCGCGTCTAACCAGCAGTTCTTTGATCTTGCCGATCGCCTTGTTCGGATTCAGACCCTTGGGGCAGACATCAACGCAGTTCATGATCGAGTGGCAGCGGAACAATCGATAAGGATCTTCCAGATTATCGAGTCGCTCGCCGGTCGCTTCGTCGCGACTGTCGGCAATAAACCGGTAAGCCTGCAGCAATCCTGCCGGACCAACGAACTTGTCCGGATTCCACCAGAACGATGGGCAGGAAGTCGAGCAGCACGCGCACAGAATGCATTCGTACAAGCCGTCGAGCTCTTCGCGCTCTTCGGGCATCTGCAAACGCTCTTTTTCCGGCGGTATTGTGGTGTTGACCAGGAAGGGCTTGATCGAATGATATTGCTTGAAGAAATTCGTCATATCGACGATCAGGTCGCGTATCACCGGCAGGCCAGGCAGCGGACGAAGCACGATAGGTTCGGTCAGCTCATTGAGATTGGTCGTGCAAGCAAGACCGTTCTTGCCGTTGATGTTCATGGCATCCGAACCGCATACACCCTCGCGGCAGGAGCGGCGCAAAGCGAGCGAGTCATCGACGTCTGCCTTGATGCGCTGAAGCGCATCCAGGAGCATCTTGTCCGTATCCTGCAGCGTGACCGTGAGGTCTTGCATGTAGGGCTTGGCGTCCTTGTCCGGATCGTAACGATAAATCTGAAATTTGACGGTGCGTGTCATGGTATCTGAAGCCTTAGAAAGTACGAGCCTTGGGCTTGAAAGTTTCAACGGTCAACGGCTGGGTAACCACTGGTTTGTAATCGAGACGATTGCCTTCGGAGAACCATAGCGTGTGTTTCATCCAGTTCTCGTCATCGCGCTTTTCGAAATCGCGGTGCGCATGGGCGCCGCGCGATTCTTTACGAGCAGCAGCCGATACGATGGTGGCCTTGGCGGTCTCGATCAGATTGTCGAGCTCGAGTGCCTCGACACGTGCAGTGTTGAACACCTTGGATTTGTCCTTGAATGAGACATGCTTGCGACGCTCGTCGAGTTGCATGATTTCTTTCGAACCCTGATCGAGCAGTTCCTGCGTGCGAAACACGCCGCAGTAGTGCTGCATGGTCTTGCGGATATCGTTGGCCACATCCTGCACGCGCTCAGAACCGGTCGACGCTTCAAGATGAGCGAGGCGCGACAAAGCCAGGTCAGCCCCATCCGCAGGCAGCGATTTGTGACTCTGCTCCTTGAGCTTGCTCGCAACGATGTGATTGCCTGCAGCGCGACCGAATACCAGCAGATCGAGCAGCGAGTTGGTGCCGAGTCGGTTAGCACCATGCACCGATACGCAAGCGCACTCGCCGATGGCATATAAACCGCGCACGATTTCCTGCTTGCCGTTTTTGGGCGCGACAACCTGACCATGGATATTGGTCGGGATACCACCCATCTGATAGTGAATCGTCGGCACGACGGGGATTGGTTCTTTGGTTGCATCCACGTTCGCAAACTTGTGACCGATTTCAAGGATGGAGGGCAAACGCTTGCGGATGGTATCGGCACCGATGTGACGCAAGTCGAGCAGCACGTGGTCTTTCTTCGGTCCGCAGCCGCGACCTTCCTTGATTTCCTGATCCATCGAGCGGGAAACGAAATCGCGCGGCGCGAGATCCTTGAGCGTTGGCGCATAGCGTTCCATGAAACGCTCGCCTTCGCTGTTGATCAGAATGCCGCCTTCGCCACGCACACCTTCGGTAATCAGCACACCTGCGCCAGCGACACCGGTCGGGTGGAACTGCCAGAACTCCATGTCTTCCAGGGGCAGACCAGCACGTGCTGCCATGCCCATGCCATCGCCGGTGTTGATGAATGCATTGGTCGATGCCGCCCAGATACGGCCAGCACCACCGGTGGCGAATACGGTCGTTTTGGCTTCGAGAACCATCACCTCGCCGGTTTCCATTTCCAATGCGACGACACCAACCACATCACCTTCGGCATCGCGTACCAGATCAATCGCCATCCACTCGACAAAGAAATGCGTCTTCGCACGGACATTGCGCTGATAGAGCGTGTGCAGCATGGCATGGCCGGTACGATCGGCTGCGGCACATGCGCGCTGCACCGGCTTTTCACCGAAGTTGGCGGTATGCCCGCCGAACGGACGCTGATAAATCGTGCCATCCGGATTGCGATCGAACGGCATGCCAAAGTGCTCGAGCTCATACACGACCTTGGGCGCTTCACGACACATGAATTCAATCGCATCCTGATCACCGAGGTAATCGCTGCCCTTGATCGTGTCAAACATGTGCCAGTACCAACTGTCTTCAGACATATTGCCCAGAGAAGCGCCGATACCACCCTGCGCTGCTACCGTGTGTGAGCGCGTCGGAAATACTTTGGACAGCACGGCAACATTGAGGCCGGCTTCAGCGAGTTGCAGCGATGCGCGCATGCCTGAACCGCCGGCACCGACGATAACGGCATCGAAACGACGCGAAGGAATGCTGGATTTGATGGATGCCACGATTACACTCTCCAAAGAATCTGAACGGTCCAGCCGGCACATCCGACCAGCCAGAGTATCGTCAATGCCTGCAGCAGAAGTCGTACAGCGACCGGCTTCACATAGTCCATCCAGATGTCTCGCATGCCAACCCAGACGTGGTAGTACAAGGAAAGGAAGGTCACGAATGCGAGGATCTTGAACCACTGCTGTGCGTACAGTCCCGCCCAGCCCTCATAGCTGAAGTCGGACGCGCCGAAGAAAAGCACCAGCAACACCACCGTGAACACGGCCATGACAATGGCGGTGATGCGCTGTGCAAGCCAGTCTCTCAAGCCATAGTGCGCGCCAACGACCAGGCGCTTGGGTCCGATATTGTTGTTGGCCATCTCAGAATGCTCCAAACAGTTTGAGTGCAACCAGAAGCGTCAGTGGCACGCTCACCAGGAAGACCATGTGCGCCGATTTGCGCGCCTCTTCCTTCGACAAACCGATGTGCGCGTCCATGATCAGATGGCGTATGCCACCGCAGAAATGATGCAGATAACCCCAGCTGACCGCGAGAATCAGGAGTTTTACGAACCAGTGGCTCGTGAAGCCCTTGAGGTAATCAAAGGAAATCTCGGAAGTGATGCTGAGGTCGAACAGGTAAAGAATGAAAGGCAGCAGCAGAAACATCATCGCGCCGCTGACACGATGCAGAATCGAGACCACGCCGGCCGCGGGCAGACGATAACGGATGATCTGCAAGACATGAATGTTCGTAAAACGTCTTGGCGTGCTTGATTCAGACATGTGCTTCTTCTCCAACAGTTTTCTGTGTCCAGTCCGACAATGGTCGGGATTCTATCTTCAAGTACAAAGCGGGCTGCAGTTCAAACGGCGCATTTTGTTTGAATTATTGACAACAATCGATTCAACTTAGCTCATTGTGATAGTGGTGTTGCTCAGTGATGTAAATCGCGCGACGCAGTTCCACGGGTCTATCTCCGTAGGTAAAGGCCACACGCTCGACACTCAGCAAAGGCGCTCCCGGCGCCACGCCTAGCAGCTCCACCGTGGCAGCATCCGCTGCCACGGCCTTGAGCTTTTCGGAAGCGCGCACCATGGGAGTGCCGAATTCGGTCTCGAACAAGCCATACATAGGGCCTTTGTACTCGGCCAGTCGTTCCGCCGTCAGTCCTTTGAAGATCACGCCGGGCAACCAGATTTCTTCGAGAATCGTGGGTACGCCGTCGAAGTACTGCAGACGCCTGATGAAAACCACCGAGTCGCCGGACTTGATGTCGAGCACGCGCGCCACTTCGGCGGGCGCCCTGAGGCGCTTGACTTCAAAAATGCGGTTTTCGGGCTGGTGCGCCTCGCCTGCATCGGGCATGAGGCGCAAAAAACGGAATTGAACTCGGGCCTCGTGGTGAGTAGCAACAAAGGTGCCCTTGCCCTGACGCCGGACCACCAGATTTTCTGCTGAGAGCTCGTCAATCGCTTTGCGAACCGTACCCTGACTCACTTTGTAGCGGAATGCGAGCTCCACCTCACTGGGAATGAGCTCGCCGGGCTTCCACTCGCCGGATTGCAGGCTCTGCGTGATCAGCGCCTTGATTTGCTGGTAGAGCGGGCTGAATGTAGGCGAGGCACCAGGGGTACTGCCAGCGCTGGTGACGGAGCCGGGTACAGCGGCCGGGGAGACGGTTTGATTCATGGTGAGCAATTTCACCATAAATAGGCGTTTAACGTCCAGAAAATTGTGACGTAATATGTCTTATATAAGATATAAGATACGGATTGACAGAGTAAAGACCTGCGCCTAAACTCGCGAGCAAAGTTTCCCTTGCATCAATTAGGCAGCATCGCTGCGTCCTTCCTTATCATTTCGACCACATTGGAGATTGAACATGGCTAAAGCCCCCATGCGCGTTGCCGTCACTGGTGCCGCTGGACAGATCGGTTACTCACTGCTGTTCCGCATTGCGAACGGCGACATGCTCGGCAAGGATCAGCCGGTCATCCTTCAATTGCTGGAGATCGCTGACGAGAAAGCCCAGAAAGCGCTCAAGGGCGTGATGATGGAAATCGATGACTGCGCCTTCCCACTGCTCGCTGGCATGACCGCCCATTCGGACCCGATGACGGCGTTCAAGGATGCAGATGTCGCCCTGCTCGTCGGTGCTCGCCCCCGTGGCCCCGGCATGGAACGCAAGGACCTGCTGGAAGCCAATGCGCAAATCTTCACCGTTCAAGGCAAAGCACTGGATGCCGTCGCCTCGCGCAATGTGAAGGTGCTGGTGGTTGGCAACCCTGCCAATACCAATGCCTATATCGCGATGAAGTCGGCCCCCAGCCTGCCTGCAAAAAATTTCACCGCGATGCTGCGTCTGGATCACAACCGCGCGTTGTCGCAAATCGCTGCAAAAACCGGCAAGCCGGTCGCGGCCATCGAGAAGCTCTGCGTCTGGGGCAATCACTCGCCAACGATGTACGCCGACTATCGCTTCGCCACCATTGACGGTCAGTCGGTCAAGCAAATGATCAATGACGAAGCGTGGAACAAAGACGTTTTCCTGCCGACCGTTGGCAAGCGTGGCGCTGCCATCATTGATGCGCGTGGTCTCTCATCCGCTGCATCGGCCGCCAACGCCGCTATCGACCATGTTCGCGACTGGGTGCTGGGCACCCATGGCAAATGGACCACGATGGGTATTCCTTCCGATGGTTCGTACGGCATTCCCAAGGATGTGATGTTCGGCTTCCCTGTCACCACAGAAAACGGTGAATACAAAATCGTTCAGGGCCTGGAAATCGACGCTTTCTCGAAAGAGCGCATCGACATCACCCTCAAGGAACTGACTGACGAACGCGAAGGCGTCAAACATCTGTTGCCGTAAGTTGTAACGGGCGGCGGTTGCATACGGTTATGCACCGCCCGCTTCTGTTGGATTTCACTTCTCTCACTATGCATCCTTCCGACGTTCTGTTTCAGGGAAAGCATCAGCCGGTATCGCTACCGGTCTGCGATCACTATGCAGGATCGGAAAAACTCATGCGCAAATCGCTGGCCCTGCAACAGCAGCTGGGGCCCGTCTTTGACATCACCTTTGATTGCGAAGACGGTGCCGCTGCCGGTAACGAAGTGACGCACGCGCGACAGGTAGCCGAGCTGATCGCTTCGGAAGAAAATCACTACGGGCGCGTCGGAGTCCGTGTTCACGATCCCTCGAGCAGCCATTTTGAACAGGACGTCCAGATCATTTGTGCGGGCGCTGCGAAGCAGCTCGCCTATCTGGTCATACCCAAAGCAGAAAGTCTGGCGCAGCTGCGTGCTGCCATTGCCGTGGTAACGCAACATGCGCAAGCGGCTGGCCGGCATCACCTGCCCATCCATGTGCTGATCGAGACCCATGGTGCACTGCATGAAGTGTGGGATATTGCGGCACTGAGTTCCGTCGAGTGCCTGTCATTTGGCATTATGGATTTTGTATCGGCTCACCATGGCGCCATTCCCGACACCGCAATGAAAAGTCCGGGCCAGTTCCGCCATCCGCTGGTCATACGTGCCAAAATAGAAATTGCTGCAGCCTGCCATGCACACGGCAAGATCGCGTCGCATAATGTGTGTACCGAAATCCGTGATCTGTCGGTGGTGGCCGGTGATGCGCTGGAGGCGGCCCAGTCGCTGGGTTACGGGCGCATGTGGAGCATTCATCCGGATCAGATTGCACCGATCGTGCGTGCATTTGCGCCCGCGTTCGAGGAAACTGAAGACGCAGCAGCCATACTGCTGGCAGCACAATCGGCTGGATGGGGGCCGATTCAATACAAATCAAAACTGCATGATCGTGCCAGTTATCGCTACTACTGGACGGTGCTGCAAAGAGCAAAACGAAGCGGGCAATCCATGCCGGAAGCGGCGGGTGCCCTGATGTAGTTAAACCATGGTCCCGGGAGGTGTCATGCGAAGCTCAATCCTAAACGCAGTGATTGTCGTGCTGAGTCTGATGACATCCCATGGTGCGATGGCGTTGGAAATGACATGCGAATACGGCAAGCGCATGGCAGTTTTCGGAGATCACAACACTGACAACATGATTGAGTTGCACTGGGCGGGCGATGCCTACCAGATGCAACGGGTTCCAACGACGACGGGCGCGAATCGCTTCGAACATCCCGGAAGCGGCCTCGTCTGGATCAGCATACCGGCCAAGGCCATGCTGTTGGACCGCAAGCTCGGTGCACCGGTCGCGAACGAATGTCGTTCGGGCACGATGCAACGACAGAGACGTTAGCGGGGAGTGACATTGATACGTGTTCCTCCCGGCTGAATTGAAGCAGGTTTTTCGGTTAAAAAGGAGAGAACATGTCGCACAACACGCTTGATACGCTCAAGGAATTCAAGTTCAGTGGCAGCAAAAAAGCCCAGTTCTATTCGCTGCCCGCTTTGCAAAAATCTTTGGGCAAGAATATCGATAGACTGCCCGTCTCGATCCGCATCGTGCTCGAATCGGTGCTGCGCAACTGCGATGGCAAAAAAGTCACCGAAGCTCATGTACGCCAGCTCGCCAACTGGAAACCCACTGCTGCGCGCACTGATGAAATCCCCTTCGTCGTCGCCCGCGTGGTGCTGCAAGACTTTACCGGCGTTCCCCTCCTCGCTGACCTCGCTGCCATGCGCGGCGTTGCGTCCAAAATGGGCAAGAACCCGAAGAACATCGAGCCACTGGTTCCCGTGGACCTGGTCGTTGATCACTCGGTGCAAATCGATCACTTCCGCGAGAAGAATGCACTTGATCTGAACATGAAACTGGAATTCCAGCGCAATAACGAGCGCTACCAATTCATGAAATGGGGCATGCAGGCGTTTGATACCTTTGGCGTGGTTCCTCCTGGCTTCGGTATCGTTCACCAGGTCAATCTGGAATATCTGGCGCGCGGCGTTCATCATCGTGATGGCGTGTACTACCCCGATACGCTGGTCGGCACCGACTCGCACACCACAATGATCAATGGCATTGGTGTCGTGGGCTGGGGTGTGGGTGGTATCGAAGCTGAAGCCGGCATGCTTGGTCAACCGGTCTATTTCCTCACACCGGATGTCGTTGGCGTGAACCTCACCGGTGTATTGCGCGAAGGTGTAACCGCCACCGATCTGGTGCTGACGATTACCGAAATGCTGCGCAAAGAAAAAGTCGTCGGCAAGTTTGTTGAATTCTTTGGTGAAGGTACTGCATCGCTGTCACTCACCGATCGTGCAACCATCGCCAACATGGCACCCGAGTATGGCGCCACCATGGGTTTCTTCCCAGTGGACGAAGCGACCATCGATTACTTCCACGGCACAGGCCGTACCAAGGCAGAGATCGATGCCTTCGAAGCTTATTTCAAGGCACAAAACCTGTTTGGCATCCCGAAAGCAGGCGATATCGATTACAGCAAAGTGGTCAAGCTCGATCTAACCTCGGTCGCACCCTCGCTCGCCGGCCCCAAGCGTCCGCAAGACCGCATCGAAATCGGCCATGTGAAATCCACCTTCCGCGATCTGTTTGCCAAACCTGTTGCCGATAACGGTTTCAACAAAAAGGCTGAAGACCTCGATGCCGAGTACACCAACGCCGATGGCGTGCATCTGAAAAACGGTGACGTGCTGATCGCGGCAATTACTTCGTGCACCAACACCTCCAACCCCAGCGTGTTGCTGGCTGCTGGTCTGCTGGCCAAAAAAGCAGTCGCTGCCGGCTTGAGCGTGGCGCCGCACATCAAGACATCACTGGCCCCAGGATCGCGTGTCGTCACCAAATATCTTGAGTCAGCGGGATTACTCGCCGACCTCGAAAAACTCGGCTTTGGCGTGACGGCTTACGGCTGCACGACCTGTATCGGCAACGCAGGTGACCTTACACCAGCGATGAACGAAGCTATCGTGAAAAACGATGTGGTCGCTGCGGCAGTCCTGTCGGGCAATCGCAACTTCGAGGCACGGATTCACCCGAACATTCGTGCAAACTTCCTCGCCTCGCCACCGCTGGTGGTCGCTTATGCCATCGCGGGCAATGTCACGATCGATCTGATGACCGAGCCTCTGGGCAAAGGCAAGAATGGCCACGATATCTACATTGGCGACATCTGGCCTACAAGCGCAGAAATCAACAAGCTCATGAAGCATGCGATGAATGCCAAGACCTTCAAGGACAATTACGCTGACGTCAAAGGTGCACCGGGCAAACTGTGGGAAGACATTCGTGGCGTTGCCAGCGGCGAAGTCTACAACTGGCCAAAATCCACTTACATCGCAGAGCCACCTTTCTTTGGTGACTTCGAGATGCAACCCAAGGCCGCCGCGACTCGCATCACTGGCGCACGTGCATTGGGCGTATTTGGTGACTCGATCACGACCGACCACATTTCTCCCGCTGGTTCCATCAAGGAATCCAGTCCTGCCGGCAAATGGCTGCTGCAAAACGGCGTACTGAAAGCCGACTTCAACTCATACGGCTCACGTCGCGGCAATCACGAAATCATGATGCGCGGCACCTTCGCCAACGTACGTATCAAGAACCTGATGATTCCAGCGAAGCCTGATGGCTCGCGCGTCGAAGGTGGACTGACCATTCATCAGCCGACTGGCCAGGAAATGTCGATCTACGATGCTGCCATGAAGTATGTGGCTGATGATGTACCGACCATGATCTTCGCGGGTGAAGAGTACGGCACCGGTTCATCGCGCGACTGGGCGGCCAAAGGCACGCAACTGCTCGGCGTTAAAGTCGTGGTCGCACGCTCTTTCGAACGTATCCATCGCTCGAATCTGGTCGGCATGGGCGTACTGCCGCTGCAATTCATTGGCAGCGACAGCGTGTCATCGCTGGGCATTACCGGTAATGAGCGCTTCGATCTGCTGGGCCTTGAAAATGACATCAAGCCTCAACAGGAAGTAACGCTCGTGATCCACCGTGCAAACGGTCAGAGCCAGCAAGTCAAACTGCTGCTGCGTATTGATACGCCGATCGAAGTGGATTACTACCACCACGGTGGCATCCTGCCCTTCGTGCTGCGCCAGTTGCTCGCTGCCTGATGCAATCACCGTCAGCCGGCGCCTCAGGGCCGGCTGACGTCTTCCATGCCAGAGACTAAAAACACACGGAGACACTCATGTTAAAAATTCTCGTCGCCTTCATCATCTTCGCCGCGATCTCGCTATTCGTACTTTTCAAATCGGACGGCAACATCAGTATGCAGGGTGAAGCCGGTGGCCATGACACGAACCAGACACATGAAGCACCTAAACCGGCAACTGAGGCACCTGCAGCCGATAACGCGGCCCCTGCCCCAGCGCCTGCTGCTTCGACGGACACAGAAAAAAAGTAAGCGACGTACGATCTTAGTAAAATTCATCAGCGCGGCTTGTCCGCGCTTTTTTGTTTGCGCTTTTTCTATAAACTCAACAGGCCTTGCCGCCAACATCCATTAGAATCGGGCTTTTACCCGACGATAGCTCTGCTCAAGAATGCGCCGCCTGCAAACCACCCCTGCCCGTAAATTCTCTGCCGACAGTCAGCGTCTGGCCTCATTGGCGCAATCCATAGCACGCGCCTACAGTCGGCTCGAAGAGCGCGGCTGGGGAACACGCCTCGATCAGGCCTTGAAAAAATTACTCGCGGGTAATCAACAACAGGCCATCGATAGCGCACTCGACCATCTGTTCCATACCGACCTCGACGCCTATGACGTGCTGCTCGATGCGATTGAAGCAGTCAGTTCAAGCTGCCGCCTTGACCATGCTGGCAAAACCTATGACGCGCTGCTGGTAGCAGTGCCCATACTTGCATGGACGCGTTTCTCGATCGCTTCAGGCCCCATCGCCGCTGGAACGCTGCAGACCATCGCAGCGCATCTGCATGGCCATGTTCTTGCAGCCGACACACGGATTGCCATTGCACCAGCGCTGTATTCGATCGATCAACTGCCGCGTACCTATTGCGAGACTTATCAGCTAACGCAGCGCATGAGCGAGGCAGCACTGACCGGCAAAGCCACCGAAGCGCCGCACGCGCTGCCCGAGACGGCTGCGTTTCTGGCGGATACACGCTACCTATTGCTGGTCGTCGCTGCAGAAGCAGGACATCCCTTGCTGCGTTGGCAGGAGGAAGAGGCAGGCACCAACTTCCAGGCCAGCAGCAGCGCGGCCCTCACGCAATGGCAAACACAGGCAGGGCCCAATCTGCAAAATCTGCTGCCGGGCTGCGGCATCGAACTTTTGCTGCCCGGCGCCTACTACGTTGCCTGTCGCGAAGCAGACAAAGCGATTCGGCCCATCTCATTGCGCGCTGCGGTCAACTACCTGACCACAGCACTCGCGACGGAACCAGCACAACTCGAAGTCATCATTGCCGGCTTTGGTGATGAAGCCAATGGCATGCGTGTCGATGAACTCAGAATCAGTTTTGGGGTCGTCGGCAACACGGATGTTTACTACGGTGTGGTTTGGCCACTGTATGACGACGAAAGCGCAGAAGACTATATGGCTACGATCAACACGCGCCGTCTGGGGATCAACACACCGCAGTCACCGACACAGCAGATCATCGCCGTGCTCAGAGAAACGGGTGTCACTCGCGTTCAGCAAGTCGATACCGTTTTCCCGCCAGAGTTTTGCGACGATTGCGGCTCACCCTTGTTTTGCGATTCGGCCGAAGACATCGTGCATGCCGAAATGCCTGAGGAATCGGCACAAAACCATGGACATCTGCATTAATCCGCCTGCCGGTGGTTTATCCACGCGGACTGTCTCTGCTATAATCTGCGGCTCGTCGGGGCGTAGCGCAGCCTGGTAGCGCACTTGCATGGGGTGCAAGGGGTCGCGAGTTCGAATCCCGCCGCCCCGACCATTAGAATCAATAACTTAGACCAGTCTGCTGACTGGTCTTTTTTATTTCTGGGCAGCGCCAGAGAAAAATGCCCAATAACGCAAGTCCCAGCATAATCTCCCGACTTCACCCTGATCTGGCTTGAGAGTCCATGCTTCCTACAGCGCGCAAGCGTATTTCCAGCGAGCGAAAACTCGTCGGATAGCAATCGTAACTTTTTAAGTTTTTTGACCCGTAAGATAGCCGTCAACCACCTCAACAATGCGATCGCAACGAGCAGCCAGCCCAGCGTTATGGGTGACAAATAAAATCGCAGTGGCTTGTTCGCGATTAACTTTACGCAGTAATGAAAACACCGCTTCTGCAGATTTGCTGTCGAGATTACCGGTTGGCTCATCAGCCAGCAGCAAGGATGGGTTCATTGCCAAAGCTCGTGCAACGGCAACGCGCTGTTGTTGACCACCACTTAAATTGTTTACGAAATTATCTTGCCAGGGACTCAAGCCCACTTCGTCCAACAAGTCCTTGGCGCGCTTGAGCATATCGTTATCGGGGAAGCCGGCATTACCCAGCATGGGCATCATTACATTTTCCAATGCCGTAAAAGCCGGGATCAGATAGTGATATTGAAAGACAAATCCAATATTGTGTCCGCGCAAACGTGTCAGCGCATGATCATCAAGAATCGTCGTTTCTTCATTATTGATGCGCAGTGTTCCGCTCGTGGGACGATCCAGCAGTCCAACTATATTGAGCAAGGTGCTTTTGCCCGACCCTGACGGCCCCATCACGGCGCAAAACTCGCCTCTATCGACCGTCAGACTGATCCCATGCAGCACTTCTGTTTCAATCGGCAGGCCCACATGAAACGCCTTGTGGACATCGTGCATTTCAACTACATGCTCAGCCACGGATAGCCACCACAGGGTCAAGTCGTGCCGCTCTTAAAGCCGGCGCAAATGCGGCGACTAAGCCAACCAGAGTAGCGATCAATAAGGCCATTGCAAATAAGCCAGGCTCTAAAATCAGGGGGAAAAATGGCGTGCCGTCAGGGTTACGCATGTAACGCTGCCACATCAACAGCGCACCAAGCCCCGCCAGCGATCCGCCGATGGCGCCAGAAAAAGCAAGCAAGCCCCCTTGCAATAAAAATACGCGCAAGATCTGCCCGCGTGAAATACCCATTGCTCGCAAAATGCCGATCTCGCGAGACTTCTGCATCACTGACACAACCAAGACGCTGGCTACACCAAAGGCCACAGACAATCCAACAAAAAATCGAATCGCTGTGTTGGAAGTTTTTTGCGCCTGCACGGCAGTAAAAAATTGGGCATTGGTAGCAATCCAGCTATCGGCTTTGACACCCGTAATCGCTGTAATCCGCTGGGCAATCAATTCAGCCGCATAAACATCCCTGACGGTGACATCAATACTCGATACGCCACCAGACAAACCGAGCAAGCTTTGCGCCGTATGCAAGGCCACGAAGGTATTGCGCTGATTTGCACTTTTATTACCAAGATCAAAAATCCCTCTCAACGTCAGTGTATTGCTTGCCCCATTGGCTGATGAAATGCGCAGTTTGTCACCGACGGTCAACCCCATGTCACTGGCTAATTCTGTGCCGATCAAAATATCGCTGCCATTCAATCGGGTTGTGCCGAGGAGTATTTTTTCTGGAATGGTCACGATCTGAAAATATTGTTCGGGCACGATGCCAGTGACGGTAATGGCGCGACTGGCATCGCCTCGTGTCACCAACGCAGAACCGACTGCGGCTGGTGACACCACCATCACGGAGGGAATAGCGCGAATCTGCTCCAGAATGGTTTGCCACTGATTGATGGATTTCACTCTTTGCAAAGGCGCTTGCACGATCGCACCCTCGAAAGCATTGTTTTGCAGCGCAGTCGGTGGCCCAAGCGCACGTGCTGCTTCTTTCGGCGGAAGCAGCTGAATATGGGCTTGCGCTGTCAGCACGCGGCGAATGAAGTTTGCTTGCAAACCTGTCAGCAAGGCCGACATAAAGACAATCACGGAGACACCGATGGCTACGCCGACAATAATGAATAAAGTCTGCAAGCGCCCCTCACGTAAAAAGCGCAAGGCGACTATCCATTCGAAAGGCAACCAGGATTTCATTGGGTCGCAGCGACCACGAGTGGCCGCGCTCGCGCGCCGTCTTCGATACCCGTGTTGGCAATGACGATCAAATCACCTTCGGCAACGCCCGCCAGCACTTCGCTCATGCCACCACTTTGCAACCCAAGTTTCACGAACTGCTTCTGGGTCGAACGACCGACTAATTTAAGTATCCAAGGCTGCTTGCTGCCGATATCGCGCACAGCATCAATCGGTATCAATAAGGCACGCTCTCGGGTTGCGATCTGAATATCAACTGACACGGTCATGTCCTGCCGCAGATAAGCGGGTGGCTCAGGCACGTTGAGCTTGACTTCCACTGAGCCGCGTTGCGCATCAATACCGGGGTTGATGTAATCAAGTCTGGCGAAAAATCGCTGCTCGGGATAGGCATCGGCTGATGCCTGTGCCGGTTGCCCTGTTTTCAGCAGACGCAGGTTGACTTCGTCAATTTGTACGACTAGCTGCGTGACACCAGCCGGAGAAAGCGTCATCAGTGCCTTCCCCGGTTGCACGACATCGCCTTGCTCTACATCTCGGGCAATCAGGGTGCCGCTGACAGGTGCGCTCACTACCGCATAACGCAAGCGTGCATGTGCAGCCTCTGCGCTGGCACGCGCCTGCGCTAGTGCAGTGGTAGCTACTTGGTAGTCACTGCCGGAAACTTGCGCTGTCTCGACCTGTTTTTCTGCCGTGCGCAATTGCGCCTGCATCAGCTCGACATTTTTTTTTGCATCATCAAGCCCAGCTTGGCTGATGAACCCTTTGCGAAATAAATCGAGATTACGCTGCAACTGCTTCTGCGCATACGCCAGATTAATCTGCGCTTGAATGTATGCTTGGGTTGCCAAAGGCGCTTGTACCTCGCGTACCTGCCTCAGACGCGCTTGCGCTTGCAACACCACCATATCCGCTTGCCGAGCCGCTGCCTGCCATTCGCTTTGCTCAAGCTCAATCAAATGCTGTCCTGCATTGACCACCTGCCCTTCTGTGACCGGGATACGCTCGACTGTACCCACCACTTGCGAGCCAATGCTGATGCGATGTGGTGCCTCGACATGACCAGTCGCTACAACAGACTGTACAAAATCGCGTGTGATGACCTTCGTCACAGCGACCTGCGGGCCATAAAAAATACGCGGGCCAAAACAGTAAAGTGTTATCGCCAGTATTAGAAACACCAAACCGCTCAAGCGATAGGGTCTGGCCGCATTCAGCAAGCCCTTTAAAAACTTCATGTCGCCTCCCTCGTACGTGGGAGTTTGGCGGTATCAAATACACAACACCTTGATTTGAATCAAGCTTGTCAGGTTACCAATATTAATCTTCGCCTCGTCGTTTTCATATCGGATGCTTTGATGCGAAAGGTCTTGCTCTTGTCATGGCTAAGCGAATGCAGATGTGTCTATGACTTGCTGAAGACAACATTTGAGTTAATAAACTGCTGCGAGTCGAATGAGGAATCGCCGTCGTCGTGTAAGGCACGCCAATCAATATGCGTCCATCCATTAAAAACACGATTGAGACCATTCCGATAAAATGAAAACGAAACACACGACTCCTATTACTGATAGGTAGTCGCGTCTGTAAAAAATTCTTCAATGCTCGCTCAAAATCAAGATCACCGAATGAATCCGCCTGTCACTTCAGAATCGCTCACGGTGCTCTACGACGGCGCATGCCCGCTATGTCGCCGAGAAATCGCACATGTAAGAGGTCTTGCAGAACGTCAGGGTGACAGTGGCTTGTGCTTTGTCGATATCAGTCGCGAAGCCGAGGGTGATACACGCTCCGCTGCAGAGCGTGCTGCGCTGCTCGCGCGCTTTCATGTGCAGCGTGCTGATGGGTCGCGACTCGATGGTGCTGCAGCTTTTGTCGCCATGTGGCAGCGCCTGGCCGGGTGGCGCTGGCTCGCCAGGCTGGCGCGTTTGCCAGGTGTTCTGACACTGCTCGAAGTGGCGTATCGAGGTTTCCTGTTGGTTCGACCGCTACTGCAAAGGATTGCGCGACGAAAGGACACAGCACAATCAGTATCGGCAGTAGCGACATCAACAGGCCTGTCTGTTTATCTTGAACGCGAATTGAGATCCGATCATGCGGGAGAGACTGGCGCCGTTGCCATCTACCAAGGCATCACTGCGGTCGCGGCTTGGCGTGGTGATGACCAGTTGCTTGAATTCGCCTTCCAGCACGGGCAAACCGAGGCAGAACATCTGCGCCTCATCGAGGCCTGGTTTCCGCCAGCACGACACAGTCACTTGCTCGGCCCTTGGCGAGTTGCTGGCTGGCTGACGGGTGCTTTACCCGCACTGTTTGGACGCCGCGCGGTGTATGCAACCATCGCGGCAGTCGAGACCTTCGTTGACCAGCACTATCAGCAGCAGATCGATCACTTGCAATGTCATGGCGGACCTGAAGGATTGCTTCCCTTGCTGCTCCGCTGTCAATCCGATGAGCGTCATCATCGAGATGAAGCCGCAGCGCTTGCAGGCACGCGCGTGTCCTGGTTGTTGCGCACCTGGTGCCGCGTCGTGGGCGCAGGTTCTGCCGCAGCGGTCTTGCTGGCGCGTCGGGTTTGATGCAAGTCGAGCGCTCTGGCCGAGATCACGCGAGTATTTTTCAAAAAACTTATCGTACAGACATCGTCATCCTGACAAGAATGACAAGATCCGAAAATTTTAGTTTCACTATAGAAAACTTCGGACCTCTTTTTCGTGAATTATTGAGAAAAAATCCATATAATTCAGGGTTCTGAAGCATGGTTGCTTCACTGCAACACACAAGAATAATTTGGGGGCTAGCTTCATGCAGCTGATGTGGGTATCAGGCCCTACGGGCAACGTACGCAAAGTCTCGATTACCGCGAAAAAAATGCTGATTGGCATTGGCGTGGTTGCGACCGCTTTGGTGACGTTCGGCTTTCTGCTCTACCTCATCGGATTCAAGATCGCGATTGAAGTGCGTCCCGAACTGGCGCGCAGCCTTGGTGGCATCACCACACAAGCAGAGCAGCAGCGGATGGAGTCGGTCTATCGCGAGCGTCTGATGAAGCTGCAAGGCATGCTGGAGGCCACAGCACAAGACGTGCGGCATCTTGAAACCCTCAAGAACCAATTCATGGAATTGGCGACCCCCGCAACGGTCAAGGAACGACGCGCCACACCTGAAGATGGCAAAGGTGGCCCCATGCTTCCCACTATGCGTTCATTGCCCCTGCAAGGGCAGCCACTGGATGCGTCGTTCGATGCCGTCTTGCAGGAATTCGGACAATTTCACAAAACGGTGGGCAGCCTGCCAGACAGCTGGTCACGCGAACTCAATCGCCTGAAGACCTTCCCGACAGGTGTCCCTCTGGCCGGTGGTTTCAGACTCTCCAGCGGCTTTGGCATGCGGACCGACCCCTTCACTGGCATGCTCGGCAGACACGATGGTCTGGACTTCACCTCGACGATCGGTGCCCCTATCCTTGCCACCGCTGACGGCGTGGTCACGCGCTCGGGCTGGGAAGACACCTACGGCAATATCGTCGAAATCACGCATGCGGAAGGCTTCATGACCCGCTACGCCCACATCAGCACCCGACGCGTGACCGAGGGTCAGCGCGTCAAACGGGGCGATCGTATCGCTGAAGTGGGCAGCACAGGGCGTTCTACCGGCCCACATCTTCACTATGAGGTTTTTTACCAGGGGCACGTAATCAACCCCTTGCAGGTACTGCCGCATTTGGGCGGCGAGAAAATCTGAGGCACCGCTGAACAAACGATGTCATTCAGACATGCGTTGGTTGCGGACTAAGAAAGCAAACCCGACGGATATTTATCGCGCTATATTGTGGCTGGATGACAAGCGCTGTGGAGACTGCGATGTTCCGTAAGATGAAACAAAACAAGCTGTTACCGACTCAGGAGAAATTCGACACCCTGATCGGTGCGACGACCGAAATCTACGGTCGTCTCGTGCTGCTTGACAGCGTGAGAATCGATGGCAAGGTCATCGGCAACATCGAGACAGCAAAAGACAAGAAGGTCACGGTCGCCATCGGTCGCTCGGGTGAGGTCTCGGGCGACATTACGGCGCACCGGGTCATGGTGGCCGGCAAAATCGAAGGTAACATCTACGCCACTGAGCGCGCCGAATTCCACAAAGACTCAGAGGTACGTGGCGATATTACTTATGGCACGATCGGAGTCGAGCACGGTGCCAAGCTGCTGGGCCTGGTAATCCAGGCGCAAAACAATGCGAGCAGCACAACCGATGCTCAAGCTGTCATCAAGATGGCGCAAGAGAAAAAATAAAGAGAAATAAAAAAGGCTGCCGAAGCAGCCTTTTTGCTGAAAACCCTGAACGTTAACGCGGTCAGGGTTTTTTCTTGAGTTCGCCCTTAACCACACCGCCACGCTGAATGGTGATGCTCTTGAAGCTGACCTTGCCGTCCACCACAGCACGACTGCCAATCGTCAGATCTCGGCAATCGAGGGCACCCGAAAAATTACCCTTCACATTCATGGTGTCGCAAGTCACGTTGCCATCGAGGACACCGGTGACACCGATCTGGATGGAATGCAGCGACAGCGTGCCGCGCACCGTGCCGTCGATGGTCAGATAGCCGCTGGAGCGGATCTCACCAATAAACTCGAAACCTTCACTGATGATCGAAGGTTTGAGGTTATTGCCTGCAGGCTTGCCTGCACCATTACCATTCATTGATGGCTCGGGATCGGGTATCACGATCTCTGGCTCCGTCACTGCTGGTTCAGCCACTGGCTGACTGATCTCATTAGTCATGGCCACTCTATCTCGCTCGTCGTTTCGTCGCTTATTGAACACGTGTCAATGCCCTGATATCAATAGGACCCCGAGGATGAACCACCCTCGCCATCGATCTTCTGCAAGGAGCCCTGAAGATCGCCGCCTTTTTCGATTTCGATCTCTGCGTATTGCACTGAGCCCAGCGCCTTACCCGTCGAGCGAATGAAAAGCGATTTTTTCGCGGTGAGTGTGTCGTGAATTTCGCCGCGCAAGTCGATGATTTCTGCTGTTACCTTGCCTTTGATGACGCCGGAACTCGCAACAATCAGTTCGCGCGCTGTAATTTCTCCCTCGATGCTGCCGGAGATCGAGGCAATATCAGGGACAACAAATGTGCCGTTAAGTACGACACCTTCGCCTACCGTCAGACATCCACTTTGGTTTGAGTCCGCCAACACTGCCTCCAAGATTTCAGGTCGAGAAAATGGTCAACTTGCTGCATCGATATGGCCAAATAGAATGAGCGTTCAATTTGGTGCGGTTAGCGTTCTCGCGCTTCCATTTATATCCGCCAAGAAATTATACGGCGAAACATTCAAAAAACTCAAAATAATTACCGGAAAACAAAGATTTTCTGAAAAAGTTTCCTAAATACTACATTTGCTAGCGCTATTCGAGGCTACCCAGGGAAGATTCATTAATAAATCCGCAAAACCCCGGAGAGTTATACAATATTTCTATGAGGCTTATTGGAAATAAGAATTGGATTTATATTCCGCATAGCAGCATAATTCGATTGTCTCCTCTATGTCTTCTCCTCAGATATAGATTCAGCCCGCTCACTGAGCGGGCTTTTTTTTGCCTGTGAATTGGGGGAATCGAGGATGCCGCCGCATTGGCGCGGGTTTTCAGATGGCGAGAACTGTGAGTATCTGTTCCAGCTCTTGCCTAACCCGGCCAAGGTCTGCGATCGCCGGTTCTTGAGAAGGTGTCTGACTGAGTTCTGTCACTGCGCGCGCATCGAGCTTGTTGCGAGCGCCGCTGATGGTGAAACCCTGCTCATAGAGCAGTTCGCGAATGCGGCGAATGAGCAAGACTTCGTGATGCTGGTAGTAGCGTCGATTTCCGCGCCGCTTGACGGGTTTGAGCTGCGTGAACTCCTGCTCCCAGTAGCGCAGCACATGGGGCTTTACACCGCATAGCTCGCTGACCTCGCCAATCGTGAAATACCGTTTGGCGGGAATCGGGGGCAGGGTAACCAGCCCAGGCTTGGCTGCGCGCTCGTTCATTTAACAAGAGAATCAGGCAGCGTGCTGGGAAGAATTCTGCTGGGTGGCCGTGTCGACCATGGCCTTGAGCTTCTGGCTGGCGTGGAAAGTGACAACACGCCGCGCACTGATGGGAATTTCTTCGCCAGTTTTCGGATTGCGTCCGGGCCGTTGCGGCTTGTCGCGCAACTGAAAATTGCCAAAACCCGACAGCTTTACCGACTCGCCACGCTCAAGGGCGTCGCGAATTTCACTGAAAAATGTCTCGACCATATCCTTGGCTTCACGCTTGTTGAGCCCAACCTGCTCAAACAAGAGTTCGGCCAATTCCGCCTTGGTCAGTGTGGGGAGTTCTTTTTCGGCGCGATTACGGGCTTGCGAGGCCATGACGGCCCTGCCCAAATCGGCAGCAAGAACGGATTCCAGTTCGGCAGGATTACTTTGATTCATGATGTCTTTGGAGCAGCCTGAGCCGTCTTATTTTCTTAAAATCGCGCCGAACTTCTGGTGAACTGCTTCGACAAGTGCGGCCATCGCAGCGTCGACCGACTCATCCTGAAGCGTGCTTTGAGTATCTTGCATGGTAATGCGGAAAGCAAGACTTTTTTCGTCTTCCGCCAGTCCTTTGCCGCGATATTCATCAAATAAAACAACGTGTTGCATGATTCGACATATCGGATTGCTAACGGCCTCGGCATGCAGAACGTCGATCAGGCTTTGCACATTCACGGACTGTTTGACGAGCAGCGCGATATCGCGAACGACCGCCGGGAAACGCGAAATTTCGTGGTAAACGGGTAGCTCACGGCGCACAAGCGCGCCAGCGTCTACTTCAAACAAGACCGGCGCCAGCGCCAAATCCAGCTTTTGTTGCAAACGCGGATGCAGCTCGCCGATATAGCCCACCGTTTCGCCATCAATGAGCACGTTGGCTGACCGACCCGGATGCAATGCCGGATGCACCAGTGGCTCAAAGCGCAGACTGAGTGGCGCGAACAAAGCTTCGAGATCAGCTTTCAGATCAAAGAAGTCCACCGTGCGCGCAGCCTGACCCCACTGCTCTTCCAGCACGGGACCGTAAGCCAGTGCCGCCACGCGCGCGGGCTGGCTAATGCCTGCGACCGAGAGCGGACCGTCAGCCACCGATGCGTCCTTGCGAAACACCGCACCCACCTCGAACACCCGCACGCGGCTCGCCTTGCGATTCAAGTTGTAACGCACGTTACCGACCAGACCACTCAACAGTTGCGAGCGCATCACGCTCATCTGACTGGCAATCGGATTCAGCAGACGAATAGGATCAGGGTTATCAGAGAAATCCTGTTCAGCTTCCTCATCCACAAAACTGAAATTCACCACTTCCTGATAATCGAGATCGGCAAGCTGTCTGCGAACAAGGAAGGTTGAACGGCTGCTCTCCGGGCTGATGTGCATCGCCTGCGCCGCTACAGGCGGCAGAGCAGGAATATTCTCGAAACCGTGAACGCGTGCGATTTCTTCAATCAGATCTTCTTCGATGTCGATATCAAATCGGTAGCTCGGTGGCGTGACCGAAAACACATCCGCTTCCTGCGTGAACGGCAGCGCCAGTCGCGTGAAAATATCAGCCACCAGGGATGCCGAGAGTGGTATGCCAATAATCTTCGCCGCACGCGCAAGACGCATCGCCACTGGTTTGCGAACTGGCAGATCAACTTGCTGATCATCGACAGGACCGACGCGTGTTTTACCCGGCACACCGCAAATCTCGACAATCAGTGCCGTGATGCGCTCGATATGCTCCACCGTCGTCGCATAATCGACACCTCGCTCGAAACGATGCGCGGCATCGGTAGAAAAATTGTAGCGACGCGCCCTGCCCTGCATCGCTTGCGGCCACCAGAAGGCTGCCTCAAGATAAATGTTTTCGGTATCCAGTGATACGGCAGTTGCATCGCCACCCATGATCCCGGCCAGCGATTCAACCTGCTTTTCATCGGCAATCACGCCCACCCAATCATCAAGCTCGACGGTGTTGCCATTGAGGAGTTTGAGCTGCTCACCTTTACGTCCCCAGCGCACATCCAGTCCACCATGAATTTTGTCGAGATCAAATACGTGCGTCGGACGACCCAGCTCCAGCATCACATAGTTCGAGATATCCACCAGCGCCGAGATCGAACGCTGGCCACTGCGTTCAAGACGTTGTTTCATCCATTCGGGTGTCGCAGCACGCGCATTCAAGCCTCGAATCACTCGCCCGGAAAAACGTCCGCACAAATCTTTGGCGCTGATTTTGACCGGCAGTATTTCATCCGAATCAGGCTTGACGATGGAAAAGGCAGGCGCCGTCAGTGGGGTGCTCGTGAGTGCTGCGACTTCGCGAGCCACACCCAGCACCGACAGACAGTCGGCACGATTCGGTGTGAGCTTGATCGTGAATTTCAGATCATCGAGCTGATAAAAATCGCGGAAATTCTGACCCACCGTTGCCGTTTCCGAGAGCTCGAGCAAACCCGCATTTTCATCCGACAAGCGAAGCTCGCGCGCAGAACACAGCATCCCCTGCGATTCCACACCGCGCAGTTTGCCGACGCGGATTTCGAAGGGCTTGCCATCTTCACCGGGAGGCAAAACTGCACCCGCCAGTGCACAGGGTACTTTCATACCCGGGCGCACATTCGGCGCACCACAAACAATATTGAGCAGGGTTCCGGTACCTGCATCGACCTGACAAACATTCAGCCTGTCGGCATTGGGATGGCGTTCGACCGACATCACCTGCGCCACCACCACATGGGTAAATGGCGGTGCGACGGGTTCGACTTCCTCGACCTCCAGCCCGGCCATGGTGAGCAAATGCGAGAGTGCATCCGACGTAATGTCCGGATTCACCAGGGTGCGCAACCAGTGTTCAGAAAATTGCATCGCGTCGGACTCAGTTGAATTGTTTCAGGAAACGCAGATCGCCTTCGTAAAACAGGCGCAGGTCATTGATTCCATAGCGCAGCATGGTCAATCGCTCCAGACCGGAGCCGAAAGCAAAACCGATGTACTGCTCGGGATCGAGACCCATATTGCGAATCACCGTAGGATGTACCTGGCCGGCACCCGAGACTTCGAGCCAGCGCCCTTTCAGTGGCCCTGTGCCAAACGCGATATCAATCTCGGCGGATGGCTCGGTGAAAGGAAAGTAGGAAGGACGAAAACGTACCTGCAGATCATCCGTCTCGAAAAACGCCCGAACAAAATTCAGGTACACGCCTTTCAGATCAGCGAAGCTGATATCGGTATCGATCCACAGACCTTCAACCTGATGAAACATCGGGGAGTGCGTCGCATCACTGTCAACGCGATAAGTGCGGCCCGGCGCAATGACTTTGATCGGTGGCTTGTGCATGCGCGCATAACGCACCTGCATGGGACTGGTATGAGTACGCAACAGCAGCGGCTTGCCGGTGCTGTCTTTGGCGTCGATATAAAAGGTATCTTGCATTGAACGCGCCGGATGATTTTCCGGGCTGTTCAATGCAGAAAAATTGGTCCAATCAGTTTCGATCTCGGGCCCGTCTGCTGCCTCGAAACCGATCGATGAAAAAATTTCGCTCACGCGCTGCCAGCTGCGCATCACCGGATGAATGCCGCCAACACCACGACCACGTCCCGGCAAGGTGACGTCAATAGCTTCAGCGTTGAGTCGCGATTGCATCTGCGCGTCCGCCATCGCGGTACGACGTGCATTGAGCAATGCCTCGATTTTTTCCTTGGCTTGATTGATCACGGCACCCTGAGTACGACGTGCGTCCGGATCAAGCTGGCCCAGACCTTTCATCTGCGCGGTGATCTGCCCGGTTTTGCCGAGATATTTTGCCTTGGCATTCTCGAGCGCTGCAGGATCTTTCGCAGCGAGAAAATCGGCTTCTGCAGCGACAACGATTTGTTCCAGAGAGCTCATGCAGTGTAGACGCTATAGATCATTGAAAACGACAACGGGGCACAGGCTGTTCACCTCTGCCCCGCCATGAAACTGCACAGGCACCGCATCAACGATGCCCGATGACCACTGTATTACGCAGCGATGGTCGCCTTGACCTGATTGACGATCGCAGCGAAAGCTGGCTTGTCCATCACGGCCATGTCAGCGAGTACTTTACGATCGAGACCGATAGAAGCACGCTTCAAACCATTGATGAACACGCTGTAGGTCAGACCATGCTCACGCGAAGCCGCGTTGATACGGGTGATCCACAGTGCGCGGAATACGCGCTTCTTGTTACGACGATCGCGGTACGCATACTGGCCGGCACGCATGACCGCCTGCTTGGCGATACGATAGACTTTGCTGCGACGTCCGCGATAGCCTTTGGCGGCATCGAGAACTTTCTTGTGACGGGCCCTTGCTGTGACCCCACGCTTGACTCTTGGCATAGTGTGCTCCTGTACTTGAGAGTGAGGTTAGGCGAAAGGCATCATTGCACGTACGGAATCCAGATTGGTCTCATGGACCTGGACCGCACCGCGCAGGTGACGTTTGTTCTTGGTGGTTTTCTTGGTCAGAATGTGGCGCTTGAAAGCCTGGCCACGCTTGACGGTACCGCCGGGACGAACGCGAAAACGCTTCTTCGCGCTGCTCTTGGTTTTCATCTTTGGCATACACATATCCACCCGATTCCGGGTGGCTCCTTTATTGGACGATGACAGGTGGCAGAAAAAACTGCTCTTGGATGCCTGCTCTCGCTTCTTGTAAACGACGAAATCGAGTCCGCCGTATCTTGCACCCCCGTCCGAAAACGGGAGCGCGGATTCTACCAAATTTCCCTACAAACTACTTCTTCTTCTTGGGCGCCAGCACCATCACCATTTGCCGGCCTTCCATTTTTGGAAACTGTTCTATCTGACCATAAGGCTCGAGATCGAGTTTGAGTCGCTCCAGCATCCGCATACCGATTTCCTGGTGGGCCATCTCGCGACCCCGGAAACGCAGGGTAATCTTGGTTTTGTCACCCTCGTCGAGAAACTTGATCAGGTTGCGCAGCTTGATGTTGTAATCGCCATCATCGGTGCCGGGACGGAATTTGACTTCCTTCACCAGAATCACCTTCTGCTTGAGCTTGGCTTCGTGTGCCTTCTTTTGTTCCTGATACTTGAACTTGCCGTAGTCCATCAGGCGACACACAGGAGGAACCGCTGTCGGTGCGATCTCTACCAGATCGACGTCGGCTTCCTCAGCCATTCTGAACGCCTCGGCCAGACTGACGATGCCCAGCGCTTCGTTTTCAACACCCGAGAGGCGCACTTCAGGCGCCGTAATTTCACCGTTAATGCGGTGCGACTTGTCAGTAGCTATTGCAGTGTCCTTAAAAAATCCAATAATTAAGCCGTGCTTTTGCAGCGGGCAAACCTGACGGCAGATCCGTCAGGCCTTGCTGGCAAGCTCCTGCTGGAGTCGCTCGACCAGACTGTCGATGGACATCACGCCCAGATCGACATTGCCTCGTGCACGCACGGCCACGGTATTCGCATCTCTTTCCTTGTCACCCACCACAACGATGTATGGCAATTTCTGGACAGAGTGTTCACGTATTTTATAGGTTATTTTCTCGTTGCGCAAATCAGCATGCACTCTAAACCCTTGTTTTTTCAGGTTTTGCTCGAGTTTTTGCGCATAATCGGCCTGCCCCTCGGAAATATTCAAAATGGCAATTTGTGTCGGCGCCAGCCATAAAGGCAGAGCCCCGGCATGGTTTTCGATCAACATGCCAATGAAGCGCTCCAGCGAGCCCAGAATGGCCCGATGCAGCATCACCGGCACCTTGCGGGTGTTATCCTCGGCCACATACTCGGCTTCCAGGCGCACCGGCATCGAGAAATCCACCTGTATCGTGCCGCACTGCCAGGGCCGGCCGATCGCGTCTTTGAGCGTGTACTCGATCTTCGGGCCGTAAAACGCACCCTCGCCCGGGGTAATCTCGTATTCGCAGCCGGAACGCTCGAGCGAGGCGATCAGCGCCCGTTCCGCCTTGTCCCAGAGCTCGTCCGAGCCGACCCGTTTTTCCGGGCGTGTTGCCACCTTGTAAATAACCTCGGTAAAACCGAAATCCCGGTAGACCTTTTGCAGCAGCGCCGTAAAGGCCACGCATTCGTCAAGGATCTGGTCTTCGGTACAGAAAATGTGTCCGTCGTCCTGAGTGAAGCCGCGTACCCGCATCATCCCGTGCAGCGAGCCGGAGGGCTCATTGCGGTGGCACTGCCCGAATTCGCCATAGCGCAATGGCAGTTCGCGATACGAGTGCATGTTGGAGCGGAAAATCTGCACATGCCCCGGACAGTTCATCGGCTTGAGCGCGTAGTGGCGGTTCTCCGAATCCGTGGTGAACATATTGTCTTTGTAGTTGTCCCAATGACCGGATTTTTCCCACAGCGTGCGGTCCAGAATCTGCGGTGCTTTCACTTCCTGATAACCGTTGTCCTGGTACACATGGCGCATGTACTGCTCTACCTGCTGCCATACCGTCCAGCCTTTCGGGTGCCAGAAAATCAGCCCCGGTGCTTCATCCTGAAAATGGAAAAGATCGAGCTGACGACCCAGCTTGCGGTGATCGCGTTTCTCTGCTTCTTCCAGCATGTGCAGATAAGCGTCCTGATCTTCCTTCTTTGCCCATGCAGTGCCGTAGATACGCTGCAGCATCTCGTTCTTGGAATCACCGCGCCAGTAAGCACCGGCCACCTTCATCAACTTGAAGACCTTCAGCTTGCCCGTCGAAGGCACGTGCGGACCCCGGCACAGATCAGTGAATTTACCCTCACTGTAGAGCGACACATCCTCACCCGCTGGAATCGATGCAATGATCTCGGCTTTGTAAGCCTCGCCTATTGATTTGAAATACGCCACCGCCTCATCACGTGGCAGCACCTTGCGCTCGACCGGCTCATCCTTCTTGGCGAGTTCGGCCATTTTCTTTTCAATCGCTTCCAGATCTTCCGGTGTGAAAGGACGCTTGTACGAAAAGTCGTAGTAGAAGCCACTGTCAATCACTGGGCCAATCGTGACTTGCGCATCCGGAAAAAGCTCCTTCACCGCATAAGCAAGCAAGTGCGCCGTTGAATGGCGAATCACCTCAATGCCATCCGCGTCCTTGTCCGTGACGATGGAGAGATCCGCATCGCGATCGATCAGATACGACGTATCGACCAGCTTGCCATCGACCTTGCCCGCCAGCGCGGCCTTGGCCAGACCAGCGCCAATGGAGGCGGCGACCTGCGACACAGTGACGGGGGCATCGAACTGACGCTGCGAGCCATCGGGAAGTCGAACTGAAACCATGAAGTACTCCTGCTCTGAGGCTAAAACGATCAAATGTCGACCGTGACCACCATAAAAAAACGCGGGCTAGCCGCGTAATTCTCTCCGAAGACGCCTGATCTGAGGCGTGTAATAGCCACGTAGTATACGTCGAGCGCTTGTCACTTGCCAACCAAAGCGCCCCGCAGTCCGCCGTACACCACCAAGGCGCGGCGCTAGCGCGGATATCATGGATATGGCGGATATCTCGGCTCAGCGCCAGGTCTCGATCACGCGACTATCGTCGCGCACACCGAGCCCCATCTCCGCCGCCTGACAAAAGCGGGCATGCGCAATATCCAGCAAGGGCAACTGCGCGCCGCAAGATGCGCCGGCCTCGGCCACCAGCCCACTATCTTTCACAAAAATATTGATGGCACTCGTCACATGCACATCCGTACCCGCGATCATGCGCGGCCCGCGATCCGACAACATCCAGGAACCCGCAGCGCCCTTCTCCACCAGCGACAACACCGCACCCGGATCAAGACCCAAAGAACGCGCGAGGCTCAATGCTTCTGCAGCGGCAGCGAGATGCACCGAGCACAAATGCTGATTTACCACCTTGATACTTTGCCCGTCACCTGGCTGCGAACCAGTGACGTGCACCTCGCCCATCGTATCGAGCACAGGCCTTGCTGCTTCGACGTCCTCTGTGGGACCAGCGGCGAAGATAACGAGCTCGGCCGTCTTCGCCCGCGCGACGCCACCCGTCACCGGCGCATCCACGACACGCGCACCCAGTCTCCGCAAGATATCGCCCTGCTCGCGCACCGACTGCGGTCCGACTGTAGACATGATCACCCACACCTGTCCCGACGGAAGTTCAGTAATGCCCCCGACCAGGTTTGCCAACTGCTCGGGCGTAGCGACCATCACAACCACCATCGCTGCAGGTGGCGCTTCAGACAAACTGCGTACTGTCACCACGCCGCTCGCGATTGCATTGGTCGCAACTGCTTCCGACACATCAACACCCGTCACCTCATGGCCTGCACGCTGAATATGCAGTGCCATCGGCAAGCCGATAGCGCCCACGCCAATGAAGGTGATGTTCATGCGCGTATCCTCTTTATTCATTTCAGCCACCCCTTGATGCGTGCCGCCAATGCATCGCAGCTGATGCCATAGCGATCGTGCAGCGTCGGCAGCGCACCCGCGTCAAGAAACACATCAGGCAAACCCGCCAGCTGAAAACCTCCCGGCTGTGCCCCATGACGCAGCAGTGCACTTGCGACCGCTTCGCCCAGTCCGCCAATCACGGAATGGTTTTCAGCGACTACGACCAGTCGAGATTTGCTGCGCACCGCATCAACGATCGTTTTTTCATCCAGCGGTTTGATGGTCGGGCAATGCAGTACCGCGACATCCACCTTGTCGGAAGCCAGAACCTTGGCAACCTCGAGCGCGCGCATCGTCATCAACCCGGACGAAATGATCAGCACATCAGCACCATCACGCAGCAGTTTGGCCTTGCCAAGCTCGAACTGGTAACCATCAATCTCATCCAGCACCAAGGGCACATTACCGCGCAGAAGTCGCATATACACAGGCCCCTTGTGCTCAGCAATCTGAGGCACCGCCTGCTCCAGATCCAGTGCATCGCAGGGATCCACAATCGTCAGCCCGGGAATACCACGCATCATCGCAATATCTTCGGTTGCTGCATGACTCGGACCATAACCCGTCGTCAGCCCGGGCAGTGCGCAACAAATTTTCACATTCAGATTTTCTTCAGCAATCACCTGATGAATAAAGTCGTGTGCTCGCCGAGTCGCAAACGCAGCGTAGGTTGTCGCGAATGGCGTCAAGCCTTCTTTGGCCATGCCACCGGCCGCGGCCATGAGCAGCTGCTCGGCCATACCCATTTGGTAAAAGCGTTCGGGAAAGGCCTGAGCAAACAGATGTAAATCAGTGTACTTCGCAAGATCCGCAGTCAAACCCACCACCTCGGGATGATCCGCTGCATACGCAACCAGTGCCTTGCCAAAGGGCGCGGCGGTCACACGCTGTCCCTCGGACGCGATGGAAGCAATCATCGCCGACGTAGTCAAACGCGGCTTTTTATCAACAACAGGGGCATTCATGCGCAGACTCCTCAAGATTGGGACTGATCGAGCACGGCCAGCGCCTGCTGCCACTCGGGTGGATCGACACGGATGAAGTGATTTTTCTCGCGCTGCTCAAGGAAAGGAATCCCCTTGCCCATTAGCGTGTCGAACAAGATCACGCGAGGCTTGGCTTCCGTACAGCTGCGCGCTGTATCGAAGGCAGCGACCACCGCAGCAAGATCATTGCCATTCACGCGCTGCACATGCCAGCCAAAAGCCGCCCACTTGTCCACCAGTGGCTCAAAACCCATCACCTTGCCCGAAGGACCATCGGCCTGCTGATTATTGATATCGACCAGACAAATCAAGTTGTCCAGCCGATGATGAGCAGCACCCATCGCCGCTTCCCAGGTCGCACCTTCATCCAGCTCGCCATCAGACATTGAGTTGTAAATGAAAGCGGGATTTTTTTTGTGTTTCAAACCCAGCGCCATACCCACCGCAATCGCCAAACCCTGCCCCAGTGAGCCACCAGAAATCTCCATACCCGCCGTATAAGTCGCCATACCCGACATCGGCAGATGACTGTCGTCACCACCATAGGTATCGAGTTCGCTTTCATCAATAATGCCCGCCTCAATCAGCGCAGCATAATGCGCAATAGCGTAATGACCATGCGAGAGCAGAAATCTGTCCCGACCTTCCCACTTGGGTTCTTTGGCACGCAAATTCATCGCATGGCAATAAGCAACCGCAAGCACATCGGCCCAACCCAACGCTTGGCCTATGTAGCCTTGGCCTTGCACCTCGCCCATACGCAGAGCAAAGCGTCGTATGCGATAGGCATGCTTCTCGAGTGCCGAGAGATCAGACATGAAATTCTCCGTTGATAAATGTTTGTGGCGAGACGGTGCTTGCTGTTAGAAATTCGGCAGAGGCTCAGGAGGTTGCAGCAATCACACTCAGTGAATCAGCATGCCACCATTAACATCGAGCGTGATACCGGTACAGTAAGCAGAGAGTTCGCTGCCCAGAAATACGCAGGCACCCGCCACATCATCAGCGCAGCCCAAGCGCGCGAGCGGGATCGTGTCTTCGATCTCTTTTTTGCGTTCCGGACTCAGCTTGCCTTTGGTGATATCGGTTTCAATCAGACCCGGCGTAATGCAATTGACGCGAATGCCCTCGGCACCAAACTCGCGCGCCATCGCGCGAGCCAAACCAAGCACGCCTGCCTTGGCAGCTGAATAGTGCGGACCGCCAAAGATACCGCCGCCGCGCTGCGCCGACACCGAAGAAATGCAAACGATGGAACCCGATTTCTGTGCGCGCATCGTTGGCAGCACAGCCTGAGACATATACAAGGTACCACGCAGACTGACATCCAAGATGCGCTCGTAATCAGTACCAGTAATGTCGAGAGTTTTTACCGGCTGTGTGATGCCGGCATTGTTGACGAGGATATCGATGCGGCCGAATGTCTTGACGATCGCTGCGACCGCAGCCTCACATTGCGATTTGTCGGTCACATTGGCAACCAGGCCCATGTGCCCCTGACCCAAACGTGCAGCGGCAGCAGCAGGATCGGCAGGCTCCAGATCCAGAATCACCACGCGAGCCCCTTGAGCGGCCATCTGGCGCGCAGTGGCAAAGCCCAAGCCGTTAACGCCTGCACCACCCGTAATGATGGCGACTTTGTCTTTCAGCAGCATAAAGGTCATCTCTGTCTGATGTGGCGCATTCACGAGTTCGCATGATTGTTTTGCAAAAATGAAAACTTGGGATGCGCTGCGGTTGAAAATCAGCAGCGATTATAAAGAGTCGCGAGGGGTTGACTATTTTTCAGGCTTGGTGGACCGTCCCAGCGATAAAGGAAGTACATCTGTATGCTGGCATGGCCGGGTAGCCGCTGATTGTCGAGCTGGAAATAGTGATGAGCAGCGCATTCCTGCCTCGGATACTTTTTCGATGAGCCATTAAACTGACGCTCGGCAAACACAAAAGAGATCTATTTTCTAGCAGAGCACTATGCGTTCTTTAACTCTACTTGCATTACTTTTGACGAGCCCCGCAGCTTTTGCAGAGTGGCACCAATTCGCCGAGCAACGCGACAATGACCTCAGTATGGCCTTGTATTACGAACCCGATAGCCTAGTGATGGGAGCTAGCAGATTCGATCCCAACAGCCCCCACAAATTGAAAAAACCCAAAGTATCGGTCATGGTGATTTTTTCCAGACCAAAACCACAATTTTCCTGGCGCGCCAGCAAATTTTTGTGGGAAGCAAACTGCCCGTCGCAAAAAATTCGATTGCTAGCCTCCGTAGATTTCAATCAGATGGGACAAGATCTTGCCCATGGGGTGAATGAAAATTACATGGAATGGATGGCGGCTGCTGACGGTGGCGTAAAAAACTCCGTCTACAACTTGCTTTGTGCAGATCTGAAGAAAGATGCCAAGTAACATTCATCGCATGAACAGCTTGCGTTGTTCATGATGATTTTTCAGGTTCCAGCCTGTTAGCACGGCGAAAGCCGGGATCCAGTATCGTTCGTTGTTCAGCCGCTGACATTTTTTCATTACGCGGCCGCTGGCTCTGTTTTACAGGCAGGCACTTTGACAAACCGTATGGCCGATTACACCGGTTGGCCACAACCAACATTAATCGAAAAGCCTTATTAACTCAGCATATTGAAAATCAAATCTTTCCTGATTCTTCGCCTTGAGTTTTTCCAAATTGTGCAGCTTCCATTTCAATGCCGGCAGATCTCTTAGGTGAACATAGGGTAATTTATCCCAGTCTGGACAACCTCGCACTAGTGAGAGCAAAAATCCTTTTTGATTCTCCGTCAAAGCCTTGGGAAGCTCCTCCATCAATTTTGATCGAACGCTTTCCAGCTCTTCAACATTGACCGCTTCATAGGTCATTCCAGCGAATTCATTATTGAAGATCTCCGCTATCGGTTGCGGATTGGGAAACAGCACCTCATGTACTGGCCGATTGTGTCCGGCCAAGTAGATAACAAAGCAATCAACAATCTCCGAGGTCAGCCCATACGTTTCAAACATCTTCTTCACATCGAATAAATCTCTTGGATGTTGCCGATCAAGCGCCGCAACCAACTTGCTACCGTAAAGCTCAGACACGGCCAATGAGGGCACTTCGATGTTTTTAGAAAAAAGCGATTGAGCACCCTTCGATAAGGAAAGCATCTGTACGGGCAAAACAGCCCCTCGAAACACAAAATTCACCTCAACCTTGACCTGAATTTCAGCGCTCGAAACAATAATCTTTACTTCATCTTCTTCTTTAGATTTTCTGGAATCAGCCTCAAACCCCATCGCCAGAATCTCTGTACGAATCCGGCTCAGCTCTTCGGAAATCTGCCGCATGGCCTCTTCTCTATCGACAGTGTGATCGCAGAAAACCACATCAACATCGACAGATAAGCGCGGCATATCTTGCACAAACAAGTTAATCGCTGTTCCACCTTTCATCGCGAAACAAGGCGCTTTAAATACTGCTGGCACAACATCCAAAAGGAGGTTTACCGTCTGTACATAAATCTGATTCATTTACTGAGGCTCAATGTTTTCTTGTCGCGGGTCACAGCAATCCATCTACTTGCGCTACCCAATTGATCACTATGTTTCCTGGCTATTTTTTTCCACGGCAGATCCATATCTTCTGCAAACGTTTTCGCCAGTCTTGCGACTTTGACCCGTGTTGTATGCGCCAACAACGTATCGAGAACATCTGCTCGCAGGTTCCTTACACTGTCGACCAGACTTGCTGTTTCTTCAAAAGATTGCAGTTTCCCTGTATCGCTAAACAACTCCAGCAGTGCTCGCTCCGGAACGGAAACCAACATTTTCGGATGACCGCCGGGAAGTGGGGACAACCCATAGTCCTCAGGAAGCTCATCATCAAAGATTTGCGTGGACTGATAGGTGGTGTCAAAAAACGTTGGAAGCCAATCCGGTAGACGGACAGCCTTCGGACCCCACAAGTTGATTCGCTCCCTGTGGGCAAGGTTATGACGCACTCCCCGCCACGCCAGCGCGGTCTTACCGCCCACATGGATTCCTGGCAGCTTGGATGTCAAAAATACCAACACCTTATCTCTGTCCAGCGTCCCGTTCGGGACCTTATAAACCCCCCTACCCAGACGTTTCAGCCATCCGGATCCCGCTAAACGAGCAGTGTTTGTCGCGGGCATGCCCATAGCCTCCAGGTCTTGAGTGCTATAGGGCCTGTCCCACTCAAGCTGGGTCATAAGTTCTTTGATTGAAATATTTTCATTAGTTGTCATTTATCGATAACTATTGCATATAAACCAAACAATAACAAGGCCCTTAGGGACTTTATGATTAATTTAACTGCAATTATTTACCCCATACGCTGATTACAGCATATTTTTCAAACAACGGGAGTCCTGGGTAAACGCCAACATTGCCGGCAGTCTCTCTAGCGTTGCTAGTGGATGAATTGAACGACCGGCGTAGCGGAGCAGCTACAAACTGCCGTTAATTTTTTAGCACTAATGCAAAATTCTCCTATCAAGCAAGGAATCGAAACGCCGAAGCAGGATATTGATTTGATTCGCGCACGTTTGAAGTTGGCGCAGGCGCATGCACAAGGAGCCAAGAATGATTGAAATCGAAAACGGAACAACCAATGTCTACGAAGATCTAGGGGTTCCCGATGCTGCTGAGATGAGAGTCAAAGCGATTTTGGCTGCCAAGATCGGCGAAATTATCAAGCATCGTCATCTCACTCAAATCCAGGCCGCCGAGATTCTTGGTATGCCGCAGCCAAAACTTTCGGGCATGTTACGCGGTCAATTTCGAGGTATCAGCGAAGCCAAAATGCTGGAGTGCATGAATAGACTGGGACGCGATGTTGAGATCGTGGTTCGACAACCTTCGCGCTCTGGCGCGACGGGTCGGACAAGCGTGATATTTGCCTAGATGGCGAAGCTCCTTCTGAGGTTGCGACAGCAAAAATCAGTCAACCACCTCAGGTAAATCCATACTTCACAAAGACAGGTTGGTAAATATTCCACCACTTCCTGCCATTCCAGAAATCGAGCTGCTTTTCCATCACTTCCAGTTTGGATGATCCGACGACTTTCTTTATAACTTCAAAATGTTTAGTGGCAGTCGCTTGGTCACCCATTTTGTCTGCGATAAAGCCAGAGTAAAGCTCGTACCAGAAAAATCCAGGAGAGGGCACTTGCTGAATGTGCTTCAGTGCCAAATCATATTGGCCCCAAGCCGCGTACGCAGACGTCAAACCATAATGCTTCCCCGGAGTTGCATTGGCTCGGTCGAGCTCATCGGCCCGCTTGAGCGTCTCAAAGCCTTTCTGCCATTGGCAACCACCAGATACATAAGTACCCTTGGCCGCCTTCCAATCGAGGAATTGCTTCTCGCTGCAATCACCGCCCCAGAGCGAGAGGTAGCCAATATCATTGAGCACCGTGACATTGTTGGGCCCTAGTTCATAAGCCTTGTCCAATGCATGGAACATTGCTGGCCAATTCTTCTGCATGAAAAGCAGCCCACCGCGCATGGAATACAAATCAGCCCGCGTCGGTTCAAGCTTGATGGCATGGTCCATGTGCGCCAAGCCTTCAACGATGACTTGAGGATCTTTCAATATCCCAAACGAATACCCGAAGCGCTGCAGCGAAGCCAGATTCAAACGCGCATCCACATAGTTGGGATCAGCGCTGACCGCTTGCTGAAGGCAAGTCATTCCCTTGACAAAATCATCCGCCTGAAAACTCACATAGAATGTGCCGCGCACAAAACTGACACATTCATAAGCACTGAGATTTTCCGTGCCTCTCGTCTTCACTTTCTGCACAATATCCCTCGATATCGCAGAATTATTGAGGCCAGCCACCTCATTGACCACCGCATTCACGATCTCATCTTGTGTCGCAAAAATATCCTTACCCACCAATTGCTTGTCGTAGGCCTTGCTCCAAACAGTAGACATGTTTGAGGTATTGATAAGACTGATCGACAACCTGAATTTGTCCTCCGCCTGACGGAGATTGCCATCAATCAGGTACTGGGCACCTGCTTGCGGACCCGCTGCAGCAAGATCGTCAGGCCGCTTGGACAATCGAATGACATTCAGCATTTTCGACACGCCGCTCAGCCCATTCGCAATATCCTGAGTAAGACCCGCGGCGAAATTTTTGCTTGAAGGATCCTGGCTGCTCGTTTCAATCGGGAGCACCACGATGGTATTGGCTGCCATCGGCTGATCAGTGCTCTTGTCACTGTTTTTTCCTGACCGGATCATCCATCCAGTCACAAGCACCGCCAGAACTGCAACAGCGACGGCAATGTATTTAAAGCTGTTGGCTGATTGCTTGGAAGAGCTTTCCTTGCTGATGCCAGGCAGCGGCTGGGCGCCACTTGGCGCACCGATATTGAGTTGATATACACGCACAGGATCTTCGATGTTTTTCAGTTCCTGAGGACCTCTGTCCTCGAAAGCAAAATTGAATTTGCGGCGTACCTCTGCATACACCTTGTCGGAGATGGAAATTCCCCCTGGTACCGCAATACCCTCCAGGCGAGCAGCGATATTGACGCCCTCGCCGTACAAATTATTACCCTCGATGATAATGTCCCCGACATTCACCCCGATACGGAATTTCATTTGCTCGATGGGTGGTAATGACTCATTGCGAGAGCCGATCAGTTTCTGGATATCGACGGCAGCAGATACCGCTGAAACAGCACTTGAAAATTCGATCATGAAGGCATCGCCAGCCGTATTAAAAATACGGCCTCGATTTTCGGCCACAACGCCCTCAATGATCTCGCGGCATGCACGAAGATGCTTGAGCGTTCCCTCTTCGTCGCGACCCATCTTTTCCGAATACGATGCAACATCCATCGCAAGAATGGCCGCCATCTTCCTTTCGGTCGCCGTCATGCTGTCGCCCCCATCTTTGTTGTAGGTATTCTCAGGCTGCTTTTTTGCCAATACTGACCGGCACGGGTGACACCCTGATTGCAGGTTAGCAGAAACGCTTTTGACCGACAATTTTGAGTGGTTAGGAGGTGCAAAACTTTAGAATCCAATCCAAGTACTTTGTAAGACCAAATTTGGGCAGATCACTTACTCGAACTTTCTTGCTCATTTTTTACTTTTCGACCGTCCATGACAAAGCAATCAATTCAGAACTGTCGGTGCTTTGGTTTTCACTCACGACTTCCCCTGCGCTCCGCGGGATCATGCAAATAGGCAGCTACGCTGTCGGGCACATCCGCCATGAGCCGGATACCCAACCCGTCAAGCACTTGAAAGAGCTTGCCCCAATGTACGGATTCGCCGCCACGTTCAACCTTGCCGAGGAAATTCTCGCTGACGCCGATACTGCCTGCGGCGTCGTCCTGACGGATCTTCTGTGCCTTACGGCTGGCGCGCACCACCTTGCCGATGGCGGCTGCATTGTCGATGGGTATCTTCATAACTAATCCTCACGTTTGCGTGGATTTTGGGCCAAGCAGATGGATTTTGCAAAAAATCCTTTAGATCGTGAGGATTTTATTTGAAAATCCGAATCTCCAATCACACGCTAATCCCCATATTTCGATAGTTAATGGAAGTAGGGCATCTTCACAGGCAATGCAATTGCATTGACCTTGGCAAGGCGTTTGCATTACTATCACCAGACCGCAGCTTTCACCACGGAGCAAACCATGGCCACCACCCTTGAAGCCGAATCCACACTGACCGACCGCTACCAAACCACGGTGCCCGAGACCGTGCGTCGCGCCCTGCGACTCAGCAAGCGTGACAAAATTCAGTACATCATCCGCCCAGGCGGAGAGGTCGTGCTGATGCGCGCCACCAAGCCCGACGACGAAGACCCGGTAATCAATCAGTTCCTGGATTTTCTTGCCCAAGACATCGCCGACAACCCGGAACGACTGCACGCCGTGGATGAAAGTTTTGCGCAGCGGGTCAAATCACTGGTCGGCAACGTCGATGTCGATCTGGACGCCCCACTGTCGGAAACCGATGAATGACAGCACCCAAGCTTGCACCCTTGGTTGTCCATGGCTGGACACTGTTTGCGCATCCGCTTTTCATGACACAGTTCGGGAGCCTCGCCCAAGAGGTTGAAGCACTGCGGAAAAAAGATCCTACTAACTACATGAAGAAGAACGCCAGCAAACGGCTGGCCGCGGTAGTCAAGTTGGTTTTCGATGTCATTCCCCAAGATCCCACAAGACCCGAATACCGCCAAGGTGGGACGCTAGGCGATGATCGCAAGCATTGGTTTCGCGCAAAATTTTTCCAGCAGTACCGTCTCTTTTTTCGATACCACGCCAATGCCAAAATAATCGTGTTCACCTGGGTCAATGACGAAGAAACCAAGCGCTCCTACGAAAGTAGCGATGACGCTTACCGAGTTTTTCGCAAGATGCTGGAGAGTGGCCACCCGCCTGATGACTGGGATCAGTTGCTGGCACAAGCCCAAAATGAACAGAAAAGACTCCAGCAGCTCGCTTCAACTATTAAACGATAAGACAAAACCAGCGGCATTAATTATCTTGGTCAAGCGCTCTCGCGACACGACGCATCGCGGCCCGCATCCGACACAAACTGCGCCATCCCAAGTGCTCGGACAACATCACCAAGTACTGCATCGAGTAACTCAGGATCACCATCCTCAATCGCTAGGCTGATGTAATGAGCCACCGCCTCATCGTCGTCCAAGTACTTTGAAGGATCAAATTCCGATAATTCAGAAATCTTAGTTTTTTTTATCATCTAATTACTCCTCGATTGACTGCACCAAAGCAATAGCTCTCGCGATATCACAGGCCGTGCTAACCCAACCAGTTGATCTAGCAGTTGACATTGAAGCCGACCTAGTATGGTGAATCAGCCTAAGAGGTAGAATCATTCAGGACGCAATCACCTGAGTCCGCATTTCAACACCCAGCACTTTCTTGATAGCTGCAAAAATGGCAGAAATATTCGTCATGGTTGGATTACCTGAGACCGAGAGCATTCGGTGCAAACTTTTAGCGGGTTTGTGAATTTCTTCGGCAAGGGCTTCAAATCCGACGGTCGCATTCACTAAATCACGCAGAATCAGCTTGGCTGTTTCTGGCTCGCCGTTGATAAAAAGCGTAATAGCTTCATCAAGCAACGCTTGCGCGAACGCCGGATCATTTTGTACGCGAGATGCGACGGTATCTTTAAAGTCTCGGGTCAGTGCCATGATTGCTATCCCCTCTTCGACTTGTCAAGATTATCGAACCACGCCTTAAATGGGCTAGTTCAATCATTGAGCGGGAGTTCTTTGATCAGAACGGTCATCACAGCGAAAGGTAACGTACATGGCACTATTGTGTACATACCGTGTTAAGGAGGTCTGACACCATTTTTGGGACATGATCTTCTTGATGATGTTACTCAAGCTATTTGTGGGATTCACCCGCGCACAGTACAAAGTCATGTTCTTAATGACTGAGTGGGCGGAGGCAATATTGATGGGGCGGGTTTGACGATCTCATGCCTTTTCGATTTTCCTCTTCAGATACGACACAACCGCTGGCCTGCTTCAAGCTTAAATTCCAGCATGTATCGCGCCCGGTTTGTCTTTACCATCACACCTCCCATGAACAAAATTATGCATTTCGTTATGGGATCCACTTTCCGGGGGCAAGGTCAACCAACTCACGCGTAAAAAAAAACTACCAAAACCCCGACTACCTATAACCATCTTCGCTTTGATGTTTAATCGCCAAAACAATCACAACGTCCAAAGCTTGATCCACCCGATACAGCGCAAGATAGCCACTCGCCCCGAAATCAATGACTAGTTCGCGAAGATCTCCAGCATCATCAACTGGCCTGCCAAGCAAGGGAGTTTTCGCCAAAGACGAAAACGACCCGCGAATAGCCTGCCTCGCTCTCTGAGCAGCCTTTAAGTTTTTACTAAGAAGAAAAAAAGAAGTCGCGCTATGTCAGAATACGCCCGTGCCGACAATCTTACTTGTGGCATGTAGGCAGCGGCGCACTAGGATCCTGTTGAACTTGATCTACCCAAGAATCAAACTCATCCAAAGTAATATGAAGCCCGCTTTCCTTGTAGTGCACGAAGGATGATTCAGCCGCTGTAATGAAATTTTGTCGAGCTTCTTCTTTTTGTAAATACTCAAGAATAGCCGCCTTGATCAGGTAGTGCGGGGTACTATTTTTTGCCGACGCCAGAGACGCAATGCGGTCCTGATCGGCATCGTCCAAATTAATAGTCACCGGCCCATGACGCGGATTTTCTGGAGAAGAAATTGTCATCGCACAACCTTTAATCAAAACGTCTGCTAACTTTAATTCAGCCGCCATCAATCGTCAATCGAACCCACCGGTCACAAAAGACTTTCCAGATAGGGACGGATCACATTAGTCATCCGACATATCTCAGCGGATTCCCAAAGTTCATCCATCGTGACTCTCTTTTGACTCCATGCATCTCTAAGCGCTTCGAGCGCAACATCGAGTCCGATTTTATTTCTAAATTTAAAGCAGTCGACAATCGTTTTTGCGATTGACGTCACCGGTATGTGCACGACATCATCAACCGCAACCTGCGTTATGCCCTCGCCCGGGTCTGACATTCTCACGATTCGAAGAGGGGGAAAGTCATATTTGGGGACCCTAGCCTTTGGTGAAATCGCCACCCAAACTTCGCTTGGGGATTGCGTTGTGAGGCCGTGAACCCGTAGTGCTGTGAGCAAACAAAACACCACCCTGGGATGTCTAATTGCAACTTGCGCCAGATGGTCAAGTTCAGTCACGGTTCGATCTGGCGATGCGTAGAGTCCCCTGCCAATTCGAACAAGCTCACCCTTTCGGAGAATTTGCTGAAGGGTCGCGCCCGATACGCCAAGCTCGGCAAGTGATCGCGCTCGGACGATCCCTTGGGTGAGAGCGAGCTCTTGAACGGGGCATTTAGGGGCGGATTCCATGGCCGGATATTACTAAAAAGTCGGAGAAAGTTAATAACTACCGACATTTCAGTAGAAAGTGGACCCCACACCCACCCCATCCAGCACCGGCAACTTTAAAAAGGGACGGAACAAGTCACCTTGCCGGAAACATTGATCCACGATAACATTCACATGCATTCAGAGCTGGTCACCCAGCACCAACCTGCCTACCCGGGCAAGGTGGTTCGCAAAAGCGGATGCGGCCGAGAGGCAACCAAGCGGGAGTCAATCAACCCTCCCGCTGCGGAGGGTTTTTTATTGGGCGGATTTATTCCTACTTGCCGTGCCCAGACAGGTGTCAAAACGGCTAAACAGGAGAAGTCAATGAACACCATCTCGAGAAGGCAATTTCTCAAACTCGCCAGTGGCATAGGACTGGGAATCGCCATCGCCCCACTCAAGCTTGAAGCAGCCAGCACCAGCACGCTCAATCAAGTGTGGCAGCAAGCCAATCAAACACCCCTGCTGTTCGATGTCACCGAGTACGGCACGCTATCGGTCGCCGACTACCCTGAACCAAAACTCCGAAGCGATGTTTACAACATCAACTCCGATTGGAACGAGAGCCCGGCAGCATTAGCCCTCGCAGCTGAAAGCTGTATTCCACTGACATGGTTCGCCGCTGATTTGCACAGAGAAGCCGTAGAACAAAAGCTGGACTCCATCAGCGACAGCCTGCATGAATTAATCGGCTGCCCAGGTGCCGCACAAAAGATCCTGTCCAACGTTCGTAACAACTGCGGCGACAGCGATTGCCCTGAGGTTGTCCAGGAATGGCTTGGCAATCTAAATGACGGTGAATTCGAGTCGGTCGTCCAAGAAATAGAAAGCTGGCTCGCAGCCGAACCCAATTGGAACTATGAGTACGACTACTTCGACGATTGGGCAGACGGTCAGCGCGCGGCCTTGAACTTCTTCCGCAATCTCGACCTTGACAGTATCTCAGGGATCAACATCGAGATCATCGAAGGGGAACACCCCGGCAGCACGTATTACGCCGCCGAGCTGATGATGGACCCCGAAGAAGCGAACGCCATCGCCGAGGCCGAGGGCATACCTCTGAGGTTCAGAAGGGTCCTCTGACATCACCATCAAAACGCCATTGAGTCCCAAGCATGAATATTGAACTGATCAAGATTGAACCACTGAGCCCTTCCCTGGCCAGAAGCATACCCCGCCCTCCAGCCACCCCCGAGAATTGCTACTGGGCGCTCGCCATCGAAGATAGCGGGAAGTTTTATTTCTGGGGAAGAGGCATTTCATTGCCGATTTCAGAAGAGGACTACGTCATGGTGAAAGCGAATCCCAAATTATTTGTGGGGTCCACCAGCTACTACTTGAACCTGCGAATTAGCTTTTTGATTCAGAATAACTGTGAATTCGAAAACAATACAAAAAGTGAAAGGACAATCCAATGATTACTTCCAGATTTTCTCAAGCAGTATCCTTGGCTATCGAAGCTCATGATGGCGACTTCAGAAAATGCTGTTTCGTTGGTATTTTCCCGGGGCACGAAACGCCAGCGTTTCAGCAAAAAGAGAGTTACCAATAAACTACAAGTCGATAACGCAAGCGAATCAATTTGAATAACGATTTTATTATTAGTTGGGTTGACCCAGAGCTGCGTTAGGAACATCAAAGGTGACACTCATAGGTCCAGAACCTTGGTGGGAACGGTAGATAGCCTTTCCCTGATATACGAAGGGTGCTGCTTTTCCTCCAGAAAGCTTCTCGTCGCGCACGAAGAGATGCATATCGATACCTCGATCTTGATGGTGAATTATCTCCTTGCCTCGCTTACTGGTGGGAGTCGTGGAGTTCTGGCTTTGCCAATGAAATTTAGATTCGTCGATCCAGTGGTCGAGATAGCGATGCTCGTTAGCTTTACCACGTTTGCTAAGGGTTACTAGAAGGATGTGTACCTTTTTGTCGTTCAGCGCCACATGTCCAGAATTCCAGCTACCAGGATTAAACACTTCACCGAACAACGCTGGAATATCTTCGCGCATAAAAGTGTGACCGATGACCAAGTCCAGCGGATCAATAACTGCCTCAAGTCGGGCCAGCGTCCGCATTTCATCAGTTACTTCAAGGTCCTCGTAGTCTGGGTTGTTGGCTTTCAGAACGTAGCGGCCATCGACAGCATTCGTCACCAATCGAAGTAAATATTGATTGTCTCCATCACCTTGGCGCTCGATGGCCATAACTGATCCGGCGATGGAGTTGATCTTGCTGGGAGTAAGAATTTCAAGGAGTAGGTAGTCACCGTCTCGAATGGGGTTCTGACCTCCATTCATCGAGTTA
>JBDKLM010000059.1:0-37043 GCA_039806005.1 Pseudomonadota bacterium
AAAGAAATCGCCCACACAAGTGCTGCAATACACTGTTGATGCAGTTGTCTCATGATTTTTATGTAATTGGCCTATCCGTTTTCTACATCAACATAACGGTATCCAAAAATTCGTACCGAAATGTTATCTTCCCACGAGTACTCGTTCAGTATCGCCCACCAATTGGGGGACCTGTTTTTTACTCATGCTCATCGCCTGCCTTGGCACCATGTCGGTCAGGTAGTTCTGTAATTCTCCCGCTGTAATTCTGCCGTCTTTATTTTCATCTGCATCGCCCTCCAGTCCCTTCATCACATAGAAACTGAAAATGCCATGCTTGAGATTCGGGCTCGACCAGGAGATCTGGTCTGGCTGCGATGCTGTGATGACCGTAAAGCTTTCGGGATAGGTGCTGGCAGTGGATTTTAAAGTCACCGGTTTGGCACTGGCCAGCAGTGTTTCGCCTGACCGAGCCTGTCCGCTGTAACAGGCATCGATAAACATGGTCACCGATCGTGGTTGTGCCGTCTGAATCGCGCTGACAATTTTATTCTGATTGATCGCAGTTTCTTCGATCAATTCGCGATGGGCGTTGTACGGCAAAAAATACAGAGATTTTCCGTCTTCACTCGGCAGGCCATGGCCACTGTAAAAAACGACCAGATCCGTCTTGCTTTTTTTGATTTTCGCGGGCAGCCAGTTTCTGAACGCCGCAAGAATATCAACTTCATCGGCACCGTCATCAATCAGCAGCTTGATATTTTCTGGTTTGACGCCGAGTGCTCTGATTGCGTAATCATAAAAATCTTGTGCATCATCGCTCGCATATTCGGCTTTTGGAATTCGCTTGTAGTTTTGTATGCCAACGATGATAGCTACCATGTCGCGGCTCGGCTGAACCTTGACGCTGGCTGGATTGAGCCGCAAGTAACTGGGTGAGGAATCCGAGAGCTTGCGAGAAACAGTAATCGTTTTGCTGTCTTTATTGCCATTGACGTCGATGGCACTGATTTGATAATTCGTTGCCTGACCCACACGTGCGACTTTGCGGATCTCGTAGCGGCCGTCAGCACGACCGCCTTGTTCTTCATCATTGATCATCAGTGAACTGGTATCCGCGCCGGTGTTGATGCTGATAGTGAATACACCGGTAGCATCTGGCTCGGTAACGCGCACATCCATTGCCAGCCGCGATGCCTGCTTTGCTTGCTCTCTGCGATTGCGTTCTTGTTCAAGGCGCTGGCGTTCTTGTGCCAATAGTTGGCGCTCTGCCTCAAGCTGCCGCCGTTCGGCATCGGTTGCGACGTTGTTGGGTAGCGGTAGGTTCAAACGTTCCGCACGAACGAATTTGTCTTTCTCCCACCAGCCTTCCTGCTTGCTGCCGTCAGAATAAACAAGAATGCCTTTTCCATGACGTGCCCAGCCTTTGAATTCCCCTGTGTATCTGTCGCCACTGATGAAATAGAAGGTACCCATGCCATTGGGCAGATTTTCCTCGAACAGACCCACGAATTTGTTGCCGTTGACGAAGGTGTAGGTACCCTGACCCTGGTAGGTTCCCGTTCTGAATTCGCCCACATACACATCGCCTTTATTTTCTCCGGCGGCGTTGTGGTAGTAGGTTCCATAGCCGTGAAACTTGCCATCCTTGTGCTCGCCTGTGTATTTGCTGCCGTTGGCAAAGGTATAGGTGCCTTGCCCGTTCAAATCACCGTCCCGGTACTCACCCACGTATTTGTCACCGTCGGCAAAGAAATACGTACCCCGTCCGTGGTATTTGCCATCTCTGTATTCGCCGATGTACTTCTCGCCGCGAGCGGAAGTGTAGGTACCTTTGCCATTAAAGGCGCCATTTTGAAATTCACCTTCGTAGAGATCACCCCGGTTTTTATCGTTGAGTTCTGCGCGGTAACGCCCAAAGCAGTTATGCCATTGGCCGTATCGTTCCTGATGCGTATTCTTGGTGTAGTCGACGCGGGGGCAGGGTGGCAGCTTGTTCTGGGCCCACAGCGGTGTGGCGAACAGCACGAGGAGCCACAACAGTAATGGGTGAAATCGAGTCATGACAATGCGAACAGGAGGCAAAATTAAAAACTTGATAATGAAAATTGGCGCCCCAGGCTGCGCTTTCTCTTGAGACTTTACTCCAACCAAGAAGATTGGTGAGGATTATGTGAACTTGCGAGAGGGTTGCGGGTTCCGCAGGTCCAGTGCACCTCCGTCCATACATCGTTAATTGCAAATATGAGAATAAACAGTTGAGCGCACGATTTTGCCAAACGTGGATAATGGGAGGGCGGGGCGTTGAAACTAAAAATGCCCGGCTCGCGTCGGATCATCCTCCGTCATCATGGGTAAAATTAGCACTCATCTTTGCAAACTGATCAGGCCATGCTGGAAAGCGATTACTCAATTCCCATCATCGTTTCTGTCGTTACAGCGCTGTTGATTGGCGGGCTGTATTTGTTCTCGACCTTCTTTCAGGATGGCGAGGACGAGTAAGCGGCTGCCAGCGGATGCGGCACGCTGTAGCTACATACATATTCATCTACCAGGATCTTCATGAAACACCTCCGTTTGCTGTGCGCGCTTATCGCTAGTGTTGGGTTCGCCGATATCGCCGTTGCTGATTCACCGAAAACTGAGACACTGCCATCGGGTGTCGTCATCGAGCATTTGCGAGAGGGCACTGGCGCTACCCCAACCGTTAACGATACCGTCGTCGCTCATTATCGAGGTACGCTGGCCGATGGCAAGGAATTCGACAGTAGCTACAAACGTGGAGAGCCCGCCGCATTTCCATTGACACGCGTGGTGCCTTGCTGGACTCAGGGCATGCAAAAGATCCGCGTCGGCGGCAAAGCGAAGCTGACTTGTCCTTCAGCGACGGCTTATGGTGATCGAGGTTATCCCGGCGTGATTCCGGGCGGTGCAGTGCTGACCTTTGAAGTCGAGCTGGTGAGCATACAAAAATAACTGGATGCTGCTCAAGCCGTGCATCACGGCTTGAGTTACAGCTTACAAACCCGCTTCACAAGCTGGTCATAAGCCGAACCCGCTGTTGCGGTATTCCATACCGTGTCGGGACGGCCATCATCGGGTAAACGTTGCCCTTTGCCGTTAGGTTCGCTGAACTGCATTTCTTGCAGTCGGCGGAATTGGCTGCTGGCACAATCTACCTGCACATGGCGACGTATCGATTGGGCACCGCCTGCGTTTGGGGTAAGCAGATTTTCGAGCCCCCAAATTCGGATCAGCGAACCACCACTTTTGCGTGCGGTTGCGACATCAATGATGAGTTGGTGGCCCTCGTCAGTCGTCCCCAGATCCAGCAAATTGCCGGCGCAAGCAAGGGTGGGCAATAGCAGGAGCACCCCGGTGAGTATTGATTTCATGCGCGAACGTCGACCGTGCCGCCGGTGATAAATGAGCTCGCATCCACAGGTCGATCAGGTGGCGCTTTGCGCGGTTCGTACAGGGGCGGATAAAGCGCTGCGGTCCGTTGGCGTTCAATCAATCGGTCTTGCTCTCCCTTCGAGAATTCGCTTTTCGCTAGATCGGATGTGAAGGGCTCAGTTTTCAGGGGATCATGCTGCGGTGTTCCCTTGATGATTTCCTGATTTTTTACTTTGACGACGTCCCGTTGCAGCTCCCTCACACGCTGTTTTTCATCAGGGGGCGGCAAATCCTTGTAGGCCACCGCATGATCCAGGTCTTTTTTGTACGTGGTCAGGCTGCGGTCCCGGTTTTGATACATATCCGAGGAAGTGTCGATTCTTGGCATGGGTACGGGTAACTTATACGGACCGTCATAATCGGCTAGGGAGACGCTGATTAAATCTGCGTTTTATGGCGAGCCAGCGCAGCTGTGCGACGCGGGGATCAATAAAACCAAGGTCTTGGCTCCATTGATCTTGCCAAAAAAGTTTCCGCATTTATTTAACCAGGGCTTCCCGAGTTCCCTGATCATACGTCATAAAGCAGTTCTTCCTTTTTTTGCTGTCGCTGGCCCGGCAGTGGGTTATTCTTTCGGCTATACCGTCTGTCGATAAGGCATGCCCTTCCTCTGCCTTGATGATCAAACTCAGATTTCCTTCCGTCCCTCGCCCTCGGGGCATGCTCGTGCTGGCTTCGCTCGCACTGCTGGTGCTGCTGGTCAGCTTCGTCATCTATGTGGCTCTGGTGGGTATCGCAGTCGACAGCAGCCTTTATCGCAAGCCGCTGCAAACCATGCTGTCGGAACAGCTCGGCCGCCCGGTTCATCTTGATGGTGCGCTGGAATTGCAACTTAGCCTGAAACCCTCACTCCGTGTTCGCGACGTTCGTATTGCCCAGCCAGACAATTTCGGTTCGTCCGATTTTGTTCGTATCGGAGAACTGCAGGTGCGGTTGGACCTCTGGCCCTTGGTTCACCGGCAGTTCAAGGCAGATACCTTGTTCGCCAGTGGCGTGCGGATTCATCTCAAACAGCGCGCTGACGGCAGCAATAACTGGACCTTCACCAGTCTTTCCGATGCGCCGGGAAATTCGCCTTTGAAAGGTTCCGATCAGCATGACCTTCCGCAGCAAATTGCAGGTATCGATATACAAAAAATCGAGCTGCGTGACGTGGATATTGAGTTTAGGGGTGTCAATGACAAGCCCATTGTTTTTGCATTGGACAAATTCGATGCCCGCCTGCCTGAAGACGGCCCTGTGCAGGCAACCGCCGAGGGCAGTGTCGACAACAGCATGCCGTATGCCATCAAGATCGACGGCGGCCGTCTCAGCGATCTGCTGAGCGGCAAGACGGCGTGGTCCTTGGCTTTGCGGCTTGATTTCGCAGGCGGATTAATGACGGCGAATGGTTCATTGTCTTCGGCGGACACGCAGCTGCGCTTCGGTCTGGGCACGCCCGATTTGGGCAAGTTCGGACGGATTATCGGTGTCGATCTGCCTGATGCAGGTAATGCCGGCATCGCGGGCGCACTGCACGTCACGCCCGGCCAGATACAGATTCGCCAGCTCTCGGCAGCACTGGGCAAGTCGGCAATGACCGGTGAGTTATCGGTCGATACCCGCGAAGATCGCCCGCGCTTGTCCGGTGCACTGACACTCCCTGTACTTGATCTCCGGCCTTTTCTTGGTCAGGACACAGAAGAAGAGCCACCGACGGATTTTCGGGCGCTCTATCTGAGTCTGGCCAAAGCACGGCTCGATCTGCAGCCCCTCAATCAATACGATGCTGATCTCATTCTCACCGTCGATAAGTGGCTGAGCTTGCCCGGTGATATACGCAATGCATCGCTCAAACTCAAGCTCGATTCAGGCCGTCTGAGCATGCCAGTTAAAGCCGTCATCGCCTCCATGCCTCTCAAGGGTGAGATCAAGGTCGATGCCGCGCGCGCCTTACCTGCATTCAGCATGAGCCTTGACGCAGAAAATGCAGCAGTGGGTAGCCTCGCGCAGCTGTTGACGGGACTGCCCGGAATCGAAGGCCGTCTGGGGCGCCTCAAGATCAGCTTGTCTTCCGAGGGAAGTAACGGGCAAGTGCTGATGAAAAAACTGGCCTCGCGCGTGGAGCTCAATAACAGCCGTCTGAGCTATGGCAATGTCAGTGGTGGCAGGCCAGTCAGTTTTTTTGTTGAAAAAATGCTGATTGAACTGCCTGCTGAAAGTCCGCTTCAGGGTAGTTTCAAAGGACAGTTGCTGGGCAAGCCGCTCGAGGCAAAGCTCACCGGAACTGATCTGCTTAGCATCGTCAAATCAGGCAGCTCGCCGATCGAGTTCATCGTGCAATCGGGGCGGGTGTCTGCGCGCGTGGCAGGTGTGCTCGATGCCAGCCAGGGCACCGCCCAGTTGCAATTCAGTCTGGGGGCTTCTCAGGCGGGCTACGTCGCGGCCTGGCTCGGCTTGTCGCCCGAGGTGCGCGCGCCGGTCGCGATGGCCGGTCACGTCAGCATGGGCGAGGACCAATGGAAGCTGAGTAATCTGGTGTTTCAGCTTGGGCAAAGCAGCGTTTATGCAGAACTGTCCCGCGGCCGTCATGAGGGCAGGCCCTTGGTGACTGGGCGCATCGAAGCCACTCGCATTGATGTGACCGAGTTGGAATCCATCGTCTCAGGGAATGCGACAGCCAAATCAAATACTGCCTCCAAGGCTTCGACGACACTGGATATCCCGCTCTTGCCACGGCGATTGGTGTTTGATGATGCAGAGCTGCGCTTGAGAGCGCACGGCATACAGGGCACGCGCTTGCCGATGGGAGAGCTGGGCTTTGATGTGCATTTGCGCGAAGGCTATATGCAGAGCTCGCCCTTTTTTGCAGATATTGCCGGCTCACGTTTTGAGGGCGCACTCATGCTTGATTTGCGCGAGGAACCGCGTGTGCAGGTGTGGCTGGGTGCTGCGGCGGTCGATGTCGGCAAGGTATTGCGTGACCTTAAGTTGGCTCGCGATCTGGATGCCGGTTTTGATCGACTCACTCTGTATATGGACAGCCATTCTGCGCAGTTGTCCAGCCTTCTGGCCAACGCAAAACTGGTCGGTGACATCAGAGGTGGAAGGCTGGTCCTGCGCGATGAAGGTAGCGGTACCAAAGCCAATGTCACGATCAGACAGGGCACTCTGACTGCGATGCCGGGCGAGCGCGTTCGGGTCGAGGTGGGTGCCGCTTTGGATGAAATACCGATGGAGCTGGCCTTGTACAGCGCGCCAGTGAAAGACCTGATCGATGCCTCGCGTCGGGTGCCGTTTGAATTATCGATGTCGGCAGTCAGTACGCGACTGAACCTGAGCGGCACAATGGATCGCAATATTGATGCCCGCGATATCGAGCTGGGCATGAAAGTGCAGGGTGAACGGTTCAATCAACTCGACAAGCTGTTGCATGTTTCTCTGCCACCTTGGGGCCCTTGGTCAGCGGCAGGTCGCTTCAGGATGTCCCCCCGCGGCTATGAGGTCGCAGATCTGCAGCTTAAAGTTGGTAGTAGTACGCTCAATGGGCGAGGTAGTCTGGTGACTTCGACCGGGCTTCCCCGTTTGGATATTGCGCTCAACGCACCACTGATTCAGCTCGATGATTTCCAATGGAATGGCTGGTCGGCGACTGATGCGCAGGCCCCAAATTCAGGGGTCTCCGATCGCGCATTGGACCAGCAACCCTTGCGAAAAAGCGCAGTAGAAAAGAGCGATCAGATACAGGGCCTGCTTAGTCCGGTCACGCTGAAAAAAATCGATGCATTGCTCTCTGTGAAGGTTGAGCGCGTCATGTCGGGCAAGGATGTACTTGGCAATGGCGATATCCGCCTGCGGCTGCACGAGAGTCGTGCCGACATCGGTCCAGTCAAGGTAGAGATGCCGGGCGGCTCGGCAGTTTGGTCACTCGCCTATGAGCCTACGGACCGGGATGTCATGGCGCGTCTGAAAATTGATGTGGATAATTTTGATTATGGCGTGCTGGGTCGCCGTATCAAGCCAGATACCGACATTGACGGGCGCTTCACGCTGCACGCCAATGTGAGCTCGCGCGCACCTCGCTTGTCGCAGATCCTGCGTCATGGCAGCGGGCAGATTGATTTTGCGGTGTGGCCCAAGAATCTGCGTTCAGGAGTATTCGATATGTGGGCTGTGAATGTTCTGACGGCTTTGCTTCCCACCATAAACCCAAATAACGAATCCAGAGTCAATTGCGCCGTAGGGCGCTTTGGTCTGGACAGCGGCAAGCTTAGTCAGCGTGCACTGGTGATCGATACCAGTCAGATGCGGGTTACGGGGAATGCTTCGGTTGATTTTGTTGACGAGAAATTGAATATCCGTTTGCAACCTCAAGCCAAGACAGCGCAGTTTCTGAGTCTTGCGACACCCATCGAAGTCAGTGGCAGCTTCAGCAAGTTTCAGGTCGGAGTTCGCCCCGGCGATGTGGTGGAAACGGTGGTGAGGCTAGCCACCTCCATCATCTGGGTACCCATCAAAAAACTGTTTTCTGAAAAAGTCCCTGTGGATGGCAGCGATGTATGCGTCTTACCGCCTGCCTCCTGATCCCAGCTTCAATCAATTTTTCTTTGCCAACGCTCGGGATTATGTGCGTGGATCGATTTTTTAAAATCATCGGCTGACATCGCGGGACTGTACAGGTACCCTTGGATTTCATCGCAATCTTGCTCATGCAGCAGTCGTAGCTGATCTTCTGTTTCGACCCCTTCGGCAATCACGCGTAGATGAAGATTGTGAGCCAGTGCAATCAAGGTTTGCGTGATGATGCTGGTATCACGCGCGCCAGGATCGGTCAGATCATTGATGAACTGGCGATCGATCTTCAGGCAAGAGATAGGCAGCTTCCGCAAATAGGCAAAGCTGGAATATCCGGTGCCGAAATCGTCAATGGCCACCTGCACGCCAATGGCATGCAAAACTTGCAAAGTCTCCAAGGTTAAATCGATGTTGGACATCATCTGGCTTTCGGTCAACTCTAGTTCCAGACAATTGGGTGGTAAGCCTGATTGCGACAATGCGTGTTCAACCAGGCGTATCAATGGTTGACCATTCAGCTGTCGTATCGACAGATTCACTGAGACCCGCAGATTTCCCAATCCTGTCTTGTGCCATTGAGCGCATTGTGCAGTCGCCTCGTTAAGTATCCAGGCACCAATTTCATTGATATGTAATGATTCTTCTGCAAGGTGGATGAAACGCTCTGGTGAGAGCAGACCGAGTTCTGGATGCTGCCAGCGCAACAGCGCTTCAGCACCCGTTACAGTACCTGATCGCAGATCGATTTGCGGCTGATACTGGAGCAAAAATTCGCCCCGCTGCAGTGCCCCATTGAGTTCACTTTCGATGCGCGCACGTTCTTGCAATTGAGCTTGTATCTCTTTATTAAAAAATTGAAATCGATTGCGTCCAGTTTGCTTGGCTCTATACATGGCTGCATCGGCCATTTCCAGTAATTGCTGTGGCGTGTCGCCATCTTGAGGAAAGACTGCCACGCCCACGCTACAACTGATGCGCATGGAATGTCCATCAATTATCATCGGCTCGGCGACAGCGCGCATGATGCGTTCCAGTGTTTCCGAGCTCATTTCAACCTCTGGTCCACCACGCAACACTGCGATAAATTCATCGCCACCATAGCGGCCAAGCACATCATTGCTGCGTAATACCGAGCGCAATCGGTGGCTTATCCCAGTGAGCACCTGATCACCTGTGAGATGACCGTAGTGGTCATTGATAAACTTGAAACGATCCAGGTCAATGAAGGCGACCCATACGGTCAACGAATTACGACGCGCGTAGATAATGGCGTCCGCCAAGCGGTCCAGCAGGGCACTGCGGTTGTTCGTTCCGGTCAGTGCATCATGGGTCGCTTGAAAGGCGAGTTGATATTCCAGTCTCTTGCGATTGGAAATATCGCGTATCACCATTTGAATGGCGGGCTGTCTCTGGTAGACGAGAGACAAGCGGTAAACAGACACATCAAAGGCCGAACCGTCGAGACGAATGGCCACCTCTTCGGTTTCCGAGTCGGGATGGATCATCAGATTCAGATTGGTGGGTTCGATCTGAGTGCGGCGGATCAGCGAGGTCAGACTTCGACCGAGCAAGGAAAGATCTTCCGTTTCCCGGAACATGAGTCGCGCCGACGGATTGGTAAAAACGATTTTTCCGTCAATCTCTATCAGAATCGCATCAGGAGACAGTTCAACAATCAGGCGGTAACGTTCTTCACTCTCACGCAAGGCTTCAAGTGCGCGCTGTCGTTCTTCCGCCTGACGAAAAAGTTCGAGACTTTTTTGTTCCAGCAAAGACTCAGCCTGCTCTCGTGCACTGATTTCACGGGCCAGGCGTCGCGCATGGAGATTATCGGCGGCTGTCATTATCCAATCGCTTCAGCAGGAAGCGGGTATGCGCACCCACATCGTCATCAGGCAAATTGGTGCGCTCGATTTCCATGGGGTCACCGAAGTGATCGATGCAGCCTTGAATAAGTCCATGCGCGAAATCAGCGAGCTTGCGGCGGGAACGATATATGAACACCATTTCACCGCCGCCCAGATCTTCATAATCAAAAGCGGGCAGCTCCGCATCAATATAAAGTTTACGCACCTCGACATGAATATGGCCATCCAGCCGGCGCAATAATTCAAAAGCACTTTCGTGCGTTTTCACATATTCGGGGTGGATCACAGAGAAGCGCTGAAAGAGATATTTTCCAAAATGATGCAGCAAATCGGGAACGCTGATTTCGGTCGCCTCGGACAGATGCGTAACCAAATCAACCATTTCCTGAGGCGGATAAGTCCCGACTGAGGTGTACGCGCCATTCGATGAGAGGTCGGAGGCGGAGATGATGTGGTCGGCAGTCTCCAAAGAGAATTGTGTCTCGACCATGGCGATGAACTCGCGAAAAACAATGCCTTTCATGCTCTGCCCACAAAACTAATTCTGAAGGCACCATAGCACAAAACGACTAATAATCTAATTAAAAAACCAAAAGTATCATTTTTTATTTTTTAACTATTCGTTTATGTATAAAACGAAAACAAGAAGTTTTATTTCGTGTTTACACTGGCCTCCGATAAATCACCACCTCGCTGGACGCAAGCCATCGTCTGTTCCCAGAAAATTTCGCCACTGCCACCATAACGAGACGGAAGGCGGCGCATGCGCCGGTGAGTGTCACTGAGCGCATGTTCTTTTACGGGCGTCATCAAACCTTGTTGCTGCAGTTGGAGAAAGGCTTCGCAATTGGCCTCAATTTCATTTTTGTCGGGATCACGTGCATGCGCACATTCATGATAAAAAATGAAATCGGCCATGTGTGGATCACTGGCCAGCATTGCCTTGAATACGACGTTATCAAAATAAATCACGGGCCAGCCATCTCGATCGACCCGGACTACAGCGGCAGCACCACCCAGTTCAGGGTGGCGATCGCCAACGTCACCAAAACCCAGCCAGACTTCCCTGACTTCCCTACGTTCACCGTTGCGCTCGGCTTCGCATTGCACCACCACGCCATCGGTGCGCTCAAAGGCCCAGGCCGTCTGAGTCAGCATGAGCAAGCAGAGCAAAAGACTTTGCCCGGGTGAGACGAAGCGCATGCGGCTCAGTCTCAGTTACGGTAAGGCGCCACCGGAAGGCTGGGAACGCTCGCAAAATGGGTCGGCACCTCGCCCGTCAGTGTTTGGAGAAAGGCGACGATGTGCGCCACATCGTCATCTGTCAGTGTTTTGCCGAGCTGCAGGCGTGCCATCACGCGCACGGCATCGTCCAGCTTGGCTACGGATCCGTCGTGAAAATATGGGGGTGTCATGGCCACATTGCGTAGCTGCGGCACTTTGAAGATGTAGGTGTCTTCCGGTTTATTGGTGTCGTGGAATTTTCCTTTGTCGCGACCTTTGAGCAAGGCCATTTCCTTGCTGCCCGTCGCAAGCCAGTAGTCTTCAGTGAGGCCGAACTTCTGGAAGCTCTGACCACCCACTACCGAGCCGTTGTGGCAGCCGGCGCAGCCATAGCTCATGAACTTGTCCAGACCGATTTTGGCTTCCTTGCTGATTGCTTTTTGATCACCCTTGAGGTAGCGGTCGAAAGGCGCTGGCGTGAGCAGGGTACGTTCAAAAGCGCCGATGGCGGTAGCCCAGTTTTCTGCGGTGACCGGATCCTTCTCATTCGGGAAGGCTTTTTCGAAAAGCGGGGTGTAGCCCAGGGAACGCATTCTGTCTTCGGCTTCGCCATAGGTCTTGTTGCCATAAGCGAGGGGGCTGAGCAAAGCTTTCATAGCTTGTTCTTCGACACTGACGCGATTGCCGCCGTAGTGCTGCGCAATCAGCAATGGCGTGTTGAATACGGTGGGCGCGTTGCGTGGCAAGAGCGTGCCATGAACGCCAACTGACAATGCAAGGGAGTCCGCACCGTAATAATTCGGACTATGGCAGGCCGCGCAACTCATGCGTCCGTCGGTCGAGACGCGAGTTTCAAAAAACAGCTTCTTGCCCAAATCGACGCGTTCGCTGGAATGCGGATAGTCATCGACATGCGCGGTATCGGGCAGGGGCTTGAACAGACCACGGGCACGCTCGAGCAGGGCCTTGTCAGTGTTTTCGGCTACTGCGAGACCCACCAGCACTGTGGCAGCGGCGGCAAGGGCAGCCAAAGTGCTGCGTTTCAGGACGGATGTTTTCATGGGTTTACTCCCGGGTGAGGTGATTTGGACTTGTTATGCATTTCCCCGCGACAATTCTGCGCCATTTCCGGCGAGTCTGCATACCCCCGGCGAAACCGTCTCGGGGACGTTGGCAGCGGGGCGGATCAGAAGAAATGGCGCATGCCGATTTCCATGGTCGATTTCACGCCAAGACGGTTGTCAGTGCCGGACAAGCCGGTGCCGGGGCGAATATAAAAGCCCGTTTTCGGGGTAAAGAACCGGCCCACCTCGGCTTTGATATTGGAACTGTAACTATTCGAGCGCTCGTGATCGAACCAATAACTCACCTCGACAAAGCTATAAACCTTTGATGGCCAGCGAGTCAGTATTGAAGTCCGCAGGTTGGTGTAATGCACAGCCTCACGGCTGGTTTCGCCACTGAAGGAGCGACCGTACTGGACGAACGGGAAAAATACGGACTTCGCTTGCGGAATATCGATAGACCAAAAAACAAGAGGCGCAATGACATTTTTGCCATTACCCAGTGTGGCATCGGTGGCCGTATTGAAAATCAACTCGGATCCCACGACCATCGCATAGCCCTCGCCGCGTACGGCTCGCCAGGCGAGGCGCGTCAGCAAGTTGCCAATGCCCTGATCTGATGTGGTGCTCGCGCCAGGGTCGTAGCGCACCACCGGCAGTTCGACGCGCAGGCCAATCGAATTGGTAAAGGCATATTCACCTCGCGGAGTAACGGTGTAGGTGGACACGGTGCCGTAGTCAATGTATTCACCCCGCAAATCGAAACGATGTTTGAAATCCGTGGGGTCGATGCGTTTCGCGACGTCGACGCTGGCATCGGTCGGTCGTGTTTCGGGAGGAGGCTCTTTAATCGCAGACTCTTCGGCACAGACACTTTGCGCTACCGCCATGGCGAGTAACAAAGCACAGAAACGATGAAAGGGCCGATTGAGGCCCGACAGGAAAATCCGTTGATTGGTCATGTTGATTTTTTATAGGTAAAGCGTTCGGCCCAGATTGAGCGGTGCTTTGCAGACGGTGGTGGCCTTACTGCCGTCCGGCTGAATCAAGCTGGCTGTTACGCTCTTTGTTGTTTTGTTACAAATATAGCACGCAAGAGTGCGATGTTCGATATTTTGACCGATTAAAGCGCCACTGCCGTAAAATTCGGGCTACCGATAACCCTCGGGGTAGTCGCTGACCTATCCGGACAGTTCGATTTTCCTCCTGCATCATGTATTGCCTACCTATGGCTTGTGTTTTTCCTCGTTTGGCCTGGCTGGTCCTGGCCTTGTGCTGCGTACCCTCACAGGCGGCGCCCGCCGCATGGAAGGGTGATCTTCAACCCCTCCCCACGGACTCCTGGAATCGCGAGCGCGCGGCACATTTGCTGGAGCGCGCCGGCTTTGGCGCAACGCCTTCCGAAGTAAATCGTTTGGCTGGGATGACGGCAACGCAGGCCGTACGTTATCTGGTGCGCTACCAGAACATCAAGCAGTCCTTGCCACCATTCGAACCCTCGGACAGCTTTGATGCGGGTCTCGATCCCTTCGCGAGTTCGCGACCAGCGGCTACGGATATGGCGCGTGAAAAGGGCGAAGCCCTCGGTGTCAAAGTCAAACCTGCTGGCAACCGTCGCATGCAGCAAGTGGCGGATCGGTTTCTCTACTGGCTACGGGCCAGCAAGCTGGAAACGCAGCGCGTCGCTTATTGGTGGGCCAATCGCATGCTGCTTACGCAGCGACCACTGGAAGAAAAAATGACGCTGTTCTGGCACGGTCATTTCGCAACCAGCGAAGAAAAAGTGCGCGACTTCCGCAAAATGCATTTGCAAAACGAATTGTTTCGGGCTCAGGCAACGGGTAATTTCCGCAGCTTGCTGATTGCGGTCGCCAAAGACCCGGCAATGCTGTCGTATCTGGACGCAGGCGTGAACGTCAAAGGCGCGCCGAATGAAAACTTCGCTCGCGAAATCATGGAATTATTCACCATGGGCGTCGGCAATTACTCCGAACTGGATATTCGAGAAGCCGCACGCGCTTTCACGGGCTGGAATTATCAGGGCGTGAAGTTTGTGATCAATCCGGCATTGCATGACAATGATCCGAAAACCGTTTTGGGTCGCACGGGTAATTTTGATGGTGTGCAGGTGATTGACATTATTTTGTCGCAGCCCGTGACTTCGGAGTTCGTCGCGGGGAAGATTTATCAGTACTTCGTGCGAGAAGAGCTCTCACCCGAATTACGGGTCCGACTGGGACGCCTTTTGCGCGATTCGAATTACGAGATTGCGCCATTTCTGGAAACGGTATTTCTCTCGCGTGATTTTTACAGCGATGCCTCGGTGGCTACGCGCATCAAGCCACCGGTCGAACTGGTGATTTCCACCTACCGAAAAATGGGAATGAAAGAAGTACCGGGCATACCTGACTTTAATGAACTCACCGACGCCATGGGCCAGAAACTGCTGTACCCGCCCAATGTCGCGGGCTGGGCGCAGGGACGCAGCTGGATCACGCCGGGCTTGCTGCTCTTGCGAGGGAATTTTGTGTATGACACGGTCTTCCCCCCGATTGATTTTGTCGCCAATGATCGCGTACCGAATGAGCGCTATCAGATTCTGAGCGTTGCAGAAAAACTCGCGCTGGGATCCGACGTCACCACGGCCACCAAGCCGGACGGCAAAGATCTGACCTCCATGTCCATGCAGGCTGATCGCGATGAAGATTTCAACACACGCCTGGCCAGTTATCACGCCTGGCGCAAGGCCATAGAAAAAGTCAAACCCATACCGCGCACCACCGCGCAGCTGGATCTGTCGGCGATGGTACGCACCGCTGGCTGCAAGACTGCGCGGGAAGCGGTGGATTATTTGTTGCTGCGTTTTGTTTCGGTACCCGTGAGTGCCGCGACGCGCGACAGCATGGCGGCAATGCTCGAAGCCGATCTGGGTACAGCAGATCTCAAGCTCGCAGACACCTACATGGAAGATGCATTGCGCAACGCGCTGCACGTGATTTTGTCACTGCCCGCCTACCAACTGGGATGAACATGACACACGCACATTCGGGCATGACACGCCGTGATTTGCTCAAGGCACTGGCAGGTGCGGGACTGGTGTCCGCGCTGCCTGCAGGTATGGCGCATGGCGCCGCACCGGCATCGAAACGCATTCTGGTGGTGGTCGAACTCTCTGGTGCCAATGACGGCTTGAACACGCTGGTGCCGTATGCAGACGATGCCTATTACCGCTTGCGACCAAGGATTGGCATCCGCGAGAGCAAGTTGCGCAAGATTGATGAACACTATGGTTTCAACCCCAGCATGTCGGGCTTCGAGAAGCTGTACAAAGATGGTCGCATGGCGATTGTGCATGGTTGTGGCTACGCGCAGCCGTCGTATTCGCATTTCACTTCCATGGCGTACTGGCACACGGGGGTGCCGAATGGTGGCGAACCCTACGGCTGGCTGGGCCGCGTGGCTGATGCGATTGACCCCGAGCTGACACCGAATTTTCTGGTCAATATCGATGAGCGCCAGTCGCTTGCGGTGCGCGCGGCACGCCACGTGCCGGTGGTCTTCGATGATCCTGAACGTTTCATGCGCAAAGGTCTGCATCAAAGTCGCTCGGTGCTCGATAGCGTGAGCGAAACCCGCGCCGACAATCCATCGCAGCGCTTTCTGGATGAAGTCGCGCAAAGCGCAAAACAGGCATCGCAGCGTGTACGCGCAGCATGGGATAGTTACAAAACACCGGTAGATTACGGCATCATCGCACTGGATTTGCCCAAGGTGGCGGCAATGATTGCCGCCGACTTACCCACGCGGCTGTATCACGTCGGGTACCGGCACAATGCCTTTGACACCCATGTGCAGCAAGTTGATCAGCATCAGCGCCTGCTGAGTTATGTGTCGGATGCGATCGCAGGATTTATCAAGGATATGGATCGCATTGGCCGCGCAGACGATGTCACGGTGCTCGTGTTTTCGGAATTCGGACGCCGAGTCGCCGAGAACACGAGTCTGGGTACCGATCACGGCACGGCCAATCATATGTATGTGATCGGCAAACCCGTGCGGGGCGGTCACTACGGCAAGGCGCCGCTGCTCACCGACCTTGATGAAAACGGCAACATGAAATACACCACCGATTTCCGGTGCGTCTATGCCAGCCTGATTGAGGGCTGGCTCGGATACGCCGACAGCAAATCGCTGCTGTCCGGGCAATTCAATACATTTCCGCTATTTACCTAGAGAACACCATGGCTGCGCATTTCGATCTTCCCGACATTCGTCTTTTCGTCAATATCGCAGAGGCGAATAGCCTGACGCGCGGTGCAGAGCGTTCCCATATGTCGCTGCCTGCAGCTTCAATACGTATCAAGAATCTGGAAGAGGGACTGGGCGTAAAACTGCTGTACCGCACCAGTCAGGGTGTCACGCTAATGCCGCCCGGCCAGGCCTTCATGCATCATGCGCGACTGGTATTGCAACAGCTGACTGATCTGCGCGGTGATCTGGCCGAGTATGTCAGTGGTTCACGCGGTCATGTGCGCATGCTGGCCAATACCACTTCGATGGCAGAGTTTTTGCCAGCATTGCTGCCCCGATTCCTCGCCACGCATCCGGATGTGAACATCGATCTCAAGGAAAGACTGTCGAATGACATCGTGCGCGCTGTCTCCGAAGGCAAGGTCGAGATCGGTATCGTGGCGGGCAATGTACGTACCGAGGGTCTGGAAGCGATTCCTTTTCGCGAAGACCGTCTGGTGCTGGTCACTGCGGAATCGCACCAACTGGCTGGGAGAGGGCGCATTGAGTTCAGCGAGGCACTGGCGCATGATTTTGTCGGCATGCTGGAAGCCAGCGCCATTCACAGTTTCCTCGCCCAGACAGCTAATGAGCTGAATCAGCAAATCAAAATTCGTATCCAGGTCGGTAACTTCGAAGCGGCCTGCAGGATGATTGAATCCAATGTCGGTATTGGTGTGGTGCCATTCTCGGCTGCCAGCCGCCATGCGCGCAGCATGCGGATCAAAACCGTTGAATTGTCCGACGAATGGGCCGTCCGCAAGCTGCAGGTGTGTGTGCGCAGCATGCAATCGCTGCCCGCGTTTGCACGCGAGTTGGTTGAATTGCTCGTCGCGGAAGAACACGAACTCGCCTGAAGTACGCCCGACGCCGTCGAGAACGAGGTAAATAGCCGCATACTTTGGAGGGTTAAGGATGGGTTCAGTCTGCCCTAGTTGCAGTGTGCGGCAGTAATTCATTTTGATAAAAATACATAAAAATCAATAAGTTGAGGATTATTCCTCGTGTGTAACTTTAGTTAGCGCTGTTCAACAAGCGCTTCCTTAAGTCGCCTCTAAGCGCTGCTTCCAAATTTCTGAATTGTTGGGGCGGGTGGGATAGGTCAGACTTTGCGGACGGAGAGTAGCCTGGCCCGGATACTCTGCACCCTGAAGTACGCCCCCCAAGGAAATCTCATGTCCCACGCCAGTGACGATCATCAGGATATTCGCGATGCCATTCGCGCATTGTGCGAACAATTCCCTGCCGAGTATTTTCGCCAGATCGATGAAGCACGCGGCTATCCCGAGGCCTTTGTCGACGCACTCACGCAGGCTGGCTGGCTGGCGGCGCTGATTCCTCAGCAATATGGTGGCTCGGGGCTGGGCATGGTCGAGGCCTCGGTCATCATGGAAGAAATCAATCGGGCCGGCGGCAATTCAGGGGCTTGCCACGGACAGATGTACAACATGGGCACCTTGCTGCGACATGGTTCGGTAGCTCAAAAAGATTTTTATCTCCCCAAAATCGCCAAAGGCGAGTTGCGACTGCAGTCGATGGGAGTGACAGAACCCACCACGGGTACCGACACCACCAAGATCAAGACCACCGCAGTTCGCAAGGGTGACCGCTATGTGGTCAATGGTCAGAAGGTCTGGATCTCGCGCATACAGCATTCCGACCTCATGATCCTGCTTGCGCGTACAACGCCGTTGGCCGAAGTCACGAAAAAATCCGAAGGCATGTCCATTTTCATTGTCGATTTGCGCGATGCAATCGGTCATGGGATGACGGTGCGCCCCATTCGCAACATGGTCAATCACGAGACCAATGAACTCTTTTTCGAAAACCTTGAAATACCGGTCGAAAATCTCATCGGTGAAGAAGGCAAGGGCTTCAAATACATCCTCGATGGCCTCAATGCCGAGCGGGCGCTGATCGCGGCTGAGTGCATAGGCGATGGATTCTGGTTCATCGACAAAGTCACCCAATATGCCAACGAGCGCATCGTCTTTGGCCGACCCATCGGGCAGAATCAGGGCGTGCAATTTCCGATCGCAAAAGCCTATGTCAATCTCGAGGCCGCGAGTCTGATGCGCTACAAGGCTTGCGAGCTCTTCGATGCGGGCAAACCCTGCGGCGCTGAAGCCAATATGGCCAAGATGCTGGCGGCCGACGCCTCGTGGGAAGCCGCGAATGCCTGCTTGCAGTTTCACGGTGGTTTCGGCTTTGCTTCCGAATACGACGTGGAACGCAAATTCCGCGAGACGCGCCTGTATCAGGTCGCGCCGATTTCGACCAATCTGATTCTGTCGTATGTCGCCGAGCATGTGCTGGGCATGCCGCGCTCCTTCTGAGAGGTTGTGATGAAAGCTACCGTCGCTCCGAGCCAGCAACTGGCCGACTTTGCTGCCAACCTGCAGTTCAGCGATATCCCGGAGGCGGTCGTACGTCGCACGGAAGATTTGCTGCTGGACTGGTTTGGTTCCGCGCTGGCAGGCAAGGTGGGACGGCCCGTGCAGGTCATCGAGGCGATTGCGAATGACATGGGCCCGCAAAATGGTCGCGCCGAGGTATTGATCTCGCGCCGCATGACGTCACCCCTGTTCGCTGCGCTGGTCAATGGAGCGTCTTCGCATTATGCCGAGCAGGATGATGTGCACAATGGCTCGGTGTTTCATCCCGCTGCGGTGGTTTTTCCTGCAGCGCTGGCGATTGCCCAGGATCGCGGATGCAGTGGGCGAGATCTGATCACGGCTGCCGTGGCGGGCTATGAAGCCGGCATACGCATCGGCGAATTTCTGGGGCGCTCGCACTACCGGATTTTTCACACGACCGGCACCGCAGGGACGGTCGCCGCTGCCGTGGCAGCCGGGCGGCTGTTGGGATTGAATGCGCAGCAGATGCAGCACGCGATAGGCTCGGCCGGCACGCAAGCTGCGGGCTTGTGGGAATTCCTGCGTGATGCGGCGGATTCAAAACAACTTCACACAGGTAAAGCCGCTGCAGACGGTTTGCTGGCCGCGCTGCTGGCAGAAAAAGGATTTACCGGCGCAAAGCAGGCACTCGAAGGTCCGCAAGGCATGGGGGCCGGCATGTCGCGCGATGCTGATCCGGCGCGTCTGACAGACCGTCTGGGCCAGCGTTGGGCAACGAGCGAGACTTCGTTCAAATTCCATGCTTCCTGCCGCCATACGCATCCGGCTGCCGATGCCTTGCAACAGGCCATGCGCGAGCATGGGTTGCAGGCATCCGATATCACCGAAGTGATCACGCATGTACATCAGGGCGCGATTGATGTGCTGGGTCGGGTGATCGCACCGGAAACCGTGCATCAGGCGAAATTTTCCATGGGCACGGTCCTGGGCATTATTGCTTTGCATGACAAAGCCGGCGTGTCGGAATTCGAGCGACTGTATCTTGATCCCGCAGTCGCCGATTTTCGTGTGCGCGTGAAAATGGTCCTCGATACTGAAGTGGATGGCGCTTATCCCGAGCGCTGGATAGGCAAGGTCACCCTGCACACGCGCGATGGCCGCGTGCTGCACGGCAGAGTGGATGAGCCCAAGGGCGATCCGGGCAATACCCTTTCACGATCCGAGCTGGAACAGAAGGCCCTTGCGCTGGCCGACTTTGGCGGCGCAGCTTCTGAAGCGGAGATGCGTACGGTGTTTTCGACGCTTTGGAATGTAACCGCGCTGCCAGTCGTGGGACGTCTGCTGTAAGCGTGCTGGCGGCTGATCTTGAGTAGCGTCAGCCGATGAGCAAGCGCTCGATAAACAAGCCCAGACCCACCAGCATCACAACCGCCGACAACATCTGAATGACGCGCTCGGCATAGGTTTGCTTGCGCAGCCAGAGCAATGCGGGCAGTGTGATCAACACCGCGACCAACTGGCCCGCCTCCACCCCCAAATTGAAGTTCAGCAGCGCCCATACCAGACTGTCTTTGGGCAAGCCAATCTCCTGCAATACCGAAGAAAATCCGAAGCCATGCACGAGACCAAACAAAAAGCTGATGGTCCAGCGGCGCGAGATAGCAAAGCGTGGAAACAGATTTTCAAATGCCACGTAGGCAATGGACAGTGCGATCACGGCTTCGACCAATGCAGAGGGCAGACTGACCAGCCCCAGTGCAGCCGCACCCAAGGTGATGCTGTGCGCCAGCGTAAACGCCGTAATGATTTTGATGAGTGATTTCAGGTTCCCGCCGCACAAAATCAGCGCCAGCAAGAACAGCAAATGATCATAGCCGGTAGCGATATGTTCAACACCCAGCGGGAAAAAGCTGCTTGCACTGGCGGAGGTCTGCGACGCGGCAGCCGATAGCTGCACGACTGCTCTGGGTGTGGTCGACGAAAACGAATGCGACTGACTGCCGCCGTTCCAGGTAAACAGCGCAATGACGTGATGCGTCGTGCCGAGCACTTGGTCGAGATGATCTTCGATACTGATTTGCTGCTTTGCGCTTGCGCACTGAAAGACAACGACGAGTTCATTTGTCTGATCGGGGACGCAGGGTTTGCCATCGGCAGTCACTTGCAGGTGCTGACGCAGCAGTGCGGGCAGACTGCTCTGATCTGCGGAGAAGCTTGCCGTGGGAGTGAAGGTGTAGCGAATGCTGGTGTCAGACAGCGTCACGCTGGCAAAGCCGGTGGCATCGCCGGCGTGGGCATGCGCGGTCAACGGACAGGCTATGGCTGAGCATAGGGAGAGCCACAGCCCCAGCGGGCGCAGCAAGCGCTGAATCACGGTTTCGTGGCGCCTGCGATCTTGACCGCGTCAATCAGCGCCAGCAGGTTCTTGATGTGGAAATCCGGAATCGTCACGATCTCGGCTGCGCCGACCGGGAGCACATAGCGACTCACGCCATCAGTCGCGGTAGTGCCAACCGCAAAGCGCGCAAGGGGCTCGCCTGCTTTTGGCTTGTAGACCAGAATGAATATATCGGGGCGCGTGACGCCGAATTCATCTTCGCCGGCTTTGAGAGGAATTTTTTGTTCGCGCTGCACACGACCAAAAGCAATCATCGCCTTGTCAATCACGGCCGCCATTTGCGGATCGGTGCTGTGGCCATGCTCCGCTTTTTGGGCGTCATGTACACCATGATAAAACCAGCGGCCTTCTGCATCACGCTCGAAGCGATGCATGCTGCCTTTGACCATAATTTCCACCGCACCCAGATCCTGCATGGGTACCGGCAGCAGCCATGGCACCACGCGCTGAGTGGAAACACCCAGTTGTTCGCTACGCTGCCGCTCGCCGATGAAAATCATCGCTGCAAGAACGAGCAGCACTCCCCAGATAATGAGTAGTCGCTTGCTCCCGGGTTTCATCGACGTCTCCACCAGACAGCGACGCCGACCGCCGCCATCAGCAGGGGTATCAGAATGATGGACAAGATGAAGGTTCCCTTCATCTGGGTATTCGTCATGCTGACGAGGGGCAGATCAAATGTGCGGGGTTCGAGGCCGATCAGATTCTCGCGCGACGCGAGGAAGTTGACGGCATTCAGAAACAGCGCGCCATTGCCCAGCACGTGATAAAACGAGTTGGTCGCAAAATCGGAGTCACCCAACACGACGATGCGCGCTTCCTTGCGAGCGATGGGTTTTTCAGGCGCTGCCTTGCCATCTGCAGTCTCCTCGCCACGCAGACGCTTGAGCAGTGTCTCGCCTGACTCCACCGTTTTAGGATTGATGCGGGCAGTGACCATTAGCGTCTGTGGTCCATAGCCATTCTTGGCAGACTTGTAGTCGACGCGTGCCTTGTCGGCATTGGCAAAGCTCTTGGCCGATGAATTGACGAGCTGCCTGACCTGTACGCCGGGCACGGGTTCTTTGGTGGGTATCAGCGGTCTCACACCGGGAAAGAAAGAGAGCGGCAGCTTGCTGGTGATCTCGTGGCGGTTGTAGTCGGTCACCGCGGGTGTTGAGGGATCAGCCCAGAAATGACTGGCTTCATCGATCACCATGCCCTGGCCAAGGTCGATGCCAAATTTTCGGATAATGGGTTCCAGACCACTTTTAACAAAAGGGTCGATCATGAACATCGCATTGCCACCCTCATCGAGATAGCGGTCAATGCTCCGCAGTTCTGCATCAAGCAGAGGTGACTGCGGTCCGGCAACAATCAATACCGCGCAGTGGGAGATTTCAGTGTCGGACTTGAGCAGCGAGACTTTTTCAACGACATAATTCATCGCCTCCAGGCCACCGCGAGCCTTGGCCATGCCATGCCGTTCATGCTGGACGAATTTTGTCTCCAGACCGTGCGAGTGGCCTGTGTCACCTTCCATATGATCATGTGACTCGAGGCTGAAAGGATCAGGTTCGCCATGACCATCAAGAAAACACGCGACCTGCTGTTTGGCCTGAGTGATGCGCAGGATGCCATTGGCAATATCGGTTTCGGTGGGGCCGTTAATGGTGAGCTTGCGTCCCTCACTTTCATACAAGGCGGTTCCCGCAAACTCCACACCACGCAGCTTGGCTTGCGCCGGATTGACCATGGGGTCAAAAAATTCGACCGTGATCTTGTCGTTCTGCGCTGCAAATAATTCATACAATTCCACGGTCTCACGCATGCCACGATCATGGAAAAACGTGATGTGCACGGGCTTGTCGATGGCTTGCATCATTTTGACTGTTTGCGGCGAGAGCGAATATTCGCGGTTCGCTGTCAGGTCCATGCGCAAAGGGTGCAGGGCAGTTATCCATGCAATGGCAACCAATACGCCAATCAGGCCGACGGTGGTGAGCAATAGTTCACGCCGACTTTCCCTAAACAGCTGACTTATATCGTCGCGCAGGGAGAATAATGCAAAGCCCGACAGGAGCAGTCCAGTCAACAGCAACAGATTGGATACCAGCTGAGAATTGACCGATAGCGAGCCGGCGATCAGCGATGCCGCCAGCAGCATCAGCCCGGCGATCAGTACCAGTCCGGAACGAAATGAATTCATGTCAGCGACGCCATTGCAAATAACTGTTGTTCAAGGTGAGCGCCACAGCGGCCACAACAAGGAAATACGTGATGGCTTCCGAGCGCAGCAGACCGTGAATGAAATCACCGTAATGCAGCGCGAAAGACAAGTGTGCAAAAAGGTCGCGCAACAGCAGCGAGGATTGGAGGCTCTGCAAGTGGCCGACGAACCAGAAACCCAGCAAAGTGGGAATCGTAATCAGCGCAGCGACAATCTGATTTTCGGTGAGCGCAGAAAAAAACTGACCAATACCGATGCACGCCATACCCAGCAAAATAAAGCCGATGTAGCCCGCAACAATGTTCAAGGTCTGCGGATTGCCGTACAAATAGAGCGGTATCAGGTTGATGCAGGATGCCGCCGTCATCAGCACCAGCATGCTGACGGCACCGAGATACTTGCCGAGCACGACTTGCCAGGTACGCAGGGGCAATGTCATCAGCAGCTCCATGGTGCGGCCGTTATATTCAGCAGAGAAGAGGCGCATGGTCAGTACCGGACTGAGCGTGATTAGCAGGATGCCCATATTCTGCAGTGTCTGGTCCATCGTACCCACACCCGTCAGGAAGATGTTGTACGTGAAAAAATAACCGGTACCGAGAAGGAATACCGCAATCACGAAATACGCAATCGGTGAACGGAAATAGGTAAGCATTTCCTTGTCATACACGGCCTTCAGGCCGATCCAGGCGTTCATGCTGATGCTCCGTTGCTGTGTTCATTGGTGTGGCCTATATAGCGCAGGAACACATTTTCGAGTGTGGGTTGCTGACGTTCGAGGCGAAACAGCTCACCGCAGCTAATGACCGCGCGAGCGATACGGGATTCCACCTGTTCCTGAGTGTCGACCTGACAGTCAATACTGTAAAAGCCGGCGCGCGATGCAACGGGACGCAGGCTCACTGCTGTGACGCCATCCGTATCGGAAAGTGCCCGCTTGAGCTGATCAGGATCGCCCGACGCTTCGAGCAGTACGGAGCTGGTTTCTTCGGCCGCGCGTTGCAGACCCTGAGGCGAACCAGTTGCCAGAATACGGCCGTGATTGATGATGGCGACGCGCTGACAGATCAGCGTGACTTCCGGAAGGATGTGGGTAGAGAGCAGTACTGCATGATTTTTCCCCACTTCACGAATGACTTCTCGCGTCTCCTGTATCTGACCCGGGTCAAGACCTGCCGTGGGCTCGTCGAGCAGCAGTACGTCGGGATCACCCAGCAAAGCCTGAGCCAATCCTACTCGCTGACGAAAGCCTTTGGATAGCTTGTAGATCTCTTTGCGCGTGACACTCTCGAGTCGGCAGGCATGTATGACTCGATCGAGTTGCGAAGCGCGCTGCGCCGCGGGTATGTGCTTGGCGCGTGCGACGAAGGTGAGATAGTCGGTAACATCCAGCACGTCATACAGTGGAGGCTGCTCGGGCAGGTAGCCGATATGTTCGGCGGCCAGTTGATTGTCAGTGGCCATGTCAAAGCCCGCAACTCGTACCGTGCCAGTCGTGGCCGCAGTAAAGCCGGCAATCATGCGCATGGTGGTGGTCTTTCCCGCGCCGTTGGGCCCGAGAAAGCCGACGATTTCGCCTTTGTTTACATTGAACGAAATGTCGTGAAGTATGGTTTTCGATCCATACCGCTTGGTGACGTGCTCAATGTCAATCATGAATACTCACAGATTCCGTTTTGCCGCTTTGTTCAAAGGCGGGTGACTTGTTCTAAAGGCCACTGAAATGGCCGCCCGTAAAAAAGCCCCCATCGCGGGGGCTTTTTTATAGAGCAAGGTACGACTTATTTGTGCCAGCGGTCACCCATCGTAGCGAACTGCCCTGCGTCGTGAGACATCAGGATCTTCGCGCCTTCGAGGTCACGCATCATCTTGATTTTGGTGACGGAGTCGGTGTAAGCCTGCACGCTGAAATTCAGGCCAGCTACGTAGCCGTCCAGGTTTTCCTGCATCCAGACGGCATCCTGTGTCAGCACAACAGTACCGGTCTTGGGCAGTTTAACTTTCATCGACTGGTGACCAATGGTGTGGCCAGGTGTCGGGAAAATCTTCACGGTGCCATCGCCGAACAGGTCGAGTTCGCCGTCGATTTCGTAGTAGGTGTAATCACGTGCAGCAGCGATATCACCCAGAACAAAAGTACCGTTCACTGCACGGCCCTGGAACTTCTCTGGCCACCAGCCCTGATAGAGCTCTTTCTTCTGCAGGATGTGGATCGCTTTCGGGAACATGCCGATGTTGCCGGCGTGATCCAGGTGTGTGTGAGAAGTTACAACCACTTTAACATCGTCGGTCGAGATACCCAGCTTTTTGAGCTGCATGTCGATCACGTCGGAGCGCTTCTGATTTGGCTTGAGGAAGTCGCACGAACCCGCTGCCCAGTAGGATTTGCAGTTTGCAACGCTATCGGAAATGGCGACGTTGTTACCCGTGTCGAATACCACGATGCCCTTGGGATGCTTGAGTACCCACATGGAAACCGGAATGGTGATGTCCTTAGCGGTAGGGAACGTCGGGATCAGGCCTTGAATATTAAAAGGACCGAACATGCCACTGGTTGCCCAGTAGAGTTCCTGAGATTGCGCGGATGGTGCGGTGCTGATGCACAGTGCCGCCAAAAGCGACGCCAGCAGGCCGGTTTTTTTCATGTGTCTCCTCCAGAGAGTTTATTGATTGCCACCTTAATTCGGTGCGCTCACTACACCTGCGAGCAAAATGCGTGGACATCATGCTTTTTGTTCTTTTCTATTCTATAAATGGCAATACCCGGCTCTGTCCACGTGAGTATTGCTTTCACTCGATCTTGCCCGGTACTTTTCTTCATGTCAACAGCAAGTTAAGATTGAGCGGTAAAAGAACGCTCGAGTTTGCCCAAATTGCGTCCTCGTGAATGCTGCACTGCGACAAGTTTGCGATGCGGCGTTCACTAATTCAAAATGCGGGCTTTAAAAAACGCGGCTTGTCTATGCAGCAAGGCTGAGTCAGACTCTCGCTGGCGGTGCCACAAGCAAAACAAGGGTAAACGGTGACCATCCATGATCAATGGCGGGCCGTAGACTCACCCAAATCAACCGCCTTCTTCGTCGGAGACTACACATGAAGACGCTTCAAATTTCACGCCTCGTGCTGGGCGTTATCGCCAGCTTGGCTTTGTCGACCGGGTTTGCGCAAACCAAACCTGCTGAACTCAAGGTCGGTATCACGACCTTCCTGTCCGGTCCAGCCTCCGTCTTCGGGGTGCCGGGCAAAGCGGCCGCTGAACTGTATATCGAGCAGATCAATGCAGCGGGCGGGATTGATGGCGTAAAGATCGTTCCGACTTTTATCGATGAGGGTATTGGCCCCGACAAACTGCTGTCCGAGTATCGCCGCGTAGTGCAAGAGGGTGGAACGCGCGTAATGCTGTCGGCCATTTCCAGCGGCAACTGCAATACGCTCGCGCCGGTGGCCGAAGACCTGAAGGTACTCAACATCATGTGGGATTGCGGTACCGAAAAGGTGCTGGAAGATCGCCGCTACCGCTACGTAACACGCACGCAAGCCAATGCAACCACCGAGATGGTGGCGTCGGTACTCTATTTGCTGCGAGTGAAACCCGATATCAAATCCATTGCCGTGGTCAATCAGGATTACGCATGGGGTCGTGATTCGTGGGAGCTGTTCCGCAATACGCTGCTGGCACTGAAGCCCGATGTAAAAATTGTGGCCGAGCTGTTCCCCAAATTTGGCGCAACCGATTATTCAACCGAGATCAGCCGTCTGCAGGCGCTGCGTCCCGAAGTCATCCTCTCCACTGCCTGGGGTGGTGATCTCGATACCCTGATTCGTCAATCTGCGCAGCGCGGATTGTTCAAGAGTTCGCAATTCATTTTGCCGCTGGCAGAAAGCTCGCTTGAGCGCGTGGGCAATTCGCTGCCTGATGGCGTGATTGTCGGGGCGCGTGGCGATCACTATTTTCTGCATCCCCAGCATCCGGGCAACCCCAAGCTGAAAGGCTTCATCAAAAAGTATCGCGAGAAAACCGGTGCTTACCCGATTTACGCGGTGTATCACATGGTGCAGGCGCTGGATGCACTGGTGGCCGGCTATCAAAAAGCCATCAAGGCCAACAAGGGCAAGTGGCCCACGACCGAGCAGGTTACGGATGGCATGCGCGGGCTGGAATTCCGCGGCTTGACCAATACCGTGAAGATTCGCGAAGATGGTCAGGGTCTCGAGGATCAGTTGCTGGGTATTACGCGCAAAACATCGGCGTATGATTTTCAGACACTGGAGAAAATCGTTGTCTATCCTGCAGAGCTGATTACCACACCGGTCGGCAAAAAATCGCCTGACTGGGTCAAAACGCTCAAGCCGGAACTGATCAACCACCCGGACTTCAAGCAGTATTGATTCGATAAGCGCATCGGGCAGATGCGCGCATAACAAAGAAAGCAGTCAATGCCGCAGGAGCTTTACATACTGGCGATTCTGGATGGTCTGTCCTATGCCGCCGTGCTGTTTCTCGTCGCACTGGGAATGACCCTGGTCTTCGGAGTGATGAACATCATCAACATGGCGCACGGCAGTTTCTATGCACTCGGCGGCTACATGGCCGCCAGTCTGGGTCTGCTGGCAACCTCGATGGGCGCTTCGCCGGCCTGGTCGCTGCTGATCTTGCCGCTGTCTGCGGTGATCATTGGCAGCGTATTCGGTGCGCTGATGGAAACGACATTGATGCAGCGCATCTACACCAAAGATCCTATCCTGCAGCTGCTGGTCACCTTTTCCGCGTTCATGATCTTTGAAGACCTTCAGCGTCTGGTATGGGGAACGCAACCGTACTTTGTCTCCGAGATTGTGAATTATCTGGGTACTGCCGAGGTGCTCGGCATTACCTATACCCGCTATCAACTTTTCTTGTTGCCCGGCGTCGCGCTAACGGTGTTCGTTGCCTTGCGCAGTTTTCTCAAGTACAGCAGCGTCGGTCGACAGATCGTCGCCGTTTCACATCATCGTGAAGTGTCGACGGCACTTGGCATCAATGTGAAGCGTGTGTCTCTCCTGACCTTTGTGGTGGGTTCTATCCTCGGCGCACTCGCTGGTGCATTGGCTTCGCCCACGGTGTCGTGGGTGCCCGGCATTGGCGGCGAAATGATCGTGCTGTCATTTGCGGTGGTGGCGACCGCAGGGCTGGGGCAAATTGAAGGTGCGCTGGTGGCGGCGGTATTGATCGGTTTGGCGCGCTCATTTGCCGTTTACTTGCTGCCCGAAAGTGAAGTCCTGATGCCTTTCCTGATCATGGTGCTGGTCTTGCTGTTCCGTCCGCAGGGCTTGTTCTCTGTCGCTACCGCGAGGCGGGTCTGATGTCGCGCGCAAAGATTGCCGTGATTGTGCTTGCGCTGGCTGCCTTGTTATTGCCAGTGGTCCTGCCATGGATCAAGACACCGCTGATCATGGCCACGGCTTTCGGTATTGCTGCACTGGGCATTTCCATTCTCATCATTTCAGGACAGATCTCCTTTGGCCATGCGCTGTATGTCTGCGCTGGTGGGTATATCGCAGCGTTTGCGGTGCGCGAATGGGCGTTTCTCGACAGTGCGGTGCTGCTGTGCATTGGGGCGCTCACGGGAGCGGTATTGGGCGTCATCATTGGCTCCTTTGTTGTGCGCTATCGCGGCATTTTCTTTGGCATGCTCAATCTGGCATTGTCGATGGTGCTCTTTGCTGTGCTCGGCAAATTCTTCACTTATACCGGCGGCACCGATGGTTTGCGCTTGGAGCGCACACCGTTTTTTGGTATTGCGATGGCGCGCGATCAGTTCGAAACGGTATTGCTGGTAACTTGCGTAGTGCTCGCACTGCTTCTGGGCTGGCTGGTGCAACGCTATCTGCGATCCGTTGCCGGTCAGGCGCTGGCGGCTGTGAAAACCAATGAAACGCGTCTCGAGTATGTGGGTATCTCTGCCTATCAGGCGATGTGGATTGGTTACATCATCTCGGCGACATTAAGCGGCTTGTCGGGTGCGATGTTCGCGATCGCGCAAGGCCTGGTCACGCCTGAAATGGGTTATTGGGTACGCTCGGGCGAAATCGTGTTCGTGACGATTCTCGGTGGTGTGGGTCATCCGGTCGGTGCGTTTATTGGTGCCGGCATTTTCGAATTCGTGAAGTTGTTTGCTGCGGCTTACCTGACGGGTGCCTGGCAGATGGTGTTGGGTATTGTTCTGATCGCGATGGTTTTTCTCGCGCCGCGTGGCATCTGCGCGATGCTTGAGACGAGCAAATCAGAAGAAAGGGACGGCTCATGAGCGCGCCACTTCTGCAAACTCGTGACTTGCAACTGGCCTTTGGTGCGGTGGTGGTCGCTGATCACATCGACTTTACGCTGGAAGAGGGCGAGCGTCTAGCCGTGATTGGTCAGAACGGTGCGGGCAAGACGACCTTCATCAATATTTGCACGGGCCTGATACGGCCGCAGGCGGGACAGGTTTTTTTCGAAGGTCGTGAAGTTACTCAGCTGTCTCCACGCCAGATTGCATTACGCGGCATGGTACGTTCATTTCAGCTGCCCCAATTATTTGTCGAGCATACGGTGCGTGATTGCATACGCATTGCAGCGGCGGGTAAAAAAGGGGGGCTGGGTATCTGGACCTCGCTGGCGGATGCGGTGCCCTCGTCGGACATTGATCACGTACTCGAGATGGTCGGCTTGTCTGCTCGCGCAGATGAACTCTCCGGTGCGCTGCCCGAAGGCCAGCGCAAGTTGCTTGATATTGCGATGGCCCTCGTGATGCGCCCGCGTCTCCTGATTCTGGACGAGCCTACCTCAGGTGTGTCCAGCGACGAAAAACATGCGTTGATGGGCACCATCATGGCGGCGCTGGATGAACAAAAAATTACGGCGATCTTTGTCGAGCATGATGTCGACATCGTCTCGCAATATGCAACACGGGTCGCTGCCTGGATTGCCGGCCGTGTTGCAGCGGATGGCACGCCTGAGCAAGTGCTGGCGAATCCGGAGATTCGCAAGAACGTGATCGGGGAATGAGATGCTGAAGATCGATCACGTCAGTGCAAGCATCGCAGGCAATACGGTCTTGCGCAGTATCTCGACTGAGTTCAACGCAGGACAACTGCTTGCAGTGGTGGGCCGTAATGGCGCAGGCAAGACAACCCTGCTGCGCGCGATCATGGGTTTGCTGCCCCTTTCGGCGGGAACGATCGCGATGAATGGTGAAGATTTGTCGCGCGTGCCGGCGCATCGTCGCACGAGTCTGGGTATCGGTTATGCACCGGAAGACCGGGTGATGTACCCGACCTTCAGCGTAGAAGGAAATCTGCGTCTGCCTTGCGATGTGCTCGGACTCGATGCCACCGAAATTGATCGGCGTCTGGCGCGCGTGCTGGAGGTGGTTCCGCAGCTGCGCGAGATGCTGCCACGTTCCGGTTCAGCGCTTTCGGGTGGTCAGGGCAAGATGGCAGCGCTGGGGCGCGCGCTGATGGTGGGCACCCGTCTGGTACTGCTTGATGAACCTTTTCAGGGACTGGCACCGGTGCTGGCGAATCAGTATGCAGAGTCGCTACGGAAGTTGCATGAGATTGCGCCGGAGCTGTGCATTGTGGTGACGGAATCGAATCGCAGTTTGCTGCGTGATTTACCGGATGCGACACTGATACTGGAGCGCGGCGAGTTGGTCGAGGGCGAGGGTCGTTAGCGTTCGGTTGATGAGTATTTGCCTCGCTGCATGAAACCCTGGCTACACCTTTCGGCGGGATGACGGTTTAAAGGGTGAGAGTTCTTCATTAAACCCCACTTCAATGTCGTTAGCGTTTTCATTGACTCAAAAAGATTTTCAGGAGATTTTGCATGTCCACCATTCTCATTGATGGCCAGTGGCGCTCTGCCGTTAGCGGGCAAACTATTGAGGTGATCAATCCTTGCGATGGCAAGTCTTTTACGACGATTGATCGCGGTACATCAGCGGATATCGATTTGGCCGTGGCTGCAGCGCAGCGGGCACTGGAGGGCGCATGGGGACGCATGACGGCCACCGAACGTGGCCGCATCCTGATGAAATTTGGTGAGTTGATTATCAAACATGCGGAAGAGATCGCGCTGATCGAAGCACGTGACACCGGCAAGCCAATGACCGTCGCGCGCAACGATATCGTCGCCGTCGCTCGCTATTTCGAGTTCTATGGCAGCGCTGCCGACAAAATTCATGGTCAGCAAATTCCCTACCTGAACGGCTATAACGTGCAAGTGGTGCGAGTACCGCATGGCGTGACGGCGCACATCATTCCCTGGAACTATCCGGCGCAGATGTTCGGTCGTACGCTGGCGCCGGCACTTGCGATGGGTAATGCCGCCGTGCTCAAGCCCTCCGAAGACGCGTGCCTGTCCGGCATAAGACTGGCACAGCTCGCAATGGAAGCGGGATTACCACCGGGCGCACTGAATGTCGTGACGGGTTACGGCTATGAAGCGGGTGCAGCATTGACAGCACATCCGGGAATCAATTTTGCGACTTTCACGGGTTCGCCCGAAGTCGGCGTCATGGTGCAGGAATCAACGGCGAAAAACGCTGTGCCTTGCGTGCTTGAGTTGGGCGGCAAGTCACCGCAGATCGTGTTCAATGATGTGGATATGGACAAGGCTGTCCCTATCATCGTCAAGGCAATCACGCAGAACGCGGGTCAGACTTGTTCAGCAGGCAGCCGTTTGCTGATACAGCAAGACATCTACGATCAATTCGTTGGACGTGTGGCCGATGCCTTCAAAAAGGTCAAAGTGGGTACGCCAGAGATGGATCTGGATTGCGGCCCTATCGTCAACGCCAAACAATTTGCACGCGTCAAAGGTTTCATCGATCAGGCGGTTGCCACCGGCGTCCCACTACTGGCGCGTGGTGTGCTGGCTGATGGTGTATCGCCGGATGGTTATTTTGTGGCGCCCGCTTTGTTTGGCGCAGTGCCGCGCGACCATCAGCTCGCGTGCAAAGAAGTGTTTGGCCCGGTATTGGCAGCGATGCCGTTCAGCGATGAAGAAGATGCGGTCCGGCTTGCGAATGCAACCGAGTTCGGTTTGGTCTCGGGCGTATGGACAGAAAACGGCAGCCGTCAGCAACGCATGGCTCAGCGCTTGCACAGCGGCCAGGTGTTCATCAACTGCTACGGTGCAGGCGGTGGCGTGGAGTTGCCCTTCGGAGGCATGAAGCGCAGTGGTCATGGCCGCGAAAAGGGTTTCCTCGCGCTGGAGGAGTTCAGCACGACCAAGACCGTCGTTCTGCATCACGGCTAAATTTATTTAACTTTGTTTTTACAGGAATACGGAGACATCATGGGACAGCTTCAAGGTAAGGTCGCGATTATTACTGGTGGCGGCAGCGGCTTCGGCGAAGGCATGGCAGCAGCTTATGTGCGCGAAGGTGCAAAAATCATCATTGCCGACCTCAATGCCGAGGCTGGTGAGCGGGTAGCCAAAGCACTGGGTGCGAACGCGAAAGCCGTGGCTTGCGATGTGGCGAATGCTGACTCGGTGAATGCAATGGTCAAGGCGTGTGTGGATACGTTTGGTGTGCCGGATATCGTCATCAACAACGCAGGTACCACGCACAAGAATCAGCCTATGCTGAATGTGGATGAGAAAACCTTTGATCGCGTCTTCAATGTCAACGTTAAATCGATTTATTTCATGACGCACGCAGTACTTCCTTTGATGCGCGAGCGAGGCAAGGGCGGTGTGATCCTCAACGTCGGCTCGACTGCCGGCATTCGTCCGCGTCCTGGTCTGTCCTGGTACAACGCATCCAAGGGTGCAGTCAATCTGCTGTCGAAATCCATGGCGGTTGAACTTGCACCGGACCGTATTCGTGTGAATGCGCTGTGCCCAGTGATGGGCGCAACAGGATTGCTCGGTGATTTCATGGGCGTGCCTGACACACCAGAGAACCGCGCCAAGTTTGTTTCAACGATTCCGCTCGGACGTTTCTGCGATCCTAAAGACATGGCTGCGGCGGCTGTCTTCCTGGGCACCGATGCTGCCGAGTTTCTGACTGGCCTTGAAATGCCGGTTGATGGTGGACGCACGATTTAATTTTTTAAATATTTCACGGAGCCCAACATGAAAACCCGCGCAGCCGTTTTGCATTCGATGGAAAATCCTGCGCCCTTTGCCCAGAGCAAACCGCTGAAGATTGAAGAAATCGATCTGGATGCGCCGGGTCCGGGTGAGGTTCTGGTAAAAATGATTGCAGCCGGTCTTTGTCATTCGGACTTGTCGGTTGTCAGCGGTGTACGTCCGCGACCGGTACCGATGGCCTTGGGGCATGAGGCATCTGCACAAGTGGTGCAGGTGGGTGAGGGTGTCAGCGATCTGAAGGCCGGCGATCGCGTGGTACTGGTTTTTGTGCCGAGCTGCGGACATTGCATGCCCTGCATGGAAGGACGTCCGGCCTTGTGCGAGCCGGGAGCTGAAGCGAATGGCAAGGGTACCTTGCTCTCGGGCGAGCGCCGTCTGCATCTTGGTGCACAGGCGGTGAATCATCATGTGGGTGTGTCAGCCTTTGCGGAGCATGCAGTTGTGTCGCGTCGCTCCTGCGTGAAACTGGAACAGGATATCGATCCGGTTGAAGCGGCTTTGTTCGGTTGCGCGGTGCTCACAGGTGTGGGCGCTGTAGTGAATACGGCCAAACTGCAGCCAGGTCAGACCGCTGCGGTCGTGGGATTGGGCGGCGTGGGTCTATGTTCCTTGCTCGGTGCTGTGGCCTCGGGTGCGCGCGACATCGTGGCTATTGATCTGCACGACAGTAAACTCGAAGTGGCCCGTTCGCTGGGTGCGACCATCACAGTCAATGCACGCGATCCTGATGCGGTCGCCAAAGTCAAAGACGCGACGCGCGGTGGTGTGGACTTTGCGTTCGAAATGGCCGGCGTGATTCAGGCAATGGAAATGTCATATCGCATCACTCGCCGCGGCGGCACGACGGTCACGGCCAGTTTGCCGCATCCTCAGCACAACTGGCCGCTACAGCAAGTGAGCCTGGTGGCAGAAGAGCGTACGGTGAAAGGCAGTTACATAGGCTCGTGTGTGCCGGCACGTGATGTGCCGCGTTATATCGGCCTTTACATGGCGGGCAAGCTGCCGGTCAATAAATTGATGGGCGAGCGCATGAAGCTCGATGACATCAACGCAGCGTTTGACCGGCTGGATGCGGGCGAGAGCATGCGCGATCTGGTGGTGTTTTGATGGGGGTGGCTTCTTAGCCAGCGAATTCGTAATGGCCATCGTACAGTCGCTGGGCCGCACCAATTAACTACTTGTGTTCTTCAAATTCAGCCTGTTGAGCTTTATAACTTGCAGACTCCTTTTTCGCCGCACATATCCACTCTTCAAAATTAGCGCAACTCAAGTTGTCCCAAGGCGAGTTTTTGGGTCTGCCAAAATCGTAGATTCTGACTCGAGGCTGTCCTAAAGTGTCAGCACCATCAAAGCAAGCCAATACAACATAGCCGTCGTTGTAGAAACCAGCGAGATCACAAATTCTGGCAAACGGAATAAGGGGCTTTGTTGGAAAATTCAAGAGCATGCCTGCATAAAGAGATAACGACAAAGGCATATCCGAAGCTAGAAAGGACCAAGGCGCGAGATCGGGCCAATTGCCACTTTGCGCCAGGTCCTCGTAACCTCGCGGAAATTTGAATCCCTCCGGCAGGATAGAGCTCCTGAAAGGAAAGGACTTCATTTCGGTCCTCCTGTTATTCGTGGCATTTGATCGGCACCATAAGGATATTTCTCACCTAATCTGCCACTTTGACTATTGATACGAATAGTGATGGCATCCCCCCATGTGGACGGAACCTGACCATATCAGTATTCGCAACCACGACTGCGTGTGCCATGGATACTGTGGCGCGTTTTGAACACAACCCTTAGGCAGATCTGGAACCGTATCCCCAAGTAAATGCAGGACTAGATTACCTAGTTTTTTATTTTTATAATTAGTGCAAACGTCCTCTGTTAACTGCATCCAGAAGCCTCTCAAGCTCTTTGCCATAGTCATTTGGCTCAAAACTTTCTTGTATTCCATTCAGCATAAATTCATTTGAAATAAGATCACATAATTCGTTTTTGAACACAACCCTTAGGCAGATCTGGAACCGTATGCCCAATTAAATGCAGAACTAGATTGCCTGGTTTTTTTAACAATAAATTCAATTGTGTCAGATGTGAAATCGCTTTTAAGAGCGCTAACAGCCACTTTATAAAACTAGGCGTCAGCCAATCCTTCCAGCTGAAAAAAGGGAATATTCATCAAACGCGCCGCTTGCCTCAAATTGGATTTATTTATGTAAGAAAGTTCGATGCCGTACTCAAAAATCTGGGCGCACAACACTTCTAATGCCACACCTGGCTCGTTGTGGAGGATAAGGTCAGTTATATTTTGCACGGTCTTATCTGGGAATGTTGATCCGATTTCATTCAAAACAGCCATAATGATGGCCTCAGGCTTCAAAACTTTTACCATTGAATTAAATCCTTTCTTACTTTGGATAAGCAGTGATAATCCCGTCACCACGAGGCTCAACGATCACACGAATCGAAATACCGTCTCTTACACCATCAACAGCCCATCGCACAGGTTTACCGCTTGTAGTTAAATCAGAGCCAGCCTTACCAGTGAGTTGAGTCCAAGTTGCCGTCGGGTCAGTCGCCAGATCAGACACATTATGCATAACCTTACTGGCACTCCAGGAAGGTGGAAAAGGCGTCTTTCCGGGAGCCCCAGGCCATAAGTGCCCACCTCCAGTTGCATCACCTAAGAGAATATGCTGGGTACGCTGTTGACTAGCCAAATTCAGCAGATCATCAGCGATTGGTTTTGTTTGCTCTTCTGCCTTTGTTAAAACTGTCCCCGTATCGGGCACCGAATGCGGCAGAGGCACCCCAGTCAGCGGCACTCCCGCTGCTGTCCCGGCAGCCGCATCTACCGCACCAATACACGCTGTCGGATTCGCTGTGCAATAGAGTACTGGATTACGTACAAACGCAATGAGTTCCGTGCCAATGGCCGCTATAGTGGGTGCAAGTGCGTATCCCCCCAAGATGACCGCACCCGCTTTGGCGACCGTCGCTCCCGCTTGGTTGTTGCGCTCCTCAATTTGCTGCGGGGTTAACCCTGCACTTGCCTGTGCTACACCTTTGTCGTAGCTGCTTTGATTCGGCTGGATGTACTCCGCGTTGTACGCTGGATTCCAGTAATTTATATCGGTATTCTTGGCGCCACATTTTAGCAAGCCACAACCCAGGATCGAAATGATCTGCTCATCACGTTTTCCCGCATCCTGCTGAGCTGTTGCGCCGTCTACATTGCGCAGAAGCTGTCGAACAATTCGACCTTCTGCTTCGTCCTCAGTGATGCCTAGTTTTTTAGCGACCAGCTTGGCGTTATCTCTGGCAAGCTTGTATTCATCCGGATGCAGCTGCCGGTTATTGGCATCAACGTTTATTGCGGTTACAGCACCTGCCAGTCCATTACCACCCGCGCTGCCCACACTCGCCCCGATACCCGCTGCGGCGACCGTGCTGATACTCGTGGCAATGCCATCGGCCACCGCGTCACTCGCGCCGGCTTGTTTGAGTGCTTTGCTCAGGTTGTTCTGCAA
>JBDKLM010000060.1:0-14146 GCA_039806005.1 Pseudomonadota bacterium
ATTCTCATCCTGACGATAATACTTGGTCCATGCATCAAAACTCGACTCGGCAACGCTTTGCTTCAAACGCCCACTGCCACGCAAGACACCATTCATCGTCTTGGCCAATAGCCCAAGATAAGTCGGCGCATCAATCAGGCCCGCACGCAGCAGCGTGAGATCGTCGTAATAACTGGTAAAGCCCTCGAACAGCCATAACAATGGCGTGTGATTTTCCTGCCGCAGATCGTAGGGTGCGAACACGGCGGGCTTGATGCGTTTCACGTTCCAGGTATGGAAATACTCGTGACTGCACAAGCCCAGAAAGGTGCGATAACCCTCGGTCATCGCCGACTGACCCAGCACCGGCAAATCAGCGCGCGCGCAGATCAGCGCTGTTGATGCGCGATGCTCGAGCCCGCCATAGCCGTCACCCACCGCCAGTGTGAGGAAAACGTAGCGATCCATCGGCGCTTTTTTTGTGTTCGGCTCGAAGAATGCGATCTGAGATTCGCAGATTTTTTTCAGATCCGCTGCCAACCGCATCTTGTCAAGATTGGGAACTCGGCCTGTCACTGCCATTTCATGAGGTACGCCATGCGCCTCGAAACGAATCAGTTCGAAGGTGCCCATTTCCACCGGATGATCGATCAGTTCATCGTAATCCTGTGCGACATAGGTGCCGAAGCGGTGCCGGCGAGCTTTCAGTTCGGGCAGCGAAGTCGCCACGCGCCATTGCGCATAGGACTCCCCTTCGGGCGGCTGTATATCCACAATGTGCAGCACACCCTCCTGCCCATGCACTTGCAGGAACACGCTTGTGCCATTAAAAAATCCATGCGTTTGATCCAGATGTGCGGCACGCACCGAAAAATCCCACGCATAGACTTGATAATGCAATACCAACGGACCATCACAACGCGCTGCGCGCCAACTGTGTTTGTCGAGCTTGGTGAGGCGCACTTTGCGACCCGCAGCCTCGGCGCGCAGCTGAATGATATTGCGCGCAAACTCCCGCACCATGTAACTGCCTGGAATCCAGGCAGGCAACGATACGACCTGTCCATCAGTCGCAGGCGACGCAATCGTGAGCGTGACCTCGAAAAGATGCAGCGCCGGATCTACCGGCACAATACGGTAATGAACTGCCTGGCGACGCGATGCCATATCAGCGATTGACGTTCACTACGAGTCGACCACGCACCTCACCGGCAAGAATTTTCGGAGCCCAGGTCAGCGCCTCGGCAAGCGAAATCTCTTGGGTGATTTTTGCCAGCATATCGTCCTTGATTTCGCTGGCCAGATTCGACCAGGCAGCGATACGACGAGCCTGCGGCGCCATGACGCTATCGACACCAATCAGCTTCACACCGCGCAGAATGAAGGGCGCAACCGAGCCAGGGAAATCCATGCCCTGCGCCAAACCGCAAGCAGTGACGGTACCACCGTAACGGGTTTGCGCCACCGCATTAGCCAGTGTGTGAGAACCCACCGAATCCACCACACCTGCCCAGCGTTCTTTTTGCAAAGGTTTGCCGGGAGCGGACAAGGCAGCGCGATCCATGACTTCAGCCGCACCCAGCGAGGTCAGATACTCTGCTTCAGTCAGCTTGCCAGTTGATGCCACCACCTTGTATCCACGCGCCGCCAGAATCGCCACTGCAAAACTGCCCACACCTCCGGAAGCACCAGTGACCAAGACTTCGCCATCACCGGGTTTCACACCCTGCTCCGCAAGCGCCATCACACAGAGCATCGCGGTATAACCAGCAGTACCAATCGCCATCGCAGTACGCGATGACATACCCTTTGGCGTGGGAATCAGCCAGTCGCCTTTGAGTTTGGCGCGGCCTGACAAACAGCCCATGTGGTTTTCACCGACACCCCAGCCATTCAGAATGAAAGCGTCGCCTGCTTTCCAGGACGCATGCGATGAGGCGATGACCGTCCCTGCGCCATCAATACCCGGCACCATCGGCCACTTGCGCACCACGGGTGATTTGCCGGTGATGGCGAGACCGTCTTTGTAGTTGATGGTGGAGTAGTCAACAGCAACGGTGACGTCACCGTCTTCAGGTAACTGAGCATCATCGAGTTGCGTGATTTCTGCCTTGGTGGTGCCGTCTTCGTTTTTATTGAGCAGAATTGCGTTGAACATTGTGTCTCCTTTTATTTAAATATTTTTTGATTTGCAAACTGTGCGCTTGCAGAACCGAGTGGTCTTGTAGTTTTTTTCAAAGTTAGCTGATACACGACGAACGACACTGGATCCCGGCCTGCGCCGGGATGACGGCGGGGATTTTACGGTCACCTCAACAATTGTTGTAATCGCAGCAGAGGGGGTCGGCGCAACACTCGCATTGCAAATTACCTGCCTCACCTTGCAACCAGATGACGTACAAAAACTACTGACCTCAAAATCGTCATCCCGGCGCGGGCCGGGATCCAGCGTCTTTGTTTAATCAACAAAGACAAAATCACCTCTCGACCAACTAGCCTTCATTGCCGACGACCCTGACCGCCCAACAAAACCAATCCCTACTTAATCGTCGCCAATTTCGCTTCCAATTTTTTAGCATCAAGCGCACCCGGCACCCGCGTTCCATCCGTAAAAAATACCGTCGGCGTACCGGAAACACCCAGCTTGCGCCCAATCTCCAGCACCTTGTCATTCGCTGCAACAGAGCACGAACTTGGCGCCGCGGCAGGTGCCTTGGCGTTCAGCATCCAGTCATCCCAGGCCTTCGCGCGGTCAGCGGAACACAATATATTTTTCACTTTTGTTTTCGAGTCTTCACCCAGAATCGGGTACATGAAGGTATAGACAGTGATGTCGGCCACTTCGGTCAGAGTCTTCCGGAAACGCTTGCAGTAACCGCAATTGGGATCTTCGAACACCGCAATCACACGCTTGCCATTACCCTTGACTGTTTTAGCAGCGAGGTCGAGTGGCAAATCCGCGAATTTGATTTTATTCACTTCCTCCAGTCGCGCCTCAGTCAAATCTTTGGAGGATTCTGCTTCAACGATGCGGCCGATAAAAATATACTTTCCCTCGGCGTCGGTATAAATGATCTCGGCACCTATCTTGACTTCATAGAGACCACTGTAGGGTGTCTTGGTGACAGTCTCAACAGGCGTGCCCGCACCCAGGTGCTTTTGCAAAGTCTTTTTGATATTGGCCTCGACCGAATCAGCGCAGGCAGTCAGGCTCAAAGTCACGCTCAACAAGGCACCGGCCAGCGAGGCCAGCAATTGAATTTTTTTCATTGTCAGGAATCCGTGTGGATAGAAAGAGAGGGGCCCAGCGCATGTGTCATCAAGCGGCGCTTGAGGAATGGGAGTTTATTCACCAGCCCCATGCCGGCGTTACGCAGTAATTTGACTGGTGGGAGTTCGGAGGCAAACAATCGCTGTAAACCGTCGGTAGCAATTTGCATCAGCAGCACGTCTTCCTTGCGCGCCCGAGCATAGCGCCCCAAAGTGCGAGCGTTGCCGCAATCGGTGGACTGATCGCGCTTAGCGATCGCGTCGAGCAGCGACTGAATGTCCGCAAATCCCAGATTCATCCCCTGACCCGCGAGCGGATGCACGACATGGGCGGCATCGCCGACCAGCGCCACGCGATCTGCAATCAGCGAATGAGAGCGAATCAAGCGCAGGGGAAAAGACTTAGGTGAGGCGGGTGGCAGCATGTGCAACTGGCCCAGAGCTTGGCCGGGCAAGGACATCAAACGCTGCGCCAACTGGTCTGGAGTCTCGTTTGCCAGCGCACTAGCCAAAGCATCGGGCGCGGACCACACCAGCGAGACACGGTTGCCCGGCAGTGGCAGCAATGCCACGATGCCATCTGCACCGAGAAACCATTGACTGGCGATGCCATGATGAGCGTTTTCGGATTCAAAATTCGCGACCACGGCCTGCTGGTGATACGAACGGTAATCTAGGCCGATATCCGCCTGCGTGCGAACCCACGAGTGCGCGCCATCAGCGCCGACCACCAGCCTGCACGAGATAACCTCGCCGTTATCCAGTGTGATCTGCGCTGCATCATTGGTACGATCCAGCCGATTGGCAGCGCCATGAACGATCTTCAGCCCCGAAGCGAAGCGCAAAGCTGCATCCAGCGCATGATTGAGGTTACTGTCTTCGACGATCCAGGCTAACGCACCCACCCGCGCACCATAGGCATCGAAACTCAGCAACCCAGACTGGTCAGGCGCATCCCCCTGCACCGCCATCGCATCCACAGGGGCGATGCGAGTGGCCTGCATTGCGTCCCATACCTTAAGAGAGTCCAGCAGCGAGCGAGCTGCGTGATTGAGCGCATAAACGCGCTGATCCCAGTGATCCGTATCTGACAACGGCTTGGCAGCCGACCCGGCGGCAGACGCCGATGAGGGCGCAACCAATACCACCTCAAGCCCCGCCTGCGCCAGCGCCAGAGCACTGGCCTTGCCGATCGCGCCGTTGCCGATCACGCAGATGTCGCAGGAGATTTTCATGAATGAGGGAGCGCTTTCAGAGAAGCGCCCATTATATAGCGGCCAAAGGACTTCGCTTTTCAGGGGAGGAATGTTTTGCTATACTCCCGCCTCTTGGCCTGGTAGCTCAGTCGGTAGAGCAGAGGATTGAAAATCCTTGTGTCGGTGGTTCGATTCCGCCCCGGGCCACCACACATTAAAGCCCGGACTCGCTCCGGGCTTTTTCGTATCCGCCCGCAACGCCACTGTTTGTGCGGATTCCGAGGTTGACCTCGCGAGCGCCACCTCTCCCAAACTGGGCATTTGCCCTCCGAATGCCTCTCCGTTCTCTGTTTTTTCATCTCGGCCTCGAGAGCGTTCGCGAGGCGACCTCCTTTGATATCAATGAGTTAGAAGTGTCCTGTTGTGGTTGGCAACCACTATCAGGCAGCGACCGAAATAAAATTTTGTTTGTGCATTAAGGTGCGACATTTGACAATCAGGAGCTGCCTGCCGCGTTGACGAGGTGAATGCCCGTTAAAGGCTGGTTGCGGTCGGTAGGATTCGGAAAACGAATGTCGGCGAGTGGCCAAACCAGACATTCAGGGATTGTTCCCTGACCGAGCGATGCAGCACGTGCGACCATGTGCCAAGATGCTGCACCACTTCGTACTGGTTACTTAGGCCTACATGATTAAGACACCTTACGTCCCCCATCTCTTTGGCGAGGCAGCTCAGGAGAAATTGAGGTCGAGGCTTGGCTGGTTGACCGCTGGAGTGGCCTCCTCGATTCCCTGGCCTCAAGAGGACGTCTGGGTGTTGTACGACAACCATGAATACGTGCTCCGAGGCACTAAGGGAGGCGAGGATAAGCGCCCGCCGTGCATCTCGACCCCCTGTGCTCAAGGCGAAGTTGACGCCGCGATGACGCGCGTCTATCTGTTCGCTTCGGTTCTTGGGTGGTTCAAGGGCGGTCACGTCGACGTGACGGGCTACGTTTGGGGTAGCGGGCCGGTCCTCTATGGATCTCGCGATACGTTCACCACCACGCTCGATGGCGGCAAGTACTTCAACTGCAACTACATGCCAATCATCAACGATGACCGAATCCGCAAGGCTCTGGCGTTCCTGCGAGAAGGCCGGCGGCTTAGGTACGTCCATGAGCCGTATTCGTTTCTGAGCTTCTACAAAGTGATTGAGTCGCAGTTCAGTTCCAAGGAACGTGTGGCGTGGATTCAGGCCAATCTTGACCAACTAGATGGGGAGGCGGGCAAACGAGTAGCCGAGCTTCGCGCGCAGGGCGTCGATGTCGGCAAGCATCTCTTCGATTCAGGTCGTTGCGCCGTGGCGCACGCAAGTCTTGGCGGTGCAATCGTTGACCCGGACATCCCCGCTGATCGCCGGCGCATTGCCGACGACCTTGACGTGATGGCAGGGCTTGCGTCCCGCTATCTCAAGGTCGAAGCTGGTGTACCCGACGACATGGAACTTTATAAGAACCGTGACCGCACGGTACCGTGGCATGCACTGCTTCCGGCTGGGACGCTTGAGACCTTGCAAGCGGGCGGGACGGTAAGCGACATGTCTGCGTTGGGCCAATTGCAGGACAACAGGGTCTCAGTGCGTCTTTGGCCACACGATGCGCCGGACTGCATGCGGATCATGCGCTTGGCCGCAGAGGGCTACGCGCCGGGCGTGGTGACGTTCCTGGTCGTCAACGATCGAGAGACGGTGTTCCTACGCTTCGCCATGGACCTGGTCAATGGGCAGGTGCACACGATGCTGGAAGATGGCGGGGTCACCGACCAGTTCGGCGAGGTGACGGAGGCGGACATCGAGCACTATACGCGCTACTTCCACAGCGCCGTCGGGAATGCGCTCGTCGAGCTGTGCATCGATGGCCTCGACCCGGTCCCGTGTGAAATCGTCATTCCGGTCAACATCATCCCGCAGGCGCCAGAGAAGATGGTCGCGTTGGCGTTGGATCAGTTTCGGAAGGGAAAGGGTGGTCCCGCAGGGGACTCTGAGCAACAGCAACCTGCCGAGTAAGGAGTACGCATGTACGAGCAGCCAAACACATTTGACGACGCAAAGAAGTTGGTTGCCAGTCCCGCCGGTATCGAGTTCGAAAAGTATCCGCTCAAGTTTGTCACGCCTGCGTACTTTGGTGCGCGGCCGCAGGCTGGAACGCTGGCTACGGTCAACAGCGGGTCAGCATCGCTGTTGCGTTTGAATGGCCAATCGTTTGCACTGACCTGTTGGCACGTGCTGGAGGGCTATCGCCAGCGCTTGGCCGAAGGTCCGTGCATTTTCCAGCTTGGTGACTGCGAACTTGACCCGTTGGCGCAGCTGAAAGCGGAGGACAAGAAACTGGATTACTCCCTAATTCAGCTTACCGATGGCCAGATCGACGAAATCGCCAAGCCAACAGGCCCGTTTGACGGAACGTTCTTCTGCGACGTCGCGCAATGGCCGCCTGGCGAAGTGAAAGAGGGCGACTTCGTTGCGTTTGGCGGCTTCCCTGGTGAGCTACGCCAAGCCGAATCCTTCGACAAACTCTGCTTCGGCAGCTACAGCAGCGGGGCGTCCCGGGTTACCTCTGCCCGCGACGACTACCTCGTCTGCCAGTTCGAACCTGAGCATTGGGTTTCCCACGGCCTCGAACCAGAGCCAGGCACCATCCGCGGCATGAGCGGGGGGCCGGTGTTCGCAATTCGTCACTGCGACGCGGGAATCATGACCTACGACTTTGTTGGCCACATAACAGAGTTCCATGAGGACTTCAAACTGCTGTATGTGCGTTTGGCCCGAGCACTGCCAATTTGAAACTGAAAGGAGATGGTGCATTCCGTCGCTTGCGTTTCAGCTGTGACTGTCAGGCCCGACAGACTCTGCTTTGCGGCACGACTAACGACAGCTTGTAGCCACCTAGCGCACGTACGACCTTTGGCCGCCAAAGTCGGGAATCGCTGGCGGGTCTACAGATTGAACAGACTGCAGTCGGCAACAGGTCGATGACATCGAAAGGAGCATTCAATCTGAGCAACCGCCGGGAAGTATCTGTTTTTGGATCGCCCAACTGTTGGGCCAGGGGCGGCGTATTACTGTCTCCAGCGCCGCTTCGGGAGACTCGACCAGCCAATCCATCACCTCTGGCGCCAGGAGTGTCAGTCGCATGATCCTCCTTACTTGGGTGACGTCCATGCCCTCTGCCTCAGCAATCTCGCTCACTGCGCCCGCCCGTTGCTCATCAAGCAGGCGTTGCCAGTGGTGAGCAAGCCCGAGGGCCCGCATCAGTGCTGAATTCCTTTCATTCGACCGAGCCTCTCGTTCGAAGTTGACCTCAGACAAAAAATCCTGAGGCGAATCCAGCGGCGTGATTACCTGCCTTTTTACCGTCCGTTTCACCAGCTTCCATGGCACAAAAGTTTCCAGTCGAATACCCCCAGCCGGCATGGGGAATGTTTGGGTTTTGGCATCGCCAATTTGCTTGCACAAAGTCTTCTTTGGCATCGACGTCTCCTACCTGAAGCGCTCAAGCAATTGGCGTTGCTCAGACCAGAGAGCGGGGATGTCATTGCGCATTAGCCATAACAAGGTCAGTTGCCGTGGCTGGCTTCCGGTCAAGAATTGCTCGATGATGTCCGGCGCAAGACGTGCCAGGCGGAGCAATCTACCCACTGTGGTCGACTTCAGTTCTTCAATCCGGGCGATGTCGATGACATTTTTAAATGTGCCGCTATCCAATAGTGTGTGCCAATGCACGGCTCGCGCGACTGCCTCTACGATGCGGACGTCGGGGAATGATTCCTTACCATCGACGAGCAGCTTGCCCTTTTTGCGCTTGAAATTCAGAGGCACGAAAACGTCTGACGAACTCATCACGCGTCCACCTCCAGCAATTCGGCACCAATCCCTGACGGCGAAAACTCGCCGATCAAGGCGTCCCAGCCCAATTCCCGCCACCGGACTTTGATGCCTTGCACTTCTCCGACATGAACAAGATCGACGCGCTCGATCATCAGGTTGGCGATACGGTGACGCTCGACCGGAAACAATTGGTCCCAGACTTCGTTGAGTCGTTTCATTGCCATAACGATGGTTGCTTCATCGACCAGTGCACCGTTGCGCCGAATATGACCGACCACTGAAGCAATCGATTCGGGGCTGGTCAGCACCGTACGAATCTGGGCAATGACTGCCGCCTCGATTTCCGGTGCAGGCAGACGTTCGTACATCTTGCCCGGCGCGCCGAAGCGGCTTTCGGACTTGGACACGTAGTAGTGATACAGACGTCCTTTCTTGTTCGTGTAGGTCGGATACATCCGTTCGCCATCCGGCGTGTAGAGCATACCTCGCAGTAATGAATCGGTGCGAGACCTCGCTTTCGTTTCTGCTGCGCGCGTGTGCGCGTCTGTCGCCAAGATGGCCGCCACCTTTTCCCAGGTCTCGTTATCAATAATGGCCTGGTGTGCACCGGGATACCAAGTCCCCTTATGCGAAATCTCGCCGAGATAAATGCGATTGCGTAACAGCTTGTGCAGGTATTTTTTGTCCATACGTGACCCTGCATGGGCGTGGCCGTCTCTGGTTGTCCATGATTTTGTCGTGATCCCTTCTGCCGTCATGGCAGCCGCAATCTGCGTCGTTGAGCCATTGGTCAGCATCTCTGCGAAAACCTGGCGCACAACGGTTGCTTCAGCTTCATTGATAACGAGCTGGCGGTTGTCGACGTCATAGCCTAAGGGCGGCACCCCCCCCATCCATAGGCCCTTGCGTTTTGAGGCAGCAATCTTGTCGCGGATCCGTTCACCGGTGACCTCACGTTCAAATTGTGCAAATGACAGCAGGACGTTGAGCATCAGCCGTCCCATCGATGTGGCCGAGTTGATCTGCTGCGTGACAGCACTGAAGCTGACACCACGTCGATCAAACAGCTCCACCATTTTTGCGAAATCAGCAAGGCTGCGTGTCAGGCGATCAATCTTGTAGACGACAACAATATCTACCTTGCCGGCATCGATGTCGGCCATCAGGCGTCTGAGAGCGGGACGTTCAGTGTTCCCGCCCGAGTAGCCCGGATCATCGTAGTCATCTGCCACTGGAATCCAGCCCTCGGCGTGCTGGCTTACAATATAGGCATGCCCGGCTTCCCGCTGCGCATCGATGGAATTGAATTCCTGGCCAAGCCGCTCGTCGGAAGATACGCGGCAATAGACGGCGCAGCGCTTGCGGGCCTTGGTGCCGGAATTTTGAGTGACGGCGTTCATCGCGGATCACCTTTGCCGGTCAAGCCAAAGAACATGGGGCCAGACCAGTGGGTGCCGGTGATGTGGCGCGCCACGGCTGTCAGGCTCTTGAACGTGTTGCCTTCATATTCGAACCGGCCGTGCGCATTCACCGTGACCCGATGATCACGTTCTCCCCATTCCCTTAGTAAGACGGTGCCCGGCGCGAAATCAAACTCCCTTGGCTTGGCGCGTAGCTTGATCTTCGAGTGCTTCGCGCCGATGGCTTCCAGTCGTTTTCTGGTTTCTGGTGCGAGGCCGCCAAAGGCCTCCTCCTGAATTTTGTAGGCAAGACGAGACTCGACGTGCGTTCGGTTTGGGTAATCCGGGCGCCGTGGAAAGTAGCGATCCCACATTACCCAAAGCTCGGACATGGGCAGGCAGCCTAAATTGACGATCTGTGCGGCGACGGATGTTTGTTGGTCGTTCATGACAACTCCTGTTGATACGGAGTTGTATGAACGCGCTGGTCGGGCAGGAAGCCAAGGCCAACTTCCCTTTGCTTTGGCTTGTCCGCAACATAGATGCGGACGATGGCACTTGCCAGAATGGCGGTAATTTCACCAGCACGGACGCTGGCGCTCATGTCTGATGGCGATACGAGTTCGATAGGTTTCATGACGGCTCCGAGGAATCTAACCGTCACAGATGTTCTGACATATCCTCCGAAGCGGATGGCAACGCAGGGCAATACAGAACTTTTATCGTTGCATCAACAGCCCGCGTCGGATCATCCTTGCAACTGTCGCTTGTGATCCTCCGTTTTGGACATTACATGCTTTCAACCATTTCGGAAGTGGCGACCACTTCAACCTCATCGTCGATGATCATTTTCATACCTGGCATCCTGAGTTCCCAGGCCCGCGTGCCATCAACGCGCACGATGTAGTCTCGCCAAGGTGAGTTTTTGCCGGTGAACAGGTTGGATGGTGATTTGCAGCCGGTGCCATCCATTAACATTTTCGAGTTGACGTGAGGCGTGCCTGCCGCATAGGCCGCAACCAATCGCTGCAGCACCATGATCTTGGCTTTGTTGGTCACTTTCCATGGGGCCTTACCTGGAATGGACAGCACTGCAGAGTAGCCATCAGCAGAAACCTTCAAGCTGACCGAGGTACCGCCTATGGCAGCCAGTTGTCCATGTCGGTATGCCACCTTCAATCGGTTCATGTCGATAGCGGCTTCTTGCCCTGTGGTGGCGAGTACGTCATCGATCGCGATCACCAAATTGGTGCCGGCAAATGGAAATGGTGCAGACGCTGTCGTCAACACAATGCCGGGGGCTGAGCGAGGATGAAGCCGCAAGGCTGCATCGATTTGTGCGAACTGGCGGTCATTGGACATCCTGGCGGCGAAGTACAGCGCCACTGCTTGGCCGTCAACATCGAGCTCACCCAGAAAAATGGGCTCATCCTCCTGGTGCTTGCCACGAACGCCCAACAGGCCCGTGCCCAGGGCGGTGATGATTTCCTCTCGCAACCAGTTCAGATCCACTTTCCACAGGCGAGCGTGCTTGGCGGGCAATGTCACATCGCTTCCGGTCAGCGGATCAAGGTAACGAACGAAGTTCGGGTCGGTGCAACGTTCCAGAACAACGGTGAAGCGTTCACCCTCAGCCACATCGATCACCTTCTGCGTAATGCGGTCTCCTTCGGTGATGATGCCCTCATCTTCGAACCGTTCGATGTCAATGCCCAAATGTGCCAAGGCGAAACCGTCCATTGGGCTGGTTGCGCATTCAAGAAGCTTGGCCACTTGCCGGATGAGGGTCGGGTCATCAACGCCCGAGCCAGGATGCAAAGGCTTGAGGACACCCAGCGCCTCGAGCAGTTGTGTTCCTGCATCTCGCAGTCGCCGGTCCTTCTCGCCCTGAAGGCTGCAGCGGCCAGGCTCCGCCACAACGATAGACAAAGGAGTTTCGGTGGTCTCGCCATCAAACACAAAGTCAGCGACCAGCGTGACGCCCAGAATGGCACCAGGTTGTGAAAACGGATGGGCGCTCCAACGCTGTGTAATGACATCGTGCAGCTCGACGCCGCTGTCGATATGTAGCGTGACGGCGTCAGTAGAGTGACCAATCAATGCCTTGGCCTCGGTCAGGTACAAGCGCTCGACTTTGACGCCGTCCAGTCGTGGCTTGGCATCCTTGAGCGGCAAGGCAAACCGGGACAGGTCATACCTGGAGCGGTTCAGTGGCCGGTTTGACAAGGGGGCCTTGAAGCCATGCTTGGACAGCACATTGGCCAGCGGTGCCCGCGTTGACAGGGTGTGCGCGTAGGCCTCGACAACTTTTCTCTCTGGGTTGTAGACCAGCGTGGCATCTCGGGCGGGGAAATAGCAAAAGCTCTTGCGGTTGCGATTGATCATCTGCACGGCGGTCACTTGGTCGCCGGCAAAACGAACCACCAGGTAGTGGATGGTCGAGGTATCGCCATTCCTTTTTTCGTCGGCCAGCGGGACATAGACCACCTCGCACGCCTCACTCAGGCGCATGGCCTGAGTCAGTTGTAACTCCAGTTCTTTGCGGACCGCGTCGTTCCAGATGAAGGGTGGCGCTTCATCGCATGGAATGTCAAAGGCGTCATAGAGGCGTTTGCTTCCCCGTATGTCACTCGTGTTGAGGATCGACTCGGCGACATCGAACAGCCTCGCTGATTCGTCCGAGTGGGTGCGCATCCAGACCGAGCGGCCAATTTCGCCGCCGTCCTGCGCCTGGAATGTGGCAACCAGCTCGTTGTCATTAAGCTGCTCGGCGACGGTAGCAAGGATTTGTCCACCACGCGGTGTTGCCAGACGCAGGACACGGAGTGCTTCGCGTTCTGCGGGCGCGCGCTGTTCTTTGCGCAGGTGTTTGATGTGTTCGACCAGTGCAACAGAGAGCTGATCGTCATCTCGCGACCAATCGAAACCCCGGGCCAGGGCTTGGCATTCTTGAAGACCACTGAAGGCCTTGAGGGTTGGCACCGTTGCCAGTTCGGCGAGTTCGAGCAAGCAGTGCGCATTTGTCAGGGTCTTCTTGCCCATGTTGTCTCCTCTGGCCTTTTACATGGCCACGGTCCATTGGCGCATGACCGCCACTGATTGAGTCAATCCCTGCGCCAGCAGGGTGTCCAGGTATTCGTCCGCCGTTTTCGGCGGGTTCTTCAGTGACCGCCGGTGGCTGGCTGCGGCCTCAAGGACGCTGGCCGGGTGCAGGTCCAACAGGTCCACGATGAAGTCATCTGGATGCTGGGCGGCCAGGTTGTAAGGCTTGAGCGCATTGGCCGGGAAATCCTTGAGGTTAAATGTCACGATCAAACTTGCCCCGGAATGAACGGCGGCTGCCGCCACATGGCGATCATCCTGATCAGGCAGGTTGATCGACGGGATCAGGTACTCGAACCCGGTGACCAGGCTGTCCCGGACGTGAGCGTTCATCAGCCGGCGTGTCCGGCTCAGCTGGTCTTGGGTCAAATCAGGGCGGCTGGCCAGAACATTACGCGTCCACTCGTCGTGGATCATGTCGCTCCAGCGCGCCCGGTACAGATCTGACAGCGCCAGATGCATCAGCAAATCGCGCAACGGTGCCGGATAGAGCACGCAGGCGTCATAAACGACCGTGAAGTGTGAACTCATCCAGTCAGTACCCCATGTTGAGTTCTTGAGCCTGCTCGGCTAGTTCATCCAGAGCCTTGCGACGCTCGGCATCGATGCGCTTCTTATAGGCAATCACATCCTGGTAACGAACGCGACGATGGGTGCCGATCTTGTGAAATGGCATTTCGCCCTTCTCCAGCAACTGAACGAGGAAGGGGCGCGAGACGTTGAGCACGTCGGCCGCCTCCTGGGTCGTCAGTTCAGCGTGGATCGGGATGATTGACACCGCGTTGCCTTGACCGATCTCGGTCAAGACTTCCAGGAGTAGCCGAAGCGCGGATGTCGGGATCCGAACCGCACGCACAGCACCTTTTTCATCATGGAAGTCGATCTGCTGGACGTCGGACCGAGTCTGTAGAACGGCCGATAGCGCCCGACCAGACTCTCTGGCAAGCGCGATGTCCTCTTCGGAAGGCAGGGTTTTGGGGATGGCGGGAGCGTTCATGGAGGGTCTCCTCGTCTGGGTTGAGTTCACGTTGAAGGTATTTTAAACGAAATAAGCGAAAACGCAATAACCGAAACGATGGTCAATGGACCATATAGATCAATAAGTTACGCGTATCGTTGGTGTTGGGCTTGGGGATGGATGCAGTGCCAGAGCCGAAAAAGTTCACCCCCAAGCCCAAAGGGTGGAGCAATTCAATAGGGACTCCCAAAACAAACGGAGTCCCGCAATGCGAAACCAAGCCCTATCTCTTCAAGTCGGCCGTAGCCAGCCGCGCTACCAGCCGGACAACACCCCACGCCTGGCCCTTAACGAAAACGAGCTCGCCATCCGCT
>JBDKLM010000061.1:0-51114 GCA_039806005.1 Pseudomonadota bacterium
TTTCCATTCGCGTTCGGGAAAAGTACCAAGGAAGCACTGATTAAATAAAATCGGAAATTTTTCAGGTAAGTTAATGCGAGCAAGCCCTTGATTTTAATGCCCCCTGAGCCGAACACTTACACCAGCTCACCATAGCGGGGATTGACTCAGCATCTGGCTAATGTTTTGTTCGTTGCGTGACAGGTACCGCGTGACGAACGCGTGCACTTTGCTTTTGCAATGCAGGTCCTACCAAACGCATGCCGTGAACACGCTTGATCGCCTGCACAATGTAAAGAGCACCCAGATAAGGCCACCAGCGATTACCCGCCTTCTCCATGAATTCAAAACGATCAAGCCACTTCGCAGTGGCAAATGGGGGCGCATAGCAGCCGAAGTGCCCACGATTGATTTCCATGTTCAACAGCTTGAGCCAGTCTTTCAGCCGCGGCACGCTGATAAATTCGCCATGTAGCGGGAGTAAATGCTTGCCTGTCACTCGCCCCAGAAATTGCCGCAGGCCCCAGGCACTGTGAGGATTGAATCCGCAAATAATCACCTGCCCCTCGGGAATCAGCACACGCTCGACTTCGCGCAATACCTGATGCGGCTCGGCGGCAAACTCCAGTACGTGTGGCAGCACCACCAGATCAAGACTTTGCGTTGCGAAAGGCAGATCGGCAAAATCATGCACGACCACCACGGACCTGTTCTCGTCCACACGCACATCATCCGGCGGGAATACTGCGTCCGTGATCCAGCGGTTGGGCATACGATTGGCAGCCAGCGTATCAAATCCGGGCAAACCAATCTGCAGCGCGTTATAACCAAAAATATCTGCAGTCAGCTCATCGAGCCGCGCCTGCTCCCACGCATGGGCATAGCCACCCCTGGGCGTGTGAAACCAGGGAGCCAGCGATATAATCCGATTTTCTGAAACGTGTTGGTTCATTCCCATGCCAGTCAATCAGTTACTGCAAGTCACCGCAATACCGGCCTTTGACGACAATTATTTGTGGCTGATACACGATCAAGAATACGCGGCCATCGTCGATCCGGGCGATGCAGCGGCCGTTGAGGCAGCGCTGGCTGCGCATCAGCTCAAGCTGGCCGCTATTCTACTCACTCACCACCATGCTGACCATGCCGGCGGTGTCCCCGCCCTGCTCAGGCACTGGGATGTGCCCGTCTACGGACCTGCGAGCGAACGCATACCCGGCATTGACCATCCTTTGCGAGAGGGTGACGTGGTAACTCTGACATCACCCTCGCTACGGCTATCGGTGCTGGATGTGCCGGGCCACACCGCAGGTCATATCGCCTACGTCGCTGACACCGAACACTGGCTGTTTTGCGGCGACACGCTGTTTGCCGGTGGTTGTGGACGTTTGTTCGAGGGGACTGCAGAACAAATGACGCAATCGCTGGAAAAAATCGCGGCATTACCTGACGACACGCAAGTGTATTGCGCGCATGAATACACCGTGTCGAACCTGCACTTTGCGGTAGCAGCCGAACCCAATAATCAGCACACGGCAGAGCGACTTGCCACCGCACAGAATTTGCGCGCACGCGGTATCGCAACGGTACCCTCGACACTGGGCGAAGAAAAGCGCACGAATCCATTCTTGCGTTATCGCGAAAAATCCATCGCCGAACTCCTGAAAAACAATGGTCGATTAAGCAAAGAAGATCCCGTCGCCGCCTTTGCAGCACTGCGCGAATGGAAAAACGTTTTTCGGTGATTTTGACCACCCCTGTTCAACGCTGATTGTGCTTGACGGAGTTTCACAGGCTTGCATACACTTGCTGCAATTCAATTTTTTCAACTGGGCCCGGTGTCCGTTGATTCCTCCAGGACCCATGTCGCACTTCAGAATATCCAAGCAACGATCGGGGTTTTTCGTGCATTCCCGCTTGTTTATCGCGCTGATTCCTTGCCTCGCGATCAGTCTGGCAGCTCAGGCCAATGATCTGGCGATACCGCCGTCTCAGCCCTCGCCAAACGCCGGCAAAGACGCGCTGACAGAAACAACACCCAACCCTGCGACCTCGGAGACCAATGTCCTGGCCGAAGACATTGAGTTGCAAAACTTTGATGTGTGGGAGCGTATACGCAAAGGCTACGGTATCCCGGATCTGAATAATCCCCTGGTCGCCACGCACTCCACCTGGTACACCGCACGGCCGGATTATCTGCAACGCATCACCCAGCGCGCATCGCGCTATCTTTTCTATGTGGTACAGGAACTCGAAAAGCGCAACATGCCAACCGAACTTGCGCTGCTCCCTTTCATTGAATCCGCTTTCAATCCGCAAGCGTTTTCCAGTGCGAAAGCCGCAGGCATGTGGCAGTTCATCCCGAGCACGGGGCGCGATTACAACCTGAAACAAAATGCGTTTCGTGACGAACGTCGTGACGTCATAGCCTCTACCAATGCTGCGCTGACTTATCTGCAGCGACTTTATGGGATGTTCGGCGACTGGCAACTGGCACTGGCAGCGTACAACTGGGGAGAAGGTTCTGTCTCGCGTGCAATTGCAAAAGCACAAGCGGCGGGTAGACCCACCGACTACAACAGTCTGTCGGCCTACATGCCTTCCGAGACGCGCAATTACTATCCCAAACTGCAGGCTGTAAAGAACATCATCACTGCGCCCGCAGAGTACGGCATCAAACTGCCTGTCGTTGAAAACCAGCCTTATTTCGTCAGCATCAAAAAAACTCGCGACATTGATGTCAAGCTCGCGGCGCAACTCGCCGAGTTGCCGATGGAAGAATTCAAGGCATTGAATCCGCAGTTCAATCGCCCGGTCATCACCGGCAGCCCTAACACGCAAATTCTGCTACCGCATTCGAATGCTGAAAAGTTCAAGGAAAATCTGGCCAATTGGACGCGCGCCCTGTCGAGCTGGACCGCGCATAAAGTCACGGCAGCACGCGAACGCATTGAAAGCATCGCAGCTCGCTTCAAAACCACGCCCGAGCTAATCCGCGAAGTCAATGCGATACCACCCAATATGCATCCCAAGGCAGGTTCGACGGTGCTGGTACCCAAGCCTGCTGCCGAGGCCGACAAGGATATCGGGCAAGAGGTGGCGGATAACGCGATGCTCGCTTACGAGCCCGATGAGCCACCGCGCAAAAAAATCACGATCAGAGCCGGCAAGCGCGACACGATCGCCAGCATCGCTGCGCGCTACAAAGTCAAACCCGAAGAGATACGCGATTGGAATGATCTGAAAAACGATAAATTAACTGCCGGACAGTCACTGCGCCTTGAAGTGCGCGCGGGACGTTCGATGGCAAACCGGAGCAAAGGCAATCTTGAAAATAGTACGTCGAAAAAAACGGCAGGCAAAACAGAGAAAGCCAGCGAACCCCGACGCATAGGCAAGCCTGACAGACACGCAGGCAAACCGGAAAAGGTCGCTTCAGTCAGACACAACACAAAGAACGACAAGGATACGCACCGTCAGGCGCGGTGAACTTGGTCGACTGCCTGGATTCGATCAATGCGTCGTGAAATTGGCCGCAGCCAGCAGCCGCTGTGTATAAGGATGCTGGGGTGATGTCAAAACCTCAGTGCTCATTCCACTCTCGACTACTTTGCCATCTTTCATCACGATCACACGGTGGGCCATCGCCCGAATAACCGCCAGATCATGACTGATGAACAGATACGCCATACCGTACTTCTGCTGCAACCCGGCCAGCAATTCAAGTACCTGATACTGCACCGACACATCCAGCGATGATGTAGGTTCATCCAGCAAAATCAGCGCTGGCTTGAGCACGAGCGCGCGCGCAATCGCAATACGCTGCCGCTGTCCACCGGAAAACTCATGCGGATAACGCGACATCATCATCGGCGACAAGCCGACTTCCTCCAAACCAGCACCTACGGCTTCGCGCAATTGCGCTGGGGACAACTGCGGCTTGTGCAGCGCCAGCCCTTCACCGACGATTTGTTCAATCGTGCGCCGCGGCGAGAGCGATGCAAAGGGATCCTGAAAGACCACCTGCATCTGCGCGCGCAGGGGCCGCAATTGACTGGCCTCCATTGCGCTGATGCGCTGCCCATTGAAAACAATGTCACCCTGGGTACGTGCGACTGACAGCCGCAAGAGCGCCATGCCCAGTGTGGATTTTCCCGAACCCGACTCGCCTACAATGCCCAGCGTTTCGCCGTGCGCCAGCGAGATGTCCATGCGGTCGACCGCGACAAATTCTTTTTGACGAAACCAACCCTGAGGTATCGCGAAACTGCAGCGCACGCCTTCAGCCTTGAGCAGCGGATGCGTGTCAGGCGATACCTCACCGACCATGCGCTTGGCATGACTGGCAAGCAGTCGCTGCGTGTAGGCTTCGCGCGGCGCGCTGAACAAGGTATCGGTATCTGCCGTTTCGATCAAACGCCCCTGCTGCATCACGCCAACGCGGTCAGCAAACGATTTCACGAGATTCAGGTCATGTGTGATCATCAGTACCGACATTTGCTCTTCACGCTGCAATTGATTCAGCAGTTCGAGTATCTGCACCTGTATCGTGACATCCAGCGCTGTAGTGGGCTCATCGGCAATCAGCAGTTTAGGTTTGCAGGCAAGTGCCATCGCAATCATCGCGCGCTGTCGTTGACCACCCGAGAGTTGATGCGGATAAGACAAAGCACGACGCTCAGGTTCGGGAATGCCCGTTTTGGCCAGCAGATCTACCGCACGGATGGCAGCAGCACGTGCGCTCAAGCCTTCATGCAGCATCAGTACTTCCGCGATCTGATTGCCAATCGTGAAGAGCGGGTTGAGCGCAGTCATCGGCTCCTGGAAAATCATCGCGATGTCCTTGCCGCGCAACTGGCGCAGTGCCGCATCGGATTTTTTCAAAATTTCCTGATCTTCAAACAATATCTTGCCGGAGATATCCGCATCCGGTAGCAGACGCATCATCGACAAGGCAGATACCGTCTTGCCCGAACCCGATTCACCCACCAGCGCAAACTTCTCACCGGGTGCAATCGTGAAGCTGACATCATCCACCACGGTTGCATTACCAAAGCGCACCGTCAAATGGTCTACGCGCAGGAGACTCATGACTTCCTCCGCACGTCCAGTGAATTGCGCAAGGCATCACCAATGTTGGTGAGTAACAGCAGGGTGATCGTCAGCACGGCAAAGGTAGACAAGGCGATCCACCAGGCATCCAGATTATTTTTTCCCTGCGCGAGCAATTCGCCCAGACTGGGCGTTGATGGCGGCACGCCAAGCCCCAGAAAATCGAGGCTGGTGAGTGCCAGAATCGCCGCGCTCATGCGGAAAGGCAGGAAAGTCACGACGGGTGTCAGGCTATTGGGCAGCACATGCCGCCAGATGATCTGCCAGTTCGACAGCCCCATCGCGCGTGCAGCCTGCACATACTCGAGGTGCCGGTTGCGCAGAAAATCTGCGCGCACATAGTCGGACAAGCCCATCCAGCCGAACAAGGACAACAACACCAGCAGTAACAAGATGCTGGGTTCGAAAATCGACGCAAAAATAATCAGCAAATACAGCTCGGGCATCGAGCCCCAGATTTCCATGAAGCGCTGGAATAGCAAATCGGTCTTGCCCGCAAAATAGCCCTGCACTGCACCGGTCAGCACCCCAAGCAACACGCCGGTGATGGTCAACGCAAGACCAAACAATATCGATACACGGAATCCATACAGCAGTCGCGCGACCACATCGCGTCCACGATCATCCGTGCCGAGCCAGTTGTCGCTCGTGGGCGGCGCCGGATTGGGCGCCTTCGCAAAATAGTTGAGCGTGTCGTAACGATAATGATTGATCGGATAAATCGCCCAGTTGCCGGGTTTGTCGAACTGAGACTGAATGAACGGGTCCAAATAATCGGCGGGTGAATCAAATTCGCCACCAAAGGCGGTCTCCGCATAATCCGTCACGATAGGGAACATCAGTTGTCCGTTGTAGCGCGCGACCAGCGGCCTGTCATTCGAAATCAGTTCGGCACCCAGACTGAGTGCGAAGAGCGCAACGAAGATAACCAGGCTCCAGTAGCCACGGCGGTTTTGTCGGAAACGCTGCCAGACGCGCCGGCCCGGCGAGAGTGAAATCTCCGGTATCGATGCAGTGTTCGTCATCGCGCAAGACTTTCAAATTGAACGCGCGGATCGGCCCACACGTAACACAGGTCACCGAGCAATTTGACGACCAGCCCGATCAGAGTAAACAGATAGAGCGTACCCAGCACCACCGGATAATCCCGGCGGACGACCGATTCGTACGACAGCAAACCCAGACCATCCAGCGAGAACAGCGTCTCGATCAATAAACTGCCCGCAAAGAAAGCGCCGATGAAGGCTGCCGGAAATCCGGTCACCAGTGGAATCAGCGCATTACGGAAGACATGCTTGTAAAGCACCACACGCTCGGAGAGACCTTTGGCACGCGCCGTCAGCACATACTGCTTGCGTATCTCTTCCAGAAAAGTATTCTTGGTCAGCATGGTCATCACGGCAAACGAGCCCGCCACCGAGGCCAGCACCGGCAGCGTGATATGCCATAAATAGTCCTTGACCTTGCCAAACGCGGAGAGCGTCTCCCAGTCATCCGACGTCAGGCCGCGCAAAGGGAACCATTGCACGAAGCTGCTACCAGCGAAAACCACCAAAAGAAAAACGCCCAGCACAAAACCAGGAATCGAATAACCAATCAGCACCAGCATGCTGGTTACGCTGTCAAAGCGGCTGCCCTCACGCACTGCCTTGGCAACGCCCAGCGGCACGGAAATGAAATAGGTCAGAAAAAATGTCCACAAACCGATGGTGATGGACACGGGCAGTTTGGATTTCACCAACTCCCAGACATCCATGTGGTGATAAAAGCTCTGACCGAGATCGAAGCGCGCAAAGCCTTTGAGCATTTGAACAAATCGCTCCATCGGCGGCTTGTCAAAACCGTACAGTGCCTTGATTTCCTCCACGCGTTCCGCATCAACACCTTGACGACCGCGATACTCGGAAGCGCCAGCGCCGGACGACTCGCCCGCACCACCGGTTTGACCTTTTTTCAGTTCAATCAGCGCCTGCTCAACCGGCCCGCCGGGCACAAACTGAATCACCGCAAAGGTGATTGCGATGACGCCCAATAGCGTGGGTATCATCAGCAGCGTTCTTTTCAATATGTAGGACCAGAGATTCATTGGCGATTTTTAAGATCAATTCACTGGATCCCAGCTTTCGCCGGGATGACGGTAGTTGTTAAGGCGACCGCAAATTTCCACTGTCATAACGCCGGTATCAATTCGCCTTTCGAGGCTTTACCTGCCACCAGCTCGAAATTACATAGGGATCAGCCTGATAATACTTGGGCGATACCTTGGGCATACCGAAACGATTTCGGTATGCAACGCGATGCGTCGCCGAATACCAATGTGGCACCACGATGTATTTGTGCAGCAGCACCCGATCCAGCGCTCTCGAAGCAGCCACCAGCTCGGCGCGTGAATCAGCGCGCACCAGGGCCGTGACCAGCTTGTCGACTACGGGATCTTTCAAACCCCAGTAATTGCTCGAGCCTTTTTCATCGGCGGCTTTGGAACCGAGCATGTCGAACATTTCATTCCCGGGACTGGTGACATCACCAAAGCGCTGACTGGTCATGTCGAAATCAAATTCTTCCATCCGCTTTTGCACCAAGGCGAAGTCTGCCGTGCGCTGACTGACGCGTACGCCCAGTTTTTCCAGATTGCGCACATAGACGGCGATGATGCGCGACAAAGCGGATTGATCATCCAGAATTTCAAAACTGAATACCTCGCCCTTGGCATTGCGCAGCGCGCCATCGCGATATTCCCAACCGGCCTCTTTGAACAGCGCGCGTGCCTTGAGCAGATTGGCGCGCAACGATCCTGGGGCATCGGTGTTGGGCGGCAGCGGTGCCGGGCCGAAGACGGCCGGGTCTAGCTGGTCGCGCAGTGGTTCTAACAATTTCAGTTCGGCTTCAGAAGGCAATCCATGCGCGCCCAGTTCTGAATTACTGAAGAAAGAATCGATGCGAACATACTGGCTGTAGAATAGCTGACGGTTCATCCACTCGAAATCCATTGCCAGCCCCAGTGCTCGCCGAACACGTGCGTCCTGAAACTGCGGTCGCCGCAAATTCATCACGAACGCCTGCATGCCCGCGCCATTGGAGTGCTTCAGCGTTGTCTTGATGATTTCACCGGTATCGAAAGGCTTGCCCTTGTACGCCCGCGCCCAGTTCTTTGCGCGGTACTCCACCACCACATCGAATTCACCGGCCATGAAGGCTTCGAGGCGAGCGACATCATCCTTGTAGAAGCGGTAAACGATACGATCGAAATTGAACGCGCCACGACGAACCGGCAGATCGTTTGCCCAGTACGCGGGATTACGTCGAAACGCAATCGAGCGACCCAGATCATATTTTTCAATCAGATACGGACCGCTGGCAATCGGTGCCGTGAGTTGTATTTTGTCGAAGGGCGTACCCGCCGCCCATTTGCGCGAGAACACTGGCATGCCACCGACGATCAGAGGCAGTTCGCGATTGGCGGATTTGAAATCAAAGCGCACGGTGGCGCCATCGACCACCACGCATTGCTTCACATCGGCAAAAATCATTTTGAATTGAGGTGCGCCTTTGGCCATCAGCGTATCAAAGGCATATTTCACATCTTCTGGCAGCACCGGATCACCGTTATTGAAGCGCGCTTTCGGATGCAATCGAAAGGTCATGGACATGCGGTCGGGCGCCAGCACCATGTCTTCAGCCAGCAAGCCATACATGGTCGCCACTTCGTCAGCCGAGGTGATGGCCAGTGATTCAAACATCAGATTGGCCACGCCTGCAGCGGCCACACCCTTCATGGAGAAGGGGTTGAACTTGTCGAAGCTGGTGCGGGAATCCGGGTTGGCCAGATACAGATCGCCACCCTTGGGCGCGTCCGGATTCAGATAGTCGAAATGATGGAAGCCGGCCGGATATCTCGGTGTGTCATACAAGGAGAACGCATGCGCCGCCCAGACATCGGCGCCGCAGATCAGGGCGGCAGCCACGAGGGTGCTGACAACGACTCGGTAAACAGCTCTGGCATGCACTCGGATCATGGTGGCTTGGTCGACTTGGCAAAAACGCGTCAAGGATAGCGGTTTTCAGCAAAGACCGGGCGAGGCGCATTTGCCCCACCGCCCGGAGTATTTGCGCCGCGCGGTCCCGAACCCCTACAATGACGCCTTTCGCCGGTCTGCATCCGGTCTCTGGGAGTCTCGAATGGCATTTTTGCAAGGCAAAAAAATACTGATCACCGGCGTACTGTCCAACCGCTCGATTGCCTACGGCATTGCGCAGGCCTGCAAGCGCGAAGGCGCCGAGCTGGCGTTCACCTACGTTGGCGAACGCTTCAAGGACCGCATCACCGATTACGCCAAAGAGTTCGACAGCGACCTGGTATTCGAATGCGACGTGGGCAGCGACGAGCAAATTGCCGCGCTGTTTGCCGATCTGGGCAAATCCTGGACACAACTGGACGGGCTGGTGCATGCGATTGGATTCGCGCCGCGTGAAGCGATTGCGGGCGACTTCCTCGACGGACTCTCGCGCGAAGGTTTTCGGGTGGCGCATGATATTTCTGCGTACAGCTTCCCGGCACTGGCCAAAGCCGCGTTACCTTTGCTCTCGCCGAATGCCGCATTGCTGACCCTGTCTTACCTCGGCGCGATGCGCGCGCTTCCCAACTACAACACCATGGGTCTGGCCAAAGCATCGCTCGAAGCGAGCGTGCGTTATCTGGCAGAGTCGCTCGGCAAGCGTGGCGTGCGCGTCAACGCAATTTCCGCTGGACCAATCAAGACACTGGCCGCCTCAGGCATCAAGGATTTCGGCAAGATACTGAATTTCGTCAAAGAAAACGCCCCATTGCGTCGCAATGTCACGCTGGAAGATGTGGGCAATGCCTCGGCGTTCCTGCTGTCGGATCTGGCCGGCGGTATCACGGGCGAGATCACCTATGTCGACGGTGGCTTCTCGCAGGTTGTGGCGGGCATGGGATCAGAAGACTAAGCGCCGGTGTCGCCTCCACGGCGCCGGCCCGCGCATCGACTTTGATCCCATCTTTTGCGCGGCCGCCCTCATCCACGCGATTTCCTGTACAATCCGTCCCGCGCTGCACAATTTGCAGCGCATCGTTGCTTAGCCAACCCTCAGCTTCAACCTCAAAGCCCTCCCGCCTCCTGGTGCCGCTTCAATGAGCACCGATCCGGCGCAAAGCTTTTGTGCCGAAACCTTCTTCGCAAGATTTCGTTTGTTTCGCTGGTTTGCTTTGCTTTTTATTGTCATTTCATGGCTTTGTTGGGTCATGGCGTGACGCTTATCGTCGATCTAACGAAAGAAGAGAATGACATTCGAATCACTGGGCTTGAATCCGCAAATTTTGAAATCACTGAGCGAGGCTGGCTATACCGCGCCAACGCCCGTGCAGGAGCAGGCTATCCCCGCCGCCATCGCCGGCCGCGATCTGCTGGTGTCCTCGCAAACCGGCTCGGGCAAAACGGCAGCCTTCATGCTGCCCGCGCTGCACAAGCTGACCAACCAACCCGGCGAAGCGCCACAGGGCAAAACGCCGAATCAAGCCGCGCAATCTGCACGCTCACGTGGCGAGCGTCCACGTTTCAAAGCCGCTCAACCCAAAATGCTGGTACTGACTCCGACGCGCGAGCTCGCGCTGCAGGTCACCACAGCAACCGAAAAATATGGCCGTGGATTGCGCCGCGTGCAGGCAGTCTCCATTCTGGGCGGCATGCCCTACCCGAAGCAAATGCAACTGCTCTCGCGCAATCCTGAAATTCTGGTCGCCACACCGGGCCGTCTGATCGATCACATGGAATCCGGCAAGATCGATTTTTCACAATTACAAATCCTCGTACTCGACGAAGCTGATCGCATGCTCGACATGGGCTTCATTGATGATATCGAACTCATCATTGGCAAAACGCCCGCAACTCGTCAAACCATGCTGTTCTCGGCAACACTGGATGGCATGGTCGGCAACATGGCCCGTCGCATTACCCGCGACCCGATGACGGTACAAATCGCCAGTGCCTCGACTCGCCATGAAAACATCGATCAGCGCGTGCACTTCGTGGACGATCTGTCGCACAAGAATCGTCTGCTCGATCATCTGCTGCGCGACGCATCGATGGACCAGGCCGTTGTTTTTACTGCGACCAAGCGTGACGCCGACACCATCGCCGACCGCCTGACCATCGCAGGTTTTGCAGCCGCCGCTTTGCATGGCGACATGAATCAGGGCGCACGCAATCGCACACTCAATGGCATGCGCCGCGGTCAGGTACGCGTGCTGGTAGCGACCGATGTCGCAGCACGTGGCATTGACGTGCCGGGCATCACGCACGTGTTCAACTACGATCTGCCGAAATTCCCGGAAGACTATGTGCATCGTATCGGTCGTACCGGTCGTGCAGGTCGTCAGGGCACCGCTGTCTCGCTGGTCAATCATGCCGAAGGCGTGCATGTAAAACGTATCGAGCGCTTCACCAAGCAAGTGATTCCGGTTGATGTGGTGGCAGGCTTTGAACCCAAGCGCACCGCATCGGCAGCACCGCGCCGTCCGGGCTGGCGTCCGGGCGATGGTCGCAAACCAGGTAACAGCAAACCGGGTCAGCGCACTTTCAGCAAACCTGGCAGCGCACCACGCAAGGAAGGCAGCGGCTCACGCAGCTTCCGTAGCGATGGTCGCAGCGGCGAACAGCGTCGCGGCTAAGCCCCCGATCGGCGATGCGTCTTGCGGACGCATTCTGCTGGAATAGCAGTACATTCACTGGCTCCTTCGGGGGCCAGTGGCATTTGCAGGGCTCGGAAAATCACTGCACACCAAAGGATGCGGGATAATCGCGTCTTCAAATCACAGGAGCATCGCATGCAGGTTACCGATACCGGTTCGCTCAGACTCACGTCGTTTTCTCATGGCGGCGGCTGTGGCTGCAAAATTGCGCCCGGCGTGCTCGCCGACATACTCAAACAAAGTACGGGCTTCCCGGTACCACCGCAGCTGTTGGTTGGCATCGAAACCGCCGATGACGCCGCGGTCTATCAACTCAATGATGAACAGGCACTGATTGCGACCACCGATTTCTTCATGCCGATTGTGGATGATCCAGTCGATTTTGGTCGCATCGCCGCCACCAATGCGATCTCCGATGTCTACGCGATGGGTGGCACACCCATCATGGCGCTCGCTCTGGTTGGCATGCCCATCGACAAACTACCCATTGAGACCATAGGAAAAATTCTGGCCGGCGGTGAAGCCGTCTGCGCGCAAGCGGGCATACCCATTGCAGGTGGTCACACGATTGACTGCGTTGAACCAATTTACGGTCTGGTGGTGATGGGACTGATTCATCCCTCACGCATCAAGCGCAACGCAAATGCAAAAGCGGGCGACAAACTCATTCTTGGCAAACCACTGGGTGTCGGCATTCTCTCGGCTGCCCTAAAAAAAGGTGCACTAGATGCACAAGGCTATGCGGCGATGATTGCCAGCACCACGCAACTCAATACGCCCGGCAAAGATTTGTCCAGTATCGATGGCGTGCATGCAATCACGGATGTGACCGGCTTCGGCCTGCTGGGTCATGCGCGTGAAATGGCACTGGGATCAAAGCTGCGGGCTCAGATCGATTTGGCCTCCGTGCCTTTTCTGCCGCAAGTGGAGGCGCTGGCTGCGAGCGGTTTCATTACCGGTGCTTCGGGGCGAAACTGGTCGGGCTATGGGCAGGATGTAACACTCGCAGACAACATCAGCGAGACTCAAAAAGCCCTGCTGTGCGATCCGCAAACATCGGGCGGTTTGCTGGTCGCCTGTGCCGCAGACAGCGTCGACAAGGTACTGTCACTGTTCCATGCACAGGGCTTTGCGCAAGCGGCCGTCATCGGTGAAATCGGCGCCGGCAAACCCGGCATCAACGTCACGACCTGAGTTCCGCTGAAGGTCACCCATGCAGTGGCCTGCGCACACTTCCCGACCCGGCTACACTGGCATGCTTTGATCCCTCGGCAACCGCCATGTCCACTGCTGTACCCGAAACACCACTCGCACTCGACTGCCGGCAACTGACCAAAACCTATGGTCAGCGTACGGTACTGCATCAACTCGACCTGCAACTCGGCGCTGGCGACTACGTCGCCATCATGGGCGAGTCGGGCGTGGGGAAATCGACACTGCTGAACCTGATCGCGGGTCTGGACGCACCCGACAGTGGTAGCTTGCATATCGCCGGCATGCGCCTGGATGCCACGAATGATGATGCCGCCACCTTGCTGCGGCGTGAAAAACTGGGCTTCATTTTTCAGGCCTTTCATTTGCTGCCCCATCTGAGCGTGCATCAGAACATCGCGTTGCCGCTGGTCTTGAATGGCTTGCCAATCGCACGCGCCAGCGAGATGCTCAGCGCCGTCGGTTTGCAGGGACGCGAACATGATTTCCCGCGTCAGTTGTCGGGCGGCGAGATGCAGCGAGTCGCAATTGCGCGCGCACTGGTGCATCGGCCACGTTTGTTGCTGGCGGATGAACCGACTGGCAATCTTGATCCCGAGACTGCGACCGACATTCTTCAACTCATCCGCAATGAAATTCGCAACAGCGCCGCCTCAGGCATCATCGTCACTCACTCACCTGCAGCCGCTGCCAGTGCAGACCGCATTCTGCTCCTGACAAGCGAAGGCTTGAAGCAAATCAGCGTGGATGAAGCGCACGCTCGATGAGAATATTTCCCGCACTCCTGATGTCGCAAGTCTCGCGCTGGTTACTCAGCGGCGAATGGCGAGCGCATCCAGTACGCGCGCTGGTGGCGATGATGGCCATTGCACTGGGTGTTGCATTGGGCTTTGGCATTCATCTGGTCAACGAAGCGGCATTCAGTGAATTTTCGGCCGCAGCGCGCAGTCTGTCCGGCAGTGCCGACCTGCAAGTGCGCAGCAAGAGTACGCAACTCGACGAGACCTTGTACGCACACATCGCAGCAATGCCAGAGATCGAGATCGCGGCGCCGATACTGGAACTGGATCTCGCCGTACCAGGTCAGCGCAGCACGCTGAAGGTCTTGGGCATTGATGGATTTCAATCAGCCTGGATATCACCCGACCTGATGGGTCAGCCGGAAGAAGGTAAACCCTTCGACACGCTGATGGCCGATACTATTTTTCTCTCACCCGCTGCGATGACATGGCTACAACTGCGTACCGGTGACACCCTCACGCTCTTTGCCGGTACACGCCGCGTCTCACTTCGCGTTGCAGGCTCACTGTTGCGTGCGCGTTCAGGACAGCGTTTGGCCGTGATGGATATCGGCAGCGCCCAATGGCAGTTCGCACGGCTCGGACAATTGTCGCGCATCGATATCAAGCTGGTGCCGGGCGCGAATCGTTCCGCATTCAAGACGCGTCTGGAGCAATTGCAGAACTCACTCATCATTGCCGAAGCAGAGGATCAGGACAAACGCACTGCCACCATGTCGCGCGCCTATCGTGTAAATCTCAATGTGCTGGCGCTGGTAGCCCTGTTTACGGGCGCCTTTTTGGTGTTCTCGACGCAGGCCTTGTCGGTATTGCGACGCCGTCCGCAGTTCGCGCTCATGCGCACACTTGGGGTCACGCGCAGACAATTGCTTGCGCAAGTGCTGATCGAAGGCAGCTTGCTCGGTGTCGTGGGTGCAGCGTTCGGTATTGCACTCGGCTATGGGCTGGCAGCAGCGGCCTTGTCAATGTTCGGTGGTGATCTGGGCGGTGGCTATTTTCCGGGTGTGCGTCCGACGCTGGTGTTCAGTCCGATGGCAGCGCTGATTTTTTTTAGTGCTGGTGCGGGTGTGGCTGTACTTGGCAGCTGGTCGCCGGCGATGGAAGCTGCACGCGCAAAACCTGCTGCCGCGATGAAAGCAGGCAGTGAAGATCTGGCGCTGGCACCCCTTGCAGTACCCTGGCCTGCGCTTGCCGCCATTGCGCTGGGTGCGTTGTTTACGTTGTTGCCACCGGTGTCAGGATTACCCGTGTTTGGTTACTTGTCGATTGCCTTGCTGCTGGTGGGCAGTATCGCATTGATGCCCCGCGCTGCGTCGGTGATTTTTTCCGCGCTGGCACCGCGCTGGTCCGGCATGATGGGCAGCCTGGCACTTGCACGTCTGGCCAACGCACCCAATCAGGCAGCGATTGCCCTGGGAGGTGTACTCGCCAGTTTCTCATTGATGGTGGCCATGGGTATCATGGTCTCCAGCTTTCGCGTCTCTGTTGATGACTGGTTGCAGCATCTGCTGTCGGCCGATATGTATGTCCGAGTGCAAAATGGTGGCGAAGCCGGCCGAATCAGCGCGGAGGAACAGCTGCAGATCGCACAACTGCCTGCGGTCTCGCGCATGGAAACCACACGTCATCAACCCATCACGCTAGACTCCTCACGCCCCGCAGTGGCGCTGATTGCTCGAACGCTGGATGCGGATGCGCCCGATCGCAGCATTCCTATCGTGGGCGACTCGCTCAAAGATATCGCGCGCCCTGTCTGGATTTCTGAAGCGATGGTGGATTTGTATGGCTGGCAGCCGGGGCAATCCGTAGAACTGCCCCTGCAAGGCAAGCTGGCCACATTCACGGTCGCCGGGGTGTGGCGCGATTATGCGAGGCAATCCGGTGCTTTGATGCTTCGCCTGGAAGACTATCGCGCACTGACGGGTGATATGAACATTAATGACGTGGCACTGTGGCTGCGTCGCGATGCCAGTGCCGCTCAACTGCGCGCGCAACTCGAATCACTGCCCTTCGCAGGCACGCTGGAGTTCGCCGAGCCGGGCGAGATTCGCGCAATCAGTCTGAAAATTTTCGATCGCAGTTTTGCTGTCACGTATTTGCTGGAGGGCGTGGCAATCATCATTGGCTTGTTCGGTGTCGCCGCAACCTTTTCTGCGCAAACGCTGTCTCGCGCCAAGGAATTCGGCATGCTGCGTCATATCGGCATCACCCGGCGACAAATCCTTCTGCTGCTCGCTGGCGAAGGTGCCTTGCTGGCCGGACTGGCCATCGCTGCGGGCTTTGTTCTGGGCGGCTGCATCAGTCTGATTCTGGTGTTCATCGTGAACCCGCAATCCTTCCACTGGACCATGAGTCTGCACTTGCCCTGGTCATTGCTCGTCACCGTAGCCGCGGTGTTGCTCATGTCTGCAGCGATGACGGCGCTGATATCAGGACGCATGGCCGTTGCAGGCAGCGCGGTACGCTCGGTCAGGGAGGACTGGTGATTTTTTTCTCGCGTCTACTACGTGTTTCGAATCTGCTGCACGCGATGGCGCTTGGCCCTCGGCTTGGATTGATATTTTGTCTCAGCGCCGCCATGACTGTGTCGGCCGGCACGCCCGTATTCGCCCCGGTAGTACCCGGAAAGACCATCAACTTTCCACGCGACTTCGGCGCACATCCCGACTTCCGAACCGAGTGGTGGTATGCGACAGGTTGGCTGCAAACGCCGGATGGAAAGTCACTGGGCTTTCAGGTGACGTTTTTTAGGTCGGCGACCGAGCACGATACAACTAATCCAAGTCGATTCGCGCCGAAGCAGCTGATCGTCGCGCATGCGGCACTCTCTGATCCCGCATTGGGCAAGCTCATGCATGATCAGAAAATCGCGCGTGCCGGCTTTGGCCTTGCGCACGCCACCGAAGCCGCGACCGATGTGAAATTGCGTCAATGGACCCTGCGCCGCGAAACCGATGGCCGCTACCAGATCGCTCTTCCTGCGCGAGACTTCACGCTATCGCTGACACTCACGCCAACGCAGCCTGTACTGCTGCAGGGTGAACAAGGCTATTCACGCAAGGGACCGGTCGCAGGACAGGCCAGCTACTACTACAGCGAACCCCAACTGACCGTCAGCGGTCAGATCCTGCGCAAAGGCCAACCCGTCAACGTGCATGGCAGCGCCTGGCTGGATCATGAGTGGTCCTCGACCCTGCTGGACCCGCGTGCCGTGGGCTGGGATTGGGTGGGCGCAAATCTTGATGATGGCAGTGCGCTCATGGCATTTCGCATACGCACAGCTGATGGTCAGGCGCTATGGCAGCATGCAACCCTGCGCGATGCCCATGGCAAACTGCGTACGATCAGTTCGGATGCGATACGCTTCACACCATTGCGTGAATGGCGCTCGCAGCGTACTGGTGCCCGTTATCCGGTGTCCATGCAAATCGATACAAGCGAGATTCGTTGGCGACTCAGACCTTTGCAAGACGACCAGGAACTCGATTCGCGCCAATCGACCGGCGCCGTGTACTGGGAAGGCGCCGTCACTATCGAGCGCGATGACAAGCCGGCAGGACGAGGCTATTTTGAAATGACCGGCTATCTGAAAGCCTTGAAACTATGACCCGAAACACTGATCGCCCGAATGCCAGAAGCGGACTCAAAACGCTGGCCGGCCTCCTGCCTTTTTTGTCACCCTACCGCCGGCGCATCATCGCAGCAGGTATTGCACTCGTTATCGCGGCTTCGGCCACGCTGGCGATTCCCTACGGCTTTCGTCAGCTGATCGATCTCGGTTTCACGACAGCAGGCACGCAAAAAGCAGCACAGGTAAATGTGTACTTTCTTGCTCTCTTTGCGGTCGCCTGCGTGCTGGCGACGGCAACTGCGGCACGCTTTTATCTGGTCTCATGGCTGGGCGAACGTGTGACGGCTGACATACGCAGCGCCGTGTATGCGCATGTACTGCGACAAAGCCCGGAATTTTTTGAAGTCACTCAGACAGGTGAAGTGCTGTCGCGGCTGACCACCGATACCACACTGATACAAACCGTGGTGGGTACCAGCATCTCCATGGCGCTGCGCAATGTATTGCTTCTGATCGGTGGCCTGCTGATGATGTTCATCACCAGCATCAAGTTATCGGCCATCATCATCGTGATGCTGCTGGCTGTCATATTGCCCATCGTGATGATAGGGCGACGCGTCAGAAAACTCTCGCGCGCTTCGCAAGACAGAATTGCCGATGCATCCGGACTGGCAGGCGAGCGATTGAATGCCATCGCAGTGGTGCAAGCATTTGCACACGAAGATCACGAATCACGTCAGTTCGGCAATGCCGTCGAGCGTGCATTCGGTACCGCAATTGACCGTGTGCGCGCTCGGGCGCTACTGACAGTCACCGCGATACTTCTAGTGTTTGGCGCAATCGTGTTTGTGCTGTGGCTGGGCGCACACGCCGTCATAGAGGGACAGATGAGCGCGGGCGAGCTGGGGCAGTTCATTTTGTATGCTGCCATCGTCTCGGGTGCCATCGGCGCCCTGTCTGAAACACTAGGTGATGCACAGCGTGCTGCCGGCGCAAGCGAACGTTTGCTTGAATTGCTGGCCGAGCGTTCGCCGATTGCATCGCCCGAGCATCCGCAGTCACTGCCTGCGCGAGCAGCCAATGGCTCACGTCTGCAACTCGAGCAGGTGAATTTCCATTACCCCTCACGCCCGGATCAACCGGCACTTGCCGATCTGTCGCTCGATATTGCACCCGGCGAGACCGTAGCGATTGTGGGTCCTTCAGGTGCCGGCAAGACCACGCTGTTTCAGTTGCTGCTGCGGTTTTATGATCCGCAAACCGGCAACATACGACTGGATGGTGTCGATATCCGTGCGCTGGACCTGCAGGATCTTCGCAATGCGATCGGCATCGTCCCGCAAGACACGGTGGTATTTTCAGCGAACGCGATGGAAAACATCCGCTACGGCCGACCCGAAGCCAGCGATGCAGAGGTCATTGAAGCAGCAAAGCTTGCAGCAGCACACGAATTCATCGAGCGGCTGCCCGAGGGTTATCAATCCTTCTTGGGTGAGCGTGGCGTCCGATTGTCCGGCGGACAAAAGCAGCGCATCGCCATTGCACGAGCCTTGCTGAAAAATCCACCTCTGCTCTTGCTGGACGAGGCCACCAGTGCGCTTGATGCGGAATCGGAACGACTGGTACAGCGCGCACTGGAAGCCGCGATGGTGGATAGAACCACACTGGTCATCGCGCACCGTCTGGCCACGGTACAACGTGCCACGCGTATCGTCGTCATGGAACAGGGACGCATCGTGGAAACTGGAACCCATGCCTCACTGGTGGCGGCCGGCGGCCTGTACGCGCAACTGGCCGCGCTGCAGTTCAATACACACTGATTTTTGCCTTCATGGTCCCGGGGCGGGAGCCTACCCGACCAAGGTAAAATATGGGCTCAATTTCCAGAACTCCCATGCGCCAATACCTCGATTTCATGCGCCATGTGTATGAACATGGCACCACCAAGACCGATCGCACCGGCACCGGTACGCGTTCCGTTTTCGGCTATCAGATGCGTTTTGATTTGCAGGAAGGCTTCCCGCTGGTCACGACCAAAAAACTGCATCTGAAATCCATCATTCACGAGCTGATCTGGTTTCTGGCCGGCTCCACCAATATCGCGTATCTGAAAGAGAACGGCGTTTCCATCTGGGACGAATGGGCCGATCCCAAGGGCGATCTGGGTCCCATCTACGGTTATCAGTGGCGCAGCTGGCCCACGCCCGGCGGTGGACATGTCGATCAGATTGCGCAGCTGATACAACAGATTCAATCCAATCCCGACTCCCGTCGGCTGATTGTCTCGGCATGGAATGTGGGTGATATTCCGCAGATGAAGCTGCCCCCGTGCCACGCCTTTTTCCAGTTCTACGTGGCCGATGGCAAGCTGTCCTGCCAGCTGTATCAGCGCAGCGCTGATATTTTTCTGGGCGTGCCATTCAACATCGCATCCTATGCATTGCTGACGCATATGGTGGCAGAACAGACGGGCCTGGATGTTGGCGATTTTGTCTGGACCGGCGGTGATTGCCACTTGTATTCGAACCATATGGATCAGGTGCGCGAACAATTGTCGCGCGACCCACTGCCCTTGCCCAAACTGGTTTTGAAACGCAAACCCGACACAATTTTTGATTACCGGTACGACGATATCGAGATCGTCGGCTACCAGTCCCATCCCGCGATCAAAGCACCCGTCGCGGTGTAAAGCGCTGGTATCGACTATCATCAGGCGACCATGCCCGCTACGCTTACCCTGATTGTTGCAACCGAACGCCACAATGGCATCGGCATCAACAACACGCTCCCCTGGCGGCTGCCGGAGGATCTGGCGTATTTCAAACGCACGACCACGGGTCACCCTATCCTGATGGGCAGGAAGACGTTTGAATCCATAGGACGACCACTGCCCAACCGTCGCAATATCGTTATCAGCCGCAACCCCGACTGGCAGCACGAGGGGGTCGATACCGCCGGCTCGCTGGAGCAGGCAGCCGATCTGGCGGGTGATGGCGAGGTCTTTGTCATTGGCGGCGCTCAGATCTACGCTGATGCTTTGCCGCTCGCTTCCCGCCTGATCGTCACCGAAATCGATGCCGAATTTGCCTGCGATGCATTCTTTCCGGCAATAGACCTGACCGTGTGGAACGAGGTGTCGCGCGATCCGCATCACTCGGACTCTCAGGGATTTGATTACGCTTTTGTTATCTATCACCGACGTTGACGCCACAGCGCCTAGTATCTGTTTGAAAACTCAATTTCTCCCACAGCGCCCTCATATCTGAGAGAATCCCGCTTTATTTTTTTGCCGCTCGCACCCGCCGGGGTGGTGGGGCGCATCAGGAGCACCCATGAAATTCCGCTTCCCCATCGTCATCATTGACGAAGATTTCCGCTCCGAGAACACCTCAGGACTCGGCATTCGCGCGCTGGCCGATGCACTGGAAACAGAAGGCATGGAAGTGCTGGGCGTTACCAGCTACGGTGACTTGTCGCAGTTTGCGCAACAGCAGTCACGCGCATCGGCGTTCATCCTCTCCATCGACGATGAGGAATTTGGCGGAGGCAGTCCTGAGGAAACCGAGCATGCGCTGAAATCGCTGCGCGCCTTTGTGGAAGAAATTCGCTACAAGAACGCCGACATACCGCTGTATCTGTATGGTGAAACTCGGACCTCGCGTCACATACCCAACGATATCCTGCGTGAACTGCACGGCTTCATTCACATGTTCGAGGACACGCCCGAATTCGTCGCGCGTCACATCATTCGTGAAGCGCGCTCCTATCTGGACAGCCTCGCACCACCGTTTTTCAGGGCCATGGTGCATTACGCACAAGATGGATCCTACTCGTGGCACTGCCCTGGCCATTCCGGCGGCGTGGCATTTCTGAAGTCACCGATCGGTCAGATGTTTCACCAGTTTTTCGGCGAGAACATGCTGCGCGCCGACGTCTGCAATGCGGTCGAAGAGCTCGGTCAGCTACTCGACCATACCGGCCCGGTGGCCGCCAGCGAGCGCAATGCTGCCCGGATTTTCAATGCAGACCACTGTTACTTCGTTACCAACGGTACCTCGACCTCGAACAAAATGGTCTGGCACTCCACCGTAGCCCCCGGCGATGTCGTGGTCGTGGATCGCAATTGTCATAAATCGGTACTGCACTCCATCATCATGTGTGGTGCGATACCAGTGTTCCTGATGCCGACCCGAAATCATCTGGGCATCATCGGTCCCATTCCGGTGGAAGAATTCCGGATGGAAAACATCATGAAAAAAGTCGAAGCTAATCCCTTCGCCCGTGATGCCAAGAACAAGGTACCCCGCATTCTCACCATTACCCAATCCACCTATGATGGCGTGATCTATAACGTCGAAACCATCAAGGAGATGCTGGACGGTGAGATCGAGACACTGCATTTTGATGAAGCCTGGCTGCCGCATGCGAGCTTCCATGATTTTTACAAAGACATGCATGCGATCGGCAAGGACAGACCGCGCGCGAAGAAATCCATGATTTTCTCGACCCAGTCCACGCACAAACTGCTGGCCGGTCTGTCTCAAGCATCGCAAATCCTTGTACAGGAATCTAAGACCGTCAAACTCGATCGGGATAGCTTCAATGAAGCCTATCTGATGCACATCTCCACCTCACCCCAATACGCCATCATTGCCTCCTGCGATATTGCGGCCGCCATGATGGAGCCACCGGGTGGTACCGCGCTGGTCGAAGAAAGCATTCTCGAAGCACTCGATTTCCGTCGCGCGATGAAAAAAGTCGACGAAGAATGGGGCAAGGACTGGTGGTTCCAGGTGTGGGGACCGGAAGAGTTTTCTGCTGATGGCATCGGCGACCGTGATGACTGGATGATCAACGGCAAAGATGACTGGCATGGCTTTGGAAAAATTGAATCCGGCTTCAACATGCTGGATCCGATCAAGGCCACGATTGTCACGCCCGGCCTGTCACTGGATGGCAAATTCGGCGAGACCGGCATTCCTGCTTCCATCGTAACCAAATACCTTGCCGAGCATGGCGTTATCGTTGAAAAGGCAGGTCTGTATTCCTTCTTCATCATGTTCACCATTGGCATTACGAAAGGCCGCTGGAACACACTGCTGACAGCACTGCAGCAGTTCAAGGATGATTACGACAAGAACCAACCGATGTGGCGCATCCTGCCGGAATTCGCGGCCGCAAACCCGCGCTATGAACGTACCGGATTGAAGGATCTCTGCCATCAGATTCACGACATGTACAAGGCGCATGACATTGCCCGTCTGACGACGGAAATGTATTTGTCCGACATGCAGCCAGCGATGAAGCCTTCGGATGCGTTTGCGAAAATGGCCCACCGCGAAATCGATCGCGTGCCCATCGATGAACTCGAAGGCCGCGTCACGGCGATTCTGCTGACACCCTACCCTCCCGGCATCCCGCTACTAATTCCAGGCGAGCGCTTCAACAAGACCATCGTTGATTACCTGCGATTTGCGCGCGATTTCAACGAGAAATTCCCTGGCTTCGAAACCGATGTCCACGGCTTGGTGAAGGTCGAGGGCGACGATAGCGCGGGATATTACGTAGACTGTGTAAGGCAGTCAGATATGTAGATAAACGTAATCAGAGTGCCGCGGCAAGCTATACTTCAGCCAATCGTTCCACGATATCCGGATAACGTTCGACCAACCTTATCAGTAGCACAGCCTGAGCATTCGGTTTTGCACGGCCTTGTTCCCAGTTCTCAAGAGTACGCGGATTGGTTCGCAGGTAATGTGCGAGAACTGGGCGAGAAAGTTGCAAGCGCTCCCGAAGTGCGACCAGTTCAGTCGCTGTAATTTCCGGCACAGGTCTAGGCTCGACTGCGTGCGTGCGCAATGTACGTTTGCCATGGCGCTCTTCACGAAGGGCATCAAATCCTTCGGTGATTTCACTAAACAAATTTCTCTTTTTCATCGTCTCGACTCCAACTCGCTTTTGAGCATTTCCTTGAGTATTTTCTTTTCTTTAGGGCTCAAATCATTCATCTCATCCTTGTCATACAAGGTAAACAGCCAAAATTGTCGCTTGCCGTCCCACCAATAGTAGATCACGCGAAGTCCGCCTCGTTTGCCCTTGCCCCGTCGAGGGTCGGCCTGCCTTAACTTTCTCAATCCTCCGGTTCCCTCGATGAGATCCCCGGCCTCAGGATTGGACATCAAAGAAGTTTGCAGCGCCAAAAAACTCTCATCATCCAGATAGCTGGCGCGGTGCCTCGCGAACGGAGGCAACTCAATGAAAATAGCTTTCATGCGCAAAATATACGTAATTTACGTATACTTTGCAACTAGTCTGAGAAACCCAAAGAATCTTTTCGGCCAGCATCCGTCCTAGCATTCAATGAGGCGCGCGGATGAGCGATTGAAAATGGCGCAATGAGGGTTTGATCACACTCTGATCGGTGTTGTTGAAGTCAAAAATGATGGAGGATACTGTGAGAAATGCGTCAGAAAAGCGGACGCGTAGCGATAGCACGGAAGCGGCTGACGAATACCAGAGCCCGAATTTCAACGGGCTCCGGCAGTGCCTGAAACTCCGATCAAGTTTTGGGTAAGGTAACGCCCCGCTGCCCCTGATATTTTCCGCCCCGGTCCTTGTACGAGGTTTCACAGACCTCATCGCTTTCGAAAAACAAGACCTGCGCACAACCTTCTCCGGCATAAATCTTCGCTGGTAGCGGCGTGGTGTTGGAGAACTCCAGGGTTACATACCCTTCCCATTCCGGCTCAAACGGCGTCACATTCACGATGATGCCGCAGCGGGCATAAGTGGATTTGCCAAGACAGATGGTTAGCACGTTGCGTGGAATACGGAAATATTCGATCGTACGTGCCAGCGCAAACGAGTTCGGTGGAATGATGCAGACATCACTCTTGAGATCAACAAACGAGTTTTCGTCGAAATTTTTTGGATCGACGATGGTGCTGTTGATATTGGTGAAAATCTTGAATTCATCGGCGCAGCGAATATCGTAGCCGTATGAGGACGTACCGTAGGACACGATTTTTTGGCCATTGGCTTCGCGTACCTGGCCTGGCTCAAAGGGTTCGATCATGCCGTGGGATTCCGCCATGCGGCGTATCCATTTGTCGGATTTTATGGTCATGTTGCTAAAACTCGGGGCTAAAGTAAAAACAGCCCGAATTCTACGCCAAGCCGCCCGGACCAGCACTGAAGACCGAGTTTGCGGGTGTTCGCCCGGCCGCGTTTTTTATCTCGGCACGATACACAGTATCCAGATTGATTTTGATCATCTTGACCAAATAAGCCTCTACCGGAGCCAATTCTGCCACCGCCTCATTCATCGCCTCCGGATCTCCAGATTTCGCCCTCTCGATACAGCCACCGACCCTGCTCAGTAATTCCTTTCTCACTGATTCACTCTGCAAGTTGATCTGCAGTTTTGACGGATCAGCAATCGGCATTCCGAAATCATCAATGGGATCTGGTTCAATAAACACTCGAAGAATCTTGCTTGCCTTGTCAACTGATGGAGAGCTGCGTAAATCTTCCACCGCTATCAGAAATTCAATACTCTCCACCTGGGATGCAGCACGTCCAAATGCAAGAAGTAGCCGATATTCTTGCTTATTATTTTGACGATTTTCCCAAGCGGTTTGAAAATTTGGCACTGAAGCACCAAAGTGCGATTGCAATCTGCCTACAGTCATTGCAAGGGTTGCTTCACGAGCCTTATTGTTATTGCGACCGACGATTCCGTATACCGAAGGTTTGGCCTTCTGCCAGGCGTTTTGTTCAGATTTGATTGGTGGGGACGATTCACCCACCGCCCTGGCAACCTGCACAACAGCTTTTCGCTCTCCTTCAGCCCGTGACAGGCCTTGGCTGACGATCGCCTGCAAATTGACAGGCTTATCGGGTTTTGACTGCAGCAAAATTTTCGCGGAGGTGGCTGCGTCTTGGTGAGACGGATGGCGGGCTCGATTGACAAAATCTTCGGAACTATAGGCCACCCTTCTTCCGCGTACCGAAGCAGTGTCCATTTTATAAACCTCCCCAAGGTAATCGAGTCCTGGATTGCCCCTCTTCTCCAGAGCAATTATGCGGGGAAGTTGGCCAGCACAACCCTAGCCTAGTACATCGCCAATCCATAAATGCGACAAAGCCATGGATTAAAGCGACATAACTAACGTTGCATAGCCTCCCACACTTTTTGCAAACGCTTGACCGATACCGGCATCGGCGTCTTCAACTCTTGCGCAAACAGCGACACCCGCAATTCCTCCAGCATCCAGCGGAATTCCTGCATTTTCGGGTCACCCTGAGCACCGCCCCTCATCGCACGCTGCCAGGGCATGGCCGCCTGCTGCCATTCTGCTGTCAGCCGCGCATCGCGTGCCGAGTCGGTCCTGAGTTTGTCCATTCTGACCTGCATCGCTTTCAGATAGCGTGGAAAATGCGCCAGCTGACTATGTTCCGTTTCTGCCACAAAGCGTTTGTGTATCAGCGCCTGCAATTGCGACTGCATATCCGCTTGTGCCGCCGCATGGGATTTGAGCGCCTGGAGTTTCTTGGGCAGCGTATGGTATTCACCAAGAATCTGTCCAACCAGACGCGCAATTTCATTCACCAGCAAATTCAGTCTGGCCTTGCCCTCGTCACGCCGTTGATTGAATTCTCCGGCATTGGTCGGCAGTGGTAATTGCAGACAGGCGCGCGCCAGACCCGCCTGAATGATCTGATCTCGCAACTCTTCCTGAGAGCCGAGCGCCATGAATTGCATGCCCATCTGCTGCAAGCCGGGGATATTTTTTTCAAGATATTTAAGCTGCTCCTTGAGCTGGAGCGCGAACAGGCGTCGCAAACCTGCCAAATGAATGACCGCTGCCTCATTGGGATCGTCAAACACTTCAAGATCACAATGTGTCGCTCGGTCCACCAGCGCCGGAAATCCGATTAAGGTCTGCTTACCCCGCTGAATTTCCAGCAGCTCAGGCAAGGCGTCAAACGACCAGGTGGTGAGATTCTGGTAGCCCGCCGGACCCGCAGCGCTACGATTCGCATTGGCCACAGTGTTAGTAACCGCCACTGAGCCAGTAGTAGAACTTGCAACCGGCTTCGCAATCGCCTCAACCGGTGCCGCCTGCTCGGCAATTTTCTGAAACTGCTCACGTGCCTGTGTACCGAATTCCGACTGCAAGGCAGAGAGATTGCGCCCCATATCCAGCTGCCGGCCGTGCTCATCGATGATTTTGAAATTCATGAAATGATGCGCGGGCAGTGTTTCTATTTTGAAGTCTGCCAATTTGACCATCACCGTGGTCTGAGCACGCACATCGGCAATGACAGCATCCAGCAAACTACCCAGGCCAAATTTTTTAGCTGCATGAACGCGATCACAAAATCCTGCCGCATAGTCCGGCAAAGGCACACAATGGCGCCGCAATTTTTGTGGCAGCGATTTGAGCAGTAAATGGACTTTTTCTTTCAGCATGCCGGGCACGAGCCATTCACATCGCGCCGCCGATATCTGATTCAGGGCATACAGCGGCACTGCGAGCGTGACACCGTCGCGCAACGAACCGGGCTCGAAATGATAAGTAAGCGCCATTTCAATGCCCGCATGGCGCATGAGCTTGGGGAATAAATCGGTAGTAACGCCGGCAGCCTCATGCCGCATCAGGTCATCACGACTGAGATAAAGAATTTTCGGATCTGCCGCGCTGGCCTTGCGCAACCATTGTTCAAATCCGACCGCGTGATGAATATCTTGAGGGATCAGCTTGTCGTAAAAAGCAGCGATGAGTTCTTCATCAACCAGCACATCCAGCCGGCGCGACTTGTGCTCCAGATTTTCTATCTCGCGGATCAGCTTCTGGTTATGCGCAAAAAATGGGGCGCGGGTCTCGAAATCCCCATCGACCAGCGCACTGCGTATGAAAATCTCGCGCGCCTGCTGCGGGTCGATCTTGCCGAAGTCTGTTCTGCGCTGACTGTAAACCACCAGGCCATACAAAGTCGCTCGCTCATAGGCAGATACCTGGCCACTCTTTTTTTCCCAGCGCGGATCACCCCAGGATTTTTTAAGCAGATGCGCGCCGACCTTCTCCAGCCATTCCGGCTGTATCTGTGCCAGTGTGCGCGCATACAGCCGGGAGGTATCAACCAGCTCACCACCCATCACCCAGCGCCCCGCTTTTTTCAACAAGCTCGAACCCGGCCACAGATAAAAACGAATGCCCCGCGCGCCGAGATAATGGGGCTCATCATCGGCCTTGTAACCGATATTGCCGAGCAAGCCAGTCAGCAACGCGAGATGCAGTTGTTCATAGGTCGCTGGCGCCTCATTGATACGCCAGCCCTGCTCGCGCACAATGGTGAGTAACTGCGAGTGCACATCGCGCCATTCACGCAAACGAAGCTGCGACAAAAAGTGACTGCGGCATTGTTCGTTGAGCTGACGATTGGATTGTTTTTGAGCGATGGCCTCTTCAAACCAGGTCCATATTTTCAGATAGCTGATGAATTCCGACTTTTCATCGGCGAATTTCTTGTGGGCGGCATCAGCAGCAGCTTGCAGATCAACAGGCCTGTCGCGCGGATCCTGAACCGACAGTGCCGCAGCAATGATCAGCATCTCGCGCAAGCATTGATGATCGCGTCCAGCGAGAATCATTCTGCCCACGCGCGGATCCATCGGCAGTCGCGCCAGCTGACGACCCAGCTCGGTGAGTTCCTGCGCCTCGTCGACCGCACCGAGCTCCTGCAACAACTGATAACCATCTGCAATCGCACGGCCCAAGGGTGGCTCGATAAAGGGAAACTGCTCCACATTGCCCAACCTGAGCGATTTCATGCGCAAAATCACGGCTGCTAGCGAGGAGCGCAAAATTTCGGGCTCGGTAAACTTCGGTCGCTGCAAATAATCCTGCTCGTCATACAAGCGAATGCAAACGCCCGCCGCCACCCGGCCGCAGCGACCGGCGCGTTGATTGGCTGCCGACTGCGCAATAGGCTCGATCTGCAACTGCTCAACTTTATTGCGATAGCTGTAGCGTTTGACGCGCGCGGTGCCCGCATCGACCACATAGCGAATACCGGGCACCGTGAGCGAGGTTTCGGCCACATTGGTCGCCAATACAATGCGTCGCGCATTGCTTGTCTTGAATACGCGCTCCTGCTCCTGTGCAGACAAGCGTGCAAACAGTGGCAGGATCTCGACATGCGGCGGATGATGCTTGCGCAGTGCTTCGGCCGCGTCACGTATCTCGCGCTCGCCGGGCAGGAAGACCAGAATATCCCCGGAACCGATCAGCGCGAGTTCATCGACGGCATCAACGATCGCATCCATGAGATCGCGCTGCTCACGGCTGCGCGCCGCACTCGTGTTGGAGGTTGCAGGCGCTTTGGATTGCGTACCTTGCTCCAGCGGTCGCTCAACAGGTCTGTATCGCACTTCTACCGGATACAAGCGTCCCGACACTTCAATCACTGGCGCCGGCGTTCCCGCATGCTCGAAATGTTTTGCAAAACGCTCGGCATCAATGGTGGCCGAGGTGATGATGAGCTTCAGATCGGGCCGGCGTGGCAGCAACTGCTTCAGATAGCCCAGCAGGAAATCAATATTCAGACTGCGCTCGTGGGCTTCATCGATGATTAGCGTGTCATATTGCCGCAGCAGCGGATCACCCTGAGTCTCGGCAAGCAGAATCCCGTCAGTCATCAGCTTGACCCACGCGCCCTCGGACAAAGTGTCGTTAAAACGTACCTTGTAGCCCACATGCATGCCGGGTGGCGAGCCGAGTTCCTGAGCGATGCGTTTTGCAGTCGATGAGGCGGCAATGCGGCGGGGTTGGGTGTGACCAATCATGCCAAGCTCGCCGCGCCCCAGAGAAAGGCAGATCTTGGGCAGCTGCGTGGTCTTGCCCGAGCCTGTCTCGCCGCAGACGATGATGACCTGATGCTGCCGCAGGGCCGCCATGATGTCTTCGCGCCTGCCAGATACGGGCAACTCGTCGGGGAAACTGACCGCCGGCAGCGGATGACGAACTGGAATCGGTTTCGGGCGGGGAGCGTTGGATGCGTGAGGCGCTGGAGCTACAGGCCGCGCAGGTCGCGCTTTTTTAGGGTTGTCGGGTGCGGACATGTCGGAGCGAATTATAATGCGCCCTATGGATAACCCTACCCAGTTCGTCGCGTGGCTGCGCTCGGTCGCACCCTATATTCACGCATTTCGCGGAAAGACCTTTGTGGTCGCCTTCCCGGGCGAGCTGGTGCGGGCCGGTGCATTGCCTGTACTGGCCCACGATCTGTCGCTGTTGCACGCGCTGGGAATCAAAGTTGTCATCGTCTACGGTTCACGCCCGCAGGTGGAAGAGCAACTGGCCTTGCGCAACGAACAGTCGCGTTTTCATAACGGCCTTCGCATCACGGATGAGGTTGCTCTGGAGTGCGCAAAGGAAGCTGCAGGCGAACTCCGGCTGGATATCGAAGCCGCATTCAGTCAGGGACTGCCGAACACGCCGATGGCCAATGCGGCGATACGTGTCATTTCAGGTAATTTTGTTGTCGCGCGCCCGATGGGCATCATTGATGGTGTCGATCTCGAACACACCGGTCTCGCACGCAAAATCGCGTATGAAACCATCCACCCCATTCTCGACAACGGGGGGCTGGTGCTGCTCTCGCCGCTGGGCTTCTCGCCCACCGGCGAAGTGTTCAATCTGGCGATGGAAGATGTCGCCGTCGCAGCCGCCACATCGCTGCGGGCGGATAAACTGATCTTCATTACTGAAACACCGATGATGACGGATGCCGGTGGTACCGCGATTCATGAAGTGTCGGTTCACCAGGCTCAGGCCGTCATGGAATCAGATTGCTTGCCGTCTGATGCAGCATACTATTTCTCCAACGCGATCCGTGCCTGTCAGTCAGGTGTGCCGCGCGCGCATATTGTGCCGTTTTCCACTGATGGTTCCGTCTTGCTCGAAATCTTTACCCACGATGGTGTTGGCACGATGATTTCGGCACAGAATCTGGAAAGTCTGCGCGAAGCCAGTATCGAAGATGTCGGTGGCATTCTGCGTCTGATCGAGCCCCTCGAGGTGGATGGCACTCTGGTGAAACGCGGCCGCGAATTGATCGAACGCGAGGTTGACTACTTCTCGGTCATCGAGCATGACGGTGTGATTTTCGGTTGCGCAGCCCTTTACCCTTTCCCCGCCGAGAAAATGGCCGAGATGGCCTGCTTGACGGTGAGTCCCGACTCTCAGGCGCAAGGTGATGGAGAACGACTCCTCAAGCATCTGGAAAATCGAGCCCGTGCAGCAGGTTTTAAAAAACTTTTCGTGCTCACGACCCGCGCCGCTCACTGGTTTCTCAAACGCGGATTTACCAATGCCAGTCTGGATGACTTACCCAAGGACAGGCAGAACATGTACAACTGGCAGCGCAAGTCGCTGGTACTCATCAAAAATCTTTGAACTGGAGATATCAATGACTCGGATGGTCCACTGCATCAAGCTCGGTAAAGAAGCCGAAGGACTGGATTTCCCACCCTATCCCGGCGAACTGGGTAAAAAAATCTGGGAAGGCGTATCCAAAGAAGCCTGGGGCGCCTGGCTCAAGCACCAGACCATGCTGGTCAATGAAAACCGGCTCAATCTGGCAGATGTTCGCGCACGAAAATATCTGGCCACACAAATGGAAAAGCATTTCTTCGGCGAAGGTGCCGATGCGGCACAGGGATATGTGCCACCGTCGGAATGAATCCGAGGTTTTACTGAGGTTCGCGCATCCCTCTCAAAAGCCCGCAAAACTCATGCGGGCTTTTTTTATGTCCGTACTACACCGCGCCAGGCAGTTATGCAGCAATGCGTATTGGCACACTCGGGTATTGCTGGTACCAGCCTCTCAAAACTCCAGCCGCCTGACACCCGTGCTTGTGCCCAGCAGACAAACCGATGCACCTCGCACCGCAAACAAGCCGACACTAACCACACCGGGAATATCGTTGATCTCGCTTTCCAGCGCTGCCGGCTCCGTGATCTGCATGCCCGCCGCATCAATAATTTGACAGTCATTGTCCGTGATGTAGGGCCGGCCATCCTTCATCCGCAGTACAGGCATGGCACCCAATGCCGAGAGGCGCTTGCTGACCGACTGCACCGCCATCGGTATCACCTCGACGGGGAGCGGAAACTTACCCAGCACCTCAACCAGCTTGGTGCTGTCTGCGATGCACACAAATCTGTCGGCAACAGAGGCGACGATTTTTTCGCGAGTCAGCGCACCGCCGCCGCCTTTGATCATCGCCCCCTGATGATTGATTTCATCTGCACCGTCAATGTAGACGGGCATTGCGTGGATTTGATTCAGGTCGAACACGGGAATGCCGTGCGATCTCAGCCGGCTTGCTGTGGCTTCCGATGAGGCGACAGCACCCTGAATCCGGTCGCGAATCTTTCCGAGTTCATCGATAAAAAAATTAGCGGTCGACCCGGTTCCGACACCGATGATTTCGCCATCCACCACGTAATCGAGCGCGGCACGAGCCACTGCTTGTTTGAGTTCATCCTGGGTCATTACTATCGCTCCGGTCTTTGAAGCCGGTATTTTATCGGAAGCACCGGGACCCAAGACTGAATCAGGATGACATCAGCCGATCAGTAAATCCGCAGCTCATGCCGGTGCCGCATTCGTGACCAGATAATGCGCAAGCGAGGCCTTGTCATGCAAATTCAGTTTGCGATACAAATGGGCGAGCTGATTGCGCACGGTGTGATGCGAAACACCCAACTCGCGAGCAATTTGTTTGTGACTCATGCCGGCGGCAAAACGGCGTGCCACCACAAATTCACGCGGCGTTAAAATTTCCATCGCATTCACTGGCCGGATACGGCACAAGTGCCCTCCCTGTTGTCTGACCAGCGAGATTTCGATTTGCGTACCACGAAATATTTTGCCGGATAGCAGAACCTCCATCGCCTCGGCGGGCAAGGTCTCGGGTTCCTGGTCTGGCCACTCCCGTTCCAGCAAACTGAAGAAACGCGGATCGGCGATCTCTACTGTGCCCTCAGTGGTGATCAGACCCGAGGCCATGCCGCGGTCAGTGCTCTTGCCGGTATTACGCTCAATGGCGCGTGCCTGATTGATCACCAGTGCGCGCGACAAATGCGTCCACAAGCCATGCAGGCAAGCGGCATCCGTTTCGGCGAAACGCACATCATGCTGGCGATACAGCACAATCCAGCGTGCCGGACTCACCTTTTTCGGATCATCCCCATGGACGATGAGATGGCAAAGTCCCAGCTCTTCGGCCATCGTTCGCACGCCACTTAATTCCCGCCCATTGGCCTTGCCGCGTTTACCATCCCGACTCTTGCGGTACAGCTCTCGAATACCCCCCCGCGATGGCGCCATCGGCGCGTTGCGAAATCCCTTGGCAACCGGATCATCTCGCAGCGCTTCTTGCGCTGTGTTGTGTCCAGGCCCAAGCACCGCAGGCGTAGCACCATCCAGAGTCAACAAGTTCTTGGCAACGGCTCGACTGCTGTCCCCGGTGCCGAAGATGGCGCCGTCGAAACGGATCCAGGTCTGAAGCAAATTAATCGCTTGGGAAAGAAATTGATCGGGTGCCGCGTACTCCGCGAGGGCGTACAAGTCTCTGACTGTGCTTGAAAATGCTTGCAAGAGAACCTCCTACGTGTCCGTTGTTGTTCGGGCTTTTGTTCGGATAGCGCACGATATTACTAATGCGACAACTTATTTTATTAAATTTACAACAAAAAAGCTGCGTTTTTTGAACAAAAATGTTGTTAAACGAACGACCAAATAAACTTTCCTGGAGGGAACTGCGACTGATTACGCGCCATCAAGACGGCTGAACAGCAACAATAATGAAATTGGGTGACTCACCCCGAGCTACTTTGGACTGAGCGGTGCAGGTATCATCTCGGACGAACGCGCGGTTGCGCCCTTTATTCATTGCCCTAGCCTTGCTTGCCCCAGACCCCCGGCTCCGAAAGATCCTCACGTGAAGTCCACACTCACTCTCACGCCCTCACTGAGCAACTCGCCCGCCTTGTCGGCGCTGGCAGAGCATGCGACTGAAGCTCGCTCATGGTCGCTTGGGGATTTGTTCCAACAAGACGCCGGACGCGCACAGTCGTTTTCGATCGAGGCCGCGGGACTCATGCTGGATTTTTCAAAAAATCATCTGCGGCACGACACCGTAAGTCTGCTGACCAACTTTGCGAAGGAGCGAGGCGTTGACACGCTGCGCGATGCGATGTTGTCTGGCGAACGTATCAACACGACCGAACACCGTGCTGCCCTGCACACCTGCTTGCGCCAAGCTCCAAACACAAGCTTTGTCTTCGAGGGTCATGACATTGGTGCCGACATTCAGGCGGTTCTGTCGCGCATGTCAGCTTTCGCAGAAAAAATCCGCAATGGCAGCTGGAAGGGCTTCAATGGTCAGCGCATCACGGATATCGTCAACATAGGCATTGGCGGTTCCGATCTGGGCCCGGCCATGACCTGCGCTGCACTGCGTACTTGTGCGCATCCGGATTTGCGCTTGCATTTTCTGTCCAATATCGATGGACACGCCATACATGCCTTGCTGTCGGCACTGAATCCGCAGACCACGCTGTTTATCGTGGCCTCCAAAACATTCACCACGCTGGAGACCATGCGCAATGCCGAGGCTGCGCGCGCCTGGCTGCTGCAGCACGCAACGCCTGCTGACCTGCCTAAGCATTTCGTTGCCGTATCCACCAATACGGATGCCGTGCGCGAGTTCGGTATCGATCCGACCAATATGTTTCCGTTCTGGGACTGGGTCGGCGGGCGCTACTCCATCTGGTCTGCGATCGGTTTGCCCCTGTTGATTGCGATCGGCAGCGACGCCTTCAGAGCATTTCTGTCCGGCGCACACCGCATGGATGAACATTTCCGTACCGCGCCACTTGCCGAAAATATGCCGGTGGTATTGGCATTGACGGCATTTTGGTATCGCCAGTTTTTTGGCACCACATCCCAACTCATCGCGCCCTATCATCAAGACCTGCATCTGTTTCCCGCTTACCTTCAGCAATTGGAAATGGAAAGCAATGGCAAGCAGGTCACGCGCGACGGCAAACCTGTTGATATGCCAACGGCGCCAGTAACCTGGGGAAGCGTCGGCACCAATGGGCAGCATGCCTATTTCCAGTTGCTGCATCAGGGCACGGATTTGATACCGGTGGATTTCATCATTGCGCTCAAACCCGCGCACGCCTATCAGGATCATCACAAGGCACTGCTGGCGAATGCCTTGGCACAGGCAGAAGCCCTGATGTGTGGAAACGCGAGCGACGCAGCCCTGCCACCACACCGTGTGTTCACAGGCAACCGCCCCAGCAATATGCTGGTGTTGCCGACACTGGATCCGGCCGCTTTGGGTGCATTGATCGCGCTTTACGAACACAAAACCTTCGTGCAAGGCGTACTCTGGGACATCAACAGCTTTGATCAATGGGGTGTCGAGTTGGGCAAAACCCTGGCTAACCGGATTATTGACGAGCTCAATGGTGCCGCGCCGCTGACCACCCATGACAGCTCGACTACCCGGCTGATGAACCAAATACGAAGCTCACTCAAATCATAAGTTGCGCCCGAATTTCAGCGCTGCCGTCTCCCCATTTTTGTATCAAACGACACTGACCGCCATGAACCAGCTCGAGCAGTTAAAGCAGTACACCACCGTTGTCGCCGACACCGGTGACTTTCAATCCATCGAGGCATTTACCCCTCGGGACGCCACCACCAATCCCTCGCTGATACTCAAGGCCGTTCAAAAGCCCGCCTATCAGCCTCTGCTGAGCGAGGTTCTGCAAAAGCACAAAGGAAAATCGACCGATGAGATGGTGGATCATCTGCTGGTCGCTTTCGGACTGAAAATACTGGCGCTGATACCGGGACGCGTATCTACCGAAACCGATGCCCGCCTGTCTTTCGATACCGAGGGCACGATTGCCAAAGGCCGCCAACTAATAGCGCTCTATGAAGCAGCCGGCATACCGCGCGAGCGCGTGCTGATCAAGATTGCCTCAACCTGGGAGGGCATACGTGCCGCACAGGCGCTTGAGAAAGAAGGCATTCACTGCAATATGACGCTGCTGTTTTCAATGCCGCAAGCGATTGCCGCCGCTGAGGCTGGCGCCAAATTGATTTCGCCCTTCGTGGGTCGTATTTTTGATTGGTACAAAAAATCGACGGGAGAGAACTACACCAGCGATACAGACCCCGGTGTGCAATCCGTGGCCAACATTTATGCGTATTACAAAAAATTCGGCTATGCAACCGAAATCATGGGCGCGAGCTTTCGCAATACCGGTCAGATCCTCGCGCTGGCTGGCTGTGATTTGCTGACGATTAGTCCCGAATTGCTGCAGCAACTGGCAGAAACCGATGGGCAGGTCGAGCAACGACTGTCTTTGGAAAATGCCGTCAGTGCCAATATCAGGCGTCTGAATTTCGATGAAAAATCGTTTCGCTTTGCACTGAACGAAGATGCCATGGCAACGGAAAAATTGGCCGAAGGAATACGCTTGTTTTGTGCAGATGCGATTAAGTTGGAAAATTTGCTGTCAAGCGGGATTTAATCGTTTCCACTCAAATGACGGTGCTATCTGGCTCGCGAATTGATGATTTGAAACCCTGATACTGATTCATCAGATAAGCAGCCGCATTCAAAGAGTCTTGGTCTGAGTCAGAACGAGGTTCCAACTTCAGGAGAATCGTTTGCATGTGACTCGCATAAGACACACATTCGTTTGAAAAATAGATATCTCTCATGACAAACTTATCAAGATCACTCCTTTTATCTGAAGCCAAAAAAGACTTTAAAAAATCGCTGAATAATTCCCCACCTCTATCTAATTGGTCCTTTGTTAGATCCGCGACACCAAGAATTTTTCGGTTTTCGATGATCTGACGCCGATGCTGCAATAGACTTCGATTGATCTCGTCCTTATGCTGTTTGATGGCCTCGATAGCCTCAGACAACCCAATATTATGGCGCGTTGCAAGGACTGCAATTTCAGAAACTATTTTGATTGCGTTGTCCGCTTTTTCAAGGTCCGTGTAGCTTTGCGACTCGGATCCAGATAATTGAGGTTGTGAATCAGGGGCGTAGCGTCCATTTTTATCCGAAACTTCTGGCGACCAAATCTGCCTGAAAACCTCGAGGCCTGATAGAAAAACAGCCTCACTAACAGGGATCAATCGTAGTAACTGCTGGTATTGCAGAGCATCCGCATTGACAAATTCAGTCAGCGCGGTTCTCTCAGGCGCCACCGGAGGTGACTCAAGCTTGGGCGCCGCAACTCTTCTCGGGGCAGGCTTCGCCGGCTCGGGTGGGAATGAAAAGGTTTCGCTGTTTGCTGCAGCCTCAGCGGCCGCGTCAGGGTTTGCTTTCCATTTGCTTAGATAATCTGCTGCCTGCTTCTGATTCGAGGTAGCAGAAAGATCGCCTTTCACCGTCGCAGCAAACGCGAGAAGCTGATCATTCTTGAGATATTTTCCATTTTTTAGAAGGATAAATTTCTCATTGTTATCTCTTCTTCTGATAAATTTTTCTGTAAATTGATTGAATTCCCATTCACCATCGCGAAAATTATTTTTCTCGCTTTCTATTCTCTCCGCATTCTCAAGGTGCTCCCGTCTTCTCAAAGCCTCCTCCGCTTTTCCCTCGAGTGTTATTTTTCGTTTTTGAAGATATTCTGCTGCTGCAATATCTGATTTTGGAGGCGCCGCCCTATTTTTTATATCTGCAATTCCGTTATCAGAAATAATTTTTCTTGCAAATTCTAGGCACTCCGCTTGAAAAAAAAGCGACCCAAGAGAATCCGGCTCCTTGAAATCTACGGCGGAATACAATTGAACGAATTGCCTGAACAGCGCTTCACCTTTTAAAACAGTTGGGACAAGCGGCTCGATAATGACATCTTTTTTACCGACAGGCGGGCTATGTTCTTGAAAAACGACGACGGGAACAGGCTCAACTTTTGGCGGATCGAAAGATGGCTTATCCTTATTCAGCACATAAGCTGCTGTCGCATAAGTCAATCGATCCTTCTCATTAGTGATGGATTTGTCGGTCAGGCCTTTGTAAATTTCCCAATGAGATTCGGCAACACTTCTAACTTCATTTGAAAAACTATTTCCACTTCTAGGCCAATGGTCTATTTTTAGAAATTGCCCTATGAATTTCTCCAAGTCTGAAAATTCTTTTTCAGCAGCACGGACTAATCTTTCTTCTTCAGAAAAGACACTAGCTCCCTCGCTCAAAACAGCAGGTCCATCCAAAACCATTGCAGCGTTAGTGGCAGACGAAGGATTGATGAATGGAGAAACTATTTTTTCAAATATCCACAAAACAGCTCTATCAAATAATGTCAATTCGATGTGGGCGCGCGCCGCACTTTCGCCGCCTGAGGATGTGGCCAAAAAATTCTGGGCGGGGGTTACATCGGCACCTCTCTTTCTATAGAGGACTTTACCCTCACTAGTCGCGGTGGCCGGCTGGTCGCATCGCTCAAAACCAAGCCAGACCATCACTGTATCGACTACATTCATACACCCTCCGACAGAAAAATTTTCTGTCTATGATGCAGAGATTAGCCTTTGGGATGACGATTAAATTTGGATAGGCAAACTACTAAAGCAAGAGCTATCGCGTTGTATGCCAGTCTCAGCCAAATGGCCAGGGACTGAAACTGAAATACCCCAGAAGAAACATCGCCAGTGCCAGTAAAAACTTCTTCCAGTCGTGTTTCATGGTCAGGATATTGAGTGAGCGCTTAGATTACGCCGTCGGTGCGAAATTGAGCAATTTGCTCGGCAGAGTAGCCGAGCGACTCAAGCACAGTCTGATTATGCTCGCCCAACTCCGGCCCCAGCCAGCGCGTGCCGCCCGGTGTTTCAGACATCTTGGGCGTGACCGCCGGCATTTTGATGGGTGAGCCATCTCTGAACGCATGCTGCTCAATCATCTGACGCGCGAGGAATTGCGGGTCTTGCAGCATGTCGCGTACCGAGTAGATTTTTGATACCGGCACATCGGCAGACTTCAGTATCTCCAGCGCTGCATCGATCTTCTGCCGGTCACACCAGGACTGGATCGCGCCATCGATCTCTGCAACCCGTACAACGCGTCCGGCATTGTGGTCGAGTTCAGGGTCATCGGCCATGTCATCACGCCCGATGGCACGCATGAGTCGCTTGAAAATTGCATCGCCATTGCCTGCGATAACAATATTCTCGCCGTCACTCGTGGTGTAGGTATTGGAAGGCACGATGCCGGGCAAAGCACCGCCGGTCCGTTCGCGAATCACACCGGCATGGTCATACTCCGGCACCAGCGATTCCATCATGTTGAATACCGCCTCGTACAAGGCCACATCCACCATCTGGCCCTGCCCCGCTTTGCAGTCGTTACCCGCTTTGCCATTCCAGCGACCACCGGTGACATCGCGATGACGCAGCGCCATCAGCGCACCGATCGCACCATGCAGCGCGGCGATGGAGTCGCCAATAGAAATACCAATTCGCACCGGCGGACGATCTGCATGGCCAGACACATAGCGTATGCCACCCATCGATTCACCGATGGCACCAAATCCGGGCGCGTCTCGCATGGGGCCGGTTTGGCCATAGCCGGAGAGTCGCACCATGATCAGCGCGGGATTGATCGCGCGCAGCTGTTCATAGCCAAGATGCCATTTTTCGAGCACGCCGGGCCGGTAGTTTTCGATGACGATATCGGCATCGAGCGCTAGCTGACGCGCAATCTCTTGCGCACGCGCGTCTTTCATATTTAGCGTGATACTTTTTTTATTGCGGCTCTGCACGCTCCACCAGAGGGAGTTACCGTCTTTGAGTACGCGCCACTGACGTATCGGGTCACCCCCATCAGGTGATTCAACCTTGATGACTTCAGCACCAAACTCGGCCAGCATGCGCGAGCAGAATGGACCGGCGATCAAGGTACCCAATTCAAGGACCTTGATACCGGCAAGGGGACCATGTGAGGCGGACTTGTTTTCCATGCGAAGACTGGTCTGGAAAAAATGTGATCAGGTTGAACGACGATCCAGCATCGCGCGCGCGATAGTGCCGGCATCGACGTATTCGAGCTCGCCACCGACCGGTACACCACGGGCGAGGCGGCTGACTTTCAAGCCACGCGTCTTGAGTGTTTCACTGATGTAGTGCGCAGTGGCTTCACCCTCATTGGTGAAATTAGTCGCCAGTACCACTTCTGCGACAACGCCATCGGTGGCACGTGCAATCAGCTTATCCAGATGCAAATCTTTGGGGCCAATGCCATCGAGCGGCGACAACCTGCCCATCAATACAAAATACAAACCTTTGAAGGTCAGTGTCTGCTCGATCATCAGCTGATCGCCGGGCGTTTCAACCACACACAACTGCGTGGCGTCACGCTCGGCATCGAGACAGGTTTCGCAAACATCGTTTTCGGTGAAGGTATTGCAGCGCGCGCAGTGATGCACTTGCTCGACCGCCTGTGACAGCGCTCTGGCCATGAGCGTGGCACCTTCACGATCATGCTGCATCAAGTGATAGGCCATGCGTTGCGCGGATTTCGGCCCGACACCGGGCAGACGCCGCAGTGCCTCGGTGAGAAAGTCCAGGCTGGAAGGTGTTTTCAAGCGGATCGCGAAATCAGAATGGCAGTTTGAAGCCGGGCGGCAGGGGCAAGCCCGCTGTCATGCCAGCCATTTTTTCGCTCGAGGTCGCTTCGGCTTTGCGGACTGCATCGTTGAAGGCGGCTGCGACGAGGTCTTCCAGCATGTCCTTGTCTTCGCCCAGCAAGGAAGGATCAATGGTGACGCGCTTGACATCGTTCTTGCAGGTCATGACGACCTTGACCATGCCGGCGCCCGCCTGCCCCTCGACTTCGATTGTGGCGAGCTGGTCCTGCATTTTTTTCATATTGTCCTGCATGGCCTGAGCTTGTTTCATCAGACCGGCAAGTTGGCCCTTCATCATGATGGACTCCTTTATGGAAATACCGATTAAATAAAAGCAAAAATTTTGTTGTGAAATCTGGCGATACAAGCTCTACCTCCCAGATTAACGCACCGTACAACGACGATGGATAGGTATTAGATATCAACGAATACCGTAACTCTCCATCAAAAATTCAAACAGGTTTGATCGAACCGGGCACGATGGTCGCACCAAATTCTCGTATCAAGGTCTGGACAAACGGATCATCATTGAGCGTTTGCTCCGCTAGCTGTTGACGTCGCGCCTGATCAGCAACCGACTCAGCATGTGCGGTGCGAGTCACCGTACCAATTTCGCTCAACAGCCTGACGGTCTTACCAAGATGATCACCCAACGCTGCCGCCAGCTTGTCGGCACTGCCGGCAGACAGCAGCGTTTCAACCGGGACGCGCAGTTTCATCACGAGTGTTTGCCCTTCTTCTTCGCACGCGAGCAATTCGCTTTGTGTGGCCAGTTGTTGCACCACTCCTTTGACGGGTAATTGCCTGACCAGTGCTGGCCAGTCCATGCGTTCAGCGGCGGCCGAAGGAAGGGTTTGCGCTAGCGGCTCAGTTTTTTTTTGAGCCGTACCCGTGCTGGATTCAACGAATAACTCTGCAGCAGGTTCAGACAGAACATCATTGGGCGGCGGTGGCGCTTTGGATACCGCTTTGCCACTGCGAGCTGCTGCGAGCGCGGCCATCGCCGGGCTCAAACTTTTTTTATCCGACCGCGATGATTTTTCCGAAGACTCGGCGGACACTGCAGGTGATGTTCCCGCAGTTTCTGCCAGTGCTGCTGAACGCGCAGCGGCTGGACGACTTGGGGCTGTATTTACAGATGGTGCACCCAAGGTTCCCGACGTTCCCGTCGACTTTCCCGTCGACGATACCGGCGAAAACGCCAGCATGCGCAAAAGTGTCATCGTAAATCCTGCGTATTCATCCGGTGCCAAACCCAGTTCATGTCGACCATGTACGACGATCTGGTAACAGAGTTGAATATCTTCGGGTGAGAACAATGCCGCCAGGCGCAAGACATCATCGCGCTCGGGTAATTCGTCGGGAATGGCAGCTGGTACGGTCTGCGCAATGGCGATGCGATTGAGCAGCGTGCCAAGATCCTGCAGTGCATTGCTGAACGACAGACTGCGCGTGGCCATGTCATCGGCCACCGCCAATAATGCAGGGCCATCTTGCGCGGACAGCGCATCCAGCAGACCCACCAGATAACTGTGATCCAGTGCACCGAGCATGCCTTGCACCGCATCGAGTGTGACACGACCAGCGGCATAGGCAATCGCCTGATCAGTCAGCGACAAGGCATCACGCATCGACCCCTGCGCACCTTGAGCAAGCAAGCGCAAAGCAGGGGCTTCGAAATTGATCTGTTCTTGCGCGAGTATGTTTTCCAGGTGGCTGACGATACCCGCGGGCGCCATCTGTTTCAGATTGAACTGCAGACAGCGCGAGAGCACCGTGACCGGGATTTTTTGCGGGTCGGTAGTGGCCAGAATGAACTTGACGTGCTCGGGAGGCTCTTCCAGCGTTTTCAGCATTGCATTGAATGCCGGAGCCGAAAGCATGTGCACTTCGTCGATCATGTAGACCTTGAACCGAGCGTTGGAGGGCGCATAGACCGCCTGCTCGAGCAGCTGCGTCATATCGTCCACGCCGCGATTGGACGCCGCATCCATTTCAATATAGTCAACGAAGCGCCCTGCATCGATTGCCACACAGGCTTCGCAAGCACCGCAGGGGTGTGCGGTAATGTCGCCCTGCCCATCGCTGCCCTGACAGTTAAGCGATTTGGCCAGAATGCGCGAGAGCGTGGTCTTGCCCACTCCTCTCGTACCGGTGAACAGATAAGCATGATGCAGGCGCTTCTGCTCCAATGCGTGTGTCAGCGCACGCACGACATGCTCCTGCCCGACCAGACTGTCGAAATTTTTCGGGCGGTATTTGCGTGCAAGAACCTGATAAGACATGTCCGGCGCCATCAAGAAGGAGTCAGGCATTTTACCCGAGTGGCTGCATGGGGCCTGAATGAGGCGGCAGGATGGAATGCCCGAACGAAGAAGGAGCAAGAATGAAACCAGCGTGAGGAAATCGAGGCGAGCCTTGTCTGCGGCACTTGCGGGAAATGGCTGTGGCTGCTTCGTTCCCGACCTGACCAGGTTGACCATGCCACAATGCGCAGGGGCCCGCCACCATCGATTTTATCAGTATTCATCGTGCAGAAACCGCACTTCGCTTTGAATGTGACCCTCAATACCTGAATTTCAGAAGCCCAATTGCGTCCACAAGGCATCGATGCGTGCTTTGACTTGCGCATCCATTGTGATGGTTCGTCCCCATTCGCGGTTGGTTTCACCTGGCCACTTATTAGTGGCGTCGATACCCATCTTGCTACCCAATCCGCTCACAGGTGAAGCGAAGTCCAGATAATCAATTGGCGTGTTGTCCACCATCGTCGTATCGCGCACGGGATCGACGCGCGTCGTGATGGCCCAAATCACTTCCTTCCAATCGCGAATATTCACATCCTCATCCACCACCACAATGAATTTGGTGTACATGAACTGCCGCAAGAAACTCCAGACGCCAAACATCACGCGCTTGGCGTGACCGGGATAGGATTTTTTCATCTGCACGACGGCCATGCGGTAGCTGCAGCCTTCGGGTGGCAGATAAAAGTCGGTGATCTCGGTGAATTGTTTCTGCAGCAGAGGGACAAACACTTCGTTGAGTGCCACGCCCAGCACGGCCGGCTCATCGGGTGGCTTGCCCGTGTAGGTGGAGTGATAAATCGCATCTTGCCGCAGCGTGATGCGGTCCACGGTAAATACCGGAAACCAGTCTTGCTCGTTGTAATAGCCGGTGTGGTCGCCAAACGGACCTTCGAGCGCATGCTCATAGCCCGTGCGTGGCCGGGGCGGCGCGCCCTCCGGCACCGGCGCGATCTGGCTGAGCTCTTCTGGATATATATGACCCTCAAGTACGATCTCTGCCGAGGCAGGCACGCGCAGTTCGCTGCCCTTGGCCTTGACCAGTTCAGTACGACTGCCTCGCAAGAGTCCGGCAAATTGGTATTCGGACAAGCTATCCGGCACCGGCGTCACTGCACCCAGGATGGTTGCCGGATCGGCACCCAGCGCGACCGCTATGGGATAGGGCTTCCCAGGGTTCTGCAAACAATGTTCGCGAAAATCCAGCGCGCCGCCCCGATGGGCAAGCCAGCGCATGATGAGCTTGTTGCGTCCGATGACTTGCTGGCGGTAGATACCCAGATTTTGGCGCTTCTTATTAGGGCCCCGGGTAATCACCAGTCCCCAGGTAATCAGGGGCGCGATGTCGCCCGGCCAGCAATGCTGAATCGGCAAGCGCGCCAGGTCGACCTCGCTTCCCTCCCAGACGATTTCCTGACAAGGGGCCGAGCGAAGTTCGCGGGGTGCCATGTCCCAGACCGACTTGATCAGGGAGCCCAGACCCATCACATCCCGCAAACCTTTGGGCGGCTCCGGCTCTTTCAGGGCAGCGAGCAAATGACCAATACGGCGCAATTCACTGACGTCATCCGCCCCCATGCCTAGCGCCACTCGGCGGGGGGTACCAAACAGGTTACCCAGTACCGGCATCGTGTGTCCGGTTGGCTGAGTAAATAGTAAAGCCGGTCCGCCAGCGCGCAGGGTGCGGTCACACAACTCCGTCATTTCCAAATAGGGGGAAACGGGCAAGGCCACTTCCGTCAGTTCGCCGGATTTTTTTAATTTGGCAATAAAATCCCGTAAATCGGAATATTTCATCGATGATTGACTTTTTTTGATGTGAAAGGTGATGGCTTAGCTAACGCCCACAAACACCTGATTTTAAGAGGATTTGCTGCGATGCAACCAAATTTTCATAAGTATTAGTTATAGAAATACATTTTTATAGTATTGACTCGATATATTCACCTGCCTACAATCCGCTCAAATTTTTAAGGCAGCCCTGCTGGAGCAATTCCAGACCATACGGGGGAAATAGTCTGGCTGCCTGTCATATTGGAGTTGTGGCCCGGAGACGATTGTAAAGCGCCTCAGCCAAAGGGACACGAGCTGAACTTCAAACAAGATTGCTTGCGCCACCCTGTCCCAGGGGGCAAACAAGGCAACACCGGCGTTTGCAAAGGCCGAAGTCTGGCAGCAAACGATTTTTAGTATCGCGGTGAATTGAAGCACGAAGCACGAAACACGCTTGCAATTTGGCCTCATCTCAGAGTGCCTGACAAAACGTGACTGGTTACTTGCCATGCTTGCAACGGAGACTGCAACTTGGCCGGGTTTGACACCAGGCGGGTTTTGCCAGGCGCTTTGAGGGCCGCGATGATTCAGGAGGTACCATGAATAATCGACGCGAAGTAGCAGCGTTGGTCGGTGCAGGACAGGTTTCATTGCAGTTTGCTCAGGAGCACAGCGACAAGATCGCTGTTCTGGACAGGGTGGTTTCCACCGCCCGCAGGACCTTGATGGTCCTTGGCCTGGCATCCATGACGGCATTGACCGTCATGTTCTTCCGACCCGAATTAACAGATCAGATCAAGGTGCTATCGCCGTTCTGGACAGAACCTGTCAGCGGTGGCGTGACGAGCCTTGAACGACCAAGCCTGCTCGCAGGTACCGCCGATTCGGCAACGCTGGTCACAGCGCCCTCCGATACTGGCGCTGCGCAAGCCGCATTTGCCACACCATCACTCGCGGCACAGCAGCGCGTCACCAGCTGGCTGGCCAAACGCCACCGTGTCGCAGGTGCCGCTAGCAAAATGCTGGTCGAAGCTGCTTACGTGACGGCCAAGGAAACGGATATCGATCCTTTGCTGATCCTGTCGGTCATCAGTGTCGAGTCGCGCATGAATCCTTTTGCCGAAAGCCCCATGGGTGCGCAAGGCCTGATGCAAGTGATGACCGATGTGCATAAAAACAAATTCGATGATCACGGTGGTAGCAAGGCAGTACAGGACCCGAGCGCAAACTTGCGTGTCGGCGCCATGCTTCTGAAAGAGTCGATCCGTAAAACAGGATCGATTGAAGCGGGTCTCAAGCGTTATGTCGGCGTCGATGAGCCACGCAGCGATGGCGGCTATTCGGTGAAAGTACTGGGTGAATACGCGAGACTGCAAGCGGTGGCCAACGGCCGCTATGTCGCGGCAACGAAAGCACCTGCAGCGCCCGCCAACACGACCGCACGCAGCGGCCCCGACAAAGCGAAATCCATTGCAGATCAACCGGCTTGATGGCGTAACCAGACCTTATTTCAAATACGTCTCCAGCCGGCGTACTGCCTCCTGCAAATTCTCCATTGATGTCGCATAGGACACCCGGATGTAGCGCTGCACATCCCGGGTGCCGAAATCAAGTCCGGGCGTCATCACGACACCAGTGGCCTGCAACACGTCGCGCGTGAATGCATCGGCATCGTCAGAAAAACGACTGCAGTCAGCATAAACATAAAAAGCTCCATCGGGCAGTACGGGTATCGTGAAACCCAAACGCTGCAGTTCCGGCACAAGGTAGTCTCGCCGACGCTTGAACTCGCTTTTGCGCTGCTCGAAAATTGCCATCGACTCAGGCGTGAAGCAAGCCAGTGCGGCCTGCTGAGCGAGAGTAGATGCGCAGATGAAAAAATTCTGCGCGAGCTTTTCTACCGCCGCCATCATTGAGGTTGGCACTACCAGCCAGCCGAGACGCCACCCGGTCATGTTGAAATACTTTGAAAAGCTGTTGATGACGATAATGTCGTCACCCAGCGACAGCGCCGAAAACGATGGCGCGTCATATGACAGCCCTTGATAAATTTCATCCACGACCGTAAAACCACCTCGCTCGCGAACCAGTGCTGCGATATCGCGCAATTCATTCGTCGCGATCGATGTGCCGGTGGGGTTCGATGGCGACGCCAGCAATACGCCTCGGGTCGCAGGGCCCCAGTGTTCACGCACCATCGCTGCAGAGAGTTGAAAACGTTGCGCGGGGCCACTTGGAATCAGGCGCGCTCTGCCCTCGAATGCAGTGACGAAATGACGATTGCAGGGATAACTGGGGTCGGGCATGAGCACTTCATCATCGCGTCCGACAAGCGCCGCACAGGCCAGCAGCAAGGCACCAGATGCACCCGCCGTGATCACAATGCGCTCGGCAGCGACATCAACGTCAAAGCGCTGTTGATAATGTTCAGCAATAGCTTCTCGCAATGCCGGCAAACCAACCGCATGGGTATACCGCATCGTACCGCCCGCAATCGCTTTCGCTGCGGCATCGAGCACCGGCTGGGCAGCGGAGAAATCGGGTTCGCCAATCCCCATGTGAATTACCGAACGACCCGCCTGCTCCAAGGCTGCCGCCATCTTGAGCAATTCCATTACATGGAAAGGCTCAATATCATCAAGTCGGGCGGCAAGTGGAAAATTCATGCAGAGAAGGGCCGCAAATGCATCACGCTAGCGGCTGGCAGCCACTTCGATTGCGCGCAGGCTGGCGGCCAGCTTGTCGAGCACACCGTTGACGTATTTGTGCCCATCAATACCACCAAAGGATTTGGTCAGCTCAACCGCTTCGTTGATGACGACCTTGTAGGGAATTTCAATGTGATGCTTGAGCTCGAACGCACCGATCAACAATGCGGCATGCTCGATCGGTGACAACTGATCGATGGCACGATCAATCAGCGGCACGATCTCGGTGCGCAGGTTGTCCGCGTCACGTATGGTCCCGTGCAGCAAAAGATCGAAGTGTTCTGCATCGGCCTTGTCAAAACCATGCGCTTGGCGAATATGGGCATCGATGGCACCCGCATCTTCCTGACTCATCAGCCACTGGTACAAGCCCTGCAGCGCGAATTCTCGCGCGCGATGCCGAGGGGTACGGCTCTTGTTCGGATTGGCGTGCTGCGATTTGCTACTCATGACATCCGGCCTCATTCATCATCGGCTTCATCGGCCAGTTCTTCCATTGCAGCGACCAGATTGGCCATTTCAACCGCAACACGCGCAGCATCAGCGCCCTTGCCCGCCATCCGCGCTTCGGCCTGATCTTCGTTTTCAGTCGTCAGTACCGCATTGGCGACGGGCAGGCCGAAATCTAGACCTACACGGGTAATGCCAGCGCCGGATTCATTCGATACCAGCTCGAAGTGATAGGTCTCGCCGCGGACGACCGCACCCAAGGCGATGAGTGCATCGAACTGGCTGGATTCAGCCATCTTTTGCAAAGCCAGAGGAATCTCCAGCGCGCCCGGCACAGTGACGAGCAAAATGTCCTCGTCTTCCACACCCAGATGCTTGAGCTCAGTCAGGCAGGCGGCGGTGAGGCCGTGGCAAATATCTTCGTTGAATCGCGCCTGAACAATGCCAATGCGCAAGCCGTTGCCATCAAAATCCGGTTGGTAAGTTCCTACGCTCATGGTGCCTCCTGCTTCAGTGATCGGGACTGGCCTGATAGCCGACGACTTCAAGATTGAATCCAGTCATCGATGGCATTTTGCGGGGATTGGCCAGCAATTTCATTTTCCCTACCCCCAGCTCGCGCAGTATCTGCGCGCCTATGCCGTAGGTGCGCAAGTCCATGCGCGCGGTCTTGGGCGGTGCGGGCGGATTCGGGCTGCTCAGCGCACTGAACTGCGCAAACATCTGCTCGGCCGATTCCTCGCAATTCAGCAGAACAATGACACCACGCTCCGCCGCCTGAATGGCCGCCATCGCCGACGCCATCGTCCATGAATGGGTAGTCACGCGCGTTTCCAGCAAATCCAGTATCGACACCGGTTGATGCACCCGCACCAGTGTCTCTTTGTCAGGTGCAATCGCACCGCGAACCAGCGCGAGGTGCGCGCCGCTGCTTGGCTTGTCGCGAAACGCAATCGCATGAAAGCTGCCGTGGGGCGTGTGCATTTCGCGCTCTGCTACGCGCTCGACAATACTCTCATTTTGACTGCGGTAATGAATCAGGTCGGCGATGGTGCCTATCTTGAGCTGATGCAGCTTGGCGAAATCCATCAGATCCGGCAGACGTGCCATCGTGCCATCGTCCTTCAATATTTCACAAATGACCGCAGCCGGCGTCAGTCCCGCCAGATCGGCAAGATCGCAACCCGCTTCAGTATGACCGGCACGCATGAGCACACCACCCCGTTGCGCGCGCAGTGGAAAAATATGGCCCGGCTGCACGATATCTGACGGTTTGGCGTGGCGTGCCACCGCAACCTCGATCGTGCGCGAACGATCCGCGGCTGAAATACCCGTGGTCACCCCCTCGGCGGCTTCAATCGACACAGTGAAGTTCGTGCCGTAGGAAGTGCCATTACGCGTGGTCATCATGGGCAGGTTGAGCTGATCGCAGCGCTCTTCCGTCAGGGTGAGGCAAATCAGACCACGCCCGTACTTGGCCATGAAATTGATCGCTTCAGGCGTGACGAACTCGGCGGCGAGGACCAGATCACCCTCGTTCTCGCGGTCCTCCTCGTCAACGAGGATCACCATGCGGCCGGCGCGAAGCTCGGCAATGATCTCTTTTGTGCTTGAAAGTGACATGAATGGTTCCGGAAAGGCCGGCCATTTTATAGGATTTCAGTCGCAAAAAACCGTCGGATCGAGGACAAGACTCGACAAAGCCGAGGCTTGTTATATCGTATCGAAATGTTAATTCGACAGGCTAAGCATGCGCTCCACGTAGCGAGCAATCAGATCCACTTCCAGATTGACCTGATGCCCGGCCTTCAGATGCCTGAGGGTGGTGACTTCGATGGTGTGGGGAATCAAATTGATCGAAATCGTGCATCCGGCGTCGCTGTCACTGACGCTATTGACCGTCAGCGAAACGCCATTGACCACGACCGAGCCTTTGTGCGAGAGGTATTTCGCCAGTGCTGCAGGTGCCAGCAGGTCCAGCCGCCAGGACTCGCCGACGGGCTCGAACAGCACCACGCTACCCAGTCCATCAACATGACCTGACACCAGATGCCCGCCCAGTCGCTCCGCCAGTGTCAGGGCTTTTTCAAGATTGACTTCGCCCTGCCGATCAAGGCCCACGGTGCAGTTCAGACTTTCGCGCGAAACATCGACCACGAAACTATCCGTTGTCTTGTGCGTGACTGTCATGCAGGCACCATTGATCGCAATCGAATCACCGATCGCAACGTCATCAAGCGCAAGACCTCCAGCGCTGATTTGCAAGCGAACGCCGGCGTCACCATCGGTACCCAGTGATTCGATTGAATTGATGCGGCCAACTGCCGCGACGATACCGGTAAACATGCGTGTATTTATTCCAGGTTAAAAATCATTCAGCCGCGTAATCACACGCAGATCATCGCCGATCGCATCGACACGATGAAAACGCATCGCGATGCGATCCGACAATGCACTTAATTCAGGCAGGCGCGCCATACCCTGCGCAGGTCCCAGCAGACAGGGGGCGAGATAGATCAGCATCTCGTCAACCAGGCCCATGCGCAGCAGCGATCCATTGAGCTTGTAGCCCGCTTCGACATGCAGTTCGTTGATTTGTCGCTGACCCAGAAGCTGCATCAGCGCTTTCAAATCGACTTTGACACCATCCGTGGGAAGAACAATCATCTCAGCGCCCGCATCGCGCAAGCGGCTGGCGCGCTCGGGATGCGCATCGGTAGTGATGATCCAGGTACCACCACCCGCCAAAACCTGTGCAGCGGGATCGATATCAAGCTGACTGTCAACCACAATCCGCTGTGGCTGACGCGGCGTGTCTACTGCGCGCACATTGAGCTGAGGATTATCCTGCTGCACCGTACCAATGCCCGTCATGATCGCGCAAGCGCGTGCACGCCAGGCATGCCCGTCATCGCGTGCTGCTGAAGAAGTAATCCACTGGCTCTGGCCGTTCGGAAGCGCCGTGCCGCCGTCGAGGCTGGCAGCAATCTTCAGCCTCAGCCAGGGACGCCCGCGCTGCATGCGGTGGAAAAAGCCAATGTTGATTTCGCGAGACTCATCCGACAAAACACCGATATCAACCGCAACACCTGCTGCCCGCAATTGCGCGATGCCCTTGCCTGCCACCAGCGGGTTGGGATCCTCGATGGCAGCGACCACACGGCCAACGCCCGCCGCGATCAGCGCCTCAGTGCAAGGTGGCGTGCGACCATGATGACTGCAAGGTTCGAGGGTGACATACACCGTTGCACCGCGGACGTCGATACCCCGGGAAGCAGCGTCGCCCAGCGCATCGATCTCGGCATGCGCTTCACCAGCACGCTGGGTATGACCGCTTGCGATGATCTGTCCATCGCGAACGATCACACAGCCCACGCGCGGATTCGGGCTGGTCAGGAATAGTCCTTTGGCTGCCTGGTCGAGCGCAGCGCGCATGGCATCGGTGTCGTTGGATAGGTGCACGTCGATAGCGAAGGCGGAAACAGGCCACCATTCTAACAAGCCGTTCCATCCCGCACCGGATCACAGCTGCGTACGCGTCCGAGAAAGCTGATGATGATTTTGCGCTGCTCATTGCCGAGCGTGAGAATCAGGGAGCCTGTCTGAGGTACGGTGCTGCTGCTGGCACTGCGCGGGCGTCCGCTCGGGTCAAAGGCCAGATAGGCTTTGGGATCTCTGAGCCGCGCATCAATCCGCAAACCCGAGGGCGGCGTTGGACCGGTATGCAGCACCGTATCGCCTGCATTGGCTAT
>JBDKLM010000062.1:0-11483 GCA_039806005.1 Pseudomonadota bacterium
GAATCAATTGCGGCAGCAGATAAGGCGCAATCGTGTAGATCACGCCGACCCGCAGCGGGCCAACCAGCGGATCCTTGTTTTGCTTGGCGATGTTCTTGATGTACGCAGTTTGTTCCAGCACGTGCTCGGCCTGAGCCACGATTTGAGCGCCGATAGGGGTTACTGATATTTCGGATCCGCCACGCTCGAAGATGGCCACGCCCAATTCATCCTCGAGCTTTTTGATAGCGACAGAGAGTGTGGGCTGCGCCACGAAACAGGCTTCAGCCGCACGGCCAAAGTGTTTTTCACGCGCGACGGCTACGATGTATTTCAGTTCTGTCAGTGTCATGGTGATCGAGAAGCGCTGATTCAATAATGCCGAAATTTTTCTGGCCAAAGCAATGGCGGCAGACCCTTAATTTTCCTGGTGGCCGCCTCGCACAGCTTTGCTGGCCGGCTGTGCAACGACGAGTTATTCAGCGTTTCCCCAAGTGTCGCATAAGTAGGGTTCAGTCTGCTCGAAGCCCATCGTGTCAGACCCGCAGATAATCTTCCTTGGCGCCTAGCCAGCGCGCCAGATGTGCGTCGGCAATTTCGGGGGCTTGCATCAGCAGCTGTTGCGCGACATCGCGTGCCTGCTCTACTAGCCATTGGTCTTGTTCCAGATCAGCGAAGCGCAGCATCGCTTGGCCGGATTGGCGTGCGCCGAGAAATTCGCCGGGCCCGCGTATGTCGAGATCACGTCGCGCGATCTCGAAGCCATCGGCAGTTTCACGCATGATCGCGAGCCGCTGTTTCGCCACAGGCCCCAATGGCCCCTGGTACATCAGCAGGCAGGCGCTGGCGTCTGTGCCACGCCCCACGCGACCGCGCAGCTGGTGCAGCTGCGACAGACCGAATCGCTCTGCATGTTCAATCACCATCAGCGAGGCATTGGGTACGTCGACTCCGACCTCGATCACGGTAGTGGCCACCAGTACCTGCAGCTCACCGCGAGCGAAAGCTTCCATGACCGGCTGCTTTTCTGCCGGCTTGAGACGTCCATGAACCAGACCAATGCGCAAATCAGGCAGGGCTGCGCCGAGCATGGCGTGCGTATCGGTCGCTGTCTGCAGCTGCAAGGCCTCGGATTCTTCAATCAGTGGACACACCCAGTAAATTTGCCGGCCTTCTTTGGCGGCAGCGTGAACGCGCGCTATCACCTCGTCACGTCGTTCCTGTGCAATCAGCCGTGTCATCACTGGTGTGCGACCCGGCGGCAGTTCATCAATGACGGATACTTCAAGATCAGCGAAATATGTCATCGCGAGTGTGCGCGGAATGGGCGTGGCTGACATCATCAGTTGATGCGGCACACTGTCCATACCTTTGTTGCGCAGCGTGAGTCGCTGCGCCACGCCAAAGCGGTGCTGCTCGTCGACGATCACCAGACCCAGTCGGGCGAACGCGACATCTTGCTGTATGAGCGCATGGGTGCCAATCACTAATTGCGCCGAACCTGCCTCGATGCGAGCACGCGCTTCTTCTTTTTCGTGTTTTTTCAGACTGCCGGTGAGCCAGGCGATATCGACGCCAAGTGGTGCAAGCCAGCTGGCGATTTTGCGGAAATGCTGCTCGGCCAGAATTTCAGTGGGCGCCATCAGCGCCGTCTGAAACTGATTGTCGATGGCTTGCGTGGCAGCTAATGCCGCGACCACGGTTTTGCCGCTGCCGACATCGCCTTGCAGCAATCGCTGCATCGGATAGGGAGCGGCCAGATCCGCGCGGATTTCTTCGAGTACGCGCTGCTGTGCAGATGTCAGAGAAAAAGGCAGCGCGTTGAGCAGCAGCGTAGTCAGTTCGCCCGCCTTGGCCAGTACCGGCGCACCCTGTTGGCGACGCGCTGCCTGCGCGCGTTTCATTGACAGTTGCTGCGCGAGCAGTTCATCGAATTTCATTCTCGTCCAGGCCGGATGGGTACGCTCGCTAAGCGCATCTTCATCAACGTCCGGCGGTGGATGGTGCAGCAACTTGACCGCCTCGTGGAATGGCATGAGATGAAGTTTTTCACGCAGCGCATCGGGTAGGGTGTCGCCGGTATCGATGCGAGTCATTGCAGCTGCAATCGCCTTGCGTAGCAGCGCTTGTGACAAACCCTCGCCTGCCGGATAGACCGGCGTGAGTGCATCGGGCAGTGGGGTGTCGATATCAACCGAGCGTACCGCTGGATGCACCATTTCCAGACCAAAGAATCCCGCGCGCATTTCACCGCGTACGCGCAGTCGCTTGCCAACACTCATCTGTGTGGCCTGACTGCCATAGAAATTCAGGAATCGCAGTGTGAGCTGATCCGTATCATCAGCGAGCGTGACAACCAGTTGCCGCCGTGGGCGGTATTGCACATCGCAGGCGCTGACAACACCCTCTATTTGTACCGTGTGTCCATACATGCGAGCTGCGTCACGCACGGAATGACATTGGGTCTCGTCCTCATAGCGCATGGGCAGGTGCAGCACCAGCGACATATCCGTGGACAGTCCCAAGCGCGCGAGGCGGTCGGCCGTGCGCAGGCTTTTCGGTGGTTTGCTATTTTTTTTTCGGGTGGCTGACATGGGAGCTGGGCTGGTCGCGCGCAGCGTAGAATACCGGCTTTTGCCAGTCAGTTCACGCGGTTGCCCCTGTTTTTCTCGGCCAGCGCTCACGCACCTCTCATGTATTCACTCGCCGATTTCGATTTTCATCTGCCGCCCGAATTGATTGCGCAGGCGCCGCTCGCGACGCGCAGCAGTTCGCGACTGCTGCAAGTGATGGGCAAGCAAGTGTCTGACCGTTCATTTGCCGACACCCTGACCCTGCTCCAGCCTGGCGACGTACTGGTGTTTAATGACACCCGCGTCTTGAATGCGCGGTTTCGCGGTGTGAAGGCCAGTGGCGGGCAGGTTGAAGTACTGGTTGAGCGTGTGTTGGATGTTACGACGGTGCTGGCGCAAGTGCGCGCATCCAAATCACCCAAGCCCGGCATGCGCCTGCGCCTCGCCGATGCTTTCGAGGTCGAGGTGGGCGAGCGGGCGGGTGCGTTTTTTGTACTGCATTTCCCTACGGATGCGCTGACCCTGATTGAACAATTCGGCAGCCTGCCGCTGCCGCCCTACATCACGCATACGCCGGATGAGATTGATGCGCAGCGCTACCAGACCGTCTATGCCAAATCGCCGGGTGCAGTGGCTGCGCCGACGGCCGGACTGCATTTCGATCAACCGCTTCTGGACGCCTTGCAGACCAAGGGAGTTCAACTCGCCTGGCTCACGCTGCATGTGGGCGCGGGGACTTTTCAGCCTGTGCGCACTGAGGATCTTGCGCAGCACACCATGCACCGCGAGCGGTACAACATTTCACCTGATTGTGTAGAAACGATTCGCCAGGCGCAGCAGTCAGGGCGCGACATCATCGCCGTGGGTACGACCAGCTTGCGTGCGCTGGAATCCGCTTCGCGCTCCGGCCAGTTAGTCGCAGGCAGTGATGACACCGACATTTTCATTACGCCGGGATTTTCGTTTCAGACCGTGACGCGGCTGATTACGAATTTCCATTTGCCCAAATCCACGCTGATGATGTTGGTATCTGCTTTTGCGGGATATGAATCCATACGTACAGCGTATGCGCATGCGATAGAACAGCGCTATCGCTTTTTCAGTTATGGCGATGCCATGCTGCTGGATAGAGAAGGTGCAAGATGAAATTTACGTTACTGACGACAGACGGTCATGCCCGGCGCGGTCGACTGGAACTGGCGCATGGTGTTATCGAAACACCGATCTTCATGCCCGTGGGTACCTATGGATCAGTAAAGGCGATGTCGCCCGTCGAGCTGGAAGAGATTCATGCACAGATCATTCTCGGTAATACCTTTCATCTCTGGCTGCGTCCGGGCTTGGAGATCATTCGACGTTTTGGTGGCTTGCATCGATTCATGGGCTGGAACAAGCCCATCCTGACGGACTCTGGCGGCTTTCAAGTGTTTTCGCTGGGCGAGATGCGGAAGATTACTGAGGAGGGGGTGAAATTCGCTTCGCCCATCAATGGCGATCGCTTGTTTCTCTCGCCTGAAATTTCGATGCAGATTCAGCGTGTGCTCAATGCCGATATTGTCATGCAGTTTGATGAATGCACCCCGTATGAAATTGACGGACGGCCGGCTACACGCGAAGAAGCTGCGAGCTCAATGCGCATGTCACTGCGATGGGCAAAACGATCGCTGGATGAATTTCAACGCGAAGAAAATCCCAATGCCTTGTTTGCGATTGTTCAGGGTGGCATGTTTGAAACCCTGCGCGACGAATCACTGTCAGGTCTTGAGACGATGGATTTTGATGGCGTAGCGATCGGTGGCTTGTCGGTGGGTGAGCCCAAGGAAGACATGCAACGCATCCTCGCGCATACCGGTCCCCGGTTGCCCGCGCACAAGCCGCATTACTTGATGGGCGTGGGAACGCCGGAGGATCTGGTCGAAGGCGTTGCCAACGGCATTGACATGTTCGATTGCGTCATGCCGACTCGTAATGCACGCAATGGCTGGCTGTTCACTCGCTACGGCGATGTGAAAATCAAGAATGCCCGGCACAAGGATGAAGATCAGCCACTCGATGCCAGCTGCGATTGCTATACCTGTCAGAATTTCTCTCGCGCTTATCTGCATCACTTGCACCGGTGTGGAGAAATTCTCGGTGCGCGTCTCAATACCATTCACAATCTGCATTACTACCTGGCGCTGATGCAGGATATGCGCAAGGCGATCGATGAGCATCGTTTTTCCGAGTTTCGTGTGCAATTTGCTGCCGATCGCGCGCGCGGCAGTTGAGATCGATCAGTCGCATTGTCGTTAGTGCTTTTTTCGGACACACGCCTTTGCACCAGGCTTGCAAGTTTTCCAGCGCGGCCGTCCGTCTTTAGCGCGGTGGTGCTCAGGCCGAACGCCGCCGACGGTTGCTTGTGATTTCAGCAATGTCCCACTGATTCAAGGTCTGCTGCAGCATGGCTTATCTCCGCTGGATTATGCGAAAAAGCCCGGGGCTGATTCCAGGCACGCGGCTAGCGAGTCAGTGAGCAAGACCACTCGCACCTGCGCCGGTAAGGATGAGGGCTGAAATGCTAGAATGCCGGGTCTTTGAAAAACCCTTTATCGGAGCAGTCCATGTTTATTTCCAACGCCTATGCGCAGGCGGCGGCACCCGGTGGCGCGGCAGGCGGCCTGATGAGCTTCCTGCCTATCATTCTGATGTTTGTTGTGCTGTACTTTCTGATGATCCGTCCTCAGATGAAGCGGCAAAAGGAACAAAAGGCCATGATTGATGGACTGGCCAAGGGCGATGAAATCGTTACTGCCGGCGGTGTCGTCGGCAAGGTCACCAAGGTCAGCGATGCCTATGTGACGATGGAAGTGGCTGAAGGTACCGAGATCGTCATGCAAAAAGCGGCGGTGACCCTGCTGCTGCCCAAGGGCACAATCAAGGCGTTGTAATACCCAGTTGCCCCGCATGTCCGGCTCATGAGCCGGACATTTTCTTTTGATGCAGGATGCCATGAACCGTTACCCCCTCTGGAAATATGTACTGATCTTGTTCGTGCTGTGCATGGGCGTGCTGTACACCGTACCGAATTTCTTTGGCGAGTCGCCGGCCGTACAGATCAGCAGCGCGAAAGCAACGCTCAAGGTAGGACCCGAGACGGTCAGCCGCGCGCGGGCGGCTCTCGAGAAATCGGGTGTGCAGGCTGAAGCGGTTTTCTATGAAGACCTTGGCAACAACGGCACGGTGCGCGCTCGTTTCACGACGACCGACATGCAGTTCAAGGCAAAGACCGCGCTGGAGCAGGGACTGAACAGTGATCCCGCCGATCCCAGCTATCTAGTCGCTTTCAATTTGTTGCCTAACACACCGGGCTGGCTGCAAAGCTTGCATGCACTGCCCATGTACCTCGGTCTGGATTTGCGCGGTGGTGTTCATTTTCTGATGCAGGTGGATGCCCGAGCCGTGCTTGCTAAACGCATGCAAGGGATGCAAACCAGTGTTCGCGCCCTGCTGGTTGAAAAGCGCGTGCGTTTTTCCGGCTTGACCCGGGATGGGGATGCGGTCGATATCCGTTTCCGTGATGAGGCAACTCTGAACGCTGCGCGTGATGTGCTCAGTGCACAAATGCCCGAGTTATCACTGGCCGTGGTTCCTGATGCCGAGGGTCAGCGTCTGCGTACAACCCTCAACCCTCAGGCGCTGAAGAAAACGCTGGAAGACGCGGTACAACAAAATATCTCTACGCTCTCCAAGCGGGTCAATGAACTGGGTGTTGCCGAGCCCGTGATTCAGCGTCAGGGTGCGGATCGTATCGTGGTGCAGCTGCCAGGTGTACAGGATGTCTCGCGCGCGAAAGATATTATTGGTCGTACCGCAACGCTGGAAGTGCGCATGGTGGATGAATCCATCAGCCGTGGCACGGAGGAAAGCGCTGCCGTGCCGCTGGGGTCCGAACTTTTCAAATCGGGCAAGGCGACTCCCGTCATTCTCTACAAAGATCCTGTCATTACCGGCGACTACATTTCGAATGCAGGCGCGAGCTTTGATCAGAACCAGCAGCCCTCGGTCAGCATCGATCTCAATGGCGATGGTGGCCGCAAAATGCGCGAAGCTACGCGCAGCAAGGTCGGCAAGCTGATGGCGATTGTCTTGTTTGAAAAAGGCAAAGGCGAAGTGCTGACTGTCGCGACCATTCGGGACGAGCTCGGCTCGCGTTTTCAGATCACAGGTATGGAATCGCCGGCAGCCGCAACCGATCTGGCCCTGCTGCTTCGCGCGGGTTCGCTTGCCGCGCCAATGGAAATCATTGAAGAGCGCACCATAGGACCGCAGCTGGGTGCAGAAAACATCAGCAAGGGTTTCAATTCCACGCTGTATGGTTTTGCTGCGATCACTGTCTTCATGGTGATCTACTACTTGCTGTTCGGTGCCTTCAGTGTTTTTGCGCTGGCAGTCAACGTCATGTTGCTGATTGCTTTGCTCTCGCTGATGCAGGCGACGCTGACGCTGCCAGGTATTGCAGCGATTGCGTTGACTCTGGGTATGGCGATTGATGCCAACGTGCTGATCAATGAACGCATTCGCGAAGAACTGCGAAATGGCAATTCGCCGCAGGCGGCGATTGCAGCAGGTTTCGAGCGCGCGTGGGCGACCATTCTGGACTCGAATGTCACCACCCTGATCGCGGGTCTGGCGCTGCTGATTTTTGGTTCGGGGCCGATTCGCGGTTTTGCAGTGGTGCATTGCCTCGGCATTTTGACGTCCATGTTCTCGGCGGTTGTGGTCGCACGAGCGCTGGCAAACCTCTGGTATGGCCGTCGCAAGAAACTCAATAGCGTCTCAATCGGACAAGTCTGGAAACCCAGCGCCTGAGGCGCCTGGGTTCACTGAAAGGAAGTCATGGAGTTTTTCAGAATAAAAAAAGACATACCGTTCATGCGGCATGCGCTGGTATTCAACGCCATCTCGGCGCTGACTTTTGCTGCTGCCGTTTTCTTCCTGTTTGCCAAAGGGCTGCATCTGTCGATCGAATTCACCGGGGGTACGGTGATGGAAGTTGCGTATACCAAGCCTGCTGACCTGGAGCGCATTCGTCAGAATATTGCTCGACTCGGCTTTGCCGACAGTCAGGTGCAGAGTTTCGGTACTGCACAAGACGTGCTGATTCGTTTGCCCGTGCAAAAAGGCAAAACATCAGCACAGGCAAGTACACAGGTGATCGAGGCATTGAAAGCAGAAGATGCCAGTGTCAACTTGCGGCGCGTGGAATTCGTGGGACCACAGGTCGGAGAAGAGCTTGCGCATGATGGCCTGACTGCGCTGGCCTTTGTGGTCGTTGGAATCATGATCTACCTTGCGTTCCGATTCGAATGGAAATTTGCGGTCGCAGCCATCATCGCGAACTTGCACGATGTGATCATTATTCTGGGATTCTTTGCATTCTTCCAGTGGGAGTTCTCGCTGACGGTGCTGGCTGCTGTGCTGGCCGTGCTGGGCTATTCGGTCAATGAATCGGTGGTGGTGTTTGACCGAGTGCGCGAAACCTTCCGTGATCGTCGTTTCGGCAAGCTGGAAACTGCCGAGGTGATGAACCACGCGATTACCAGCACGATTTCAAGAACGGTGATCACCCACGGATCAACTCAGTTGATGGTGTTGTCGATGCTAATTTTTGGCGGTCCCACGCTGCATTATTTTGCGGTGGCGCTGACCATTGGTATCTTGTTCGGTATTTATTCTTCCGTGTTCGTCGCCGCTGCAGTGGCGATGTGGCTGGGTGTGAAGCGGGAAGATTTGCTGAAACCTGTCAAACCGAAAGATGAGACGGATGGGGCGGTGGTTTGATTCTCCCCCCCCCCTCTGTGTCATTAAAAAAGCCGGCGTGTTCGCCGGTTTTTTTATTGTTTGGTGGAATTGCTTTTCGAATTGAGTGCCAGTTTTTGGTTGGATCCCAGTCTCCGCTGGGATGATCTTGGGAATTTTACGGTCCCGTTAATAGCTATCGTCGTTCCAGCTGGGACCCATGCCCAATCTGGCATCGTGCTCCCTTATCGCAAAGTCTCGTGCGACGTCCGAAGCTAATCAGATATCCTTCGCCAACTTCTCAGCCAATCCCACATAAGAAGCCGGTGTCATCGCCAGCAGCAGATCCTTGGCTTCCTGCGGTATCGCGAGCGTCGTGATGAACTCTTGCAGCGCTTCCTTCGAGATACCTTTGCCGCGTGTGAGTTCTTTCAGTTGTTCATAGGGATTTTCAATCCCGTAGCGGCGCATGACCGTTTGCACGGGTTCGGCGAGCACTTCCCAGCTTTGATCGAGATCTTCCGCGATTCTTGCTGCATTGACTTCGAGTTTGTTGAGTCCACGCAGGCAGCTGTCATAGGCCAATAGTGCATAACCCAGACCGACGCCGATATTGCGCAGAACGGTGGAATCGGTCAGGTCGCGCTGCCAGCGTGAGATGGGCAGTTTTTCTGCCATGTGTTTCAGCACTGCATTGGCCATACCCAGATTGCCTTCAGAATTTTCGAAATCAATCGGGTTGACCTTGTGCGGCATGGTCGACGAACCAATCTCGCCAGCTTTGGTGCGCTGCTTGAAATATCCCAGCGCTATATAACCCCAGATATCGCGATTCAAATCAAGCAATATGGTGTTGGTGCGAGCAAACGCATCAAACAAATCGGCCATGTAATCATGGGGTTCGATCTGAATCGTGTAGGGATTGAAGCTCAGGCCCAAGCCTTGTTCAATGACTTTGCGTGAAAACGCTGGCCAGTCGAAGGATGGATAGGCTGACAGATGTGCGTTGTAGTTGCCGACAGCGCCATTCATCTTGCCCAGAATGGCGACGCTGGCGATGCGTTTTCTTGCTCCTTGAAGGCGCGCCACGACATTCGCGATTTCCTTGCCTAGTGTTGTCGGGCTGGCGGGTTGGCCATGGGTGCGCGACATCATGGGCAACGCGGCGTGGGCGTGCGCGAGTTCGGTCAGTTTTGCAATGATGTCATCCAGCGCAGGCAGCATGACCGTATCGCGTGCGGCCTTGAGCATCATGCCGTGCGAGGTATTGTTGATGTCTTCCGAGGTGCACGCAAAATGAATGAATTCGGCGGCTGCGACCAGTTCAGGCAGATGGCTGACTTTTTCTTTGAGCCAGTATTCCACTGCTTTGACATCATGATTGGTGGTGGCTTCAATCGCCTTGATGCGTGCTGCATCCGCTTCCGAAAAATCCGAGGCCAGCTGCTTCAATAATGTTTTTGCTTGCTCAGAAAACGGCTTCAGTTCTGCGAAGCCTGCCTCCGAGAGCGCTATCAGCCAGGTGATTTCGACTTTGACGCGATGATGCATGAACCCGGACTCGGACAAAATCGGGCGCAGCGCCTGTGTTTTTGACGCGTAGCGACCATCGAGGGGCGACAGGGCGGACAGAGGGGAAAGTTGCATTTTAGGAAGAGCCGAAATTTGGCAGAGATAATCCGGGAAGGTCGGCATTTTACCATTCGGCTCCTGACTGCTTTTAACTGAAAGGGTCGGATCGCATGCAGTTTTGTCAATGCTATAATCCGCCTCCCCAAATCTTGCGCGAATACTCATGAAACTGATTGGATCACTTGCCAGTCCTTACGTACGTAAAGTCCGTATCGTCATGACAGAGAAGAAGCTCGATTACGAATTCATTCTTGAGGATGTCTGGTCGCCGACCACTACGATTTCATTATCCAACCCGCTGGGCAAAGTGCCTTGCCTGATTATGGAAGATGGTGGCGCGATGTTTGATTCGCGCGTCATTGTGGAATATCTGGATACCATGTCACCCGTCGGCAAACTCATTCCCAGTCAGGGGCGCGAGCGAGCGAGTATCAAATGCTGGGAGGCTCTGGCAGACGGGGTGCTCGATGCCGGCATTCTGATCAGGCTTGAGCGTACGCAGCGCCCTGCTGACAGGCAAAGCGAGGCGTGGGTAGAGCGCCAGTTTGGCAAGATTCGTGAGGGCCTCGCTGCCATGTCACGCGGTCTTGGGGATGCGGCTTTATGTGCCGGGCCGCATCTGTCATTGGCGGATATTGCTGTGGGTTGTGCGCTGGGCTGGCTCAGTTTTCGTTTTCCCGAGATTCAATGGCGCGAAGATCATCCCAATCTTGCCCGCTTGTTCGACAAGCTGTCCGAACGGCCTTCGTTCCGCGATACCATTCCGGTTGCTTGACAGTCTTTCAGAGGTAGCCATAAACAAAAACGGAGCCCGCGGGCTCCGTTTTTTATGTACGGTCGAATCGATTATTCGTCTTCCATTTGCGATTGCAGATAATTTTCCAGACCGATTTTCGCAATCAGGTCTTTTTGCGTTTCCAGCCAGTCGATATGCTCTTCGGTGTCATCCAGAATATGCTGGAATAACTCGCGCGAGACATAGTCGCGTGCTGCCTCACAAGCTGCGATGCCGTCCTTGACTGTTTGTTGTGAAATTTTTTCCAGCTGCAGATCGCAGTCGAGCATCTCGGGGGTATTCTCGCCCACCATCAGCTTGTGCAGCGCTTGCAGGTTCGGCAGTCCATCCAGCATCAGAATGCGATCAATCAGCTGATCAGCGTGTTTCATTTCGCCTATGGATTCTGCGTATTCTTTTTTGCCCAGTTTTTCAAAACCCCAGTGCTTGTACATGCGAGCATGCAGAAAGTACTGATTGATGGCGGTTAGTTCATTGGTGAGCTGATCATTGAGCAGCTTGATGATATTTGGATCACCTTTCATGGGGGCCTCTGTGCGTGTGGTTTGAATGCGGTGTTGCGTAAAACGTAGCGCATCTTACCGCAGCAGGCGAGCAATGTTGGAGATCCAATGTCATTTCGTTACTACGAATCATTGTACTGTTGCGAACGATTCGCAAGCGCAATCGAAACGAGGATTGATGAATCCTGGATGTGACGACGATGGAACTTTTGGTGCGAAAGG
>JBDKLM010000063.1:0-15782 GCA_039806005.1 Pseudomonadota bacterium
TATTCAACGAATTTCCTCACCCAACCGGGGCTGGTGATTACGCCGATGACAACATTGGGCGGACAAGCGGCCTTGCCATCTACATTGGATTTGTATGTCAACAACGTAATGCAAAGCAGCCGCCAGATACCACCTGGCCCATTCTCGGTGAGTACGGCACCTATTGTGGCTGGCGATGGGGAAGTCTCCATGCGGGTGCGCGATATCGCTGGCAACGAGCAAATCATCAGTCAGCGCTTCTATACAAGTACCACGTTACTGTCACCCGGCTTGTCGGATTTTTCATTTGAGGGTGGCTTTTTGCGACAGAATTTTGGGCGGGAGAGCAATGATTACAGTGACTTCTTCGCGTCGTCCAGTTACCGAACTGGCCTAAGCCCTGAGCTGACAGTTGAGGGAAATGCCCAGCTACAGCAAGGCGGACTGATACTGTTGAGTGGTGGTGCCAACCGTGCATTCACAGGTATTGGCACTGCCACCTTGGCGCTGGCTTATAGCCATAGCGATGCTGGCAATGGTTTTCAAGGCCTGCTTGGGCTTGAGCGGCGAAGTGGCAATCACAGCTTTGCATTGCGTACGCAATTGGCTTCGGAAGATTTTCGGCAAGTCGGTGTTGATACCGCTCAAATCATTCGCCGGCTGGATACCCTGTTTTGGGGTTATCGAGTCGAAGGATTGGGCAGCTTCAGCTTGTCCTATCTCAGTCAGCAAACAGACCGTCATCAGCCTGCCGATATATATAGTGCCAGCTTCAGCACACCGCGCCATCCGTGGGGTACTTTTGTAGTTTCTGCCATGCAATCCCGAGGAGAAACGACCCAAAACAGTCTCTATTTTTTATGGGTACTTCCTTTGGAGCGTGAAGTGAGTGGCAGCGTGATGCATTTGCGAGGTTCGAATCAGCAGCAGACGATTTTTCAGGCAAACAAGAGCTTGCCACCAGGGGAAGGTCTTGGCTACCGCCTGCAGGCAGCCGTTAACGCATCTCAGCAAGCCGCCATCTTTGCACAAAACCGCTATGGACAAGCCAGACTTGAAGCAGCGAGCCTGGATGAGCAGAATTCGGTCCGAGCGGGTATTTCGGGCGCCGTTGCACACCTCGATGGCCAATGGTTTCTATCGCCAAGAATAGGCAGTGGCTATGGGTTGATCAAAATGCCGGGCTTAAGCAATGTCCGCGTGTACGTTGATAATCAACTGGCGACACGGACCAACCGCGACGGTTATGCTTTTTTGCCCAAACTCTATCCTTATGTACGCAATCATGTCTCTGTTGATCAACTCGATCTACCGATTGCCACCACGATCGATTCGCTCACCGTTCAGCCTGTACCGGCTTGGCGTAGCGGTGTGGTCATCGATTTTCCGGTACGTCAACAGACTTCCGCTACCCTCACGTTAATCCAGCCGAACGGTCAACCCGTCCCGGCTGGGGCCCTTATCACCATGAATCAGAGCGATACCAGCTTTGCGGTCGGTCGCGAAGGACTCACTTTTGTCGCCGGACTGGAAAAAGAAAATCATCTGGACGTCAGTTGGCGAAATGGTCACTGCAGGGCAGAAGTATCTTTTTCAGCTATAGAAGCGATCGTGATCCCTCACTTGGGTGATTTCATTTGCCAGGATATTGAGCAATGAGACCTTTTTACCTGCCTCGCCTCTTTGGGTCCAAGCTAAATAAGCGTTGTATTGACTTATACAAAGTTGCAATTCGCCGCCTTTTTTTTACTTTCCTCGTTGTCGGGGCGGTCGGTACGGGCGCTGCAGAATCATGTCATCCGCTGAATTCCGCGCAAATTATCTTTGGTAATTACAGTCCTGAGTTTTCTCAAGACCTTGATATGGACACGACAATTGATATTTATTGTGCGCCAGCGTTTCAAGGTCAAAAGCTGGATGTCAAGATCAATATTTTGGATAAAGATGAACAAGGCGGTCATCGTATTTTGCAGAATACTTCGGGCCAAGACAAAGCTTACTTTGTGCTTTTTCAGGATTCGTCTAGGACCATACCATTGACAAATAACATGGTCATACCTGTGATTGAATCTGTGCCGAATTCAAAGATTTTCACTATACGTCTGTATGGCCGCATGCTTGCGAAACAAAATATCGGCAAAGGCATCTATGCTTCTAATTTAATTATTAATATTGATTACTAATCTTTCTGGAACTCATTTTTTAACCTGCTTGCCGACAATGGTATGAAGATTTCCACTGGCTCCAACAGTCTGCAGGTTGACAGGACGGCGCCATATCTGGCTAATGTAATCAACAACGCGCTCAGCCCGAGCGATGTCAAGCCCTCGACCATCGCCCTGGTGGTCATGAACCAGTTCCAAACTACCATCTCGATGTAGCTGACTGACCGAAACACGCGGTGCTCCGTAATTAAATTTTGGTGCAAGTATTGCTTCGCGAAGCACGTGAATATTACGTTCGCTAACTCGGATACTGCCCTCGTGATCAGCCTCATAAGTGAAAAGCTCCAGTTTTTCAGCAAGCTCAGCACTCAGATAGTTCCGAATAAACCCAAAGTCGTCTTCTTCCCTGCAAATCTCACGTGCGACATCGATACCACGACTTTCAATCAGATCTTCCCAAATTGAAAAGCCCAAATGATAAGGATTAATTGCCAGGGATAATTGATTATCAGCAGCGTAAGGCCGCACCACGTCGGAATGAGCCTTGATAGCAGAGAGATAGAGATCTGCAGGAAGAAAATCAGCCTCTCTGAGTAGTCGGGCATGCCAGTAAGAAGCCCATCCCTCATTCATAATCTGGCAGGTAAAAACGGGATAGAAATAAAATGATTCTTCGCGCACCGCAAGAAAAATATCCCGCTCCCAGCCATCGAGCTCTGGTGCGTAATTCGCAATAAACCACAATAAGTCATATTCCCGGCTGGGTGGAATGGAAGATGTTCCCTGCAGGGCTTGAGTCATATGGACAGTAGCGGCCTCTCCCGGCAAGCGATGAAATCGTTCGGTAAAACTGCCGGCAGACCTTGCAGTAGCGCCGGATAACTCACTGATGGGATACGTGGGCCGGTGTATGGGCTGATTAACATCAATATGTGGCTCGAGTGCGAGCGCGGTATCCAGTATTGCCTCAACGCGCTCCTGCCCGTACTGCGACAAGGCGTGCTCAATCGCGTGAGCGCGGTCGGCTGCTTTTTCAAGAATATGCCCACCAGCCATGTGCATGAATCGTGCAAATAGATGGTTATTTTTTGCAAAATCCGCATGCCCAATGACGTGGGCAAGAACCAGCGTATTCTCAGCGACTGAATTGTCATTCACCAGATAGGCATGACAAGGATCACCTGGGAACATGACCTCGAAAATGCGGGAATGCCCCATGCCCTGCCGAATCAATTGATGAATGTAGCGGATTCCGAACGACCAATGCTGCATTCGGACCGGAAGCCCATATACCGATATCTCGGTCATGAAGTTGTTCGGCACGATTTCAAAATCAATCGGGTAATAGTCCAGCCCGAGCTGCGTGGCTAGTTGCTCAATTTGATTCGCATAATTTTCCAGCGGCCCATGTGTATACCTCATCAGAGCCACTCATTTTGCTGTTTATCCGATGCGAAAAAATGCCGTATAGCTTTCCAGACGTCGTCGGATTTATTTAATACATAACTCCCCAAAGGCGTCCCAGTCTTCTCAATTTGATTGCAGATCATTTTCATTTCCGTCTCGTTTATGCGCGCTGCCCCAGGAACGGTCTCTACATAGCCGACATAATTGAGCAGAGAACTCAGCTTTTTGAGACTGTCGGTAGCTGCGGATCTATCCTCCGTAAAATTCTCGCCATCAGATGCATAAAACAGATACACATTAAATTGCGAAAAGGCATAATCTTCGTCAATCATACGAAGCGCAAAATTGAAACCTGAGGACGCACCAGTACCACCCGTACCGGTCACCTGAAAAAAATCCATTTCCGAAAATTCCCACGCCTGCGTGGTATGGGCAATAAAGCGCGTATCGATACGTCCATATCTGCGGCGAATACCTTGCAACGCGAAAAAGAAAAAAGTTTTTGCAAGCTTGCGCTCTGCATCAGTCATGCTGGCAGATACATCCAGTAAAAATAAGACGACGGCCTGTGTTGCTGGACGACGGCGATGGATCAGTTGACGAAATCTCAGATCTTCAGAGGAAAAGGGTAGGGGATCACGCTGTATCGCACGTCGCTTGACCGCTTCCTTGACGGTACGGCGGCGATCGAGGCGCGCTCGAGCGCCGTGCTTGTCCCAGCCTTCCTTTAGCCAGGCTTCGTCCAAAATTGCTGTTTTTTGTTTGAGCTTGAGGTCCGGAAGATTCAGCTCCTCCCAAAGCCAATCGACGACATCATCCATCTTCAATTCCAGCATCAAGCGAACTTCGCCTTCGCCATTGGCACCGCCTGTTTCATCTCCACGCATTGATTTTTCCGGAGCAGATCGAAGAACGTCGCCCGGATTGACATGTCCCTGACCGACCTTGCGTAGGATTTCATTGGTGGGATCCGCCAGACGAAATCTTGCATGCTCCATAGCGTGTACAGGTAAGTGCACAGTCCTTTCATCCGGTGATGTCATCAAATCAGAATTCGCAATGAGCTCGGGGAGATGTTTTTTTATGCTCTGCCGAATTTTTTCATTATGACGCAGCCAATCTCGCGCGCCTCTTGAAAACAGTGCATACCAGGAAGAGCCCGTCGATATTGTGCTGTGAATTGCCATACCTTAGCTTTTCCTTATTTGAAAGTTCGAATTGAAAGGGTGGATGGCAATGCGAATATCGTGGGTCGGAATATCAAGCCAATGAACAAAAAAATTATGACCTAAAGTTATTTTAAGATTAATTTTCATTCTTGCGCCAGCAGGGTAGTGACGTAATTCAAGGCCTCGCGAGCGCTATGATGATCGTATCCATACTCATCAATGAGGCGTTTTTCGACGATAGATATCTTCTCCCGAACTTCTTCATCAGGTCGGTTGGTGGAGCTGACTAGGCGAAGTACGTCGCGCCTCTGTTCAAACAAATACTGCTGCACGGCGCTATGTAATTGCGCATGACTTTCAAGACGGAATTTTTCTCCTCGCTTGTAGGCGCCCATTGCCTTACGAACGACTTCCTGACGAAAGGATTGTTTACCTGAATCTGAAATCTGAATTTTTTCTTCCACCGAACGAAGAAAGCGCTCATCCGGCTTGCGTTCTTCGCTGGTAATCGGATCGTGTATGGGACGATTGTCCAGTGTTGCTTCAACTTCATCCAGATATTTTTCCAGCAGGTCTTGTGCTTCCTGTTCGAATGACACAAACAGTGCCTTGTGCACATCTTCCTTGACCCAACGGTTATAGAAATATTTTCTTGCCAATACTAGATAATCGATCCATTTGCGCTTCTTTTTCGGATCAATGCGCGCATCATTGTCGATGGCATCTTTCAGAGCCAGTAATACGTCCATCGTCGTGAGGCTATGGGTGTCGGCCTGTATGATGGCATTAGATAGCGCATTAATGATGAACCGAGGTGAAATACCACTTAATCCTTCTTCAGAGGTCTTTTGGCGTACCCGCTCAGCTTCATTACGATTGACGCCTTCGACATCTTCCCTGGCATAGATGCGGACTTTTTTCGCCAATTCTTGCTCTTTTTCTTCCGATTCATGCAAGCGTGTCAGGATCGCAAACACGGCTGCTGCATGCAGTACGTGGGGATCCAGATGCACAGAGCGAAAAGCAGGCGCAGCTGCTGAAATCAGCTTTTTATAAATTCTTGCCTCGTCGTTGTAATTCAGTGCATACGGGACTTGAACTATGACCATGCGGTCCAGCAAGGCTTCATTTTCGCTCTCTTGAAGAAACTTGCGAAATTCCGCCAGATTTGTGTGGGCGATGATGGTTTCGTCCAGATAGATCAACGGAAAGCGTGACACCTTGACATTTTTCTCTTGTGTGAGTGTCAGAAGCAGGTACAAGAATTCGCGTTTGACCTTCAGAATTTCAATCATTTCCAACATGCCGCGACTCGCTGCATACACTGCACCTGACCACGACCACGCGCGCGGGTCACCTTCATCGCCGAATTCTGCGACTTTTGACAAGTCTACTGATCCGACCAGATCAGCCAGATCGGCCGTGGTTGGGTCGTGCGGTGCATACGTACCAATGCCGCTGCGGCCGGCTTCCGAAATGAAAATTCGCTCCACGGGCATTTTCAGAAAATTTCCCTGAAACTGCTGATCCAGACACATCCGGCAATGAGGACACATCTCGCCACTAATTTCTACGCCATAGGTTGCGCGAAAATTCGGACGCAAGGTGTGCGGTATCAAATGCAGGGGTGATTCATGGACCGGGCAACCTTGAATGCCGTATAACGCACCGGCATCGGTGTAGCTGTATTCTTCCAAGCCACGCTTGAGCAAAATGACGAGTGTGGACTTGCCTCCCGAGGGCGGTCCCAGTAGCAGGAGCAGACGTCGACCAACTTCTGAACCTGCCGCAGCTGCCTTGAAATAGTCGGCAACACGCGCGATGGACTCATCCATCCCGAAAAGTTCATCGGCGAACAATCCGGTTGGCAACTGACCATCGTGCTGCTCGCTCCGGGTCCAGTGGATCATGTCCCAAAGATACTGATGCGACGTCCGCACAATACCTTGAGGATTTTCTGGTAGTACTTTGTCCAGAAATTCATCCAGGGTTCCCAGCCAATGGGCTGCCTTGTGCTCCTTTGTGAAAGCGAGCAGGCTGTGCATGAAATTTTCACGGTCATCCACACTCAATTCTTTGTCCAGACCTGTCATGCCTGTTCTCCCTGTTTCATTAGGCAGCGCCTGACAAATGGACAATACAAGCCCCGCAAGGGTTCGCCAGTCATGTCAAAGAACACGACAGGCGCAAAAGATTTTTTCTTGAAGGTAAAATATTTGGGAGACGCTGAATAAATCTCCGTTTTATAAAAATCACCTTCGCATGGACGCTGCCATGCACTGTTTCACCGGACTATTCATGGAAACTAAGACCCATCCCGCATCAGCACGCTCATCATTGCCTCGCACCCAGCCGCATCGCATCGTTGTCGTGGGTGGTGGCGCCGGCGGCCTTGAACTGGTCACGCGCCTGGGCGACCAGCTCGGCAGGCAAGGCCACGCCCAGATTGTTTTGGTCGACAGTGCGGCCACTCACCTGTGGAAGCCTTTGCTGCATGAGGTGGCAGCAGGGAGCATGGATCCCCATACACACCAGCTCGAGTACATTGCTCAGGCACGCTGGCATCATTTCGAGTTTCAGCAGGGAGAGATGCTTGATCTGGATCGTACCAACCGGCAGCTCGTCGTCGGTCCTGTTCTGGATGATGACCTTCATCCCATCCTGCCGGAGCGGCATATCCCCTATGACACCCTGATTCTGGCGATTGGCAGTGTGACCAATTTTTTCGGTGTTCCGGGTGCTGCCGAATATGCGATGGCCATCGATACCGTGAGTCAGGCGGAGCATGTTCGAAAACGTATTCTCGCCGCCTGCATGCGCACACAGACCCGGCTTGCCGAATCGGAAGATGTCTCAGCCAGCAAAGTGAATCTGGTCATTATTGGCGGTGGCGCAACCGGTGTCGAACTCGCCGCCGAGCTTCGCAACACGGCGCAAGTGCTGGCTGCTTACGGACTTCACCAGCTTGATCCACGCCGCGACGTCCAGATCACTCTGGTCGAAGCAGGTCCTCGAATTCTGCCGCCTTTGCCCGAGCGGATTGCCACGGAAACCACGCGCTTGCTGCAGGCTCTCGATATTCGGGTCCTCACAGGGGATAAAGTGGTTGAGCTGCGCAACAATGCCGTACTTACTGCCAGTGGTCACGCGCTGCCCAGTGATCTGACGGTCTGGGCAGGTGGCATCAAAGTGCCCGCTGTGCTGGGGCGCGTGGGTTTGCCTACCAATGCTCTGGGGCAGGTGATTGTGTCCCCCACCTTGCAATCCATTACTGATCCGGACATCTTTGCGCTGGGCGACTGTGCCAGCTGCCCTTGGCCAGCCACGGGGAAATCCGTGCCGCCGCGTGCGCAGGCAGCACACCAGCAAGCGTCTTTATTGGTTAAAAGCATGCACCGCCGTCTGGCGGGCAAGAATCTGCCGATCTTCACTTACCGTGACCACGGTTCCCTTATTTCTTTAGGGAATTTTGATACGGTTGGCAATCTCATGGGCCGGTTGGTTGGACGATCAGTCAAAATCCAGGGTTTCCTTGCTCGGCTGCTGTATTTATCACTGTACCGTCAGCATCAGATGGCTTTGCATGGGCTACTCCGCACGGTGCTTGATATCGTTGCTCAATGGCTGAGACAAAGAACCATGCCACGCGTAAAGCTTCACTGAGTTTCTCTCGTTAAATTTTTCCAAAAAAACGCCAGTCCGGCCTATGCCGACTGGCGTTTTTTTACAAAGTAGAGATTTGGCGCTACAGAGGCTTACTCAGAACCTCCTTGTATATTTCAAAAATTTTGGCTCTTGTATGCATCATTTTTTGGTGAATTCCAAAATTATGGGAACTATTTGTTGCTGTATTTCACATATCCAAAAAATCTTGTCCGTGACCCTATTTTTCGAGAGGAGCAGGCATGGCCAGTCATTTGGAGCGCATGCAGATCATGATGGAGGAAATCGGGCCTAGCATGCCCGAGATAGAGGCGGTCATTCAAAATGAAGAAAAAAACTGGGCTATCCAGTTTGATGACCAATCCATTATCACGCTGGAATGGGCTGAAAAGCCGGAACGTGTCGTGCTCACTTCCTTGCTGGGTATCCCCTCGGAGTCCATGCAATTGTCGGTTTATGAGACCTTGCTTTGTTATAACTTGCTCTGGAAAGATACCGGTGGGGTCAAGATGGCACTTTCGGGTCCCGGAGGTGAACTCGTCTTGCTGTATGAACTTTTCGTATCTCACCTGTCGCTCAATGAGCTGCAGACAGTTTTGTCCAATTTTGTCAGCATCGCACAAGTATGGAGTGTGTATGTGACCGGTGAAAACGACCAGCCAGTAGCCAATTTGCCCGGTCCGATGGATATGCTGCACCTGGGTGCTTGAGCAAGCAAATCAAATTCATTCACAGGGATATCAATAAGGGGACCTAATATGATTAGCGGCATGGGCAATGCAGCATCTGCTGCGGCAACGAGCTTTTCTGAGTCCAAAGAAACTCAATCCGCTGCCGGGACAGGCAGTTTGAAAATCAATTATGGCGATGCTTCCAAAGCCGAACGCCTGGTTGGATCACTGACAAAAATACAGCAACTGCAAACACAAGCTCAGGTATTTGTTACATCCCGTTATCCGGACTATGTCGGTATCGATTAATACGCCCTCGCACAACGCCGCTAGCATCGTTGGATTGAGTTACTCAACTGATCTTTATTTTTATGCAAGGACATCCATGGCTACCACCATCGAACAAATCCAGCAGTTGATTCAGGAGCTTGGCCCCAATATGCAGGACGTTGATGCCATCGTGCAGACTGAAGAGCCTAGCTGGGCCATACAGTTTTCCGATGAGACGATTGTAATTATCGAAGCCGCTGAAGACCCTGCGCGCATGGTGTTTTCTACAGAACTTGGGAATGCCAACGAAACCAATCAGCATGCGGTTTATGAAGCACTGCTGTGCTACAACCTGATGTGGCGCGATACTGGCGGCATAAAGATCGGACTCGCCGGTCCTCAGGGTGCGCTCATTATCAGCACAGAGCTTTGCCTGGAAGGCTTGTTCCTCAACGACTTGCAGCTCACTCTGAAAAACTTCCTCAAGATCGCTCGTTACTGGCATGGCTTCGTCAACCAGGCAGCACCCACTGCAGCACCACTGCCAGGATTGGGGGGGGATAGTTTTCAGATGCATGCCTGAAGGCGTTTGTTTGCCAGACAGAACAGGAACCTATGCAGGTTCTAGTCGTACGCTCCTCCCTCAAGCCGGACTTTTGATCCGGCTTTTTTTTGTGCTGGGCGCTGAAAAATTCAGCGTTTTTACACTTCCCATCTGCAATTTATACTGTATATTTGTACAGTGTAAAACGTTCATCGAACTTCAGTTTAGTTAATTTCCATAAAAGCAATATGAGCGCAATATCGCTAACCACTTCTGTGGGTGAGCCGTCTTCGCTGTCCCTGCCAGCAGGCATTGCCAGCAGTGTCTGGCGTGTTGGGCAGATGGCAATGGGCGGCGTGTCAGTGACGCCCAGCGGCTGGCCGGCACTCGACAAAGAATTGCCGAATCAGGGCTGGCCGCACCGTGGATTGACTGAACTGCTGATTCGGCAAACCGGCATTGGCGAAATGCGTTTGCTGCAGCCAGCACTGCAGCGCGTGGCTGGCCGCATTGCTTTGCTTCAACCACCCCATGCGCCACAGGTGGCGACCTGGATGGATTGGGGCCTGGCACCTGAACGTTTGTTATGGATACGAACTCAACGTCACGCCGATCTTCTGTGGAGTGCCGAACAAATATTGCGTAACGGTAGCTGTGGCGCGCTATTGCTGTGGCAAGGTGCTTTGCGCAATGAAGCCATACGTCGTCTGCAACTCGCTGCTCAGGCATCCGACATAGTGTGCTGGTTGCTGCGCCCTTTATCGATGGCGGACATGCCTTCGCCGGTCTCGTTGCGTCTCGCGTTGCAAGCAAAGGGGCAGGGTTTGCAAATCGACGTTCTCAAGCGGCGCGGTCCACCTTGCGCCACACCCTTGCTATTGCCCTGGTCTTTGCTGCGTGGCGGTACACCATTTTTCACCGATGAATCCCATCATGCGTTGCTGGATCGCCGTTTATCTGCCACTCCTGCCTCTTCAATCGCTGCGGCCGCGCTGGTCTGAGCCACTGCCTGTTGCTATTGTCGATCAGGCGCAAGTCGTGGCAGTTTCGCGACTTGCAGCGCGGCACGGGGTTCGTGTCGGCATGCGCGCGGCCAGCGCACAGGTATTGGCGCCCGAGCTCGTAGTGCAAGCGCGCGATGTGATGCGAGAGAAGATCGCACGCGATGCAGTCGCTCTGGCGCTGCTGCAATACACGCCTGAAGTGGCCCTTGCCGATGCAGACACCTTGCTGATGGATGTCAGCGTCAGTCTTTCGGCATTTGGTGGTCGACGACACTTATGCCATCGCGTGCGCGGCAGCGTCCAAGCACTGGGTTTTTCACTGCAGCTGGGCATGGCGCCTGCCGCGCAAGCGGCCTGGCTATTCGCGCATCAGGAGGGGCGTGTGAGGCGCGTCATTCGCCTCGAGCGCATGCGCCGCCGTCTGGATACTTTGCCGGTTGCATTGCTTTCCACCGCAGAGCGATATGAGTCCTGGCTGATGGGCATAGGCTGCAATACGCTCGCTGAATTGCGTCGTTTGCCGCGCGCTGGCTTGAAGCGTCGTACCGATCCTGCCTTGCAGGATCAACTTGATCGTGCGTATGGCGAAGCACCCGAATTATTCGAATGGATACAGGCGCCAGAAACCTTTGCCGCCATTCTCGAATTTGCTTATCCGACAGAACAAACTGAACAGCTGCTGTTGGCTGCCCAGCGCCTGGTGGTGCAAATGACAGGCTGGCTGGTTGCGCGACAACGCGCCGTGTCTGCGCTGGTGCTGACGCTGGAATATGAGCGCAGACGCTATCGACTTGCCTCAACTGATATCGAGATTACGCTCGCAGAACCTGCATGGCAGGAAGCACACTTGCTGCGTCTGATGAAAGAAAGACTGAATCATCTGGTGCTCAAGGCACCTGTGACGGTCTTGCGGCTGAAAGCCAGGCAGCTTGCTCCCTTCGCGCCGCCGACAGCGCAGCTATTTCCTGAGCCTGGTGGCACACCGGCAGATTACCGCCGGTTGCTCGAGCTGCTGATGGCACGGCTTGGGCCTGAGGCGATACGCCTGCCTGCGCCGGTATCAGATCATCGTCCCGAATTCGCCAACCAATGGCAAATAAGCAGTGAGGCGCAACAAAAAATACAGGCAGATACAGGCGCGCGTTTTGCTGAACGTCCCTTTTGGTTGCTGGAGCAGCCACTGGCGCTGACATTGCATGGACATCGACCTTTTTATGGTTCGGCACTGCATTTGCTCAGCGGGCCGGAACGTATTGAAGCAGGCTGGTGGGATGGCGATCTCGCAATGCGGGATTACTTTGTTGCGCAGGGCGAGGAGGGCGCGTACTACTGGATTTACCGCGAGCGCGATGTCGACCAAGCGCGGTGGTTTTTGCACGGCCTGTTTGCATGAGCCATGGTACCCACCGCATCTTCCCTACCGGCCTATGCCGAACTTCAGTGTGCATCCAACTTCAGTTTCTTGCGCGGCGCTTCGCATCCCGAACAGCTGGTTGCACGGGCAGCAGCGCTGGGATATAGCGCACTGGCCATCACGGATGAGTGCTCGCTGGCTGGTGTTGTGCGCGCACATGTCGAGGCAAGACGTCACGCGCTGTCATTAATTATCGGTAGCCAGTTTCGCGTTCATACGGAAGAAGGCGATTGCCTGACCCTGATTGCACTGGTGATGAATCGTGAAGGCTACGGTAATCTGTGCGAACTGATCACACTGGCACGAAGCCGGGCAGAGAAGGGAGATTATCGTCTCAGGGCGGCTGACTTCACTCACCCTGAGGATCCATATCGTCATCTGCGCACTTTGCCCGATTGTCTTTTACTGCTGGCACCCGACTATGGCATCAGTCTGGCCAAACTGAATCGACAGGCTACATGGCTGAAAGCTGCTTTCGGCGCGCGTGCTTACCTCGCTCTCAGCTTGCTCTATCGAGGGCAGGATGAACAGCACAAGCGAGTCGTGATGCAAACATCGGCCCTCCATTCAATGGGTGTTGTCGCCACCGGTGATGTCTGCATGCATATACGTTCGCGCAAGCCCTTGCAAGACGTACTTGCGGCTATCCGACTAGGGCAATCGGTAGCGCAATGCGGCCATGCGCTGTTTCCGAATGCGGAACAGCATTTTCGTTCGCGCCTGCGGCTGGCCAATATTTATCCGCACGAGACATTGCATGCGACCACGCAGCTTGCAGCGCGGTGTCAGTTTTCTCTTGATATGCTGCGCTATGAATATCCCGACGAGCTTGTCCCGCGGGACCATACACCCACAAGCTATCTGCGCGAACAAACCTGGGCTGGTGCACACCGTCGCTTTCCATCAGGTATACCGGCCAATGTCCAGCAGCAGATCGAGCACGAACTCACACTGATCGCGGAACTGGCTTATGAGCCTTATTTCCTGACGGTGTATGACATCGTCAGTTTTGCCCGACATCGGCATATTCTGTGTCAAGGTCGTGGTTCAGCGGCCAACTCGGCTGTCTGCTATTGCCTCGGCATTACCGAAGTTGATCCTGCCCGCAGCAGCCTATTGTTTGAACGCTTCATCTCAAAAGAACGCAATGAGCCGCCTGATATTGATGTCGATTTCGAGCATCAGCGCCGAGAAGAAGTCATTCAGTACATTTATGAAAAATACGGTCGCCATCGAGCCGCACTGACCGGCGTTGTCATCAGCTACCGAGGACGGAGTGCATTGCGCGATGCAGGCAAGGCCTTGGGCGTGGATTTGTCTATCGTCGATCGGCTGGCGCAATCCTATCGCCGATGGGAGAGTGAAACCGGATTGGAGGATATTTTTACTGAATGCGGTATGGATCCTGCCTCATCCATCGCACGATCATGGCAGAAAATTGCCGGCGATCTGATGGGATTTCCTCGACATTTATCGCAACACCCGGGGGGATTTGTCATTGCACGCGACAAGCTCTCCCGGCTGGTCCCTATCGAAAAAGCCACGATGGCAGGCCGCAGTGTCGTGCAATGGGACAAGGATGATCTCGATGCGCTGGGCCTGCTGAAAATCGATATCCTCGCACTGGGCATGCTGTCTGCTCTACGGCGCAGCTTTGAGTTGATCTCGGCACAGTTGGGTGAGCCTTTCGAATTGCAGGATATTCCTGCCGAAGATGCTGCGACTTACGCGATGATAAGCAAAGCAGATACGGTGGGTGTATTCCAGATCGAGAGTCGCGCACAAATGAGCATGTTGCCTCGTCTGTAGCCGCGCACTTTTTATGACCTGGTGATTGAGGTGGCCATCATACGGCCTGGCCCAATACAAGGCGGCATGATTCATCCCTACCTGCGGCGTCGGCAAGGCCTTGAGGCGATCACGTATCCGAGTGCCGACATGGAAGTAGCGCTCTCGCGTACCTTGGGCGTACCTATTTTTCAGGAGCAGGTGATGCAGATCGCCATGCTTGCTGCAGGTTTTTCTGCAGGGGAGGCCGATCAGCTGCGCCGTGCGATGGCGGCATGGAAGCGCAAAGGCGGATTGGAAAAATTTCATGACCGTTTGATACAAGGCATGTTGGCGCGCGGCTATACCGCCGAATTTGCCGCATCCATTTATGGTCAGATACAGGGTTTTGCAGAGTATGGTTTTCCTGAAAGTCACGCAGCAAGCTTTGCATTGCTCGCCTACGCCAGCGCCTGGCTGAAGTGTCATCACCCGGCAGCTTTTCTGGCAGCCCTGCTCAACAGTCAGCCCATGGGCTTTTATACACCTTCGCAACTCGTTCAGGATGCGAAGCGACACGGCGTTGACGTGCGCGCAGTTGATATCGTCACCAGCCAATGGGAAGCAACGCTTGAAATCAATTCGGCAGCACAACCAGCCGTCCGGCTCGGATTAAATCTGGTCCGCGGACTTTCGCAGGAAGCCGGCTGGCGTATCGAAGAGGCGCGCGCCATCCGACAATTTCATGATCTGCCCGATCTTGCATTGAGGGCGAATCTGTCGTCGACCGACATACAAGCGCTGGCTGCAGCCAACGCGCTGCGCAGCCTGGCAGGGCATCGCCATGAAGCGCTGTGGCATGCCTCTACCGCCACCCCATACAAGGCCTTGTTGAAAGCGGCGCCGCCAGCTATCGATAGCATCACATTGCCTGAGCCAACAGAGATTCAGGAAGTTATCAACGACTACCGAACGCTGAGCCTGAGCTTGGGTCAGCATCCATTGTCTTTCTTGCGTCAGCGGCTATCAGCGCAACGATTTCTGCCAGCATCCACTCTCGATACGTTTGCGCAGGGTCAGTTTGCGCGTGCCTGTGGCATCGTCACATTGCGTCAGCGACCGGCAACTGCCAAAGGAACTGTGTTTGTAACGCTGGAAGATGAAACGGGGGTTGTCAACGTAATCGTTTGGCCAAGTTTGGTCAGACAACAGCGAAAAGAGCTATTGAGTGCTGGATTGTTGGGTGTTTATGGAATATGGCAGAAAGAAAATAATGTGCACCATTTGATCGCTAAACGGCTAGTCGATCTTTCAGAGTTATTGTCTGAATTTAAAAAAAGCAGCAGAGATTTCTCATAAACACAGACCGACACCTTCAAGTTTAATTTTTTCTTGCGCGGTAAAAATCTGAAGCGCAGGGCCTTGAATTACAGATATTCAATATTTATCCCAAAAATCAAAGAACTATCAGCCGAGAAACGTTACAAAGTCGGCGGATATCCCATCGCTGCCGGCAGGTATCGTGTGTGGGGAAAATGCAATCGCCTTTATGGAGCTCACTGAGCATGCAAGCGACATCACCGAATAATTCGCAGAATTCTTATCAACAACAGCAGCAAGAGACGCAACAGGGTGGCCGGTTGCAGAATCTCGACCAGACTAATCAGTCCAATTTGAATAGCCTGATGGACGGAGATACTGATGGGGCAGCTTTTGATAATAAGCCTGT
>JBDKLM010000064.1:0-6551 GCA_039806005.1 Pseudomonadota bacterium
TCAGTCCATTTCATCAGTGATTCTCGCGGGCGTGATTGATTGTGTATTTCGGGATCTCAATGACCAGATCTTCGGTGCCTACGACCGCCTGGCATGAGAGTCGCGAATTTGCTTCCAGCCCCCAGGCCATATCCAGCAAATCTTCTTCTCTTTCCTCGGCTTCATTGAGGGAAGAGAAGCCTTCCCTCACCACGACGTGACAGGTGGTACAAGCGCAGGATTTCTCGCAGGCATGTTCGATTTCAATGTCTTGTTCCAACAAGGCATCGCACACCGATGTGCCGGTGGGTACGTCGAATACGGCACCTTCGGGGCACAGGATTTCATGAGGTAAAACGACGATCTGTGGCACGTTGAATTTCCTGAATTAAAAATTTTTACCCGAGCTGAGGTTTTAACTCGGTCGGGGATCAATAACAAACCGCAGATACTTCAGACGATTTCGTCCAGCTTTTTGCCGGTCAGGGCAGCGCGCACATTGCGGTCCATGCGTCTCGCTGCAAAGTCTTCGGTGGTCTTTGCCAGTGCGTCGACCGCAACCTTGATCGCTTGATGGTCGTTACCCTTCGCACTCTCTCTGAGATCTGCCATGGCCGCATCGATCTCGGCACGCTCCGCGTCGCTGAGCAAATCAGCATCTTGCGCCAGTGCCGACTCCGTTGCCAGCAAAATGCGCTCAGCCTCAACCTGCTCTTCGCGCAAGGCACGAAGTTTCATGTCGCCTTCTGCCGAAGCAAACGAGTCTTGCAACATGCGAGCGATCTCGTCATCACCCAGACCGTACGAAGGTTTCACGACAATCGAAGCCTCAACCCCCGAATGCAACTCGCGTGCCGCGACGGACAATAATCCGTCGGCATCTACTTGATACGTTACGCGTATCCTTGCAGCGCCCGCCGCCATCGGTGGAATGCCGCGCAGTTCAAACCGAGCGAGCGACCGGCAATCCGATACCAACTCACGCTCGCCTTGCACTACATGTACCGACATCGCAGTCTGTCCATCCTTGAAGGTCGTGAATTCTTGCGCGCGTGCACACGGAATCGTCGAGTTGCGGGGAATGACTTTTTCAGCCAGACCACCCATGGTTTCAATACCCAGCGACAGAGGAATCACATCCAGCAACAACCAGTCGTCGCCGGCAGCACGATTGCCTGCCAACAGATTGGCTTGCACTGCCGCGCCCAGTGCGACCACCTTGTCAGGATCGATATTGGCCAGGGGCAGCGTCTGAAAATAATCCGCCACCGCCTTGCGTATGTGCGGCATGCGCGTAGCACCGCCGACCAGTACCACGCCATCAATCTCATCGACAGTCAATCCGGCATCACGCACCGCCTTGCGACAAGGGTTGAGCGTCTTGGCCACCAAAGTTTGAGTCAGTGAAGCAAATTCTGTCGCGGTAATTGTCAGATGAACTTCCTCACCCGATTTCAGGACAGCATCGATATGGGTGTCGGCATGCGACGAGAGAATTTCCTTGGCCTCGCGCGCCTTCACCATCAACAATCGAGTATCTTCGTCCGACAACGGCGCCAGGTGCGCCTGCTCGATGATCCAGCAAAACAGTCGATGGTCAAAGTCATCACCACCCAGTGCTGAATCACCGCCGGTCGCCAGTACCTCGAATACGCCCTTGGACAGCTTGAGAATGGAAATGTCGAATGTCCCACCGCCCAGATCGTACACGGCATAAATCCCCTGTGAGCCGTTATCGAGTCCATAAGCAATCGCAGCCGCAGTCGGTTCATTCAGCAGACGCAATACATTCAAACCAGCGAGTTTTGCTGCATCTTTGGTCGCCTGGCGCTGTGCATCATCAAAATACGCAGGCACGGTAATCACGGCACCCACGAGTTCATCGCCCAGTGCATCTTCGGCGCGCTGACGCAGGGTGGCGAGTATCTCTGCCGAGATTTCGACTGGACTTTTGGTGCCGGCAGCGGTTCGGATCTGGACCATGCCCGGCGCGTCGACGAAGTCGTAGGGCATGTTTTCCGCATGCGCGATATCTTTCAATCCACGGCCCATGAAGCGCTTGACGGACACCACCGTATTTCTGGGATCGACCGTTTGCATCGCCTGTGCGCTGTAACCAATGTTGGCGTGTCCCGCCGGCAGGTAGCGCACGATGGAAGGCAGCAGCGCGCGACCATTTTCGTCGTCAAGTACCTCGGGTATGCCATGGCGAACCGTCGCCACCAGAGAATTGGTGGTACCAAGGTCAATACCAACTGCAAGCCTGTGCTGGTGCGGTGCGGTCGACATGCCGGGTTCGGCGATTTGCAGGAGTGCCATGGTGGGATAAATTCAGAAATCAGTTAGCGAAGAATCAGACTTCCAGCGCTTCAAAGGTACTGGCGACTTCGTCGCCGAATTTTTCAACGAACATCAGTTCTCGCACCTGCTCGCCGGCTTCGCTGAATTTTGATTGTTCGAGCAATTCGGCAATGCGCGCAATTGCCTGACGGCGCGCCTCATTCAGCGCCTGCTCGAGTGTTTGCAGTCGGATGGTGTCGCGTTCACTGCGAGCCTCGTCCAGTGATTCACGCCATTCCATTTGCTGCATCAGAAATGCCGGTGGCATGGTGGTATTCGATTCGACACCCAGATCGACCCCGTGCAACTCGCAAAGGTAGGCCGCACGACGTAGCGGATTTTTCAGGGTCTTGTACGCCTCATTGGCACGCGTTGCCCATTGCATGGCGACACGCTTTTCAGCATCGCTGGCCGCCGCGAACTTGTCCGGATGCACACGCCCCTGTAATTCACGATAGGCAGCATCCAGCTGCGCGGCGTCAATCGCGAATCGGGCAGGCATCTGAAACAAGTCGAAATGATTTTCCATACGCTTTCAAAAACAAAAGCCTGTCGTGCTGCAACAGGCCCCTTGAATATCGGCACTACCAATCAAATGCGGAAGCTTTCACCGCAACCGCATTCATCTTTCACATTCGGGTTGTAGAACTTGAACCCTTCGTTCAGACCTTCACGCGCAAAATCGAGCTCGGTACCATCGATATACGGCAGGCTTTTGGGATCAACAAATACCTTGATGCCGTGTGACTCGAACACCTGATCTTCTACTTCGCTCTCATCCACATACTCGAGCTTGTAGGCGAGTCCAGAGCAGCCAGTGGTACGCACACCGAAGCGCAGGCCTATGCCTTTACCGCGCTTTTCGATATAGCGCGATACGTGCTTTGCTGCTTTTTCAGTCAGAGTGATTGCCATGATAATTCTCTTCCCACTTCAAACCTGCACCCCGCAACTAGCGGGATTCGTAGCCAACTCAGGCAACCTTTTGTTCCTCGCCATGACGCGCCTTGTAATCAGCGACCGCAGCCTTGATTGCGTCTTCAGCCAGAATGGAGCAATGAATTTTCACCGGGGGCAGCGCGAGTTCTTCCGCGATCTGGGTATTCTTGATCGAGAGCGCTTCGTCCAGCGTCTTGCCCTTCACCCACTCGGTGACCAGCGAAGATGAGGCAATCGCCGATCCGCAGCCATAGGTCTTGAACTTGGCGTCTTCGATCACGCCATTGGCACCGACCTTGATCTGCAGTTTCATCACGTCGCCGCAGGCGGGCGCACCCACCATACCGGTACCAATCGTCTCGTCGCCTTTCTCAAACGCGCCCACATTGCGGGGGTTTTCGTAGTGATCGAGTACTTTGTCTGAATAGGCCATGATTCAACTCCTGAAAAAAATTTAGTGTGCTGCCCACTGGATCGAATTGATGTCGATCCCTTCCTTGTACATATCCCACAGCGGCGAGAGTTCGCGCAGCTTGTGGACTTTCTTGGTCAGCAGATCAATCGCAAAATCCACATCTGCTTCGGTGGTGAAGCGTCCAAAGGTGAAACGAATCGAGCTGTGCGCCAGTTCATCGCTACGACCCAGCGCGCGCAGCACATAGGACGGCTCTAGGCTGGCAGAGGTACAGGCTGAACCGGATGAGACGGCAATATCCTTGATCGCCATGATCAGCGATTCACCTTCGACATAGTTGAAGCTGATATTCAGGTTATGCGGCACGCGATGGGCCATGTCGCCGTTCACATACACTTCTTCGATCTTGCCCAAGCCAGCAGCGAGACGATCGCGCAGCGCACGTATGCGCGGGATCTCGGTGGCCATCTCTTCACGGGCGATGCGGAAAGCCTCACCCATGCCAACGATCTGATGCGTGGCGAGTGTGCCGGAGCGCAGACCACGCTCATGACCACCACCATGCATTTGCGCTTCGATGCGCACGCGTGGCTTGCGACGTACATAGACGGCACCAATGCCCTTGGGACCATAAGTTTTGTGAGCAGTGAAGGTCACGAGATCAACCTTGGTTTTTTCCAGGTCAATCGGTGTCTTGCCAGTCGCCTGTGCCGCATCGGAATGAAAAATGATGCCCTTGCTCCGGCATAGCTCGCCAATCTCGTCGATAGGCTGAATCACACCGATCTCATTGTTGACCCACATCACTGACACGAGAATCGTGTCCGGCCGAATGGCCTCTGCCAGCTGCTGCACTGTGATCAGGCCATCGTCACCCGGCTGCAGATAAGTCGCTTCGAACCCCTGACGCTCGAGTTCGCGCACGGTATCGAGCACTGCCTTGTGCTCGGTCTTGACCGTGATGATGTGCTTGCCTTTGGTTTGGTAAAAATGCGCGGCGCCTTTGATGGCGAGGTTATTGCCCTCGGTGGCACCGGAGGTCCAGATGATTTCGCGCGGATCGGCATTGACCAGCTTGGCCACCTCTTCACGCGCTTCCTCGACTGCTTTTTCAGCGGACCAGCCGTACATGTGGCTGCGCGATGCGGGATTACCGAACTGCTCGCGCAAATAAGGAATCATCTTGTCGGCAACGCGCGGATCCACTGGCGTCGTCGCCGAGTAGTCCATGTAAATAGGGAAATGCGGTGCCTTCAGGGTTTCCAAAAGGGATTGGTCCAGTGGTGCGTTCATCTGCTTACTCCGGTAAATCAGGCTGCCTGATGCGAGCGCTGCATCACGACGACGGGTTTTTGTTCTACGGCCTTCTCTTTTTGCTGCTCGACCAGATCTTTCAGCGAGACGGAATCGAGGTAATCCACCATCTTGGCGTTCAACGTCGCCCACAAATCGTGGGTCATGCAACGTGCGCCCGACGCTTCGCGTTCGCCGTGGCAGTTTTCCTTGCCGCCGCATTGCGTCGCATCCAGCGGTTCATCGACCGCGATGATGATGTCAGCCACCGTAATATCTTCAGAGCGACGCGCCAGGTTGTAACCACCACCCGGGCCGCGCACCGACTCCACGATTTCATGGCGACGCAGTTTGCCGAACAGTTGTTCCAGATAAGACAAGGAAATCTCTTGCCGCTGGCTGATGCCGGCAAGCGTCACCGGACCATGATGCTGGCGCATGGCCAGATCAATCATCGCAGTGACTGCAAAACGACCTTTGGTAGTCAGACGCATTGGCTTACTCCAAATTAACGAACGGTGCAGCGAAGGGATGTCCGGGATTCCCGAACGATTTGGTCGAGTATATCAAAGCCGACTGGAATTGTCAGGTATTGACGACGGCGGGAACTTATTGAAGCGTTGCGTTAATTGAAAGATTCTGGCGGGCGCTAAATCCGAGCGTTATCTGGGAGCAGATTCGGGGGCGCGCAGCAAATGCATGGGGCCGAACAAGCCTTGCATCGCCTGATTTTGAATGAAGGACAAGTTATAAGGGTGCTCAGCCACCGAACGGGGAAAATGGCTGACGATTGGCAAGTCCTCTAGCCACTGCGCGATCCGGCCCCACAATACCAAAGTCGGCGGAGCCAAACCGGGACGATCGGCCAGAGCTTCAAGCACGGTTTCGAGTAATGGCCGCCAGGCTTTGGCCTCTTTAACCGGTGGAACGTCAGAGCGAAACACCAGCGCGGCATTTAACAAAAGGAAGCCGTGGTCAGTCAAATTGTGCTGCAGGTCCGGCAAGGTCTGGATAAAGCCAGAACCCATTGACATTGCGTGCGCGGACACCACAGCCACAGATTCGCCGCCCGTGCTCTCTGGCGCGAGCAAGCCGTCCGCCACCATCAGCATCTTCATGAAATTACGTAGCGAAGTCGCACGATTGACTGGCTTTGATAAACCCTGAGCGGACCAAAGTTCCTGGACCGCGCCATCCATGAAGCAAACACCCGTGGCACTTGCTTCACGAGGATAGGGCCCCTCGCCCACCAGCACATAGCGAACCTCATTCAAAGGCTGCATGAAAGCAGCAAAGAGTCGTCCCTTCGTGGGAAGAAAACTGTCTTTTCCAAGCACTGCCAGATACGTCGGGTCGATAGCGTTCATCGCACCCAAGCCTTTCAGCAGTGCAGGATGCCAAGAAGAATCGGCGAGATCGGCGGCAGACTTAATCAAAGAGGGAATCACGAAAGGGGCATAAACAAAAAACGAGAGCACGATTTTATCTTGTGTCAATCGGAACCCTCAAAAACTCGAACGACATTAGAAAAATGAACTTTCACAGAAAAAACTGCACCTATTTTCCGGTTTACACAATTTATCCA
>JBDKLM010000065.1:0-109195 GCA_039806005.1 Pseudomonadota bacterium
GCCTGAGCGAAGCCGCCCACGAATGCAGCCGAGATGGCGCTGGCGAGAATCAGTTTTTTCATAGGATTTCCTTTTGATTTTGAAAGTGAATAAATAGCCTGCGAACAAAATCCCTGTTTGCTGAAGGGAACTAAGCAGGACGTGTGCCAACCCGATAAAGCAGGAATTACTTGTCATTTCGGCCAAATCCTTTAGGATCTGGCTTTGTTTTATCCCGCTTGAACGCCTTGGTCACGCACCACAAAAGCGCGCGCGCTTCATAATGGTGCGATCTATCCTATCAAAGCCATGACAACACCACTGAGTTTTCTCGCCGAGCTGCAAACCCGCATCAATGAGGTGCTGCAACAATCTCCGGCCAAAGATCTGGAAAAGAACATGAAAGCCATGCTCAATCAGGGCTTTTCCCGGCTGGATCTGCTTACCCGGGAAGAATTCGAGGTGCAGGCTGAGGTGCTCGCCCGCACCCGTGCGCGACTCGAAGCCCTGGAGGCGCGGGTCGCCGAGCTGGAATCCCGGCACTCCAACTAATACGTACACCGTGGGTCTGGCGGTATTGAGAAGCCGCGCGCTGTCCGGCATGGAGGCGCCTGCAGTGACAGTCGAGGTCCATCTGGCCAATGGCCTGCCGGCCTTCACCATTGTCGGACTGGCTGATACCGAAGTCCGCGAATCCCGCGACCGCGTGCGGGCCGCCCTGTACAACGCGGGTTTTGATTTCCCGCCGGGGCATATCACCGTCAACCTCGCTCCTGCCGACCTGCCCAAGGAATCCGGGCGTTTCGATTTGCCGATTGCGCTGGGCATCCTGGCAGCATCAGGTCAGGTACCTGCCACCGAATTGGATGACTACGAATTTGCGGGTGAGCTCTCGCTCTCGGGCGAGTTGCGACCCATACGCGCGGCGCTGGCGATGACGTTTGCGATGCACCGGCATGAAGATGGCCGCAGGCGCGCTTTCATTCTGCCGCGCGCCAATGCCGCCGAAGCGGCGCTGGTGCCCGGCGCGCGGATTTATCCGGCAGATAGCTTGCTGCAGGTCTGCGCTCATTTTGCTGCGGCTGATGCCAGCGCACGACTCATTCCGCAGCGCACGGCCCCCGCGGCTGTCGCCCTGCAAAGCATTCCAGACTTTGCCGATGTGCGCGGCCAACTCCATGCGCGCCGCGCGATGGAAATTGCTGCAGCAGGCGGCCACAGCGTATTGATGGTGGGCCCGCCGGGCAGTGGCAAGTCCATGCTCGCTGCGCGACTGCCGGGCATCTTGCCACCCATGAACGATGACGAGTCCTTGGAAACGGCGGCGGTGCAGTCGCTGGCCGGTAGTTTTTCGATGAGTCGCTGGCGGCAGAGGCCCTACCGCTCGCCGCATCACACCGCCTCGGGAGTTGCGCTGGTGGGTGGCAGCAGCGTACCTCGCCCCGGTGAAATCTCGCTCGCCAATCACGGCGTGCTTTTTCTGGACGAGCTGCCGGAGTTTGATCGCAAGGTGCTGGAAGTCTTGCGCGAGCCACTGGAGTCGGGCCACATCACCATTTCACGCGCCGCTCGTCAAGCTGAATTTCCCTGTCGATTTCAATTGATCGCCGCAATGAATCCCTGCCCTTGCGGTTATCTCGGTGACGCTACCCGTGCCTGTCGCTGCACGCCCGATGGTGTCGCGCGCTATCAGGGAAAAATTTCAGGGCCGCTCATGGATCGCATCGACATGCAAATTCAGGTGGCCGCACTGAGCACCGAAGAACTGTTGAGCACTGCGCCCGGCGAAGCATCGGCTGCAATCGCCCAGCGCGTCGCCAGCGCACGCGAACGGCAGCAGTTACGACAGCAAAAAGCCAATTCGCGACTCAGCGGGCAGGAAATCGATGCGTGGTGTCGGCCGGAAGCGGCCGCTGAATCGCTGTTGCGTACAGCGATTGACCGACTGAAGTGGTCTGCGCGCGCCTATCATCGTGTGCTCAGGCTTGCGCGCACGATTGCGGACCTGGAGAGCGCCCCCACGATAGGCGGCGCACATGTTTCGGAAGCCATCCAGTACCGGCGCGCACTGAGTGCTATTCAGTCGTAACATCTCGCGCTGCTGTTACCATCTCACCCATGATGAATCTACCTTCGCTTCGGCGCTATTCACGACTGTTTGCGCTGTTTGCGCCTCTTGCGCTCTGCGCGCTGGCAACCGTATTAACTGGCTGCGATCCCGCACTGAACTGGCGCGAGGTCCGCAGCAATGATGCGGGTTATATCGCACTGTTTCCCGCAAAGCCCACGTCGTTCGAGCGCGCAGTCGATCTGGATGGATTGCAGGTCATGATGAACATGACCGCAGCCGAAGCCGACGGCATGAGCTTTGCCGTGGCGACAGCAGTCATCGAAGATGAAGCGCAGCGCACCAAGGCGCTGACCGCAATGCAAACAGCGATGTTGCGCAATATTCAGGGCGAGATCGCCGAGCAAAAGAGCGTCACCGTCAAAGGTGGTGCCACCGCCATTCAGATTCACGCCACGGGCAAAGCAGGACGGACGGGAACTCCACTGGTGCTGTTTGCGCGTTTTGTGATGTATGAGTCGCGCGTGTATCAAGTCATTGCGCTGGGTCCGAAAGAAAAGCTGCCCACAGAAACCGCCGATACCTTTCTGAGTTCTTTTGCGCTCGAGTGACATGAGCGACGCATCTCATTATCTGCAAGGCCGGCTGGGCATGCGTGTGGTGATGGTGTTCGCCGCTGCCTATTTTCTGTCTTATGCCTTTCGTGCGATCAATGCGGTGATCGCGCCCGCGCTGATGGCGGACCTTCAGCTGTCCAACGCTGATCTGGGTTTGTTGTCATCGGCGTATTTTGTGGGCTTCGCCTGCCTGCAATTGCCGCTGGGCGTGTGGCTGGACAAGTATGGTCCGCGACGCACAGAGTCGGCGCTGCTTGCATTTGCCGCATTGGGTGCAGCCATCTTTGCCTCGAGCCACACACTGGGTGGCTTGTGGCTGGGCCGCGCATTGATTGGCATCGGTGTTTCTGCCTGTCTGATGGCGCCCTTCAAAGCCTACCGTGCCTGGTATCCCCCCGAGCGACAAAGTCAGCTGGCAAGCTGGATGCTGGTCTTCGGTACCTGCGGCGCGTTGGCGACGACAGTACCCGTGGCCATGCTGCTACCGGTGATTGGCTGGCGCGGTGTGTTCTGGGCGATGGCGATGCTGATTGTTCTGGCAGCGACTCTGCTTTTCATGCGGCTCAAGCCGGTGGAAAAGGAAATGGCCCATCGGCTGTCCCAAATGAACACCGCGCCCGCAGCGTCGGGAGGATACCGCGCCATTTTTTCCGACCCCTATTTCCGCCGCATGGCCTGGCTGGGCGGTGTGTATCAGGGGGGCTTCATGGCGATACAAACCTTGTGGGCCGGGCCATGGATGGTCACTGTGCTGGGGCTGTCGCTCGATGAAACATCGCGAGTGCTCTTTCTTTTCAATCTGTTCCTGATGCTTTCCTATGTCGGACTGTCGTGGTGGTCGCCACGTTACGTATCCTATGGCGGTCGTCCGGGTGTGCCGGCACTCAGGGTCGTGACCTATGGCCTGTGCCTGTCGATGCTGATACAACTGGCCATGCTGCTTTTCCCTTATGCATGGGCCTGGGTGTTCTGGTTGCTGTTCGCGATGGTGGTGACGGTGACTACGCTGGCGCAAACGCATGTCAGCTTGTCTTTTCCCTCATCGCAGGCCGGGCGCGCCAATAGTGCATTCAATCTGACCTTGTTCATTGGTGCTTTTGGTTTGCAGTGGGGCATGGGACTACTGATTGATGTCTTCATGTCTCACGGCTGGGCTCTGGCATCGGCAATCCGGATGGCGTGGGCGGTCTATCTGCTGCTTCAGCTGGTCGCAATGATTTCCTTCGTGATGACTCGATCGCGTGTTGCACCATCTGCAGAAAAACTCACCCAGGCGTGAATGGCCAGAGCAGCCTGACTTGACTCATGACAAAAAACACGCAGTAAGCAAAAACGGAAACTTTTGTGACTGTAAAACTGCCTTCAAGCCCGTGATTTGCCAAGCCCTGACGCTGCGAGGCTGTGCGGGCTGGTCACGGAGTTTAAATTTTTCAGCGTCTCGGTCCACCCGACGCATTACCCGACGAAAGATGCCGCCATCATGTTGATTACATTTACCTGCAAATCTGCTGCCGATGTGCTGATGTACGAAACGCATGCAAAACCCCTGCTTGATCTGTTGGGCAAAGAGGTGCAACGGGGCGTCGTCACCGCAGAAGAAGTGCCCGAAGCCATTGCACGTATCGAGCGGGCGATTACGGAAAACAAACGAGCGCAAAGCGCCATGGACGACCATGCAGATGAGGCGTCTGGCGATCCTACGGGTGATGCGGGCGTGAGCTTCAGCGCTCGCGCATTTCCGCTGCTCGAAATGCTGCGAGCAGCACAGCGTGAGAAGCAATTCGTGATGTGGGGTGTTTGATGTCTATTGATCTTTCGACCTTCGACATTGCCGACCATGAATTGCAGTCGCGATTCATGCCAGACATGCACGAACCACCTGGGGAGACGCTGAATAAATCTGCGTTTTATGGCGAGCCGGCGCAGCTGTGCGACGCTGGGATCAATCAAATCAAGGTCTTGGCTCCATTGAGCTTGCCACAAAAGTTTCTGCATTTATTTAACCAGCGCTTCCCTAGGGTAACGTTTTGAAATTGAAGCCGGAATCGCTGGCCTTTGCGCTCACTGGTGCAGCAAACTCGCTGGCGCAGGTAGAAGCTGGTAATGCGCTGCCTCGCGCGTTGTCTTCGAGCTTTGACACGATGCGCGCCACTGGCGCAGCACGTGGCGCGATACAAGATCTCAGTTATCGCAGCATGCGTCACTGGGGACGGGGACGGGCATTGCTTGCACTGCTGACGGACAAACCTGTGCAGCAAGCGCGACTGCACAGCCTGCTGTGCTGTGCGCTGGCGCTGCTGTCGGAAACCGAACCTGCTTACAGTGAACATACCTTGGTGGACCAGGCAGTAACGGCCTGCGGCGCCGATCGTGAACTGGCCAAAGCCAAAGGTCTGGTAAATGCGGTGTTGCGGCGCTTTACGCGTGAACGACAGCAGTTGCTGCAGCACTTGCAAAACGACGAAACGGCGCAGTGGAATTATCCGCGCTGGTGGATAGACAAGACGCGCGCCGCATGGCCAGGGCAATGGCAATCGGTACTGGCTGCGGGTAATGTTCAGGGGCCCATGAGCTTGCGGGTGAATGTGCGCAAGAGCAGCGTGGCGGACTATCTGACTCTGCTTGCGCAACATGGCTTGGCGGGCGATGCAATTGGTCCCTCGGCGGTACGACTCGCACGACCGATGCCGGTGACAGAGATACCCGGCTTCATGCAGGGTCTGGTTTCGGTACAAGACGCGGGGGCGCAATTGGCGGCACCTTTGCTCGATGTGCACCCAGGCATGCGCGTGCTGGATGCCTGTGCGGCACCCGGCGGCAAGACCGGCCATTTGCTTGAACTGGCCGATATCGATCTGACTGCTCTTGATCATGACCCCGAGCGACTCGAGCGTGTCGCCCAGAATCTGGATCGACTCGGCGTGTCAGCGCGCTTGCTATGCGCCGATGCAAGTCAACGGGAGGGGTGGGATGGCCGTCTGTTTGACCGCATTCTTGCCGATGTGCCTTGTACGGCATCGGGCATTGTGCGACGCCATCCAGATATTCGCTGGTTGCGCCGACCCGAGGATGCCCGAAGTCTTGCGTCACAGTCCGCCGCCATTCTCGACAATCTGTGGGGCATGCTGCAGCCAGGCGGAAAACTGCTGCTGGTAACCTGCTCGATATGGCCCGAAGAATCCGCAGAACAGGCCAGACACATGATCGAACGCCATGGGGCGATTGCACTTGATGCACCCGGACAGCTGCTGCCGATTGCAGAGCGGGAGCAGGATCATGACGGGCTGTTTTACGCGCTACTCCAAAAGCCCCCAGTTTGATACCATCTCATCAAATTTTCCGTGGAGCATCGCTCCGCCCGCCTGTGTGATTCATCGACTCTTTACAAGCTTCTTGCTGGCCTTGCTGGTTTTGCTGTCACCGCCGACAGCGCTGGCGGGTGAGGGCATGGAGCTGCTCGACGCCAATATTGAAGCGAGCGAAGAAGGCTATCGCCTCGCTTCGAGCTTTTCGGTTGAACTTTCGCGCACACTCGAAGAAGCGCTCATGCGTGGTGTGCCGCTGTACTTCACGCTGCAGGTGCAGGTGTCACGGCCTCGTTGGTACTGGTTTGACGAGGTGGCCATCAAATCGACCCGCACTTTCAAACTTTCCTACAATTTGCTGACGGAGCGCTACCGCGTCTCCATTGATGGCAATCTGCACCGCAACTTTTCGCGTCTGGATGACATGCTGGCCTTACTGCGCCGACCCGGTCGCTGGGTGATTGGCGACAGCAACGCGCTCACACGCGATGCGGTCTATACCGTATCGGTTCAGTTCGGACTCGATATCAGTCAACTTCCCAAGCCCATTCAGGTCAGTGCGATGAGCAACAATGAATGGCGGCTTTCTTCAGGCTGGTCGAATTTCAACTACAAGGCTGAGGGCAAGTGAAGCGCGCACTTCGCTATGTGCTGTTCGCTGCGGCGATGACAGTGGGCGTGCTGCTCTTCCTGCTCGCCGCCGCCAGCGAGAACGCACAGCTCTTTGAGGATTACTACACCTGGATCTTCGGTGCGAACCTGGCCGTAGGCACGGCGCTGTTCGTGCTGGTGTCCTTCCTTCTGGCCCGTCTCTACAGCCGCTATCGTCGCGGCCGCTTCGGATCGAAGCTGATGACCCGACTGGTGCTGCTCTTTACGGTCATGGGCATTGTGCCGGGCATCATTATCTACATGGTGTCGGTGCAGTTTGTCTCTCGCTCCATCGAATCCTGGTTCAACGTTGAAGTGGAATCAGCGCTGGAGTCGGGCGTAAAACTCGGTCGTGGCGCACTGGAGGCTTCACTGACCGACCTGCGCGCTCGCTCGCGTCGCGTGGCGTCGGAATTGACCGATATGTCTGATGCAACGCTGTCTTCGCAGCTGGCAAAAATTGCCGAACGCGAGCAGCTGCAGGATGTGCTGGTGGTTTCGGAAAACGGTCGTCTGATCGCGACTGCAGGTGGCAAGCTCACGCGGCTGGCACCAGAACTGCCAACGCAAGCCATGATCACTCGCGCAAAAACCTTCGATGGTTTCGGCATCATCGAAGGCGATACGGGTACGGGACCATCAACGGCGGGTGATTTCAGACTGCGCGTTGTCGTGGCCATTCTGGGTGACGGTTCACTCATGTCGCTGGGCAGCGGGATGCGCTACCTGCAAGTCCTGCAACCCGTGCCGGAACAGCTGGCAGCCAATGCGGCAGCGCTGCGCGATGCTTACAGCGGTTATCAGGAGCGCGCGCTCGCCAGAGACGGGCTTCGCCGCTTTTATCTGATCACGCTCACGCTGGTTTTGCTGCTGGCTGTCTTCGCAGCCATGGTGAGCGCCTTCCTTCTCGCCACCGATCTTGCCGAGCCGCTGCTGCTGCTGGCAGAGGGGACGAAGGCGGTTGCCGAAGGCAATTTGTCGCCGCGTCCTATCGTTGCCACGTCGGATGAACTGGGCACGCTTACCCAATCGTTCAATACGATGACCATGCAGCTGGCCGATGCACGTTCCGCAGTGGAGCGCAATCGGCAGGCACTGGAAGACGCCAAGGCCTACCTTGAATCCGTGCTGGCCAATATGTCGGCAGGTGTGATGGTGCTGGACGAGCAGCTCAGACTCGTGACTTTCAATGCCTCGGCAAGCCGCATTCTGCATCAGGATCTGGCGCCGTTTCAGGGCCATGTCTTTGCATCCGTCAGCAGCGTGGCTGCGTTCAGCCAACCAGTGATTGATGCATTCTCCAACCAGAATGCACAGGCTGCGGGCGAGAATGTCGAGCCGGCGGCTCAATACTGGCAACAGCAAATCGAGATACCCCGCCGCATGATTGGCGAAGAGGGCGATGGCGATATCACGCTGCTGGCGCGTGGCGGTCGACTGCCGGTCGGCTCGGGCTCGGGCTATGTGGTGGTTTTCGACGATATCTCCGATCTGATTTCAGGACAGCGCTCTATCGCCTGGGCCGAGGTGGCACGTCGCCTCGCGCATGAAATCAAGAATCCTTTGACACCCATACAGTTGTCCGCCGAACGTTTGATGATGAAGCTGCAGCCCAAACTCGATACGACCGACGGCGCATTGCTTGAACGAGGTACTACGACCATCGTTAATCAAGTGTTGGCCATGCAACAAATGGTGGACAACTTTCGGGACTATGCGAAGACACCACCGCCGCAGCTGCAGCCACTCGATCTCAATGCACTGATTGAAGAAATTCTCGAGCTGTATCCCGATCGCCTGGAGCAGCGTTCGATACAAGTGCAGCTGTCTGAGGACCTGCCTCGCATCCTCGGGGATGCAACTCAATTGCGACAAGTGGTACATAACCTGCTCCAAAACGCACAAGACGCGACATCCGAAGGCGAGGACAGCCCACGAAATGTACGCATCGATGTGACGACGGAAACCGTGCACTACGCTGAAGCGGAAGGCAGTACCCGAACCGCCGTTCGCCTGACGGTCGCCGACAACGGCTCGGGTTTCGATCCGCGCATGTTGGCCCGTGCGTTCGAGCCCTATGCCACATCGAAGCGTCGTGGCACCGGGCTGGGGTTGCCGGTGGTTAAGAAAATTATCGAGGAGCACGGTGGAACGATTGAGCTGCAAAACCGAAAAGATGGTCCGGGTGCCAAAGTGCTGATCTTGCTGCGCAAGCTTGCAGGACCGAATGTTTAACTGTTTGACATTGTTAATTGCAAAAAATACAATTTCTGCGCGACGACTCCCTTGCATAGACATGAAAAGGCAAGCAGATGGCAAATATTCTGGTAGTTGACGATGAAATGGGAATCCGGGAACTCCTCTCGGAGATTCTGGGCGACGAAGGACACGTGGTCACGACGGCCGAAGATGCCAATCACGCGCGCGAAATCCGTCTCTCGGGTGCGCCCGATCTGGTGCTGCTCGATATCTGGATGCCCGATACCGATGGCGTGACCCTGCTCAAAGAATGGCAGCGTGATGGCTTGCTGACCATGCCCGTCATCATGATGTCCGGGCACGCGACCATTGATACGGCGGTCGAAGCCACGCGTATCGGCGCGATGAATTTCCTGGAAAAACCGATCTCGCTGCAAAAACTTCTCAAGACGGTGCAGCAAGGTCTGTCGCGTGGCCCTGATCATGCGCGGGGCAGCCTGATTTCACAAAGCCTGCGCGGTATGGGATTGCAGGAAAAACCGGAACTCACGCCTGCCGCGCATACGCTCAATGGCAACGGAAAAAATTTCAACGGAACTCTGCAAGCCGCTTCATTCGGCACGGCAGAAAATGAGTTCCGCGTCTCTTTTGAGTTACCTTTGCGAGAAGCACGCGATGCCTTCGAGCGCGCGTATTTCGAGCATCATCTGGTGCGTGAGGGCGGCAGCATGACTCGCGTGGCCGAGCGTACAGGCCTCGAGCGCACCCACCTTTACCGCAAGCTCAAGCAACTGGGCGTCGAGTCCAGCAAGGGTCCCAAAAAAGTCAGCGAATGACCTTGATGACACTGGTCTACGGTGGCGGCCCCGGGGACAGAGAAAGAGCCATCGCTGCAACTGTCCCGCCCATCGGGGCGGGTGTGATCATCGAAGGACTGCCCGATGGCACTGGCGTGCTGGAAGAGCTGGCTGCGAGCAGCCAGCTACAGTTACAGCGAATTGCGCCGGGCTGTCCTTGCTGCCAGGGCAATCTGACCGTACGAGTCATGCTCAATCGCATGTTGCGGCTAAAGCCGGCGCAGATTTATCTTGGCATCGCCGACGCTTCGCATCTGCCTGCCATTCGTAAATTTTTGCAAGAAGATCAGTACCGGGAAAGATTGTTGCTCGGGCCGGAAATCAACTGCGGTCCCTGATGCCGCTACTCGTGCTCACAGCGGGCACGAGATTTGCGACATAACGCTATTGAAAAATCGCTTCGTAGCGCCATCTGAAAGGACAGGAAAATTGATCTTCGGTGTATCAAATCAAGGAGCACACATGAACCTGATCTACAACAGCGAGCATTACAGCGTCGTTGAATTCGGTGCAGAAGCCGGCATGGAAACAATGCGCTTCGGTGGCTACGAGATACTCGACAAGCCTGCGCGGCGCGAAACATTCATCGCCGGGCCGCTAGCCGAGACCTTCCGCCAGCATGTGCGCGAACTGATCGCCAGCGAACCCAGCATGGAGGACATCGACGAATTTCTGGGTGGCTATGGCTCGCTGATGGCTCAACCGGTCGTGCTCCACTAAGCCCTTCATTCGCGTCTGCCGCCCGATCTGCAGCTCGGGCGGTATTCTCTACCGCATGCACGCCAATTCCCGCCCGGTTCACAGCAATCAACCCAGTGTGCATGAGCAGCTGCAGGCAGTCGTCGCCAAACACGCAGCGAACGATTTCCGCAAACCCATTTCCGCAGTCAATCTCGACGCTTTCACGACCAGCATCGCTGCCTGGAAATCCCATGGTGATACGCCACTGATACTGGATGCCGGTTGCGGTGTTGGTCTGTCGACTCGCAAACTCGCGCAAGCCTTCCCGGACAGCTTTGTCATTGGCGTGGATCAGTCAGCCGACCGATTGGGTCGCGACATACGCTGGGCTGCAGATCTTCCGGAAAATTTCATCACAGTGCGCGCCGATCTTGTTGATTACTGGCGGCTGATGCTCTCCAAGCGTATCTACCCGCAACGACACTACCTCTTGTATCCCAACCCCTGGCCCAAGAAATCACAGCTGGGAAGACGCTGGCATGGACATGCGATTTTCCCAACACTGGTAGCGCTGGGCGGTCGTATCGAATGCCGCAGTAACTGGAAAATTTACATTGACGAATTCGCGTCATCACTGCATCAGCTGAGCGGCGTGGCTGTGCACCCCGAGTCATACAGCAGCACACCGAGGGACGCTCTCACACCTTTTGAGGCGAAATACACGAATTCGGGTCACGCACTTTGGCGGTGCCGTACCGAACTGCCACCCAATCCCGATCTTGCCGGGGTTTTGATGAATTCGTGATACCGTTGCGCGCACTATTCACTTATTTTTGCGACTCCCATGTGCCAGCTACTGGGCATGAATTGCAATGTACCCACCGACATTGTGTTCAGCTTTACCGGTTTTGCAACGCGCGGTGGCCAAACCGATGAACATAAAGATGGCTGGGGCATCGCTTTCTTTGAAGGCGCTGGCGTAAGGCTGTTTGTCGATCATGAATCCGCGATAGCCTCGCCTGTAGCCGAGTTGATCAAGCGCTATCCGATCAAATCAAAAAACGTCATCTCGCATATACGCAAAGCCACCCAGGGCCATGTGGCTCTGGAGAATTGCCATCCTTTCATTCGCGAGCTGTGGGGGCGTTACTGGGTGTTTGCTCACAATGGGGACCTGAAAAATTTCTCGCCGAATTTAACCGGTACTTTCCGACCCGTCGGGACTACCGATAGCGAGCTGGCGTTTTGCTACTTGCTGCAATCACTACTTGAACGCTTCGGTGACAACTTGCCAACCATGCCAGCGCTGCGCTTGGCACTCAACGAGCTCACGAAAGAGATCGCTGGCCATGGCGTGTTCAATATGATGCTCTCGGATGGCTCGGCACTGTTTGCGCACTGTTCAACGCGCTTGCACTATCTCGTCAGACAATATCCTTTTACTCAGGCCAGATTATCGGATCAGGATTTGTCGGTAGATTTTTCCGAGGTAACGACTCCCAATGATCGTGTAGCGCTCATCGTGACCGAGCCATTGACTACCAATGAAACCTGGCAGGCATTTGAAGCCAATGAACTGAAAGTTTTTGTGGATGGCGCGCCTCTGCCACCCGAATAAAATGTTCAGTCGTAGCAGGAGCATCGCAGCGGTCCTGACAACGATCTGCAGAGCGCCGCGAACTTCACACGGCTCATCAGAGATTTGGTGCCAGCCAGCTCTGCAACTGCTCGATTGAGACCTTCCGTCGTTGCGCCATATCGCGTAATTGATCCTCGCCGATTTTGCCGACGGTGAAGTACTTGGACTCCGGATGGGCAAAATAAAAACCCGAGACCGACGCGCCGGGGAACATGGCAAAAGATTCTGTCAGACTCATGCCGATGTCTTCTGCTTCGAGAATGCGGAACATATCGGCTTTGACGGTGTGCTCGGGACACGCAGGATAACCGGGCGCTGGCCGTATGCCCTGATACGCCTCGGCAATCAGCGCGCCTGTATCCAGATGCTCATCACTCGCATACGCCCACAACTCCTTGCGAACACGCTCATGCAAATATTCGGCAAAGGCTTCAGCAAAGCGATCTGCCAAGGCCTTGAGCATGATCGATGAATAATCATCATTGGCGTCTTCAAAACGCTTCTCATGCTTTTCGATGCCAATGCCGGAAGTAACAGCGAACAATCCGATGTAATCCGTAATGCCAGAAGCCTTGGGTGCCACAAAATCTGCCAGACATTGATTGGGACGTGCAACGCCATCAATCACCGGCTTTTCCGTCTGCTGCCGTAAGCCGTAATAGGTAAAGGCGACTTCGCTACGGGTCTCATCAGTGTAGATTTCGATATCGTCATCATTGACGCTGTTGGCGGGCAAGATCGCCATTACGCCATTCGCTGTCAGCCAGCGACCGTCGATCATTTTTTTCAGCATCGCCTGCGCTTCGCGATAAACATTACTCGCAGACTCGCCCACCACCGGATCGGTCAGGATCGCCGGGAAGGGGCCGGCCAAATCCCAGGTCTGGAAAAACGGACCCCAGTCGATGTAATTGGCCAGCGTCGCCAAATCGACATTACGGAAATGTCGTCTTCCCACGAAGCGGGGTTTGTGCGGCGCCTGTTTGCCGTCAAACGAACATTGCATTTTGTTTTTGCGCGCCGCCTCAAGTGTCAGCATGGGCAACGCTTTCTTGCCCGCGTGCTGAACGCGAATGCGCTCGTAATCAGTCGCTAGCTCATCCACGTATTTGTCACGCGACTCCGGTGTCAGCAAGGATTGCGCAACCGATACCGAACGTGAAGCATCCGGCACATACACCACCGGCCCTTCGTAGTTTGGCGCAATCTTGACTGCGGTGTGCGCACGACTGGTGGTTGCGCCGCCTATCAGCAGCGGGATCTTGAGCATGCGGAAATGCGGGTCACGCTGCATTTCTTTTGCCACATGCGCCATTTCCTCAAGCGAAGGCGTGATCAGCCCGGACAGACCGATGATGTCGGCATTTTCTGCCTTGGCTTTGGCCAGAATTTCGGAGCAGGGCACCATGACACCCATGTTCACGACTTCGAAGTTATTGCATTGCAGGACGACGGAAACAATGTTCTTGCCGATGTCGTGCACATCGCCCTTCACGGTTGCAATGACGATCTTGCCCTTGGGTTTGGCGGCGACCCCGGTACGACGTTCTTCTTCGAGCTTTTCTTCCTCGATATAGGGCACCAGATGCGCCACCGCCTGCTTCATCACACGCGCTGACTTGACTACCTGAGGCAAAAACATTTTGCCCTGCCCGAAGAGATCGCCGACGATATTCATGCCATCCATCAGCGGACCTTCGATCACATGAATCGGACGACCACCGCTGTTGGCCACTTGTGTCCGCGCCTCTTCCGTGTCCTCAACAATCCACTGCGTAATGCCATGTATGAGCGCATGAGCAAGCCGCTTTTCAACGGGCGCATCACGCCAGACAAGATTTTGTTCTTCCTTTTTGCCATCGGCCTTTAATGTTGCGGCCAGTTCGATCATGCGTTCGGTCGCGTCCGGACGGCGATTGAGCACTACGTCTTCCGCACATTCGCGCAACTCAGGCGCGAGATCATCGTACACACCGATCATGCCGGCGTTGACGATACCCATGGTCATGCCAGCGCGAATCGCGTGATACAAAAAGACCGTGTGAATGGCTTCGCGCGCAGGGTCATTGCCGCGGAATGAGAAACTCACATTGGACACACCGCCGCTGACTTTGGCGTGCGGGAGATTCTCGCGTATCCAGCGCGTGGCTTCGATAAAGTCCACTGCATAGTTGTTGTGTTCTTCGATGCCAGTCGCAATCGCAAAGATATTCGGATCAAAAATGATGTCCTCGGGCGGGAAATCGATCTTCTCAACCAGCAGCCGGTAGGCGCGTTCGCAGATTTCTCGCTTGCGCGCAAAGGTATCGGCCTGTCCCTGCTCATCAAAGGCCATCACGATGACCGCCGCACCATAGCGACGGCAAAGCGTGGCCTGACGAAGGAATTCAGCCTCGCCTTCTTTCATCGAAATGGAATTGACGATGGCCTTGCCTTGCACGCACTTCAGACCAGCCTCGATCACGGACCATTTTGATGAATCGATCATGATGGGCACGCGCGCAATATCGGGCTCGGCCGCAATCAGATTCAGAAAGCGCGACATGGCAGCGACTGAATCCAGCATCGCCTCATCCATGTTCACGTCAATGATTTGCGCACCGTTTTCTACTTGCTGTCGCGCGACCGCAAGTGCTTCCTCGTATTGCTCATTGAGGATCATGCGAGCGAAAGCTTTCGAACCCGTGACATTGGTTCGCTCGCCCACGTTGACGAACAAGGAATCCTCATCGATCACATAAGGTTCCAGACCCGAGAGTCGCATCTGATGCAGATGCGTGGGAATCTTGCGAGGCGCGATCGCTTTTACTGTCTCGGCAATTGCCTGAATATGCTCGGGCGTGGTGCCACAGCAGCCGCCAGCGATGTTCACAAAGCCGCTGTCAGCAAAATCTTTCAGCAGCGAGGAAGTAACATCGGGCGTCTCGTCGAAGCCCGTGTCCGACATGGGATTGGGCAAACCGGCATTGGGATAAATACAGACAAAGGTCTCGGCGATTTTGGACAGCTCTTCTGCATAAGGGCGCATGAGCGCCGCACCAAGCGCACAGTTCAATCCGATAGTAAGTGGCTTCGCGTGGCGCACCGAATTCCAGAAGGCCGTGACGGTCTGCCCGGAGAGCACACGACCCGATGCATCGGTGACAGTCCCCGAAATCATGATGGGCAAACGCTGTCCACTCTCCTCAAAGAATTGGTCGATGGCGAACAAGGCCGCTTTGCAATTGAGCGTATCGAATACAGTTTCGACCAACAGGACATCTGCACCACCTTCCACCAGCGCGCGAGTCTGCTCGAGATACGCTGTGACGAGCTGATCGAAATTCACATTGCGCGCGCCGGGGTCATTAACGTCCGGCGAGATAGAGGCGGTTTTCGGCGTAGGTCCCAGCGCGCCGGCGACGAAGCGCGGCTTTTCCGGTGTGGCGTACTTGTCGCAAGCAGCACGCGCAATCCGTGCTGCCTGCACATTCATCTCATAGACGAGATGCGCCATGTGGTAATCGTCCTGGGCGATGCTGGTCGAGCCAAAAGTGTTGGTCTCGATCAGATCGGCGCCAGCAGCAAGATACTGCTCGTGAATTTCTTGAATGATTTGCGGCTGGGTCAGCGTCAGCAATTCATTATTGCCTTTGACGAAAACCTCTTTACCCGGCACCGAGAAATCGGCAAAACGCGTTCCGCGATAATCTTCTTCGCTCAGCTTGTAGCGCTGAATCATGGTGCCCATCGCACCGTCAAGAATCAGAATGCGCTGTTCCAGCAGTGATCGCAGTTGGGCTTCGGTAGAGGAAATGGCGTCGCGTTTCATCGAGTACTGTTTTGTTTCTACGGTAGGTTGTCAGAACCTGCATCTTTAAAATCAGAGACACAGGCTCTTGATGCGCACATAAAAAAACCCGGCCTGCAAAGCGAAGCCGGGTGCGCGTTCCGCTTTAGCAGTATTTGTGCTGGGACTTTCTCCCCGGCGCCCGCAAGCTGGTTTTGACTTGTTTCATCAAATCGGCGCCCCCGAATTATAGCGGTAATTCAAGCAATAATCTGAAAGCGCTGCCCTGCGACGATAGGAAATCCTTGCAGGAACGCAGCGGCAGAAAGTCGCTTACCACCCGGCTTTTGCATTTCGGTGAAGGTCAGCGCGCCTTCACCACAGGCGACCGTTACACCTGACGCATCGGCAGCGATCACCTCACCTGGCTCGCCGCGCGCCGTCGACAGGTGAGCCGCGGTGACTTTTAGTGCGACATCGCCCATCTGCGCAACGGCACCGGGAAAGGGATAAAAGGCTCGTATGCGTCGCTCCAGCACCGCAGCGGGCTGGCGAAAATCAAGCACGGCTTCCTGCTTGGCTATTTTGGCGGCGTAACTGACGCCTTCGGAGGGCTGTGGCGAAAGGCTGAGCTCGGCGCCTTGCGCAAGCCGGGTCAGTGCATCGACCATCATGCGACCGCCCAGGGCAGCAAGCCTGTCGTGCAAACTGGCGGTCGTGTCATTTGGAGCAATCGCTTCAGATTCCGCCGCAATCATGGCACCGGTGTCCAGACCTTCGTCCATTTGCATCAAGGTGATACCGGTATGGGTATCACCCGCCTCGATCGCACGGTGAATCGGCGCCGCACCCCGCCAGCGTGGCAGTAGCGAGGCGTGGATATTGATGCAGCCAAGCCGCGGTATCTGCAACACCGATGCGGGCAAAATCAGTCCGTAAGCGGCAACCACCATCACGTCATGCGGCGTATTGCGCAGCAAGGCATGCGCTTGCGCGGCGACTTCGGGATATTTGCCATCGTTTTTCAGCGATACAGGCTGGGCCACGGGAACGCCATACTGCTGAGCGAGCTGTTTGACCGGCGACGCTTGCAACTGCATGCCCCGTCCTGCCGGGCGATCGGGCTGCGTGAGCACGAGCGGCAGATCGAAACCCGCTTGATGCAGAGCGGCAAGGGCGACGGCAGCAAACTCGGGCGTGCCGGCGAAGATGACTTTCATTGATTAACGCACCGGGACCGGCTGACGTTCTTTTTTGAGCTCGCGTTCTTCTTTTTGCAGTTTACTCTTGATGCGATTGCGCTTGAGCGGTGAGAGGTATTCCACAAAGACCTTGCCGCGCAAGTGATCCATTTCGTGCTGAACACAGACGGCGAGCAAGCCATCGGCCTCGAATTCGCTGGCTACGCCATCGACATTCAACGCACGGACGCGCACCTGTGAGGGACGTTCGACACCATCAAAAATTCCCGGCACAGACAAACAACCTTCGTCGTAGACGCTGCGCTCTTCGCTGGCCCAGAGGATTTCAGGATTGACAAGCACCTGCAGCTGATCGCGCGTTTCAGAGACATCGAGCACGATGACTTGCTCATGCACATCAATTTGCGTTGCAGCCAAGCCTATCCCCGGCGCTTCATACATGGTTTCTGCCATGTCAGCGACCAACTGCTTGAGGCGATCATCAAATACCGTCACCGGTTTGGCGATCTTGTGCAAGCGACTATCGGGATAACGGAGGATTGTTCGTAGAGGCATACAGCTTTTGCGCAACAAAGGCGAAAAATTCAGTGATTACAAAACAGCGGCCATTCATGTTCGTGCAAAATCCACAACGCATTTTGTGATGGCCAAATTTGTTTCGATAGTCACAAACAAGAGTGAAATCTGATGAAAAAGTTTAGCACAGCCGCCCTGCTGCTTCTGTTTGTCCTGGTGCCGCAGGCAGTGGCGGAGGTCCGTTGCGAATTTTTGAAGACCGCACCCGATGCGCACCGGGTGAAAGCAGGGGATACCTTGTGGCAAATCGCCGCCACCTTTCTGGAGAATCCGTGGTGCTGGAGCACGGTCTGGGAACGCAATCGTACGCAAATTCGCGACCCGCACTGGATTTATCCCGGTCAGACCATCTACTTTGATCGCGAGCGGCGGCAACTGAGTTTGCAGCAGAGCGAGACCGGATCCGCAGTCCGCCACTCACCTGCGGTTCGCACCGAGAGCCTGCGCGCCGCACCCTTGCCCGTGATTGCATCCGAGCTCGGAGAAAGGCTGAACAAGACCCTCTTGGTGCCCGCCGATGCAATCGCACTGTCGCCCAAAGTCTCAGGTCTGGCAGATGGCCGACGAATGGCGGCGATGGGCGATACGATCTTCGTGTCCGGCCCGGTGAACGATCACACCCTGTTTCAAGTGATCCGCCCGCTGCAGACAGTGACCGATCCCGACACGGACAAACCGCTAGCCCTGACCAGCCTGCGTGTGGGCATCGCTCGTCGCCTCGCCGGAGGAAGTGATGCGGCGCATCCGTTCAAGCTGACTGCATCCGATTCGGAAATCATGATCGGTGACCGCCTTATTCCCTGGACAGAGCTCGAGCAGCAGCGATGGTTGCCTCACCCGGCACCGACTATTTCGGGACGTGTGGCCTCCGTGCTGCGGGGTTCAACCTGGGCGAGCGTAAATGATGTCGTGGCTATCAATCGAGGCCAGCATCAGGGTCTGGATACTGGCAGCGTTCTCGCCGTGGTGCGGCAAGTTAGAATTTACGACGATGCCAATCAGCGAGCCCCCCATACCTTCATGCCGCAAGAGATCGCTACCTTGCTGGTCTTCGACGTCGCCGATACGGCCGCGTTGGCGGTGGTCATGCATGCCAAAGACAGCTTCACAGTCGGCGACACGGTCGAATCCGTCGACAAGGATGTGCGATGACAAACACTGAAGAACTGGCCGCCTGGATCAGATTGATGGACACCGAAGGTGTGGGTCCGCAAACCGCCCGCGAACTGCTGACACGTTTTGGATTGCCTTCGGAAATTTTCGGCGCAGGATTTTCTGCGTTACAAAAATGTGTTCCGGAAAAAATTGCCTACGCAATCTGCGCGCCTGTGTCCGACGCCTTGCAAGCCAAAATAGACCGCACCCTTGCATGGGCAGACCATGTGGATAATCATGTGCTGACGCTGGCCGACAATCGCTACCCAAAAGCACTGCTCAACATCACCGACCCGCCACCTGTAGTTTATGCCAAAGGTGATATCTCTCTTCTGACACATCCTTCCATTGCGATTGTGGGCAGCCGCAATGCGACGACGCAAGGCATGCAAAATGCTGAACGATTCGCACAAGTATTAAGTACTGCCGGACTCACTGTCATCTCTGGATTGGCTCTGGGTATTGACGCCGCCGCGCATCGGGGTGCTTTGCTCCACAACCGAGGCACGCGTGACCGTGGATCTACCGTGGCGGTCACCGGAACCGGTCTGGATCTGGTCTATCCGGCACGCCATCGGGAACTGGCGCACCAAATCGCCGAAGCAGGTTGCCTGCTCAGCGAGTATCCATTGGGTACACCCGCGATAGCGTCGAACTTCCCGCGTCGCAACCGCATCATCAGTGGTTTGTCGATGGGCGTTCTGGTGGTTGAAGCCGCCGCACAATCCGGCTCGCTCATCACGGCGCGCAGCGCACTCGAACAAGGCAGAGAAGTGTTTGCAATTCCGGGCTCGATTCATTCGCCCTTATCCAAGGGTTGCCACATGCTGATAAGGCAAGGAGCAAAACTGGTGGAGTCTGCGCAAGATATTCTGGAAGAGTTGCGATGGAATCGCGGCAACTTATCTGCGCCAGCACATAATGAAACCCCGCAAACTGATTCATCACTGCAACATTTGCTGGATGTCGCAGGTTACGATCCCGTGTCGATTGATCAGCTTTTGCAACGCTCTGATTGGTCTGTAGCAGAAGTACAGGCGGGATTGCTGACGTTGGAACTGAATGGACAGATGGAATTGCTGCCGGGCGGACAATATCGCCGCATTGGCTGAATCTTCGCGAAACATCAAGAATGCACTGATTAAATAAATCCGTCCGCTTTAATGGCTGAAAAACGCTGCGCAAGGCCCGGGTTTAGTGCAAGCGAGTGCGGCAGCAAAATGAGCATTTATTCAATACACCCAATCAGGCAGATTATTTCTGCTGATCTCTGAATTATTTTCAAGCGCAGATCCTGGCGCAAACAGTATTTCCTAAGCTACTGAAATTAAAAGAAAAAAGCCTTCTTTAAAGTAAAAGAGCCTGCCACTGAATAAATCCTGCGCAAAGTTTTTGAGGGCCACGCTTGTGCCGGTGGCCTTATGCGGCTACATTACAAGCATGTTCGAGGTGCTTGTTTACCTTTACGAAACTTATTACCGACCAGATGCTTGCCCGGATTCAGCGGCGCTCGCCAAAAAATTGTCGGCAGTGGGTTTCGAAGAAGAAGAAATTTCCAGTGCACTGGGCTGGCTGACTGACCTCGCTGAAACCACCAACGAGATGTTCAGCCAGCAAGCGCGGCAGACTGCGTTCTCTTTCGGCTTTAGGGTCTACGCCGACCAAGAATACGAAGCCTTGGGAACCGCTGCCATCGGTTTCATCGAATTTCTGGAATCAGCCGAAGTCATCAACGCGATACAGCGTGAAATCGTCATCGAACGTGCGTGTGCGATCAATGAATCGCCCATACAGCTCGACAAACTCAAGGTCATCGTTTTGATGGTGCTCTGGAGTCAGGGCAAGGAGCCTGACGGGCTTATCCTTGACGAGTTGTTTATCGATGACGACACAGCCGGACCACCGGTCTATCATTGATCCCGATCGCGTTTCCGTCCCACCCGCTGCAAGACCCTCCTTGCGAATTCCCGGATAACCCGCTTATCATTGGCCGCATTTAGCCAATAATTGCCAAAATATCAGCGATTTTCCAGCAATTATGAGGCGCTGAGCCCCTGACGCATGCGCGCGGGCAGTCGAACTTGCCGGGTGCACATGCCCGTTTACCGGATTAATTATGACCAAAACCCTCATCATTGCCGAGAAGCCCTCTGTCGCGAATGACATCGCGAAGAGCCTCGGGGGCTTTACCAAGCACGATGAGTATTTCGAATCTGACAATTACGTGCTGTCATCGGCCGTCGGCCATCTGGTCGAAATTGCTGCGCCCGAGGAACACGACGTCAAGCGCGGTAAGTGGTCATTTGCCAATCTGCCGATGATTCCGCCGTATTTCGCACTCAATCCCATACAAAAAACCGAATCGCGGCTCAAGCTGCTGAACAAATTGCTCAAGCGCAAAGATGTCGGCGCCGTGATCAATGCTTGTGACGCCGGACGTGAAGGCGAATTGATCTTCCGGCTGATTGTTCAATATGCGAAAGCCAAGCAACCCATCAAACGCCTGTGGCTGCAGTCGATGACGCAGGGCGCCATCCGCGATGCTTTCCAGCATCTGCGCGATGACACGGACATGCTGCCCCTCGCGGATGCCGCACGTTGCCGCAGTGAAGCCGACTGGCTGATCGGTATCAATGGCACGCGCGCCATGACGGCCTTCAATTCCAAGGAAGGCGGTTTTTATCTGACGACGGTCGGCCGTGTGCAAACGCCTACGCTTTCCATCGTTGTCGAGCGCGAAGAAAAGATCAAACGATTTGTGCCCAGGGATTACTGGGAAGTCCGCGCTGAATTTGTTTGTGCCGCCGGCGTCTATGAAGGGCGCTGGCTGGACACCAAATTCAAAAAAGATGAAACCGATCCAGAAAAGCGCGCTGAACGTTTGTGGAGCAAGGCGGCTGCCGAATCCATCGTCGCCGCCTGTCGTGGCAAGACGGGTACCGTCACGGAAGAGTCGCGGCCCAGCACCTCCATGGCGCCTGCCCTGTTCGATTTGACCAGCCTGCAAAGAGAAGCCAATGCCCGCTTCGGTTTTTCGGCCAAAAATACGCTAGGTCTCGCGCAGGCACTGTATGAGCGACACAAGGTACTGACTTATCCTCGTACGGATTCGCGCCATCTGCCGGAAGATTATCTGCCCACCGTGACTCAGACACTGGACACTCTGAGTGAAAGCAATAACTACTATCCATTTGCCGCGCAGATTCTCAATAGTAAATGGGTCAAGCCGAACAAACGTATTTTCGACAACACGAAAATCAGCGATCACTTCGCGATCATTCCGACCACGCAAGCGCCGAAAAACCTGTCCGAGCCGGAGCAAAAACTCTATGACCTGGTCGCCCGTCGATTCATGGCCGTATTCTTTCCCGCCGCCGAGTATCTGATCACAACGCGCTATACCGAGGTCTCCGGTCATCAATTCAAAACCGAAGGAAAAATTCTCACCAACCCGGGCTGGCTGACGGTCTACGGCAAGGAAGCAATCGAGCCCGCCAAAGATGCAAAAGACGGCGAGACCACCGGCACTCTGGTGCCTGTGGCCAAAGACGAAAAAGTGAAGTCCGAGAAAGTCGAGACTCAGAGCCTCGTTACCAAACCACCCGCGCGCTACTCGGAAGCGACCTTGCTGTCCGCCATGGAAGGTGCAGGTAAATTAGTGGATGATGAAGAACTGCGCGATGCGATGGCCGGCAAAGGTCTGGGCACACCAGCGACGCGCGCGGCGATCATTGAAGGCCTGCTGAATGAAAAATATCTGGTGCGCGAAGCACGCGAACTAATCCCCACAGCCAAAGCTTTCCAGCTCATGACCTTGTTGCGCGGCTTGGGCGTATCCGAGCTCACTGCGCCCGAGTTGACCGGTGAATGGGAGTTCAAGCTCGCGCAAATGGAGCGCGGCAACATCAGCCGCGAAGAATTCATGCGCGAAATTGCGCAAATGACGCAGATCATCGTCAAGCGCGCGAAAGAATATGACAACGACACCATCCCCGGTGACTATGCAACGCTGAAAACCCCGTGCCCGAACTGTGGCAGCGTGGTCAAAGAAAATTATCGTCGTTTCGCTTGTACCAAGTGCGAATTTTCGATCAGCAAAATACCAGGTGGCCGTCAGTTCGAAGTAACGGAAGTCGAAGAGCTGCTGACCGAGCGCACCATCGGTCCCCTGCAGGGCTTCCGATCGAAGATGGGCCGTCCATTTGCCGCAATACTCAAAATATCTCGCGACGAAGAAATCAAGAACTACAAACTGGAATTCGATTTTGGCCAGAGCGGCACGGATGATGAAAATGCCGAGCCAGTCGACTTGAGCGGCCAGACATCTCTAGGTGCGTGCCCGAAATGCGGTAGCGGCGTGTACGAGGTAGGTCTCGCTTATTTTTGCGAAAAAACTTTGGCAAAGCCCAAAGCTTGTGACTTCCGCAGTGGTCGCATTATCTTGCAGCAGGAAATTTTGCCAGAGCAGATGGTCAAGTTGCTCAACGAAGGACGCACGGACCTGCTGCCCGGCTTTGTATCGCAACGCACACGCCGACCTTTCAAGGCCTACCTGGCCAAGGGCAAGGATGGAAAGGTGAGTTTTGAATTCGAGCCACGTAAAGGCAAGCCGGGCGCGAAAGACCTCAGTGCGGAGGAAGGTGATAGCGAAGCCGCATCGGCACCGGCTAAAAAATCCGTTGCGAAAAAGGCAGCTGCCAAAACACCCGTGAAAGCCGCGCCCAAAAAAGTGGCCGCCAAAAAAGTCGTCGCTAAAAAAGCTGTTGCTAAAAAGGCGGTGGCAAAAAAAGCCGTCGCCAAAAAATCCACCGCAAAAAAAGCTGCCTGAACCTGCCACCAGCCCTGGCATGGGCCAGTGGGCGCAGACACATCCTGCCTGCCTTTGGAGGCTGATGCATTCGGGGTGTGAGACCTTGGGCATTTGCTGCATGCGTTACACTCACGGACCGCTTTGCATTCGCCGTCCGACATGTTCAAGACCTCCGCAGCGCCAAAACTTTCTACCGTGCTGATTGCCAGCGGCATCATTGTGTCGCTGGCGATGGGTGTTCGGCATGGCTTTGGTTTCTGGCTGCAGCCAATGTCGTTGCAGCATGGCTGGACGCGCGAAACCTTTTCGCTTGCCATGGCCCTCCAGAATCTGATGTGGGGCGTGTTCGGTCCGCTGGCCGGGATTGCCGCTGACCGCTTGGGCGCAGCACGCGTGGTGATCGGTGGCGCGCTCTTGTACATGGCTGGACTGCTCTGGATGGCATTCATCGATCAGGCCGCAGCCTTTGTTATCGGCTCGGGGCTACTGATGGGCGCCGCACTATCCTGCACCGCCTTCGGCGCACTGTCGGGCATTGTGGGGCGCGCAGCGTCGCCCGCCAAACGCTCATGGGCATTCGGCATACTGGGTGCCGCTGGTTCGTTCGGTCAGTTTTTGATGGTGCCGGTAGAGCAGCAGATGATCGCTGCAACCGATTGGCAGCAAGCGCTATTCATGCTGGCCGCACTCATTGTTCTTTTCATGATCCCGCTGGCCTGGCTATTGCGCGAACCAGCCACACCGGCTCCGATACCCGGACAGCAGCAAAGCATTCTGGAAGCAACGCGCGAAGCTTTTTCTTATCGACCGTTTCAGCTCCTGGTTTGCGGCTATTTCGTGTGTGGGTTTCAAGTGGTGTTCATCGGCATGCATCTGCCTGCGTATCTGCGCGACAAGGGCATTGATGATCCCAAAGTGGCTGTGATGGCGCTCGCGCTGATTGGATTGTTCAATATTTTTGGCTCTTTCTATGCGGGCAAGCTGGGCGATGTACTGCCCAAGCGCTATCTTTTGTCAGGCATTTATTTTGCGCGAGCTGTATTCATCACACTCTTTCTGCTCGCACCACTGTCGCCGGCATCCGTTTATCTTTTCGCTGGCGCAATGGGCTTCCTGTGGCTGTCGACGGTACCGCTGACGAATGGTGTCATCGCCGGCATTTTTGGTATGCGTTACCTGTCCATGCTCTCGGGTTTCGTTTTTCTATCTCATCAGATCGGCAGCTTTCTTGGCGTATGGCTGGGTGGTTATCTGTATACGATAGACGGCAACTACAACACGGTCTGGATGATCACGATTGTGCTGGGTGTTTTTGCCGGGCTGGTCAATCTGCCGATCAGAGAAAGCGCTATCGTGCGCACGGAAACGGTCGCAGCATGACGCGATCGCGCTGGATACGGGCGATGCTGCTCTTGCTGGGCGCTGCTTTGGTCGCCCTGATTTTTTCTGCTTATCTTCGACCCGCATTCATGCTAGATCTGGCCAACCGTCTGTTGCTTTGCATGTGACACCATGAAGACATACGACGCGCTTCCCCGCCCCGCAGTGCAATCACTGGTCGCATCACGCATACGCGAAGTAGCCAATGCAGGCATGGGACGCGCGGATGTACTGCCGTTCTGGTTTGGCGAACCTGACGAAATCACGCCTGACTTCATTCGCGAAGCAGCCAAGTCAGCACTGGATGAAGGCGATACGTTTTATACCCACAATCTCGGCATACCCGGACTGCGCGAGTCTCTCGCTCGCTACATTTCAGAACTGCATCAACCGGTCAATGCGGAACACATCGCCGTCACCTCTTCCGGTGTCTCTGCGCTGATGCTGGTCGCACAGCTCTTGCTCAATCCCGGCGATCGAGTCGTCATCGTTACGCCCTTGTGGCCGAATCTGGTCGAGATACCCAAGATTCTGGGGGCTGAGGTGATTTCCGTGCCCCTGCAACTGTCAACACAGCGAGCCGACCCGATCTGGGAAATCGACCTTGATCAGCTGTTGGATACGCTGACACCGGACACAAAAGCACTGCTCATCAATTCGCCCAACAATCCCACCGGCTGGACCATGCCGAGATCGCAGCAGCAAATCGTTCTTGATCACTGTCGCAAGCACGGGATATGGTTACTGGCAGATGACGTGTACGAACGACTGGTCTACGATGCCCCGACCGGCACGCGAACCTGCGCACCATCTTTTCTCGACATCGCCGACAACAATGAGCGCGTGGTATCCACCAACAGCTTTTCGAAATCCTGGCTGATGACGGGTTGGCGATTGGGCTGGATGCAAGTACCCACCTCACTCATGGCTGATCTCGGCAAACTGATCGAGTACAACACTTCATGTGCGCCAGGCTTTGTGCAAAAAGCAGGCATCGTCGCCGTCGAACGCGGTGAGGATATCGTTGCGCATTCGATTGCGCGCTATACCGAAGCACGCAATTATTTGTATGAGCAGCTATCAAGACCGGTTTTCCGCGAGGCTGGCATCATCGCCCCGCGTCCTGCGGGTGCGATGTACCTTTTCTTTCGCATCGAAGGCGAGACGGATTCACTTGCGTTGTGCAAGCGTTTGGTGAGCGAAGCGGGTTTGGGCCTTGCGCCCGGAAGTGCATTCGGACCTGAGGGCGAGGGCGCGATTCGCTGGTGTTTTGCGAGTGCCATTGAGCGCCTGTCAGTTGGCGTACAGCGACTGGAAACGTTCATCGCAAAACGCTGAGTCCGCCCTCCGATTACGAGACACACATGCTACTGACGAGTGACTGCGGCATAATAGTCGACTCATTGCAGCTCCACACATAACAAGACGCGATTTCGGGAGACCTCATGTCAAAGCGCATCAAAACGGCTATTTCCGGCAGCTTGCCTAAACCGGCCTGGTTGGCCGAACCAGAGAAACTCTGGGCGCCATGGCAGTTACAAGGAGAAGCACTGGCTCAAGCAAAGACGGATGCCATGCGACTGGCCGTTGATGATCAGCTGCGTTCGGGCATTACGGTGATTGGTGATGGCGAGCAGACTCGTCAGCACTTCGTGACGACCTTCATCGATCATTTGGGTGGGGTGGATTTCGTCAATCGTAAAACTGTCCGTATCCGCAACCGCTATGACGCTGAGGTACCTGTCGTCGTCGACAAAGTCACTCGCACTCGCTCGGTCTTCGTCGAGGACGCCAAACGCTTGCGCACGCTCACGCAGGGACCTATCAAATTTACGCTGCCGGGCCCGATGACAATGATCGACACCTTGTATGACGATTACTACAAGAGCCGTGAAAAGCTGGCATGGGCGTTTGCAGAAATTCTGAATGAAGAAGCAAAAGAACTCGCCGCTGTGGGCGTTGATGTGGTGCAGTTCGACGAACCCGCATTCAATGTATTTTTCGATGAAGTGCGCGACTGGGGCGTCAAAACACTGGAACGTGCTGCGCAGGGCTTGTCATGCAAATCAGCCGTGCACATTTGCTACGGCTATGGCATTGAAGCCAACATCAAATGGAAGCAAGGCCTGGGGGAAGAATGGCGACAATACGAGCATGTCTTCCCGCTACTGGCAAAGAGCCACATTGACCAAGTGAGTCTGGAATGCCAGAACTCGCGTGTGCCCATGGAATTCATCGAGATGCTCAGAGGTAAAGACGTACTGGTCGGGGCTATCGACGTCGGTACACAGCAGGTTGAGACGCCCGAAGCAGTGGCCGATGTGCTGCGCCGCGCATTGCAGTACGCCGATGTGGAGCATATACAGGGTTGTACGAATTGCGGTCTGGTTACCATGCCACGAGAAGTGGCAACCGCCAAGTTGCGGGCACTGGCCGCTGGTGCGGACTTGCTGAGCAAGGAATTGGGACTCGACTAATCGACTTGCCGGCGGCCCTGACCGACCGGACTGTTGCCAAGCGATGAACGGTACAATAGCTCGATGGACCTCACACTGACAGAACTGGAATCCGCGATCAATTACTGGCGGCGAATGCGGCCCTCCGTGGGTGAGGAGCGCGCATTGTCGCCTGAGGTCAATGCGCTCGCAGATGCTTATGCGCTGATGATTTTCGATCGCGCGCGTACCCGACCTTTGTCCTCGCTCGGCGATGAGGCGCGATCGCTGATCGAAGCCTGGCGCGCCACCGCCGAGGGCAACGCCGCCTGATGTCGCTGTTGTCGGCGTGTTGCTGACACTCTGTTTTTCTCACTGGCAGCCGATACCCCGCCGTCGCTTGTTGTTTCGCGCGTTCTGTCTTCCTGATTTTCAGCTGCGTCTGTGGACTGTGCTTCCAACCATATATCCAACAAGCGGCCAAGTCGGTCGGGAGAAATCCGATGTGTCGCATCAGTGTTCGCATACAGCCAGTCTGACAGCGCGAGAAACCGGGTGAAAGGTGCATTGCCCAAAACATAGGGCAGACGTTCGGAGAAACGGCCCGAGTTCGCCACCAGATCCCAATAACGCGCAAATCGCACCAGCCTTTGCATGGTATTGAAAGCTATGCAGTCAGTGGCAAGGATCTGATAAGGCGGCGCGGGATCAAATACCAGCCCATAGGCCTGTGTATGTCGGATGATAGGCGTGCCACGCAGGCGCTTGAGTATGCCGAACTGAATTTCATGCGGCTGCAAAGCCACCAGCTGATCAAAGCCTCGCGCAAAACTGTCGATATCCTCACCTGGCAATCCCGCAATCAGATCGACATGCAGATGGGCGTGCGTGGCCTCACGCAGCCAGCGCAGATTGGCGATGGCCTTTTCATTGTTTTGCTTGCGGCTGATTCGGGCTTGTACCTCGGGATTGAAACTCTGTATGCCGATTTCAAATTGCAATGCGCCCGGCGGGAATTTTCTGATGGTCTCTTTCAGTGCCTCCGGCAAGTGGTCTGGCACCAACTCGAAATGTGCAAAAACAGGATCGTCCGGGTACTCATCGAGTTTGTCGAGGAAGAACTGCAGAATGCGAAGGCTGTTGTTGATATTCAGATTAAAAGTACGATCAACAAATTTGAAGACTCTGGCGCCGCGTGCATGCAGGGCGTCTAGCTCGCGCAATAGGTCATCGAGCGGAAATGGCCACGCAGTCTTGTCAAGTGCCGACAAACAAAACTCGCATTTGAACGGGCAACCTCGGGAAGCTTCTACATACACGGTACGCTGCGCAATATCTTCCGCGCTGTAGTGCGCATAGGGAAAAGCGATCTGATCCATGGCAGGCTGCTCGCCTGCATGAATTTTCATCAACGGCCTCGGGCCATTCAAAATTTCCGAGCACAGTCTTGGAAAGGTGGCGTCTCCCCAACCTGTCACCACATAATCCGCCAGCGCGATGATGCGCTGGTCCGTTGTTTCGTGCGAGACTTCAGGGCCACCCAGTACGATAGTGATATCCGGTGCAACGCGCTTCAAGAGCGCAACGATGTGCGTGAGTTCCTCGACGTTCCAGATATAGACGCCAAATCCGATCAGACGCGGTTGAGCCGCCAGGAGCTTTTCCACGACATCTGAAGCACGTATGCCGATGACAAATTCCTGTATCCGAGTTTGCGACTTCAGGTCACCCATGTTGGCTAGCAGATATCGCAGGCCCAGCGAAGTATGGGAATAGCGGGCATTCAACGTGCACAACACAATACTCATGGGCGCTCGGCTTCCTGCAATTGGCGCCACATGACTTTGCCTGTCGCGGACTTCGGCAGTGCGTCGACGAATGCGACCCGTCGCGGTACTTTGTACGCTGCCATCTGTTCGCGCGCCCACTGGATCAGTTCCTCGGCGGTCAGGCTCGCACCGTCTTTGAGAACAACGACAGCCTTGACGGTCTCGCCACGGTAATCATCTTTCGCGGCGATGATGCAGCATTCGCGGATGGCTGGGTGGTGATACATCATGGCTTCCACTTCGGCGGGCCAGACTTTATAGCCACTGGCATTGATCATGCGTTTGAGGCGGTCGGTAAAAAAGAAGAATCCCTCATCATCGATATAGCCCAAATCGCCTGAACGGAAAAAAGATTTGCCATCGATCTGAACGAAGGCTTCGCGCGTTTTGGCTTCATCACCCCAGTAACCCTGAAAGATCTGGGGGCCGTGCATGATGATTTCACCCACTTCATTGGGCGGCAAGGCAACATGCGTTTCAGGATCGATCACACGCGAATCCACCGAGAAAATCGGGATGCCCAGACATTGCTGCTTGAGATTTTGGATAGGATTCGAATGGGTGGTGGCGATAGTTTCCGACAAGCCGTAGCCTTCCATATACCGAAGACCGGTGAGGTCCAACAATTTTTGCGCAATCGCGGCAGGCATCGCTGCGCCACCGCCCGTCACGCGCTTCAGACTGCTGATGTCATAGTCCTCGAGCCTCGGGTTCGAGAGGAAGTCGATCATCATCGTCGGTATGCTGGTCCAACTGCTTATCCGGTAACGCGTAATCCAGCGGCCTGCAAGATCTCGGTCCCAGCGGGGCATGATGATCAGGGTCGCGCTCGTGTAGATGGCAGTGTTCATGCTGATTTGCATGCCCGTTACATGAAACATGGGCAGGCATGCAAGAACCTTGTGGTCAGGTGATCCCCCCGCCCACAACGCCGCACTGACGACCGGGAACATCATGTTGCGATGGGTATGCATGCAGCCTTTGGGGCGACCGGTCGTGCCTGAGGTGTAGGGCATGCACGCCAGATCATTGGGTCCTGCCTGATGCGGTGCCGGCTGCTTGGCCGACGTGATTGCCGTGTCCCAAGGCGTGAAGATCGTATTGCTCGCAGGCGTATCGCCGTTTCGCACCCAGTCCGGCATAGGGTCATCACTCTCGCCGATGTAATCCGCATAGCGAGCAATGATGGCGTGCTCAATCAAGCCCTCCTCTCGCAGCGGCCGCAGTTGTGGCAACAAGTCTTGTGCAGAGAGCACGACGCGCGCGCCGCTATCTTCGACGGTGTGACGCAATTCATCTGTCAGCAACATGGGATTGACGGGTACCACCACGGCATCTGCGCGCAAGATGGCGTAGAAACCGATCACGAACTGCGGGCAATTCTGCATGTGCAGAAGCACCCGGTCGCCACGGGCAACACCGCACACTTGCTGCAGATAGCCCGCCATCGCATCGACTTGTTCATGCAACTGGCGATAGCTGAGTTCCCGGCCGTAAAAAATCAGCGCCGCTTTGTTCGGGTAGCGCCGCGCAGAAATGTCGAGATTCACGTAAACGCTGGTCTCTGGCGGGTTGAGCTCGTGGGGCTGTCCTGCAGGCCAGTGAGCGTAGTGAGCGGTATTCATCCTGGGGCACACTCGTGGAAAGGTCAGGGATTATAGGAGTCTGCCAGCCAATTCCCGGGAAAACCGGCAAGACACTGGCTTTTTTTAGGAAAAGTATTCTCTAAACGATAACTTCGCAGACGACCCGAGATGATTTTTGCTGTGCCGCACAAAAAAATGCTTGACAGCGGTTTGGAAGGCCGTAAAATTCGGCTTGTTGCGGCGCACAAAGCCATGGCGCCTACCGAAATTCACCCCAACAATAAGGAGAAACACCATGTTTTCTACCGCTGATCAGTTTTCGAATGCCACTAAAGCATCCATCGATGCACAAATTGCTGCAATGAACGATTTCGCAAACAAGACGCTGCACAGCATGGCTGAGCTGGTTGAACTGAACATCGCCACTGCAAAAGCTTCGCTGGAGCACGGCTCTGCTGCCGCGCAACAAATTCTTTCGGCAAAAGATCCCCAGGAAATACTCTCGCTGACATCGTCGCAAGCGCAGCCTAACGCCGAAAAGGTACTGGCTTACGGCCGTCACGTGGCCGGCATTGCAACCCGCGCACAAGCCGAGTTCACCAAGGTCACTGAAGCTCGCATCAGCGAAACTTCACGTCAGGTCAACAAGCTGATCGACGATCTGTCCAAAGCAGCGCCAGCCGGCACTGAAAACGCCGTCTCCATGCTCAAGGCCAGCGTGGCGAATGCAAATGCCGCTTACGAGCAACTCGTTAAAGTGGGCAAGCATGCAGCAGAAACGCTGGAAGACAGCATGAACGAAGCAACCAAGCATTTCGTGCCCGCCACTGAAAAGCCTGCTCGTTCGAAGAAGCACTAAGAAATCTTCGTAGTCACTACGAGACCAACAAGGGCCGCGTCAAGCGGCCCTTGTTATTTATGGCGCGCACAAATCGACAGCGCGACCGCCTCGGCTACACGAATGCCATCAATCGCGGCTGACATGATCCCGCCGGCGTAACCCGCGCCTTCACCCGCCGGATAAAGGCCCACCGTATTAATGCTCTGAAAATTTTCGCCACGACGTATGCGCACGGGCGATGAAGTACGCGTCTCAACACCAGTGAGCACGGCATCATGCATGGCGAAGCCCCGAATCTGCTTGTCAAATGCTGGCAAGGCTTCGCGAATGGCTTCAATCGCATACGCCGGCAACACAGGATCAAGACTGCCCAGTTTGACACCGGGCTGATAAGAGGGCAGCACCGAGCCAAAAGTCGTCGACGGTCGCGCTGCAATGAAATCACCAACCAGCTGGCCAGGCGCATCGTAATCCGAGCCACCCAATTCAAATGCACGTGACTCGATCTCTCTTTGAAAATCAATGCCGGCCAGTGGGCCGCCGGGATAATCTGCGGGACTGATGCCTACAACGATGCCGGCATTTGCATTGCGTTCATTACGCGAGTACTGACTCATACCATTGGTGACGACTCGACCCGGCTCGGAAGCTGCCGCGATCACGGTACCACCGGGACACATGCAAAAGCTGTAGACCGAGCGCCCGTTACTCGCGTGATGAACCAGCTTGTAGTCTGCGGCACCCAGAATGGGATTGCCCGCATTGACGCCAAAACGTGCACGGTCAATCAAGGACTGCGGGTGCTCAATTCGAAAGCCGATGGAGAAAGGCTTGGCTTCGATATAAACACCCGCATCATGCACCATCTGAAAAGTGTCACGTGCGCTATGACCTATAGCGAGCACTACATGATCTGCCTCGATCTGTTCGCCAGTCGACAACTGCAAGCCGCGAAGTTCACCATTCACGATCTCGAGACCATCAAGCTTCTGCTCGAAGCGAAACTCTCCCCCCAAAGCGATAATGCTGGCGCGCATCTGCTCGATCATTTTGACCAGACGGAAAGTGCCGATGTGCGGCTTGCTGACGTAAAGAATTTCGGGCGGCGCATCGGCCTTGACGAATTCCTCTAGTACCTTGCGCCCGTAGTGCCGCGGATCACTGACCTGCGTCCATAACTTCCCATCAGAGAAGGTGCCGGCCCCACCTTCGCCAAATTGCACGTTGGATTCCGGATGCAACTCCCGCTTGCGCCATAGACCAAAGGTATCCTTGGTTCGCTCCCGCACAGGTTTGCCGCGCTCGATGATGATGGGTCGGAATCCTGATTGCGCAAGAATCAGTGCGGCAAACAATCCGCAAGGGCCAAAACCGATCACCACCGGGCGCAAGCTTGCGCGGGCAGGTGCCTGCGCAACAAATTGGTAACTCAGGTCAGGCGTGGGTCCGAGCTTGGGCAAGCGGCGCGACAGCAGCGCAAGCTCATCCTCGACATCGACATCGACCGTGTACACCAATTGAATTGCCGATTTTTTCCGGGCATCAAAGGCACGACGAAAAATATGCAAGCCGCGCAGCTGATCAGTAGCAATGCCCAGCCGGTCAAGCACGGCTTCTTTCAATGCGTGCTCGGGATGATCGAGCGGAAGATGTAGGTCGGTGAGTCGTAACATGAAGGCAGGCCCGGTGGATAATGGGCAGAGCCAGCGATGCAAAGTCATCGCCGTGCAGCCGGAAGGCCGCCATTGTACCCAATGCGTCCTGTCCGGGCCTGTTCAATGTTTACTGACGGGGTGTGCGAGCACCGCCTGAGGGACCGCCCGGTGTACCTGAATCGTACGCCTCGCCCGGCTTGCCCGCCCCACCTGCCGCGCCCGGTTCACCGGACGCCCCTGATGCTTCTGATTTACCCATGCCGCTTTTACCCTCGCTGGTTGACCTGAGATTTTTGCGGGTGTCATTCGCCAGTTGCTGATGGCTTTCCACCGTACTGATAATTTTGCCGGCATAGCTCTTCAAGTCAGCATCTTCGGCCTTGCTGCTAATACGCTCAAGTAATCGATGGGTGTCCTTGAGAGCGTGCGTGCTTTCATGCTGCATATACTGGCGATCGAATTTATCGGGCGAGAGCGCTGCCAGTTTTTTCTCGAGCGATTGCTGCTGAGGATCTGCCTCAGCAGGCAAACTCACCCCCTTGGACTGGGCCAGCTGTTTCAATTCATCATGCGCTTTTGTGTCGTCATCAAGCATTTTTTTCCCAAAGCTTTTGACTTCATTGCTTTGGGCTTTTTCCTGCGCCAGCTTGCCCAGAGCGATTCCTGACAGGTGTGACTGCGCGAGCTGTTTCATCATGCGTTCGTCGGCCTGATTCAATTTGGCTTGCGAGGCACCGGATGACCTTTCCTTAGTTTGGGATGCAGACGGCTTGCTCTCTTTTTCCTGAGGATGAACAGTCAGCGAATTCAACAAAAGTGCGGTACTGACCAAGCCGCAAAAAATTCCGCCAACACCTGACTTGATGTGATGCATGGGCATAGATTTCTCCTTGCTATTGATGAAAGAAGCCTGCACTGCATCGCAATTCACATGCCATGGGCGAACGCGAGAGCCCATGAGCGCCAGGAGCTCGCGAGACTGGAAAAAACTACCGCTCATGATGAAAAATTATCCACGACGCGATCGTCGTACTTCTCAAAGTCAACGCATTCCTTGTGCCAACAGGCGATCGCAAGCTATCATCGCCCTCTTCTGAGAACAGCGCTCTTTTCCACGCTGTTGACCACGCAAAATGATCTGTACCCATCACTCACGCACGCACCCCTCTCCATGACATCAAACAGACCATCCTCATCATCGCAACCCGTGCTTGCGGACACGCACATTCGGGTCAGGCACTCGGCCATTCATGGCAATGGCGTATTCGCGACGCGCAAAATTCCAGCCGGTGCTCGGATCATTGAATACGCTGGCAAACGCATTACTGAAGCGCAGGCGGCAAAACGTTTCGGTCTGGATCCGGACAACCCCCATCACACGTTTTTTTTCAGTCTTGAAAATGGAAAGCTGATTGATGGTGGCGATCAAGGGAATGATGCGCGCTGGATCAATCACGCATGCGAACCAAATTGCGAAGCGCAGGAAGAGAAGGGGCGGGTCTATATTCACGCACTGCGCGATATCGCTCGTGGCGAAGAGCTTGCTTACGATTACGGGCTGGTGATTGAAGAAAAAATGAGCAAAGCGCTCAAAGAGGCTTATGCATGCCGCTGCGGCGCTGACAGCTGCCGCGGAACCATGCTTGGCCCCGTGAAAAAAACGCCCGCGAAGAAGGCCGCAAAAAAGAAAAGCTGAACGCGTCGGCGTTCAGCAATCTTCAAAAGATTTACCAGCGACCCAAATCTTCGCGCGCCAAATCCAGAAATTCTGTGCGCATGGCAAGGTTAGGTTGTAATTCGCCCAGCATTGCCGAGGTCACGGTCTCCTCGCCCGCCGTCCTGATGCCTCGACTTTCCATGCATAGATGACGGCAGCGAACGACAACGCCCACGGCCTTGGGCTCGAGGGTTTCCATTAGCGCGTTAGCGATCTGTATCGTCATGCGCTCCTGCACCTGCAAGCGGCGTGAAAAGCATTCGACCAGACGCGTCAATTTGGAGAGGCCGACAATTTTCCCGTTTGGCATGTAGCCGACGGTTGCCTTGCCAAAAAACGGGGCGAGGTGATGCTCGCAATGGCTGTAGACAGGAATATTGCGCACAACGATAAGCTCGTTGTATTCCTCTGCGCCATCTTCGAAGGTTTTAAGTACGTCGGCCGGTTCTTGGTGGTATCCCGCTGTCCACGCCATCCAGGCTTTGGCCACGCGTGCCGGAGTTTCTCGCAGACCGGGCCGATCCGGATCTTCCCCTATGCTGGTGAGAAAACGCCGCCAATCATGTTCGGTGAAATGTTCGGACATGAAAATCTTTCAAAAAATCAACAGAATTGGAGGCGAGACCGCAAGCATGCATCCGAGCGTCAATGGTGCGCCTCGATGGACGCGCCATCCTACCCGAATTTGGAAATTCTTTTTGGCGGCGGTACTCGGCCACTTGAAATAGCACTATGGGTTATCCTTTGCGTCTGGTTTACCCTCAGAGAATCTCTGAATAATTCACCGGAAGTTTTCATGGCCTCAGCATTGCACGGCGCGCTGGGACGTCATTGAAGGTAAATTTGCTCGGATTCTCCCTGAATTTTGCATTTTTCTGAATTTACTCAACAGAGGCGCATCCCCATGCAATTCAAAAAAAATCTTTCTTCGTTGTCCACTTTGGCACTCGTGCTCGCAACACTATTCGTCCCGGCAAGCTTGCTCGCAGCACCGTTTGCCTATGTCCCGAATGAGAAATCGGGAACCTTATCGGTGATCGATACAGAGAATGATACGGTTGTCAGTGAAATCAAGGCTGGTGACAAGCCCCGGGGTCTGGCGGCATCGGTTGATGGCAAGACCCTTTATGTCAGCGATCAACCCAATAACGTGCTGGTCAAAATCAATCTGGAAGAGCGTGCCGTGGTCGGCACGATTGACTTGGGTGAATCACCCGAGGGAGTGTCAATTTCTCCTGACGGAAAATGGGTTGCCGCCGCTTCGGAGATCAGCAACTCGGTAAATTTCATTTCGACCGCCACTGGTCGCAAAATGTTTGCGGTGAAAACCAAAGGGAAGAACCCCGAGCATGCGGTGTTCAGCCCCGACAGCAAACTGATGTTTGTCTCGGCAGAGGAAGCCGATAGCGTGGACGTGATTGACGTCAGCAAGCGCAAACAAATCGGCTCGGTAAAGGTTGGCGATCGTCCGCGTGGCATTGCATTTCGCCCCGATGGCAAAGTGGCTTATGTGGCCTCGGAGATTGCCAGTAAGGTCTATGCCATCGACGTAGCCAGCCGCAAGGTCATCAAAGAGATCAAGACGGGCAACTTCTGCAACGGCGTCACCATGGCGCCCGATGGCAAGCGTGTTTACATCTCAAACGGCAAAGACGGCACTGTCTCGGCAATTGATACGTCGGACAATACGGTGCTGGCGACAATCCCGGTCGGCAAGCGTCCCTGGAATATGGCTATTACGCCTGATGGAAAAAAGCTGTATGTCGCGAATGGCCGCTCTAACTCAGTCACTGTGATCGATACGGAGCAGTTGAGCGCATCGGGCGAGATCAAAGTCGGTGAAATGCCCTGGGGCGTCGTGATTCGTTGAGCGAATCGTCCTGCTCGACGAAAAAGCCTGCGCGCGCATTCCGCCCGCAGGCTTTTTTGATCAAAATTACGAGAGCTTTGAGACATTGTTGAGGCTTGGAGCACAGGTTGGACACCGTAAGGCCATTGATGAAAAAAATTCACTTGTGGCTTGATCAGCGCAAACCCTATATTCCATGGCCCCAACAAGTAGCAATGCGGAACTTTCAAACTTTCGTTGCTAAAACATAAATGAAAGTTTTGCTTGGGTCATGTGGTTCATCACTCAGTCAACAGAAAACCAATCGGAGATTAAACTTGGCTAAATCCAATGTATTTGTGAAGAGCGTTTTGGCATCGGCGATGCTCGTTGCGTTCTCCGCATCCAGCTTTGCTAAAGACGAGAATCTGGAAAAGATCTCGGCAATGAAAAACACCGACACAGCAATCGATATTCCTACCGTTCCTCAGACCGGCAAGAATGTTGACCAGCTCAAGGCCAACCTGAAGAAGATCAAGCTGCCAGAAGGCTTCAAGATCGAACTGTACGCTGTCGTTCCTGACGCACGTTACATGGCGGTTGCTCCTTCGACCAACATGCTGTTCGTCGGCACACGCAAGACAACGGTTTGGGCAGTGACTGACCGTAACGGCGACATGACCGCTGACGAAGTCAAGCCATTCGCTCCTTCGATCAAGTTCAAGAACCCTAACGGTGTTTGCTGGACCAAAGACGGCTTCCTGGTCGTTGTTGAATCAAACCGTGTTCTGAACTTCCCAGCTGCCGAATACTTCTACGAAGGTCCGGACGTTGCAGTGATCACCGCTGTTCAAGAAGGCGGCCTGATCCCAGTTGAAGAGCAGTCATACAACCACACCGGCCGTGTATGCCGCGTTGCTGATGACGGCAAACTGTACGTGACCCTGGGTCAGCCATACAACGTTCAGCCTAAAGACAAGATCGACCTGTACAACAAGGTTGGTATCGGTGGCGTTATCCGTTTGAACCCATTCGATGGCTCCGGCAAAGAAGTGTATGCAATGGGCATGCGTAACCCAGCTGGTATCGACATCAACCCGAAAGACAAGACAATCTGGACAACCGACAACCAGGTTGACGGTCTGGGTGACGACGTTCCTCCGGGCGAACTGAACCGTATCACCAAGGCTGGCCAGCACTTCGGCTTCCCTTACTGGAACGGCAAGTTCAAAGTTGCTGGCTCGCCTGCAGCGCCCGAACTGAAAGACATGGTAGAACCAGCAAATGCTGTGTTCCCACAAGTTGAGTTCCCTGCACACCAGGCTCAGCTCGGCATGTCCTTCTACACTGGCAAGTCGTTCCCCAAGAAGTATCAGGGCGGTATTTTCGTCGCATCGCACGGTTCCTGGAACCGTACCGAGCCTAGCGGCTACCTGATCAACTTCGTTCCTCTGAACGCAGACGGCACTGCCGGCAAAGCGGAAATCTTCGCTGAAGGCTTCCTCGACAAGTCGACCAAGCGCGCTATCGGCCGCCCAGTTGACGTTGCCAACATGCCTGACGGCTCCATCCTGGTGTCTGACGACTATGCTGGTGCGATCTATCGCATCACCTACTCGGCAAACTAAGGGAGCACTCAACACGGCAGGACCACAAGTCCTGTCGCTGTAATACAAATCGCCTGCCTCGGTTTTTCGTGGCAGGCGATTTTGTTTTAACCTGACGCAATACCTTCATCACCCAATAACTCAGATTCACATCATGAAATCAGCCGCACTACTCACGACGCTCCTAAGCTTGGCCAGCATTTCCCTGCCCGCCTCCGCTGACATGGCAGCCGGCGAAAAAGCCGCTCAAAGCTGCCTCATGTGTCATGGCGAAAATGGCCTCTCGAAAATGCCCGGTACGCCCTCGCTGGCCGGTCAGCCAGAAATTTATCTTGCAAGCCAACTGAAACAATTTCGCGATGGCAAACGTCACAATGAAGTGATGAACGTAATTGCCAAGCCACTCTCCGACGCGGATATAGACAATATTTCAGCGTGGTTCGCGCAATTTGAAGTCGAGTTGAAAAAAAAGTGATTCGGGTAAATTCGCGCCCAAAAAAATCGCCCGCATTTGCGGGCGATTTTGCTTTCAAGCCAGTCTACGCTGAGGTCTATTGCGCCCCTGCCTGAGCGGATTCTTATTTTTCTCGAACCCCCGTCAGCACGCGCTTGACGGACAGATGCCCGGCATCCTCGGCCATCTGCAAGGCTGTTTTACCGCGATTGTCCTGCAGCGCAGGATCAGCGCCACGCTCGAGCAAGAGTGCGACCGTTTGCTCATGGCCGGCACCAGCGGCCCACATCAGCGCAGTCAACTCGTTGGGATAGCGGGCGTTGACGTCAATGCCCGCGTCGAGCAGTCGGGCCACTACGTCGGTGTGCCCGTTGCCCGCAGCGTAGACGATGGCTGTCTTTTTCAACTGATCTACCGCGTGGATATTCGCATTCTTCTCCAGCAGCCGGTTCACCATCGCCAAATTACCAAGGTAGGAGGCTGTCATCAGGGGCGTCACCTTGGAAGTGTTGGGCGTTTCAATATTGGCACCCTTATCCAGAAGGTAATTCGCAATATCCTGATAGCCCGCTTTGATGGACATCACCAGCAAGCTCTCACCGGTGCGATTGCGTGAATTCATGTTCGCACCATGCTGCTCGATCAGTTCTTTCAAACGCAACAAATTCCCTGATCGGACGGCGGCGAGTGATAAGCCGTGAGGGTTGTCCAGAGATTGTTGAGCATGTGTTGCAGCGCAAAAAAACAGTATTGCGGAAAGGGCTAAAGCCCGATAGAAAAAATTCATTCAATTACCTTAATTTTTCGATGTTTTTTATTGCCAATACTGTGAACACACACTACGATCACCGGGCGCAATAATAAAGCGTTTTTTATTGCGGTCAATAAAATCGCTCAGATTGTTCCTGTGAGCAGGGACAACGATGTACGAGGCCCGGCTAATTCAGTTCGGGTTTTCATACTAGAATTTCTGAGCACCATAAAGAAGATAAACCCATAGAGAGAGGAAGCTAAATGGCTCTGAACAAGACGCTCAAGGTGCTTGCCACTGCCGGTCTGCTAGTCGCAGCGTCGGCAAATGCGCAGGAACCCATCGCTGGAGCAGGCATCAAGCCGATCCAGATCAAATCGTTCAGCCCTGTGAATCAGGCAATGCTGGACAAGGCAGGCAAAGATGCAAACAACTGGCTGCTGCCTAACGGTAGCTACGAGCAGACACGTTATCACCCTGCTTCGCAGATCAACACCGGCAACGTTTCCAAACTGCGTCCCGCGTTTGTTTTCCAGACCGGCATGCTGGAGTCGATGGAAACTGCTCCGCTGGTCGTCGACGGCGTGATGTTCCTCACGACCTCGTACAACCATGTCTACGCGATCAACGCGAAAACTGGTGAACAGTACTGGCACTTCAAGCACAAGATCGGTCCTGTATCGACTTACTGCTGCGGCCCGAACAACAAAGGTGTTGCCATCTCTGACGGCAAACTCTTCATGGGTACGCTGGATGCCAAACTGGTTGCACTCGATGCCAAGACGGGCAAGCTGCTGTGGGAAACACAGATTGCTGATCCAGAACTCGGCTACAGCGAAACCATGGCGCCAACCGTCGCTGACGGCAAAGTGCTGATCGGTACCAACGGCGGTGAGTACGGCGTTCGTGGCTTCGTGAAAGCATTCGATGCCAACAGCGGCCAGCTCTCCTGGACTTTCCACACGATTCCTGAGAAGGGTCATGAGGGCGTGTGGGCTGAGAAAGATGCAACCGGTCGTGTCATGCATCGTGACATCGCTGCAGAAAAAGCAGCGCTGGCAAAAAATGCTGACTTCTACAAAACACTGGGTGGCGGTGTCTGGATGACACCTGCAATCGATCGCAAGACCAAAACGGTCTTCTTCGTTGCTGGCAATCCTTCGCCTGACCTGTACGGCGCTGAGCGTCCTGGTGACAACCTGTACACCAACTCGATGATCGCTGTTGATCTCGACACCGGCAAGTACAAGTGGCACTACCAGTACATCGCTCACGACGTCTGGGATCTGGATGCGGTTTCGCCTCCCGTCCTGGTGGATGTGAAAGACAAGAACGGCAAGATGATCCCCGGCGTCATTCATGGCGGCAAAACCGGTCACATCTATGTTCATGACCGCAGCAACGGCAACCTGATCCGCTTCTCCGAAGCCATGGTTTCCCAGCAAGGTCTGTGGAGCCTGCCAACACCTGAAGGTACCCGCATGTCTCTGGGCGCTAACGGTGGTGTTGAATGGTCGCCATTGGCTGTGAACCCACCACTGCGTTTGGCATTCGCTGCCAACCTCGAGCAGCCAATGACTTACCACGTTGAAGCTTCGGCTTACCCAGGTGGCAAGCTCTGGCTGGGCGGCGCGTTCAAGAACATCCCAGGTGAAGAGCAGTTCGGTAACGTGACTGCTGTGAACATGGATACCGGCAAAGTAGTTTGGAAGGCACGTACTGATCAGCCAATGATCGGCGGCGTTCTGGCGACTGCAGGCAATCTGGTCTTCGCAGGTGAAGGCAATGGCTGGTTCAAGGCCTATGATGCAAAAACTGGCAAAGTGCTCTGGCAATATCAGTGCGGCGCTGGCGTGAATGCACCACCCACCTCGTACACCATCAACGGCAAACAGTACATCGCCGTTGCTGCTGGCGGTAACACACAGCTCGACTTCAAGCGCGGTAACAGCGTGTTTGTTTTCGCACTGTAATGCAATGATGTAGTAAAGAGGCTGCCTTTGGGCAGCCTCTTTTTTTATCTTTCAATGAGCTGATCAAGGTTACATCATGAATTTTCGTTTGGTATTACCAGGCATCCTGACCATGCTGTTGCTCTGCACTGGTGCACAGGCTCAGGACGTTGCTGCCGGAAAGAAAAAAGCAGAGGCCTGTGCCGCATGTCACGGCGCCGATGGCAATTCCCCGGCAGGCGCTTTTCCATCTCTGGCAGGCCAGAATGCGCGCTATATCTATTTGCAATTACGCGACTACAAAGAAGGTCGTCGTAAAAATCCCATGATGAGCGCTGTGGCCAGCGGTCTTGAAAAACAGGACATGCATGACCTCGCCGCCTACTTCGCCTCTCAGAAGCAAAACCGTGTCACGTTCACGCCAGATCCTGCACGCGTAAAGGCGGGCGCAGCAAAAGCGGAAGAATCATTATGTGCCATGTGTCATCTGGGTGGCATGAAAGGGCAAAATGAAATCCCCCGTTTGGCGGGCCAACATCCGGAGTACATCGTTACGCAGCTCAAAAACTTCAAGGCTCGTGAGCGTACGAATGATGCCGGCAATATGACCAGTCTTGCTCAAACACTGTCTGAGGATGACATCGAAAACCTCGCCCATTGGATTCACAGCCTTTACTGATGAGCGCTCACTGAATCGAAAAGAGCCGGCATTTGCCGGCTCTTTTTTATCGTAGCGGTGCCACAGAAGGTCAAAAAACATCGGTGTGCATTGCTTTGAGAATCGCTTCTATTGCAGGATGCTTGATTTTTCTCTCGTTGGAAATCGCATAAATTTGCTCAGTCACTTCGGACATGGGACCCACGGGCACCGCCCCCAATTGTTCGAACACATCGGCAGCAAGCACGGAGGGCGCCGGGAACATGCCTCGTCCCGCACGGCCAAACGTATGCAGCAGCGCGTTGTCGTCAAACTCGCCAATTAGATCGGGACGCAAATCATGGCTTTCAAACCAGTGATCGATGCGGGCGCGTATTGCATTATTGCGAGTGGGCAAAAGCAAAGGCGCGCCCATCAGACTGCCCGGAAAACCAACGGTGTACTTTTCTGCCAGCTCGGGTACGCCGAACAAACTGGTCTGCGTTTCTACCAGCAAGTGACTGAATACGCGCAAGGATGAACCAGGCGGCACCGGTCTGTCGGTGAGCATGACATCCAGTTTGTGCACCGAGAGCTTTCCAAGTAGTGCCTCGAACTGCTCCTCGTAGCAAACCAGCCTGACACGCTGGGGCAGGGCAAGCGCTGCTTCCAGCAATCGGGAGGCAATCAGTTTGGGCAGAGAATCCGAAATACCCACCGTTAGTCGCATTATGGGCTCGACGTCACTGGTACTCAAAGCATCTTGCAGCTGCTCGCCCAAGAGGAAGATCTGGTCAGCGTAGCGCAAGGCCAGCTCTCCGGCCTCGGTAAGTATGAGACGTCGTCCCTGAGGTTTGAACAAGGATTTACCAATAGACTTCTCCAGCTGCGAGAGCTGGGCACTGACCGTTTGGACGGCGAGTCCAAGGCGCTCGGAGGCACGGGTAATGCTGCCCTCTTTGGCGACGACCCAAAAATAATGCAGGTGACGAAAATTGAGACTCAAAGGGACAACCTTTCCAGTTTTTCGAACTCACCGTCCAATTATCTCTGGTTTTTTATACCATTGCAGACAACTGCTACGCTGTAGCCGCTGTTAAACTCCGCGCACTTAGCATAACGACGATTTCGGAGAACAACCCATGATTGAACTGCTGTCCGACCCGCACATCTGGCTGGCGTTTTTGACGCTCACGGCGCTTGAACTTGTGCTGGGTATTGACAACGTCATTTTCATTTCGATTCTGGTCGACAAACTGCCACCGCATCAACGCGATTCCGCTCGGAGAATCGGTTTGTTCGGGGCAATGTTCATGCGTATTGGCCTGCTTTTGGTTCTGGCGTGGATCGTTGGCCTGAAAGCTCCCCTGTTTACGGTTCTGGAACATACATTTTCCGGTCGCGATATTGTCCTTTTGCTCGGTGGCCTCTTCCTGATCTGGAAAAGTGTGGGGGAAATTCATGCGTTCACTGAGGGCGACCATGAAACGCAGACAAAGAGCGGGCACGCATCTTTTGCATCCATCCTGATTCAGATCATGTTGATCGATATCGTTTTCTCGCTGGACTCCATCATCACAGCCGTAGGCATGGTCGAACACGTATCCGTAATGATGGCCGCCGTAGTCGCGTCCGTTGGATTAATGATGTTGTTCGCGGGACCTATTGGACGATTCGTGTCCGCCCATCCAACGATCAAAATGCTCGCGCTGGCTTTTCTGGTTGCGATAGGTGTGGTACTGATTGCCGAGAGCTTTGGCACCAGCATCCCCAAAGGCTACATCTACACCGCGATGGTGTTCTCTATAGTCGTTGAAATGCTCAATCTACGGTTGCGCAAGCGCTCTACCCGGCCCGTGGACATCATTGCATCAATGTCTACGGTAGACCAGCCAGAAAAAAATAAGACTTGAGGGCAAAAGGGGGCCAGGCGGGCCTAAAACGTCCTCTGGAAATAGCGGCCTAAACTTGTCCAAGAGCGACCAGCTCGGTTTTCAGATAGGCGTAAAACACGGGCGCAGCAATGACACCGGGTATGCCAAACAATGATTCCATAATCAGCATGGCCGTCAGGAGTTCCCAAGCTTTTGCATTGATTTGTGCGCCAATGATCTTGGCGTTCAAAAAATATTCCAGCTTATGTATCGTCACAAGGAACACAAGGGCGAATACGGCCGTGTAAAGCGAATGCGACAAGCTAATCACGACAATCACGGTGTTTGAAATCAGATTACCAACCACCGGCAACAAGCCGGCAATGAAAGTAATCAGTATCATGGTTTTCACAAAGGGCAAGTGAATGCCTGCCATGGGCAGCACAATCGCCAGGAAAATGCCTGTGAAGACCGTATTGATGGCCGCTATTCTCACTTGGGCGAAGACGATTTGCTTGAACGCTTGATGCAAGCGCACGATTCGCGCGTGCAGGGCAGCTGACAAGGGTTTGTAGTGATGAATCTGCGTCGTGTCATGCAAGGCTGCCATCGCACCAATCACCATGCCTAACAATAGATGTGCGATTAAACGGCCGGTTTGCTTGCCAAGATCGGTAGCTTGCGACGCGTGGTCGCGCATCCAATGTGCAAAAAATTGTTGCATCGCTTCAGCGCTTTGGGGAAGGTACGCGGCCAGCCAGAGCGGAATCTGAGCGCGCGACTGATCGATGAGATCAGCCATTTTTTTCAATAGCACCGGCAAGCTGCCAGCATCTGACATGAAGAAGCTCGCCGCCCCCCAAACGATTGCCGTCAACAGCAAGACAATTACCGATCCAAGTACGGCGACTGCAATAAGGCGAGCGCGTTGCGTATCCAATGTGGCGCTCAGTCTTGGAGCGAGCAAATGTACAAGCGCAAAGACCAACAATCCTGCATAGAGAGCGACTAGCAAGCCAGCTTGCAGTACCAGAAACAAGCCGGCAGCCGCCAGCCCGTAAGAAGCCCATTCAGGCAATGTAGCGCGGCCAGGAGTGCTCATGTAGTTGTGCTGTGAGATGAAATTCAACTTCAGGGATAAGCGAACAAAAAGCCGCTCGCAGTTGGCTGCGAACGGCTTTTGCCTAAGACGGTTATCACAAACCTGTTACTGTGCAATGGTGATGGCGCTGCCAGCAGCTTCAATCAGGCTTGCTGTATTCCGGCCAATAGCCAACCACCGTTTCCATTCGTTGGCTTGGAAAGCACCCAAGTCTCATTGAATGCCTCAGCAGGTGCACGTTCATCTTCTTTCACCATGCCATGAAAACGAACGCTCGCCAGATACTCATCCGCCACTGTCTCTATGCCCAGCAGTTCCGCCTCAAGCGTAACCACATCGGTGTGATTGGCAGAGGTGCCGCGCTCGGTCAGTTGCATTTTCAGCTCGGCAAACATTTCTGGTGTGGTGAACTCGCGAATATCGTGTACATCTGCCTTGTCCCAGGCGGCCTGCATGCGCAAAAAATTCGTTTTGGCGTGGCGCAGGAAACCCGAGGTATCGAAGTCAGCAGGAATCGCCGGCGCTGTACCCGACTGCCAGTTGACGGGCTGAGGGGTAGTGCCCAGATTGGAACCGACTTCGGGAATGCCGCTCTTTTCAACAGGTCCGGCAAATGCGGGCCGGGGTTGCTCACCTGCCGCCTTCTTCGATAGCAGACGGAATAGCACCATCGCCGCAAAAGCGAGCAAACCAATCATTAAAACGGTGCCGATCATGCTGGCGAATTCACCACCAAGGCCGAAGTGCGACATCAGCGCGCCCAAGCCGAGACCCAACAAAGCACCACCCAAAATACCCCGCCAAGGGCTGGCAGGTGCTGCTGCGGGTGGTGCAGGTCGCGGAGCCGTTGCGGACTGACCCGGACTCTGCGCTGGCGCCTGACGGCTAAAGCTCGGCGAAGACTTGCCAAATGAGCCGCCGCCGCCGAGACGCTTCGCTTCGGCACTGGAGATAACGACTGCAACTCCCATGATCGCGACCATCAGTGCCATCCAAAACTTTTTCATGTGTCCTCCTGAAACCAGCACGAGCAGAAAGCGTCTGCTCCAAACGTTATTGCAGCCCGCATTGTAAGGAATGATGTCCATGCGTCAAATCCCGAGGGGAAAGAGGAAAACTTCGGAAAAATGGGATTGAGTAAACACAAAATTTATTGATTATTCGAACCGAATTTCATCATTCGACTCTTTTTATCTGTGATCGGCCTTACAAACACCGGGCCTTAAAAAATAACTACCGATTTCGGCCGATCGATAGACGGACACTATTATATTAATAAAAACTATCAAATTTACGTTTTAATAGTCAATCCCTATTATTCACTCCGTAGCATTCATTAACCCAAGGAGAAAAAGCATGTCCCTTATCAACACCAGCATTCAACCGTTCAATACCACCGCTTATCACGATGGCAAATTTGTTCCCGTCAGCGATGCCAACCTGAAGGGGCAGTGGTCTGTCGTTTTTTTCTACCCAGCCGACTTTACCTTTGTTTGCCCAACCGAACTGGGCGATTTGGCAGATCACTATGACACGTTCAAGGCACTGGGTGTGGAAATCTATGCTGTCTCAACGGACACGCATTTCGCCCACAAAGCCTGGCATGACTCGTCTGACACCATCAGCAAGATTCGCTACCCGATGCTTGGCGACCCAACGGGCGCCATCAGCCGCAGCTTCGATGTCATGACCGAGAGCACGGGTCTGGCCTTGCGTGGCACCTTTGTTATCAATCCCGAAGGTCAGATCAAAGTCTGCGAGATTCACGATGACGGCATCGGTCGCGATGCGAAAGAGTTGCTGCGCAAAGTACAGGCTGCGCAATATGTGGCAGCACACCCGGGTCAGGTTTGCCCAGCGAAGTGGACTCCGGGCGCAGAGACTCTCGCACCTTCATTGGATCTGGTCGGCAAAATCTGACGCCAGTTTGCAATGACCTACGAGTGCCGCTCCAGCGGCACTCGATCAACCTTTACTGAATTCGAGGCCATCATGTTGGAAGCCGCCATCAAAAATCAATTGCAAGCCTATCTCGGCAAAATTACCCACGATGTCGAGATCATCGCCTCGCTCGATCAGAGCGAAAAATCCGAAGAGATGCGGGCAATGCTGCAGGAAATTGCTTCCTTGTCGTCACGCCTTCGCTATAGCGAAAACCACGATGACGATCAGCGCAAGCCTTCCTTTGCATTGAACCGTCAGGGCGCCGACATCGGAGTGCGATTCGCCGGCATTCCGATGGGCCACGAATTCACCTCGCTGGTGCTGGCACTCTTGCAGGTGGGCGGACATCCGTCCAAAGCAAGCGCCGAAGTCATAGCGCAGATTGCGCAACTCGAGGGCGAACACGTCTTTGAAACTTATATTTCGCTGTCTTGCCAGAATTGTCCGGACGTTGTGCAGGCACTGAATCTGATGTCCGTGATCAATCCAAAAATTCGCCACACCATGATCGATGGTGCATTGTTTCAAGAGGAAGTAAACGAACGTCAGATCATGGCCGTGCCTACTGTTTTTCTTAACGGTCAGACTTTCGGTCAGGGTCGTATGGAGCTGGAGGAAATCATTGCCAAACTCGATAGCGGCGCCTCAAAACGTGAAGCTGAGAAGATCGCGCAGAAAGAGGTTTTTGATCTTTTGGTCGTCGGTGGCGGACCCGCCGGCGCTTCTGCGGCCATTTACGCAGCGCGCAAGGGCATTCGTACCGGCGTTGTCGCTGAGCGATTTGGTGGTCAGGTGCTGGACACGCTGGGAATAGAAAACTTTATCTCCGTTAAAGAGACCGAAGGACCCAAATTGGTCGCAGCGCTCGAGCAGCACGTAAAATCTTATGATGTTGATGTCATTAACCTGCAGCGTGCGGCAGCATTGATTCCAGGCGATCTGATCGAAGTGATGCTAGAGAGCGGCGCCAGCCTGAAAGCAAAGTCAGTCGTGGTCGCAACTGGCGCGCGCTGGCGCGAACTCAACGTGCCCGGAGAACAGGCGTATCGTAATCGTGGCGTGGCTTACTGCCCGCACTGCGACGGCCCCCTGTTCAAAGGCAAACATGTCGCCGTCGTCGGCGGTGGCAATTCCGGGGTCGAAGCTGCGATTGATCTGGCAGGTATTGTCCACCACGTGACGCTGATCGAATTTGACGCAGCATTGCGCGCCGATGCAGTCCTGCAACGTAAATTGCACAGCCTGTCTAATGTGACTGTGATCACCAGCGCGCAAACAACCGAAGTCACTGGCGATGGCAGCCGCGTCAACGGGATGCGCTATACCGATCGCAAAACCGGCGCCTCTCATCTGATTGCGCTGGAAGGTATTTTCGTTCAGATTGGATTGCTGCCGAATACGGACTGGCTCAGAGGCACGGTGGCACTGTCGGCACGTGGCGAGATCGAAGTTGATACCCGCGGACAGACTTCTGTGCCCGGTGTCTTTGCTGCAGGTGACGTCACAACGGTACCGTACAAGCAAATCATCATCGCTATGGGTGAAGGCTCGAAAGCCGCTCTTGGGGCATTTGATCATCTGATCCGCAGTTCGGCGCCCACCGAGCTGATGGAAAAGATAGCAGCGTGATCCTGCCTGACGACGCGCGACTTTTTCTCAAACAAAAACGCCGGCGTACAAGCCGGCGTTTTTTCGTTGATTTAAGACGGTAAAGACGTTACCTCTGCCTTGAATCTGAGACGCCAGGCATGCAGAAGTGGCTCTGTATAACCCGCAGGCTGTTCCAGGCCTTTGAACACTAGATCGCTGGCTGCCTGAAATGCGTAGGAATGATCGAAATCGCTGGACATAGGCCGGTAAAAAGAATCGTCGGCATTTTGTGTATCAACGACTTTTGCCATGCGCTTGAATGTTTCGCGAACCTGCGCTTCGGTGACCACACCATGCAACAGCCAATTCGCAATATGCTGACTGGAGATACGCAAGGTAGCACGATCTTCCATTAACCCCACATTGTGAATGTCCGGCACCTTGGAGCAACCCACGCCCTGCTCAATCCAACGAACAACGTATCCAAGTATGCCCTGGGCATTATTGTCCAGCTCCTGCTGTATTTCCTCTGCCGACCAATTTGCACGAGCAACGACCGGGATCATCAGCAACTCATCACGCAAGCGCAGAATTTCGCTTGCGGCATCGCTTTTTTCCAGCTGCTGCTGAATCGCAGCGACATCAACCTGATGGTAGTGCAGGGCATGCAAAGTCGCCGCAGTAGGCGAAGGTACCCAAGCTGTATTGGCACCCGCCTTGGGATGGCCAATTTTCTGCTCCAGCATGGCTGCCATCAAATCTGGCATGGCCCACATTCCCTTACCGATCTGACCGCGTCCGCGCATCCCGCATGACAAACCCGTGAGGACATTGCTGCGCTCATAAGCTGACAACCAGGTCGATGATTTCATATCACCCTTGCGCATCATCGGACCGGCGGTCATGGAGGAATGCATTTCATCGCCAGTACGGTCAAGGAAGCCGGTATTGATGAACGCCACGCGCGCAGCAGCCTCCTGCAGACAGGCTTTCAGATTGGTTGAGGTACGGCGCTCTTCATCCATGATGCCCAGCTTGACAGTGTTTTCTTTCAGCCCGAGTAAAGCTTCCACACGTCCGAATAATTCGACCGCAAAAGCTACTTCCTTCGGCCCGTGCATTTTAGGTTTGACGATATACACTGAGCCAGTGCGCGTATTACCAATCCGCTGGCTAGCAGGGCGCTTCAGATCATGCAGTGCAATAGTGACTGTCACGACAGCGTCCAGAATCCCTTCCGGTATTTCCTTGCCATCCGCAGTGAGAATGGCCGGGTTGCTCATCAAATGCCCGACGTTTCGCAGGAAAAGCAGGGAGCGACCGTGAAGCTTGAACGGCTGGCCATTCGAGCCCATGTATTCACGGTCAGCATTGAGGGTGCGTGTGAAAAATTTCCCGCCCTTGGACACGGCCTCGGACAGCGTGCCTTTCAGGATACCTAGCCAATTTGCATAAGCAGTGACCTTGTCGTCACCATCCACTACGGTGACTGAATCTTCGAGGTCCAGAATCGTCGACAAAGCTGACTCGATCACCACATCAGCAACGCCTGCAGCGTCGTCTTTGCCAATAGGCGTGGATCGATCAATGCGAATGTCGATATGCAAGCCGTTGTTCTTCAGTAGTACGGATGAAGGTGCGGTGGCTTGGCCCTGATAACCCACGAACTGCGCTGCGTCTTTAAGTTCGCTATGGCCGCCGTCTTTCAGGGTCACACTCAGTTTTCCATCGCTGACCGAATACGAGGCGGCATCAGCATGCGAGCCCTTGTTCAATGGAGCCGATTGATCCAGAAAATTACGAGCGAACGCAACGACTTTGGCGCCACGCACAGGATTGTAGGCGCCGGCGCGGGTTGCTCCGTCGGCTTCGGAAATGGCATCCGTGCCATACAGCGCATCGTAGAGTGAGCCCCAGCGCGCGTTGGCTGCATTAAGTGCATATCGGGCGTTCAAAATAGGAACCACCAGCTGCGGACCCGCCGTGAGCGCAAGTTCTGCATCGACATTCTCGGTCACGACTTTCACGTCCTTGGGCACCGGCAGCAGATAACCGATGGATTCGAGGAAAGCCCGATAGGCTGCGACATCGGTGACTGGGCCCGGATGAGCACGATGCCATTGGTCGAGTTCAGTTTGCAAGCGATCACGCTCGGCCAGCAGTGCCGCATTCTTTGGCGCGAGGTCGTTGACGATCTGCGCAAAACCTTTCCAGAAGCTGTCGCTGTCAATGCCAGTACCAGGAAGAACTTCGTTCTCGATGAACTGATGCAGAACGGTCGCCACTTGCAATCCGTGGCATTGGGTACGTGCTGTCATGATGATTTACCTGTTAAAAAAATAGTTAAAAATTTCAAAAATCTGTGAAAGGGTGAGTGCACTGTGGCGCGCGACCTGCGTTGTTGCAGCCCTCTTACACGCTTAAGTGACAAATCGGGCGAGGTCGTCCAGGCTTTGACCCTGCGCATGCGGCGTAATGCCAAGCTCTTCCAACGGAGCGTTCGAACGGTTCACCCAGAAAGTCCGGTAGCCAAACCACGCGGCGCCACAAACGTCCCAGCAATTGCTTGAGACGAACAAGGTGTCTTTCGCGGGCACCCCTAGCGTATCGGGACCGAGTTGGTAAGCTTCTGGTGCGGTTTTGAATTTTTTGACCGTGTGCACTGAGAGCACCTGCGTAAACAGATCGCTCATGCCAGCCGCCTGCACGGCTGCGTTGAGCATCTCCGGATTGCCGTTGGAGAGAATCGCGAGCTTCAGGCCCTTTATTTTCAGCGATTTCAGTACCGCGAGATTTTCAGAGAAAGCTTCCAGCTTTGCGTACTGGCCCATGATCCGGGTTTGTGCATCGAGGGTCAGTTCCAGACCGAGCTTGCGGCAGGTAAAAACCAGCGCATCCTGAGTCACTTCCCAGAATGGCTTGTAGGTATTGGAGAGCGTGCGAAGGCGCGTGTACTCGATTTGTTTGTCCCGCCACAGTTCAGCGACCGCAGTGCCTTTGCCCGGGAAGAGCCGCTCGGCGAGGGCAGCGATGGAATACACATCAAAGAGTGTGCCGTACGCATCGAAAATGATGGCCTGCAAAGGCATGGGGCGATTCCGTTAAAGGTGAATCGCCGCAGTATATTCAGCCAGAAAAGTAATAAACCCTCACAAAAGTTGAATCACTTGTGCTTTAAAGTCACAAATCTCGGGGTTTGGGCGAAAGCCCCTGCTTGAGGGCTGTCAAGCAGGGGCTTCCGATGGGATGCGACTTATACGTCGATATTGCCCGCAGAAAGGGCGTTGAGTTCAATAAAGGCACGGCGCGGCTCAACATCGTCGCCCATCAGCGTGGTGAAAATCTGGTCTGCGGCAATCGCATCTTCGATCTGCACTTTAAGCAAACGACGCACGGTGGGATCCATGGTTGTTTCCCACAACTGCTCGGGATTCATCTCGCCCAGACCCTTGTAGCGCTGCTTGGACACATTGCGCTCGGCTTCCTCGCGCAGCCAGCCCATCGCCTGATGGAAGTCCGCGATGGCGGATTCGCGCACTTTCTCGCCACTGCCACGACGCACCAAGGCACCAGGACCTATCAGCCCCTTGAATGTGGCTGCCGCCTCGGCCAGAACACCATAATCGGGGCCGTGCACAAATTCGGCGTCGATCACGCTGACTTTCAAGTTGCCGTGATGGCGACGTGCGATACGCAACATGTGGCGGGCAGACAGTGCGTCCGAGCTGACGCTGATTTCCAGCGCAGGGTCGTTGATCTCGGCGCTCAAGGCTTGTGCCGAGCGTTCGGCTGCCTCGGTGGTATCCAGATTGAGCGTGACGCCTGTCATGATGGCCGACAGGGCCGCATCATCTATCGCACGCGACAAGCGCCTGATGATGGCATTCGCGGTGTTGTACTTGCGGACCAGTTCCGAGAGCGCATCACCAGAAATTGGCGTGCCGTTTTCTGTAGGCACCAGCGCTGCATCATTAAGCGCGATCTGCATCATGTACCCGGCTTCTTCCAGATCATCTTTCAGATAACGCTCATCCTTGCCATGCTTGACCTTGTAGAGCGGCGGCTGCGCGATGTACACATGGCCGCGCTCGACCAGCAGTGGCATCTGGCGATACAGCAGTGTCAGCAGCAAAGTGCGGATGTGCGCGCCATCGACGTCGGCATCCGTCATGATGATGATGCGGTGATAGCGCAGTTTGTCGATATTGAATTCATCGGCACCTATCGATGTACCCAAGGTCGCAATCAATGTCGTGATCTGTTCGGAAGACAGCATTTTTTCAAAACGCGCCTTTTCGACATTGAGCACCTTGCCGCGCAGCGGAAGAATCGCCTGGAATTTGCGATCACGTCCCTGTTTGGCCGATCCGCCCGCAGAGTCGCCCTCGACGATGTACAGCTCGCATAAGGCCGGATCTTTTTCCTGACAATCCGCCAGCTTGGCAGACAAACCCAGACCATCCATCACGCCTTTGCGGCGCGTCAGCTCGCGCGCCTTGCGTGCCGCTTCACGAGCACGCGCGGCTTCGACGATTTTGCCGCAAATGATCTTCGCATCATTGGGCCGCTCCATCAGGTAGTCGGTCAACGTCTTGGCGACAACTTCTTCGACCGGTCCGCGCACTTCGGAAGACACCAGCTTGTCCTTGGTTTGCGAACTGAATTTTGGCTCGGGAACTTTGACCGACAGAACACAAGTCAAGCCTTCACGCATGTCGTCACCGCTGATTTCTACCTTGGCCTTTTTGGCAAAATCATGTTCCTCGATGTACTTGTTGATCACGCGCGTCATTGCCGCACGCAGGCCCGTCAGATGGGTGCCGCCATCACGCTGCGGAATGTTGTTGGTAAAGCAGAGGACTTGCTCATTGAAGGCATCGTTCCATTGCATCGATACATCCACCGAGATAGTCGTATTTTGTTCGGAGATGCGCTCGCCAGTGGCCTGGAAAATATTAGGATGGAGAACGCTTTTGCTCTTGTTGATGTATTCGACAAAACCACGTGTGCCGCCCTCGAAGGCAAAACTCTCTTCCTTGCCTGTTCGCTGATCTGTCAGGCGAATGTGCACGCCATTATTCAGGAACGACAGCTCGCGAATGCGCTTGGCCAGAATATCGTAGTGAAATTCGATGTGATTGAAGATTTCTTCATCAGCCCAGAAATGCACCTCGGTACCACGCTTGTCAGTATCGCCAATGACTTTGATCGGTGACACCTCGACCCCGTCCTGCACTTCGATTTCACGATGCTGGGGCACACCCCGCTCGAATTCCATGTAGTGCTGCTTGCCGTCCCGACGTATCGTCAGTTTGAGTTTCTTAGACAAGGCGTTCACGCAAGACACACCCACGCCATGCAAGCCACCAGACACTTTGTATGAATTCTGGTCAAACTTGCCGCCGGCATGCAACTCGGTCATCACGATTTCGGCCGCACTGCGTTTGGGCTCATGTTTATCATCCCATTTGATACCCGTAGGAATGCCGCGGCCGTTGTCCGTAATCGAGATGGAATTATCGGAATGAATGGTTACGTGAATTTCGGTGCAGTGGCCTGCCAGCGATTCATCGATCGAGTTGTCGAGTACCTCAAACACCAGGTGATGCAGGCCGGTGCCATCGGAGGTATCACCGATATACATGCCGGGGCGTTTGCGGACAGCCTCCAGACCTTCGAGAATCTGAATCGATGACGCGCCATACTGATTGGATTGGCTGACGTTTTCTGACGGATTGGCTGACATGGCTACCTTAAAAAGCAATTGCTATAAAAAACGGTCAATCAAGAATGGCACAAAGGGGCCTTCCCGGCCCCTTCGTATCACTCTGTAATTTCTTTAAATTCTCATTGGCATGACGACGTATTTGAAGCTTGCATCGTCAGGCAGGGTAATCAACGCCGACGAATTCGCATCACCCAGCGATACACTAATCTGATCGCACTTGAGGTTATTGAGTACATCCAGCAAATAGGTCACATTGAATCCAATATCGACACTGTCACCGCCGTAGTCGATTTCCAGCTCCTCGGTCGCCTCTTCCTGATCAGCATTGGTTGAGCTGATTTTCAGACTGCCCGGCGCGATGACGCAGCGCACGCCTTTGAACTTGTCGGAAGTCATGATCGCCGTGCGCTGCAATGCGCGCAACAGTAACTCCCGGTTGATTGCAAAGTTGTTTTTATAAGCTTTGGGAATCACTCGCGTGTAGTCCGGGAATTTGCCTTCGACGAGCTTGGAAATCAGTTCAATGTCGCCGAAATTGAATTTCACCTGATTGGTGGCAATTTGCAATTTGACCGGGTCATCAATTTCCTCGAGAAGGCGCTGCAATTCCATGATGGTCTTGCGAGGAATGATGACCTCTTGACGGGCAAATTCCTGATCCGTGGTGATCTGACTGAACGCAAGGCGATGGCCATCGGTCGCAACCGCGATCACATTTTTGCCCTCGACGACCAGCAGCAAGCCATTGAGGTAATAGCGAATATCCTGCTGCGCCATCGCGAAGTGCACCATGTTGAAAAGGTGCTTGAGTGTCTTTTGCGGCAAACTCAGTTCGGCGGCGTAATGTTCGGCCTGGGCGACGGTGGGAAATTCCTCTGCCGCCAGCGTTTGAAGCGCGAATCGCGATTTGCCACACTGAACAGTCATGCGCTTGTTCGTCAGCGACAGCGTTACTTCAGCGTCCGGCAGTGCCCGCAAAATATCGAGCAGCTTGCGCGCCGCAACCGTCGTCGCGGCGGACTCTTTGCCCGACCCGATCGAGGCATGCGTGCTGATTTGAACCTCAATGTCAGTGGAGAGCAGGGAAAGTTCGTCACCTTCCTTGCGAATGAGGATATTGGCCAGAATCGGCAAGGTGTGCCGACGCTCGACAATACCACTCACGATCTGCAGCGGCCGCAGCAGCGCATCTCTGTGTGTTTTTACCAATTGCATGGTGTGATCCTTTCGCAAAACTTTTTCATCTGTAAATTCGCTGCCTGAGGCTGCCGTTTAGCCATGCCTTGCTGATGACTCAACCCTTCAAGGTTTGTTCGAGCACATGCAGCTCGTGATTGCATTCCGGGTTTTTGCTGCGATCTGCGCTGATCTTGCGTACGGCGTGCAAGACCGTCGTGTGGTCGCGGCCACCAAACAACTCACCAATCTCGGGGAGACTTTTCTGCGTGAGCTCTTTGGCGAGATACATGGCAATCTGGCGCGGACGCGCAATATTTGCCGGGCGCTTCTTTGAATACATGTCGGCGACTTTGATGTTGAAAAAGTCGGCGACGGTCTTTTGTATGTTTTCGACCGAAATCTGGCGGTTCTGCACAGATAACAAATCCTTCAGTGCATCCTTGACCACGTCGATGGTGATTTCCTTGCCGTGGAAGCGTGAATACGCAAGTATCTTGCGCAGAGCGCCTTCCAGTTCGCGCACGTTCGAGCGCAAATGCTTGGCAACGAAAAAAGCCACATCATCCGACAGGGCGCCGCCCTCCTGTGATGCCTTCTTCAACAGAATCGCGACCCGCATTTCCAGCTCGGGCGGTTCGACAGCGACAGTGAGGCCGGAATCAAAACGCGAGATCAGGCGATCATCCATGCCGCTGATTTCTTTTGGATAGGTATCGCTAGTAATGATGATCTGTTTTTTTGCCGCGATCAGGGCTTCGAACGCGTAAAAGAATTCTTCCTGTGTCCGACTTTTACCGCCAAAGAACTGAATATCATCGATAAGCAGTAAATCGAGCGAGTGGTAATAGCGCTTGAAATCATCAAAGCCCTTGCGCTGATACGCCGTGACCACATCTCGCACGTACTGCTCTGCATGAATGTAGCGGATCTTGACCGAGGGATTGTCGGCCAAAACCTGATTGCCAATCGCATGAATCAGATGCGTCTTGCCCAGACCTACACCGCCATAAAGAAACAGCGGGTTATAGGAGCTGCCCGGATTACTGGCGACCTGAATCGCGGCGGCACGTGCCAGCTGATTGGCTTTGCCCGTCACAAAACTGTCAAAGGTCAGGGCCGAATTGATCTTGCTCTGGTCGCGTCGGGCGCCGCCCTCGCTGCCATGCCCGACGGGCAGCGCAGCCGCCTCGGACTGCACGGCTGCTGCGGGAGTCAGCTGCGGCGTCACGGTTTTTTTGGCGATGTTGTTGCGGGGGTCCAGCACGAACTGCACATCCACCGGCCCCTGCCAGAACTCTGCTGCGATGCTCGTAATGCGGTCCGCAAACTGGGTTTTTACCCAATCGAGCTTGAAGCGATTAGGCGCGGCTATCCGCAGGCGACCCTCCTCGAAATCCAGGGGCGCGAGCGGCTTTATCCAAGCGCTGAACTGCTGAGGCGTCAGTTCCTGCTGCAGCTGCGTAGCACAGGACTGCCAAAATTCTTCCATGCGATTGGTCTAGTATGAAGCGGCGGGCAGAGGCGCACTTCGGGTTCATTGTTGGTTTGATGGCGCAGCTCGGAGCCTGCCGTGACGCCGCCTATTTTACTCCCCGCGGGCAAAGTTATCCACAGGCTGGGCCCGATTTTCGAGACATCGGTGAGGGATTATTCACGGCGAATATTGTCAATCAATTAAGGTGCTGCGTACGGAAGCAGGAATCGCCCAGTGACAGCAAGCCGATCAGGGTCGCACCCGCCTTTTGTCCTGTAAGTAATTGACAGATATACGGAAAATACTGTCTAATTCAGGGTTCTGCGCGCCGCGCGCTGACTCCGGTTCATGCGGGCGCTGCGACAAGACTTTACTTGCCGGGCCTGTCCCGGATTCCTACCGATTTTTTGCTGATTGAGCGAGACCCAACATGAAACGTACCTACCAACCTTCCGTCGTTCGCCGCAAGCGCACCCACGGTTTCCGCGCACGCATGGCCACCCGTAGCGGTCGCGCGATTCTGAATGCACGCCGTGCGAAAGGTCGCAAGCGTCTCGCAGTCTGAGGCCGGTTGTACGCGCGGCCCTGATAGCGTGTCCGGCAAACGCCCGGAAGACTACGCGAGAATCAGGCGTATTGTAAAAACGGATGAGTTTTCATCCGTTTTTCGTTTGAGACCCGTATTCCGAACGACACACTTTGTACTCTATGCGCGGCCCAGGGATTCAGGACCGGCACGATTGGGCGTCGTGGTGGCCAAACGCCTGGCAGCGCGTGCAGTCACCCGCAACATGATCAAGCGGCTCGCGCGCGAGATGTTCAGGAAGTCCGAATGGGTTAACAACGATTTCATTATTCGGCTTAACGCGCCGGTAGTACGCCGAGATCAGAGCGCATCTTCACGCACCCGCAAGGTCGCACTGGCCGCCGAACTGATGGAACTGATGAAGTCTCAACACTTGCGACCACACCCATGAAATTTCTGTTGCTGCTATTGCGAGGCTACAAGCTCTGCATCAGTCCTTTTCTGGGTGAGCATTGTCGGTTTTATCCCAGCTGCTCCGATTATGCGCAGCAGGCTATCGTTGAACATGGGGTAGCACGCGGCAGTCTGCTCGCTGGACGCCGACTGTGCAAATGTCATCCGTGGCACGCTGGCGGCTTCGATCCCGTTCCATCCAAACAAACCTGCGGTGCTGATGCACCGGTGTCGCACTCTCACTGAATTATCTTCGTCAAAGCTCTTATGGATATCAAACGCACTGTCCTGCTCGTTGTGTTCTCACTCTCGCTGCTGATGCTGTGGGAGAACTGGAATGTCTACAACGGCGGGCCTTCCATGTTCGCCCCCGAACAAAAAGTTGCATCGACACCGACATCGCCTGCCACCACCAGCGAGCAGTCCGTACCTCAGGCATCGTCCAGCACCAACCCAAGTACCACCAACAGCAATGAAGTACCAGCAGGTACGATCGCCAACCCCCAAGGGGAGCGCATCACCGTGAGTACCGACCTGCTGAAGGTAGACATCAACACTGCGGGCGGCGAGCTCACGCGCGTGGAACTGCTCAAGCACAAGGACGCCGCCCATCCAGAACAAAATGTGGTGCTGATGGAAAACGGTGCTGGTCGCACTTATCTCGGTCAGAGCGGATTGATCGGCGGTGATTTTCCAAACCACCGCACGATGTTCAGCGCACGCCCGGGAGCTCGCACACTGGAAAGCGGTGACACCCTCGAACTGGTGCTCGATGCCGAACAAAATGGCGTCAAGCTTACCAAAACTTATGTATTCAAGCGCGGCCAGTATCAGATCGATCTGAACCATACCGTGGCCAACACGAATAATGAAGCCATCTCGCCATCCGTGTACGTGCAGCTGTTGCGCGATGGCAGCAAGCTCGAGGGCGATTCGGCGTTCTACAGCACCTTCAATGGCCCTGCGATTTATACGGCCACGGAAAAATTCCGCAAGGTCACATTTGAAGACATTGAAAAAGCCAAGAATCCCGCGCCTGTAAGGACCAGCGATGGCTGGATTGCGATGGTTCAGCACTACTTCGTCACGGCTTTCCTGCCAACGGCCAAAGGCTCGCATGAGCTGTTTACCCGGAAAATCGACAACAACCTCTATGCCGTCGGTTCAATCATGAGCATGGGCAGCATTGCGCCGGGTGCTTCGGCGTCAATCTCGGGCAAGATGTTCGCCGGGCCCCAGGAATCGACAGCCCTCGAGCAATTCGCCACCGACTTCGATCTCGTCAAGGATTATGGCTGGCTGACTATCATTGCCAAACCCATTTTCTGGCTCATGGAGCAAATCCAGAAAATACTCGGCAACTGGGGCTGGACCATCATTGTGCTGACCATCCTGATCAAGCTCGCTTTCTTTCCTCTGTCGGCGGCCAGCTATCGCAGCATGGCGAAGATGAAGCTGGTGACGCCAAAAATGACCGCCATTCGCGAACGTCACAAAAACGATCCGCAAAAAATGAACGCGGCAATGATGGAGCTCTACAAGACAGAAAAAATCAATCCGCTGGGTGGATGTCTGCCTGTCATCGTGCAAATCCCGGTATTCATCGCGCTCTACTGGGTGCTGCTGGCCAGTGTGGAAATGCGTCACGCGCCATGGCTGGGTTGGATACAGGATCTTGCGGCACCCGATCCCTGGTACATCCTGCCCGTCGTCATGGCCGCTTCCATGTTCGTGCAAACCAAGCTCAATCCCACACCGCCCGATCCGATTCAGGCCAAGGTCATGATGATCATGCCGATCGCTTTTTCGGTCATGTTTTTCTTTTTTCCGGCCGGCCTCGTGCTGTACTGGGTAGTGAATAACTTGCTGTCGATTGGTCAGCAATGGGTCATTACACGTCAGTCGGAGCAAGGCAAAGCCTGATCGTTTTAGCCAACCAAAAAAGTCCGTCACCTCTCCGGGTCACGGACTTTTTTTATTCCGGATACACTTTCACCATGCTCGCTGACAATTCTCCCATTGCTGCCATTGCCACTGCACCAGGGCGCGGCGGCATCGGCGTCGTCCGCATTTCAGGCAAACAGCTGGGCGCACTTGTACACGCGGTCTGTCGACTCGATGGCAAACGTGAACTCAGCCCACGCCAAGCCACCTATCTCGATTTTGTCCAGGCCGATGGCAGCGTGATTGATCGCGGGCTCGCCATTTTTTTCAATGCCCCCCATTCCTACACCGGTGAAGAAGTACTCGAGTTGCAGGGACATGGCGGTCCGGTTGTCATGCAAATGCTGCTCAATCGCTGTCTCGAAGCAGGCAAGGCCTTGGGTCTGCGGCTGGCCAATCCGGGTGAATTTACTTATCGTGCTTTCCTCAATGACAAACTCGATCTCGCCCAAGCAGAGGCCGTCTCCGATCTGATCGATGCGTCGACCGAGGCGGCCGCACGGCTGGCCACGCAATCCTTGTCGGGTGCGTTTTCAAAACAAATTGAGCAACTGGTCGAGCAAGTGATTCGCCTGCGCACACTGGTCGAGGCGACGCTGGATTTTCCCGAGGAAGAAATCGAGTTCCTGGAAAAATCCAACGCACTCGGCCAACTGCAGAGCTTGCGCGAAACGCTGGATGCCGTATTAACGCAAGCAGGACAAGGTGCCTTGCTGCGCGATGGCCTCAAGGTCGTTCTCGCGGGCCAGCCCAATGTTGGCAAGAGCTCCCTGCTCAATGCACTTGCCGGCAATGAGGTTGCCATCGTCACACCCATCGCCGGTACGACACGCGACAAGATCACCGAAACCATTCATGTCGAAGGCATACCGATCAATATCATCGACACGGCCGGCATACGCGACGAGGCCGACGCCGACGGCGAAGTCGAGCGCATCGGTATCTCACGCACCTGGAGCGCAGTGGCGCAGGCCGATGTGATCTTGCACATCCTGGATGCGAGTCGCGGACCGACACGCGCCGATGAAGATATTGTCGCGCGGCTGCCCGATCAGATTCCCCTGCTACGGATCTGGAACAAGATTGATCTCTCCGGACACAAGCCTGCAATTGACCAGCAAGACGATGGTGCGCATGTATATCTGTCGGCGGCGGAACGTACCGGCATGGATTTACTGCGCAAGGAATTGCTGCGTATCGCTGGCTGGCAGCAGACCGGTGAATCCATTTATCTGGCACGCGAACGACACCTGATTGCCTTGCGCGCCGCTCAGGCCCATTTGCAGACCGCCGCCGAGCTCGCGGCGCAACGCGATAGCGCGCTCGATTTGTTCGCCGAAGAACTGCGACTGACGCAGGAGCGATTGAACAGCATCACTGGCGCCTTCACTTCGGATGATTTGCTAGGCGTGATTTTCAGCCGCTTTTGCATAGGAAAGTGAGCGGCGGCCGGATTCCCGACTTTCTCGAGATAAAGTATCATCAGGTTTCATACTGACCTATGGAGAATCTCGCCGTGTCATTGCATTTTTCTACCCGCATGAAATTACAACTCGCCGCTGCGATCATCACTGGCGCCACCACGCTCGTCGTAACCGCTGCCGATACCGCCAAGCTCGAAATTTTGCGTACCACGAATGCCTGCAAATACTGCGATCTCACGGACGCCAACTTGTCCGGGACCGATTTGCGTGGTGCAGATTTTCAGAACGCCAATCTGGCCGGTGCCAATCTCTCTAAAGCCGATTTATCTCAGCGGCCCATGGAAAAGCGCACTTTGTCGACTAATTTCGAGAGCGCGAATCTGAAAAAAACCAATCTGTCCGAAGCCAAACTGATGGGCGCAAAATTTCAAAATGCATTTTTGCGCGATACCGATTTGAGTGGTGCTGACCTGACCGGCGCGAGTTTTACTTCAGCCAATCTCAAAGGTGTGAACTTCAAAGGTGCCAATCTGGAAGGCGTGAAACTTGATGATGCCAAGGTCTGCAATACCACCATGCCTGATGGCAGCGTGAATAACTCAGGCTGCTGAGTGGTCATAAACTGATCTAGTTATTCTCCCAGAGTGATGGTGGAAGCCCACGTTGTGGCACAGGCTTTGATCTGGAGGCAGACGCGCGCGATGACACGCGTGGCGCTGCCTCTGACATCAGGTGTTGTGCCGGATAAGCATGCAAGAAATCGGGGAACTGCTCCTTCGTAGACTGCAGCCACGCGGAATACTGCGGTGGATCCAGCAACACCGGCATGCGCTTCTCATCCTCGGGTCGGTGAAAGCGCCGCATCAGCGGATGATTGTCGGCATTCATCGTAAGCATCGTAAACGACAAGAGCGGCAGATCATTCGAGCCGCCTGTTGGCCGCCATTCCCACAAACCGGCTATGCCCAACAATGCGCCATCGTCGCGTGCAATTTTCCATCGCACCGCCCGACCGGTCTCATAGCTGGGTTCAAAAAATGATTCGACCGGGATGATGCACCACTGTCGTTTGGCAAAAGCATGGCGAAACGAAGGCTTGCTGGCGACTGTCTCAGTGCGCGCGTTGTAGGTATGTCGGGCAAGCGTCAGTTCCGCCCAGTGCGGCACCATGCCGAAGCAGGCATTCACGCATTCCAGTTCGCCCGATCCATCGTCGGCCATACGGACGATAGGCGCGAGATAGCCAGGATAAGTCTCGGCCTTGTAATCTTCGGAGACATTTTGAAGGTCAAAATGCCGACGCAGCGCATCGGATTTGGGGGGAGTGTAGTTCGAGCACATGACTCGCCATCATTTATTGGCTGAACTTCGGCATCAGGAACCTATGTGCTTATTACCTTCACTGCTTCATCGATGATTTGACTCGCCTGAAATCCGATTTGCGTATCAGCGCATGAATACCCTTGGTACGATCGACCACTTGCGATACATTGAAGTCTGTCGCCGCCGAAAGGTAGGCGTATGCGACAGCGCGGTCCATACCCATGACCTCTGACAAAAACCGAATCGCTTCTCTGACGGCATCTTTCATCGCATCATCAAGATCAGGATTCAATCCAATCGCAATCCAGTAATGCGGCGTCTCACCTAACGGCTTTTCCAATGTGCCGGCAGCGGCAGGAATTCTCCGATCCCCTTTTTTCAATAAGGTGAAGCGAAACGTGGCGCGCATGGAATGCTCCAGCGCTGTCAATGCAACCTCGCCATTGGCCTGAACCATGTGGGGATCACCGGTATAGAAATTTGCTCCCGGCACAAAAACTGGCAGATAAATCGTTGTTCCCGCACCCAGATCCTTGACATCCATATTGCCGCCAAAGACGCCCGGTGGGACGGAATGCACTGGCTGATCCGTTGCAGCTGCCACCCCCATCACCCCCATGAAAGGCGCGGTTGGAAAAGCGACTGTCTCACCCTGGCGGTTCGTCATCACAGCCTCCCACTTTCCTTGCCGATTGCGTCGTATCGGAGTGAATACGGAAACGTTATGAAATTTTTCCGGAAACTGCGCACTCGCGTCCGTTTCCGGCTTGGGACCTTCCGGAAATTCGCCAGGCAGCGCACCCTTGCCGTGACGGTTTGAAATCACGCCATAAGCAACGCGCGGCACCACGGACAAGATGTCGACCTTCAAAACATCGCCGGGTTCAGCACCATCGATTGCGACAGGCCCGGTAATGATGTGCGGTCCGTCCTTGGCAAAGTCATGGGGCAAATCGGATTGAGTGATCGCGATGGCATCTTTTAGCACCTGATGCGCCGGCACGCCTTTGGAAGCGAAATACTGCACGGGGTTACGCCCCTGATCTTCCAGCAATCCCTCGTGCGACAAGGTATCGAAAATTACGGTGGCGCCCGATGGAACCGTGAGCACCGGTGCATCAGCCGAGTTCGACAAATAGCCCCACTTGATCGTGGCAAGTGTCGATGGCACATAAAAAACTTTGCCTTTATGGCCTTTGATCGCAATCGGGCCGGGCTTGTCTGCCAAAGGCTGAAGAGGAAATGCGGGGGTAGTACCAGCGCAAGCCGAGGTAATCGCGCTCGCCAGCAAGAAACCAAACGCCCAGTGGTGATTATTCATGATGTCCCGGAGTTCTTTGTGAAGAATTTTTATATCCGGAAATTATGCATGATTTCAAAAGCGAGCGAATATTCGGCTGGCTCATCAGGTGCGATCAAGCCGAGACGCGCACTGGGATACAAAACAGTGCGCGTCCGACAGCAAGGCCTGCAACACCCTGGAGATTTTGTTGTGCGAACTTAGTGACTGATCATCCACGGACGCTTCGAAGGAAATGCTTTATTTCCATTCGGCGCGGTCACCGTGGCTGAACGCTTGCTCGACGAAGAACAGCAGCCACAGCCAGCGGGGTGCCTGTGGCTGACATAGTTCTTCGAGCTTTTGGGTTCATGTCGAGCCCTCTCATTGGTCTCGAGAGATTGCCGCGTCACGCCATCCACATAAGCCAGACCCGCACCCGAAACAATGACCCGCTGTGAGATCGCACCACAGTCAGGGCAGGGCGCGGGTTCATTACGCTCTTCCATTCTGCGGATAGTGTCGAATTCTCCACAGGATGGGCAAACATAGTCGTAAGTAGGCATGCATCTTCTCCGTCGGGTTTACAGATCCGGTGACAATGGCATTTGTATCGAGCCATCCAGATGCTTGATCGGACCTGCGGCACTTGGATTGATATCGAAATCAAAGATCTCGGTCGGCAGCCACAAGGTTGCGCATGCATTCGGGATATCGACCACACCGCTGATGTGGCCCTGCACCGGTGCCGTACCGAGGATAGAGTACGCCTGCGCTCCCGAGTAACCGAATTTCTTCAGGTACTCAATAGCATTGAGACAGGCCTGACGGTAAGCGACATTCACGTCGAGGTAATGCTGCTTGCCCTGCTCGTCAACCGAAATGCCTTCGAAGATCAGATAATCTTTGTAGTTCGGTGTAATCGGGCTTGGCTTGAAGATCGGGTTCTTGATACCGTACTTCGCCATGCCGCCCTTGATCAAGCTCACGCGCATGCGCACCCAGCCCGCCATCTCGATCGCGCCGCAGAAAGTGATTTCGCCATCGCCCTGGGAGAAGTGCAGGTCACCGACCGACAGTCCTGCGCCATCAACGTAGACGGGGAAGAAAATTTTCGAACCGCGCGACAAGTCTTTGATGTCGCAGTTGCCACCGTGCTCGCGTGGCGGAACCGTACGCGCACCTTCAGCCGCAATCTTTGCAGCGACGTCACCCTTGGCTGCGCCAACGTGCGCGGTCGATGCGAACGGCGGATTGGCCAGTGGCGGCACGCGATCTGGTTGTGTGGCGATGAAGTCGACTTCACGTTCATTCCACATGTCGAGCATTTTCTGATCTGGCAGACAGCCGATCAAACCCGGATGAATCAGGCCAGCGTATTGCACGCCTGGTACGTGACGCGAGCTGGTGAACATGCCATGAAAATCCCAGATCGATTTCTGCGCCTGGGGGAAATGATCGGTCAGGAAGCCGCCGCCATTTTTCTTGCTGAAGAAGCCGTTGAAGCCCCACTGACTGTCGTCTTTCGCGCCGATATCAAGCAGATCAACAACCAACAGGTCACCTGGCTCCGCGCCTTTCACACCCACCGGGCCCGACAGATAGTGCACGGTCGACAGGTCGATGTCGCGCACATCATCGGCGCTGTCATTGTTCTTGATGAAGCCGCCGGTCCAATCGTAGGTCTCGAGAATGAATTCATCGCCCGGCTTGACCCAGCACGCCATCGGAATATCCGGATGCCAGCGATTGTGAACGTGTTCATTGGTGGTTGCAGGTTTGCTGAGATCGACCTTGATGAGTGTGTCAGCCATGATGGTTTGCCCCTTTTATGATGAATAGTGAATCGTCGCTATGGATGTCCGGACGAAAAGACAGTTCAGTGGTTTGATCAGACCGACAAATAGCGGCTGATGGTTGCAGCATCAACATTGGCCCGCGTATCTTCATAAGCGAAACGGCCTTTGTCGATGACAAAAAAGCGATCTGCGATCTCCAGCGTGAAGGACAGTACCTGCTCCGAAACGATGATGGTCAGCTCGCGAATTTTGCGAATCTCTTTGAGACTCTTGGCGATATCTTTGATGATGGACGGCTGTATGCCTTCGGTGGGCTCATCGAGCAGCAGCACCTTGGGATTGGTCGCCAATGCACGTGCGATGGCGAGCTGTTGCTGCTGGCCGCCGGAGAGATTGCCGCCACGACGACTGCGCATGTCATAGAGGACCGGGAACAAGGCATACAGTTCTTCAGGTACTTTGCCATTGGCAGATGCCGGCAAACCCGTCTGTATGTTTTCCAGTACGGTCATGCTTGGAAAAATCATGCGGCCCTGCGGCACGTAAGCAATGCCATTGGCAACGCGATCATGACTTTCCATGGCCGAGATTTCGGTACCATCCACTTGAACACTACCGCCGCGCGTCGGCAGTATGCCCATTAGTGTTTTGAATAGTGTCGTCTTGCCCATGCCGTTACGGCCCATCACAGCGACGATTTCCTGCTTCTGGACGGTAAAGTTCAGATCATGAATGACCTGGCTCTGCCCATATCCGGATGCGAGGTTGGTGACGTTGAACATGTTTGCCTCCGAATGTTTGCTTAGTGACCCAGATACACTTCAATCACTTTGGGATTGTTCTGAACTGCTTCCATGCTGCCTGCAGCAAGCAGCTTGCCCTGATGTAGCACGGTGACTTTGTGTGCGATTGATTTCACGAATTCCATGTCGTGCTCAATCACCACCACGGACCGTCCCTGACTGATACGTGCGAGCAGCTCTGCTGTTTTTTCACGTTCCGACACGCTCATGCCAGCGACCGGCTCATCAAGCATCAAGAGTTCTGGCTCTTGCATCAGCAGCATCCCGATTTCCAGCCACTGCTTCTGACCATGCGATAAGAGGTCGGCGGTGAGGTCCAGAAAATCGGTGAGAAAAATATCTTTGGCAACCTGATGCACGCGATCGATAACATCTTGCGTACGCTTGAATACCAAGGCGCCAAACACACCACGACCACGTGGGAAAGACATTTCCAGATTTTCGAACACCGTCAACGCCTCATAAATCGATGGCGTCTGGAACTTTCGCCCTACACCCGAATGCACGATCTGGTGTTCGGACAGTTTGGTCAGCTCGATATCCTTGAACTGAATACTGCCGGAGGTCGCTTTCGTTTTTCCGCAGATCAGATCGAGCAGGGTGGTCTTGCCCGCTCCATTCGGTCCGATCACAACATGGACTTCATTGCGATCGACATACAGATTGAGATCATCGACCGCCTTGAATCCGTCGAAGGAAACCGTTAATCCCTCGATAGCGAGTACGGGACGATTCGTGTTGGTGACGCCGATAGGGGTGACTGGACTCATTTGCTTGCCTCCATGGCAGCCAGCTTGATGTCAGCGGCGGGTTGCTTTACAGGTTTTACGGTGACTGGCGCAGGTGCTGGGCTGCTCCCGCCGGTCAATTTCGATAGCCATTTCCTGCCGTGCGACTCCCACAAACCGGCGATACCGTTCGGGAAGTACATAACTACGGCAATGAAGAGGCCGCCCATCAGGAACAGCCAGAGTTCGGGCATGGTTTCGGAGAAGTAGGTTTTGCCGTAGCTGACCAACAGCGTGCCGTACACCGCACCCAGTAGCGACATGCGTCCGCCCACCGCAGCGAAGATCACCATTTCAATCGAAGGCACGATACCGACAAACGAAGGCGACATGAAGCCCACCTGGAGAGTAAACATTGCGCCACCGATGGCAGAAATGCCCGCCGCTGCAACGAAGGTGAAGACTTTAAAATTCGCAACGTCATAGCCCGAGAAACGCACTCGCTCTTCCTTGTCCCGCATTGCCACCAACAGACGACCCAGCTTGGACGTCAGTACATATCGGCCAAACAAGATGCACATGACCAGCAGTGTGCAGCAGACGTAGTACAGCAGCAGCTTTGCGTTATCGGTACGAATGTCCCAACCCAGCATGGTCTTCAAATCAGTGATGCCGTTAACACCACCCGTCCATCCCTGACGACCAATGATCAGAATAGTCAGAATGGCGGCAATGGCCTGCGTCACGATAGAGAAATACACATCACCGACACGCCGCTTGAACATGGAGATGCCGACAATCAGTGCAAGCACCATGGGCACAGCCATGACCAGAATGAAAGTTAACGGCAAGCTCTTGAATGGCAACCAGATTGCAGGCAGCTCGGTGATCTGATTCCAGTCCATGAAGTCGGGAATGCCGGGAGTGGACTGAATCTTTGTGCTCTCGGGATCCGATGCCTCGAGCTTGAGAAACATCGCCATGCAGTAACCGCCCAGGCCGAAGAACACGCCCTGACCCAGCGAGAGAATGCCGCCGTAACCCCAGCAGAGTACGAGACCCACGGCGACGAACGCATAAGAAAGATACTTGCCCACCATGTTGAGACGAAAACCGTTCAACACCAGCGGAAAGATCACGAACAAGAGTGCGCACAGCACGAGGAGGCCAATCGTGCCCTCCTTGCCGCCCAACACTTTTTGGAATGCAGAATTCATGGTTGATCCTTTCAGTGATGAGTCGGATTACTTGCGGACCTTGACGGCGAACAGGCCTTGCGGACGCATCAGCAAAATGATGATGACGGTAGCGAGCGTCAGTACCTTGGCCATGGAGCCGGTCAGGAAAAACTCGAGTGTCGATTGGGTCTGCGCGATGCCGAAGGCAGAGACGATCGTTCCAATCAAGCTTTGCGCGCCACCGAACACCACCGTGAGGAAGGTATCCACAATGTAGAGCTGTCCCGACGTCGGGCCAGTGGAACCAATGGTGGTGAACGCCGCACCCGCCACACCAGCCACACCACATCCGAGCGCGAAAGTAGTACGGTCAACCTTGCGGGTATTAATACCAACGGCACCGGACATCAGGCGATTCTGCATAGTGGCGCGCACCTGCAGGCCCCAGCGCGAGCGATAGAGCAAAATGAAAATGGCGCTGGTCAGCACGATGGTCATCGCCATAATGAATAAACCGTTGAGCGGTATGTCCGCGCCTTCAAACGGCTGCACCGAACCCATCAACCAATCAGGCAGAGTGGCAGTCACTTCCTTGGGGCCGAAAGTGGAGCGGAAAATTTGCTGCATGATCAAGGACAAGCCCCAGGTCGCAAGCAGGGTGTCGAGAGGACGCTTGTAAAGATGCGAGATCATCAGGCGCTCTACCCAGTAGCCGACAAAATAGGCCACGAGGAATGCCATTAGAATCGCACCGAAAAAGTAATAGGGTTGTAATGCGGGTGCGTAATCCGTCGTTAATTTAGACAGGAGATAAGTGGAGTACGCTCCAATGGTAAGGAACTCACCGTGCGCCATGTTAATCACGCCCATCTGCCCGAAAATGATGGCGAGACCCAGGGCCATCAGTAACAAAACGCAGAAAACGGACAAGCCGTTAAACCCCTGCATCATCAGGATGGCGCCAAATTCAGATAACCACTCCATGTTCACTCCTTTGTGACTTGCCGCATCAATGCATTGTTTTACTACCGTTACCACTAGCGACAGCGGCCCGTAGGCCGACTGTCGCCATGCTGCTATTTACTGATAACCCTTGGGGAAAGGATTCGGTTCGATCAGGTCAGACTCGTAAACCACTTTGAACTGACCATTTTTCTGGATCTCGCCGATACGCGTCTTGGACCACAGGTGATGGTTGTTGTGAACCTTCACGTAGCCTTCCGGTGCAATCTTGAGCTCGATACCTGGCGATGCAGCTGCGACTTTCTCAACATCAAAGCTGCCCGCTTTTTCGACAGCTGCTTTCCACAACCATGGGCCGAGGTAAGCCGCCTGAGTCACGTCACCAATAACTGCGTTGGCGCCGTACTTGGCTTTGAAGGCTTGCACAAATTTCTTGTTGTTGTCGTTGCTGAGCGACTGGAAGTACTTCATCGACGAGTAGAAGCCTTCAGCGTTTTCGCCACCAATACCCAGCATCTCGTCTTCAGTTACGGACAGCGTCAGAACAACCTGCGTCTTGCCGGTCACACCAGCGGCTTTGAGCTGTTTGAAGAAAGCCACGGTTGAACCACCCACGACGTCAACGAATACGACATCTGGTTTTTTCAGTTTGATCTTGTTGATCAGCGAGCCGAATTGAGTATTACCGAGCGGGTAGTACTCTTCACCCACCACTTCGCCCTTGATGACGTTCTCGATGTGCTTGCGCGCGATTTTGTTCGAGGTACGTGGCCAGATGTAGTCGGAGCCTACGAGGAAGAAGCTTTTTGCTTTCTTCTCTTTCACGACCCAGTCCAGACCCGCCAGAATCTGCTGCGTCGCTTCCTGACCGGTGTAGATCACGTTCTTGGATTGCTCGAGACCTTCGTAGAACGTTGGGTAGTAGAGCAAGCCGTTTTCTTTTTCTACCACTGGCAGCACGGCTTTGCGTGAAGCAGAAGTCCAGCAACCGAAAATGGCGGCAACGCGGTCATTGGCCAGCAGCTTCTTGGCCTTCTCGGCGAAGTTAGGCCAATCGGACGCACCGTCTTCCTGAATGATCTTGATCTTGCGGCCGAGGATGCCGCCCATCGCGTTGATCTGTTCAATGGCAAGACGCTCGGCTTGAATCGAACCGGTTTCGGAAATTGCCATGGTGCCTGTAGCCGAGTGCAGCTGGCCCACTGTCACTTCGGTATCAGTCACCGCCAGCTTGGTGGTGTTGATTGCCGATGTGGCAGGTGGCGCGGCGAAGGTGATACCTGGCAGCGAAGCGGCAGCAGTAACGGCCAGTCCGGCGAGGACCTGACGGCGACCTTTGGATTTGAGCGATTGATCAGACATTCGGTATTCCTTTCACACGAGGGCTTTTCAGAGATGACAGAGAGACTGCCTGGCGCCCTGCTAAGACGGACCGCTTGAAAAATTGGTCTTCCCGCAAGGCTTGAGCGGAGATTAGGTGCCGTGTCGCGACGCAGCAATACGCTGTTTGACGTAGCCTCGCGCAGGATTTGGGCACTTCACGCGTGCTCGAGCGGTATCTCGGGACGCGTGCTCAATGCCCAATAAGGTCATGTGACTCAATTCAGTGCGCTTCTTGTCGCTGCCATGTGAATTGCGGTGCGCCAATTTGGACGCGCTCCCGCACGGAAACGGTGCGGGCTGGCGCGATGGCCGGCGGACAATCAACGGTAATGGGCTGATTTCTCCCGCCTACGTCATTTGACGTATCGATATGTCTTGCAAAATTGGATCAGGGGCAGCTGCAGGTACATGGTGCAAAACTTGCTGTCTGGGATCATAGATAGCCAAGCAGGCAAGCAGCGCCCGATCTGGCTAGCGACATCGGGAACCCTTCGGGGCGTGCGAAAAGCCACATGCATTTTCTGTAAAGAGACTCTCGCTCAACATTTTTCTCCAGCCGGAGTCATTTTTGAATTCGACATCAGTTCAACGCATCGTCAAAAGCCGTCGCGACTACAACACCTGGGTCGCGAACGAGACGCTGGAAGACTATGCACTGCGCTACACGCCGCAGAGTTTTCGCAAGTGGTCGGAATTCAGGATCGCGAATACAGCGCTGGGTGCCGTCGCGTTTTTGGCACTGGAAGCCATCGGCGCCGCGATCACCATCAGCTACGGATTTCACAATGCACTGTGGGCGATTCTTTGTGTCTCAGTGCTGATTTTCCTGACTGGACTCCCTATCAGCTACTACACTGCCCGCTACGGCGTGGACATGGACTTGCTGACGCGCGGCGCAGGCTTCGGTTACATCGGGTCGACGATTACTTCGCTGATTTATGCCAGTTTCACCTTCATTTTTTTTGCACTCGAAGCATCGATCATGGCGCAAGCGGTGGAAATGGCGTTGGGACTGCCGCTGGCCTGGGCCTATGTGCTGTGTTCTCTGGTAATCATCCCGCTGGTGATTCACGGGGTTACCATGATTGGCCGCGTACAGGCCTGGACTCAACCCATCTGGCTGGTGCTCATGTTCCTGCCCTTCGCCGCGGTGCTGTATCAGGATCCGGAAGCGCCTGCGCGGCTGATGCAATTCACGGGTTCCTCCGGCGGCTCTGCCGTCGGTGGCGGGCAATTTGATTGGGTGCTGTTCGGATCGGCCGCCACCGTCGTGTTTTCACTGATTGCGCAAATCGGTGAGCAGGTCGATTTTCTACGCTTTCTGCCCGAGAAAACACGCGAGAACCGTGTGCGATGGTGGACAGCCTTGCTGCTCGCAGGTCCCGGCTGGGTACTGCCCGGCGCCGCCAAAATGCTGGGTGGCGCGCTGCTGGCTTTTCTGGTGATTGAACAAGGCATGGGCGCAGAGGCTGCCTCGTCACCGACGCAAATGTATCTGCTCGGCTTCTCGCAGGTGTTTTCCGACCCTCGCTGGATTGCTGGTGCCGTACTGATTTATGTCGTGGTGTCGCAAATCAAAATCAATGTGACGAATGCCTACGCAGGGTCGCTGGCGTGGTCGAATTTCTTCGCCCGACTGACGCACAGTCATCCGGGTCGGGTGGTGTGGGTGATCTTCAATGTATTGATTGCCATCGTGCTGATGGAAATCGGTGTGTTTTCTGCGCTCAAGGAAGTGTTGACTTTGTATTCCATGGTCGCCATCTCGTGGATAGGCGCGGTGCTGTCAGACCTGCTCATCAACAAGCCATTGGGACTGTCACCCAAACATATCGAATTCAAACGCGCGCATTTGTATGACATCAACCCGGTGGGTGTGGGCGCTATGCTGATTGCGACACTGCTGTCGCTGACCGCGCTCTCCGGCATTGCCGGGAGCACCGTGGCGGCCATGGCGTCCTTTATCGCACTGCTCTCGGCATTGATTGCCGCGCCACTCATCGCCCTCGCCACGAAAGGCCGCTACTACCTTGCTCGCCAGCCTGCCGAAGCACAATCACACACACATCATGAGTGCGTGATCTGCGAAAAAATTTTTGATCCTGCCGATATCGCCCATTGCCCCGCTTACGATGGCACGATCTGCTCGCTTTGCTGTTCGCTCGACGCACGCTGCGAGGATCGGTGCAAGCCCGATGCGCGCTTGTCTGACCAAATGAAGGGGGTGGTGAATCGTATTTTGCCTACGGCCCTTGCAAAGCGCCTTCACACGGATGTGGGTCAGTATGTCGTGATGCTGCTGATGTTTTCCCTCTTGATGGGCGGTGTGCTGACCGCGATTTATTTTCTCGAGCTGCCCGCAGTCATGGCGACCGAGCGCTACTCAGAAACAGCACTGCGCGATTTGTTCATCAAATTATTTGCCACCTTTTTTCTGATGACTGGTATAGGCAGCTGGTGGCTGGTGCTGACCGCAGAAAGTCGCCGCAATGCCTTGCAAGAGTCTGAAAGACAAACCAATCTGCTGATGACGGAAATTGATGCACACCGCAAAACAGATGCCGAGCTGCAGCGCGCGAAAGATCAAGCCGAAGCATCGAATCTTGCCAAAAGTCGTTTCGTCACCGGCATGAGCCATGAATTGCGCACACCACTCAACAGTATTTTGGGCTATGCACAAATACTGCAGATGGATAACAGCATACCGACGCACAGGCAGAACGCGATCAGCGTGATTCGTCGCAGTGGCGAGCATTTGTTGTCACTGATCGACGGCATGCTGGATATCGCGCGCATTGAAGCTGGCAAAATGCGCCTCGATTCCGGTGAGCTGCCTTTGCGCGAATTTCTCGATCAGATCGTGCAAATGGTCGCGCCACAAGCGGCGCAAAAGGGTTTGGGCTTTCATTTCCTCGAAGCGGGTCGCATTCCGCTGGCGGTCCATGCTGATGAAAAACGACTGCGCCAGATTCTGATCAACCTGCTTGCCAATGCCGTTAAATTCACTGACAAAGGATCCGTCACGCTACGCGTGAGCTATGCGCGGGAGATTGCGATCTTTGAAGTCGAAGACACGGGTATCGGAATCGCCGATGAAGACATCGAGCGGATTTTTTTACCTTTCGAGCGCAGCGATTCTGCCAGCCAGCGCAAGGAAGTCGGCACCGGACTGGGGCTGGCCATCTCAAATATGCTCGCCCACATCATGGGCGGCGAACTGTCGGTCACGAGTGTCGCAGGCAAGGGCAGCGTTTTCCGTCTTCGCCTGTATTTGCGCGAAGTCAGGCAAGCGGCCAACCGCAGTGCGATCGCGATGCAGGCGACCGGTTATCTTGGATCACGCAAAAAATTATTGGTGGTCGATGATCAGGCATCTCAACGTGTAGTGCTAAACGAAATGCTCTCTACGCTGGGCTTTGACATCATGGAAGCCGACAGCGGTGTTGCCTGTCTTGAGGCTGTTGAACATTACCAGCCCGATCTGCTTCTGATGGATATCGCCATGCCGGGCATGGATGGCTGGGAAGTCTGCCGACGCTTGCGTGAACGGGGTCATACGGATCTACCGATCATTATTGTTTCCGCGAACGTGCTTGATCCCACCGCGCGCGGCACCGACAGCATGTACTGCAATGATTTTCTGGCCAAGCCTTTCATACTGGAAGATCTGCTCTCCAAGCTGAAACTGCATCTGGGCATCGAATGGACCGCAGCAGCAGCCTCGCCGACGACAGAAGCGCAAGCGATACGGCTGGTACCGCCAAGGGCAACGCTGAACCGCTTGCTGGAACTCGGTGCAATCGGCTACGTAAAAGGCATTCATGCCGAACTTGATGCGATCACCCGCAAAAATGCAATTTATGCGCCGTTTTGTGCGGAACTCAGATCGCTGGTCGAGCGCTTTCGCCTGCCGGAATACACGAATCGTTTAAAGGAGTGGATGCATGACGACATGGACCGCGTTTGAAGGTGACGTCGCGCTAATCGTCGATGATGTGCCGGAGAATCTGTCACTGCTATCAGATGCCTTGTCAGAGGCGGGCTACACCGTACTGGTCGCGACCGATGGACTCTCCGCGCTTGAGCGGCTGCAGATCGTCGTGCCCGACATCATTCTGCTGGATGCGGTCATGCCGGGCATCGATGGTTTCGAGACCTGCCGTCGAATCAAGCAGATGGATGAAGTGCGTCACGTCCCCGTAATTTTCATGACCGGCCTGACGGAAACCGAGCATGTCGTCAAAGGCTTTGAATCCGGAGGGCTGGATTACATCACCAAACCCATCGAACCCGTCGAAGTGCTGGCTCGCGTGGCCACCCATATCCGCAATGCGCGAATGATGTCCCAGGCGCGGCATGCTATCGATGCCGTGTCGCATGCCGCCATTTCATTGCGTTCTGACGGCATGCCGTTGTGGCAAACCAAACAGGCAAGCGAATGGATGGAAAAATATTTCCCCGACGAGGAGATCGGGTCGAATGCACTGCCTGCCCGTGTAACGGAATGGCTGACCCGCGCACTGACGCAAATCCCGACTGCGGAATCAATGATGGTTGAGCACGGCAGCAATTGTCTGCATCTGACGCTATCGCAGCGCGATCGCGAGCTCTTGCTGCTGCTGGAAGAAAAACACGAAGTGGCGACCCCCTCGCTGGACATCTATCGGCTCACACCGCGCGAGCTTGATGTACTGACCTGGCTGGCCAGAGGCAAAACGAATCGCGATATCGCTGAAATCCTGGGCATGAGCCCACGCACAGTGAACAAGCATCTTGAACATATTTTTGTGAAGCTGGGCGTGGAGACACGCTCGGCTGCGGCTGCGCTGGTCGCAGGAAAAATTCACCCCAACCCGGGCTGAGGCCCGTGACCTCAGAAGCCGAGCATCTTGTTGGCGTCAACAATCGATTTGGCAATCTGCTCTATGGTCACTCGTCTTGACATCGCCTGATCTCGAATGAGTTTGTAAGCTTGGGTCTCATCAAGCTGGCGCGTTCGAATCAGCACCGCCTTTGCCTCGTGAATGAGATTCAGCGAGCCCAGTCGCTGCTCCAGACGTGACACTTTCTTTTGCAGATCCTCCGTGTGTGACTTTGCCGCACGGGCCAGCACCATTGAGGACAAGACCCCAGCCGTCCGCAAAGGCTTGGCGAGTATGCCTTGAGCACCGATGCGCAATACAAATTCCACCACCGTTGGATTTTCATATTCGATCAAGGCGATCACCGGTGGTGACAGCGCTTCGGCTGCCCATGAAAAATCCAGGTCGAGAATGTCCGGGCGTGCGGCGAGGAACACCAAATCACTGCCATCAGGTGGCCGAGGGAGGGGTGGCCAGAAATTATGGACCGTGCAGCCAATGCGCTCCAGATGGCCGATCAGAACCTCGGCATCACTGTCCTTGGGATGAAAAACCGAGACACGAAGTCCGCGCAACTCTCTGAGAAGCTGCGATGTCCGGCCTGACGATGATGTGGCAGATGTTTCAGGCATGTGCCACCTGCCCGAGCGGTGTCGCGGTCCAGTCATGCAATGCATGAGTGACCAGATAGGGGTCCGGCAGCATGCCCGTGCTCGCCTGTGCAAGCAGTCGGAACTGGCCATCTGTCTCGGCGCGACCGATGCGCGGATACAGTACCGTGTGATGGGTTCGCGCATCGATTTTCACGCGCCCCTGTGGCGCATCGAATTCACTGCCCAAGAGCCACGGCATGAGTCGTTCTATCTCGTCACTGCCCGAGTGCCGCATTGCGTTGGCAAACAAATGCACCTGAAAGTACGCGGCCTCCCAGCACAAGTTGGGTGCAATGTCGGCTTTGCTGAAGCGCATGAACCGCGTGAGGCAGTCGCGATTGGATGCGCTGTCGACGGATTGGAAATACGGCGCAGACGTGTAGTGGCCTGCAGCCACACCCGCGCCCATCGCTGCCACCTCTGCCTCGGAGGTCGTCAGGCTGGCAATCGGCATGCGTGCAGGATCAAGCCCGGCGTCGGCATAGGCCTGATAGAGCAGGGCAGTGTCTTCTCCGACAACGGTAGAAAAAATGAAATCGGGCTGACGATCGCGAATGTCGGCAATAACTTTATCGACCTCTGCGCGTCCTGTACCCAATTTCAGATAGCGCTCGCCCAGCTTGCGTCCACCGCGATGCTGCAACACCAAGTCCGCCATGATGCGATTGGATTCATAGGGATAAATGTAATCGCTGCCCACCATGTACACGCGCGGCCCGAAATGCTGGAGCATGTATTCGGCCAGCGGTACGCTGTTCTGATTGGGCGCGGCACCTGTATAAACAACATTCGGTGAAAATTCGAACCCTTCGTAGAGGGTGGGATAAAAAAGTAGCCGGTTCCACTTTTCGACAATGGGCAGAACGGCTTTTCGACTGCTCGACATGTAGCAACCGAAGAGGGCTTGTATCTTGTGATCCGCGATCATCTGGACCGCAAGCTCGCGATAGCGCAGCGCATGCGATTGCGGATCTGCATGCACGGGCATCAGCTGCCGTCCGTTGATGCCACCCGCTTGATTGATCTCATCAATGGCAAACAGCGTCGCAGCCAGCTGCGTGCGCTCAATCGCCGCGGTGATACCCGTGGTGGAGAACAGTACGCCTATCTTCACAGGATCTGAATGTGACACGATAGTCTGCCTTGTGTGATGTATTCAACCTGACGCCGCTTTCAAAATCAGCATCGCGTAACGGTACTGACAGCAATTTGTTCTCGGCTTTTGTCTGACTATTGGTATAGCGGAAGGCGGACACGGCTCCTATACGTCGAATGACTTATGCCTCGAGCAGTAAAACGGGGCGATTTGGGCGCTCTCTGCGTTGACATCACATTCATCGCTGGCATACCATCAATTCACGTATTCAGAGCGTGGCCGACATCGACGTCGGCGAACGCCAAGGCAATTAAGCCCGAGCAGGCCCCCGTGGTCTGGTCGGGCTTTTTTTCGCCTGAATTTTTCTACGGGTTGTCATTTATTTTTCAGGGAGATTCGCATGTATCACGGCGACATATCGAGCAGCAAGGACACCGTCGGCGTTGCCGTCGTAAATTACAAAATGCCACGCCTGCATACCAAGGCAGAAGTGCTGGCCAATTGCCGGCAGATCGCGGAGATGGTCAAGGGTATGAAAGTTGGCTTGCCCGGCATGGATCTGGTGATCTTTCCCGAGTACTCGACACACGGCATCATGTACGACACCAAAGAAATGTACGACACCGCGTCGGCGATTCCCGGAGAGGAGACCGAAATCTTTGCCGAGGCCTGTCGCTCGGCAAAAGTATGGGGCGTCTTTTCGCTAACGGGCGAGCGTCATGAAGAGCACCCGAACAAGGCTCCCTACAACACCTTGATTCTGATGAACGACAAAGGCGAGATCGTTCAAAAGTACCGCAAGATCATGCCCTGGGTGCCGATCGAAGGCTGGTATCCGGGTAATTGCACCTACGTCTCCGAGGGACCAAAGGGTCTCAAAATCAGTCTGATCATCTGTGATGATGGCAACTATCCCGAGATATGGCGTGACTGTGCGATGAAGGGCGCGGAGCTGATTGTGCGCTGCCAGGGCTATATGTACCCGGCAAAAGACCAGCAGGTACTGATGGCCAAGGCCATGGCATGGGCAAACAATAGCTATGTCGCTGTCGCCAATGCCTCGGGCTTTGACGGGGTGTACTCCTACTTCGGTCACTCGGCAATCATCGGATTTGATGGTCGTACCATGGGTGAGTGCGGCGAAGAAGACATGGGTATTCAATACGCCCAGCTGTCGACTTCGCTGATTCGGGATGCACGCAAGAACATGCAATCGGAAAATCATTTGTTCAAGCTGCTGCATCGCGGCTACACCGGCAAGATCAATTCGGGTGAAGACAGCAAAGGTGTTGCAGCGTGCCCTTATGATTTTTATGCGAAGTGGGTCAACGATCCCGAAGGTACGCGCGAGATGGTGGAAAAAATTACGCGCCCCACCGTAGGGACTGAAGAGTGTCCGATTCCAGGCATTCCGAATCAAGCGGATCTGGTTCACAAATAGGCTCAGCCGAGTGCGCCGGCTTTGGCCGGCGCTTTTTTTACGCCTGACATGCAACAAATCATCGACATCTCACCATTCCAGATCGACAAAGCGCCGTATTACCTGCCCGTTCGCGAAGAGCGGACACAGTTTGAAGCGGCTTATGCGGCACGCCTGCCCGTCATGCTCAAGGGCCCCACGGGTTGCGGCAAAACCCGATTCGTCGAGCACATGGCTTGGCGACTCGGACGACCACTGATCACGGTTGCGTGCAATGAGGACACCACGGCCAGTGATCTGACCGGACGCTTTTTGTTGAATGCCGAAGGCACCTACTGGCAGGATGGTCCGTTAACGGTGGCCGCACGCATGGGCGCGATCTGCTATCTCGATGAGGTGGTCGAGGCGCGTCAGGACACAATCGTAGCGATTCATCCTCTTACGGATGCACGTCGCTGTCTGCCGCTGGACAAGAATAATGAGCTACTGCAAGCGCATCCAGATTTTCAACTGGTCATTTCCTACAATCCGGGCTATCAGCGTCTGCTCAAAGATCTGAAACCTTCGACCAAACAGCGTTTTGTGGCGATTGATTTTCACTACCCTGCGCCGGCCGTTGAGATGGCCATCGTGCAGCATGAAAGTGGCGTCACGCATGAGATGGCTGCAACGCTGGTCGGCATCGCAGGCAAAATGCGTAACCTCAAAGGTCATGGGCTGGACGAGGGCGCTTCGACACGCATGCTGGTTTATGCGGGAACACTCATGTCCAAGGGCATACCGGCGCAAGCGGCCTGCAGTATGGCGCTCGTGCAACCCATCACGGACGATCCTCACATGCTCGAAGCTTTGCATAACGTGGTGCTGAGCTTCCTCGGATGATGAGCGAAGGCCGTTACGGTCTCAACGAGGCAGCGCCTTCTCTGCAGCCCTACTTGCGCGCCCTCTGGGCTCAGCACTTTTCACTACAGGCCAGCGACAAACCCGCAACCGTGCAACGACCGTTCCTGTCGGAGCTGGGCATTCATCTTCCTGCACACTATGCATCGCACGCAGGGAGCGGTTTACATGATCTTTACAGAGCCGCGGCAGCTCATGCGGCTGCGCACCTGCAGTATTCGAAAATCCGTTTCGAACGCAAGCAACTCAAACCGATTCAGCTGGCGATCATTTCGCTTTTGGAAGACGCGCGAGTCGAATCACTGGCGATTGCGGAGATGCCCGGATTGCGGCGCCTGTGGCTGAAATTTTTTGATGAACGCAGTCGTCAGAGCGAGAGCGTGGAAGCGCTGTTGCTGCGCCTTTCGCATTGCCTGCTCGATCCTGAGCGCTGCGACGATCACCCCTGGATCAGAAAGGCCTGCGATTTGTACGCGGCGTCACAGCAGGGCGGCAGTAATGCAGCGGCTTTGCGTGAGCTGGGTTCACTGTTAGGCAACGACATCGGTCAGATGCGTGCGCAATTCAACTCGCGCGCTTATTTGGTGGAACCCGCCTATCGTGATGACAATCTGTTTCTCTGGCTAAGTGAAGCACCACCGGAAGAAATTCGGCTACAAGACAGTGGGTTCAAGCAAACCAGCGAGGTCGCGCAATCAACGCCGCGCCTGGACGACAACACGGAGGAAGATGCGCATTTCAGACCGCGCGCCACCGCGTCCCCCGCGCCCGATGAACAAGGCCATATGGAAAATGATCGCCCGGTGTATCCGGAGTGGGATGCGCGCATTGGCCATTGGAGACAACGCTGGTGCACGATCATTGAACAAGTTCCCGACACCGCAGAGGCTAGTGTCTTGCGGGATCGACTTGCGAAGCACGATGGATTGGTATCGCGGTTATCTGGCCTGCTGCAGGCACGCAAGCAAGGGCTGCCACAGCGTTTGCGGCGAACCAGCGAGGGCGATGATATTGAGCTTGACGCGCTCATCAGCGCACAGCTTGCTGTGCGCGCTGGGCAAACACCCGCCATGCGCATCTATCGTCGTACGCGTTTGCAAAAGCCTGATTTGTCGGTGCTATTGCTGCTGGATTTATCTGCCTCGGTCAACGCGACACTGGGCGAATCCACGTTGTGGTCTCTGATTTGCGAGGCAAGCCTGCTGCTGGGCGCAGCTATTGATCTGAGCGGCGACCAGCTGGCCATTCATGGGTTCCGATCCAACGGTCGTCATGAGGTGAATTATCTTCGCTTCAAGGAGTTTCATGAGCCGCTTGATGAGCAAGTCATCGGACGGCTGGCGGGCATGCAAGGCGCGCTGTCAACACGATTGGGCGCGGCCATTCGACATGCGAGTCATTCGGTGCGCCACTGTCGTACCGCGCAGCGGGTGATTCTGGTGATTACCGACGGTGCGCCGCATGACATCGATGTATTTCATCCGGACGTACTTGTCGAAGATGCTGCCCGCGCGATTGCGCAATCCGGCGCTGAGGGCACGCCTGTCTTTGGTGTGTCAGTCGACAAGGACGCAGATGCTTATCTCAGGCGCATGTTCGGATCACATCAGTATCTGACCGTGGACCATATTGAACAATTGCCAGAGCGCCTGCCTTCCTTGTATCTGCGATTGAATGCCTGATGGTCAGGCTGTCTTTGTCACGCGATACTTCGGCGTTGGCTCAGCCTTGTGATTGAAATATGCCTTTTGCGCGATTTTTCATCACGTCATCCCAAGGAAAAAGTTGCCCATTCATTGCGATATACACGCCTGTTGCTGCCAGACTGGCCGCGGCACAGGCAAAGCCGAGATTGAAAAAGGCATCGGATTGGTCGATTTGATAGGGCACCATTGCACCCGTCAGAACGATGGTTTTTTTCAAGGCCGCCTGACCCAGCACTTGCGCGGTCTCCGGCATGGTGTCAGTGCCATGGACGATGACGATACGCGCTTCAGCGGAGCGCTCGCAAGCCTTGCGTATTTGCTGGCGATGACTGTCTTGCATATCGAGTGAATCCAATGCGAGCAAGGGCTCGAAGCTCACTGGCAAAGTCAATCGCGCACGATCAAGTGCTTCAGGTAACACGCTGTCCCTGAAAATCAGTTGTCCTGTGAGTGGGTCATACTGTTTGTCGAAGGTACCGCCTGTAGCGATGATGCGCAGACTCATGGCTATTGATCCTGAAGAAAACTGTCAGATGATAGCCTGAAGTCCGCACTTTGCAGCCATGTAGTCCCGCGCAAAAAAAAGGAGTGAGACCCATGAGGACTCACTCCGAAAATGCTGAACAGCCAAGGCGAGGAACGGCCTGACTGCTCGCCATCCGAGACAAGATGGACTTGCATGGTAAGGGCGTGCTCAAGATGAAATCCAATGTTTTATTGTCATAATCGCATTCGCCCGCTTGTCTTCTTTGATGATGTGACTTGTGCGTATCGGGGATGCGTATAGTTTCAAACGCTTGTTTATGTATTCATTACTTCAAGCGGTAAAAATTCTGATTCCATACAGCGCACGCTTACCGCTACACTCACATTTATTCTGATTCTTTTCGTTGTGTTGAACGATGAAACCTGTCGCACCCGGCACCGTCATTTTTCACCGCTACCGCGGCTATGGTGTGATCACCTCGGTCAATCTCATGACTGGCTGGATCTCTGCGCGATTCGGCGGCGAAGGACGAACGCTGGATTTGAATCTCTCCTGCGATCAGGTGCACCATGCGGATGGCGAACCCATACGTTTTCGGCGCGCACCACCGGACCGCATGCCACACGGTCGCTTGATGCGCATGATGCGCGAGCTTCACAAGGCCGGTTATCAACGATTGTATTTGTACAGCTGGCCCAAACCTTCCGGGCTGCACTGGCGCTGGCATTTGTTCACCGGACCACGTCACTGGGTGCAACGCAGCTGGCGTGAAGGCTGGTATGGGTCGGGGGCTGAATACAACTTGAATCCGGTGCTGGGCTGGGGCGATACACCCGGCGCGTCGACGCATGAGTTGTTGTCTGCTCTGGCGAAGTTTGATCCGCAAGGTCTGGCACGAGCACTCGGTCGAGATGAAGACCACACCCAATGGTTCGCCGATGTCTGCGATGCGCTGCTTCCCAACTATACGTTTTCATTGGGATGGGATCGGAGCGCGGGCCCGCAACCGGCGCACCTGCCAGTAGTGCCCCTTCACGCGAATGTTGCGCCTTACTGCGGAAAAGCGCTGCCTTGGCCGCCGGGGTGGGGACGTTTGTGGAGCAGCGTTCCGCGCGTCACGCCCGCCGCCCGGGTTAGGGGAACAAGTCCCGCTGGCGCCCCCTCAGACGCTGAGCGTTAATACTCGCAATGCTGACCTCTCTTGGGCCGGACAGCACGCGAATCGTCAGCCCCGCAGTGATGTCGGCGGGTGTTATCACCTTCAGATAAACCCCTGTAAATCCCGATTGCAACATGTGCTTGATCGCCTGGGGGTATCCCATGCGTGCAGCAAACTTATAGCAGGGAGCCCGAGGCTCGGTCACTTCGAGCAGCAACTCATTTATCTCCAGGCGGTCCCCGACCCAAAGATCGGTCTCCAGCAGACCCTCAGTGGTCAGGTTTTCTCCCATGGCGCCGAAGGGAAAGGACTCTTGCCGACGCAGCACGCGCTCGCGCGCTGCATTCCACACCGGATAGTGCTCATGCGGATACAGATAAACCGCTTTGTCCAGTCCACCGTGCACCGACATGTCGGCGCGCTCATCGCCAGCGATGCCCAGACGGTTGACTGATACGGTACCCAAGAGAGGGGATTTGCGGATCGCCGACACTACAGACTGCGTATGCGCTTCCGTAGTTACGAACAGGGGCTGAACGATGCCGGCGTTGATGCTGAGTAGATTAGGCATGGTCGGCAATTGAATTGGGGGGTTCTCGTTGCGAAGCGATTGATTTGGCCGAAATTAGGGGTTTTTGTGGAATTTTATCGTCTTTTGGGCACTTCTTGAGCTTTTCTATTCCAGCATTTGGAGAGATATTTTGCACTATCCATTTTCAGTGTTTTGCACTCCAAAACGCTGATGGCGATCTCGCCGGATGGCAAGAAAGACGACGGGCGGGCGGGTTACTATGTGGGCCATTGGTATTGTTACGTTGCTATGGCTGAGATCCCGTTTTTACCGACGCGTGATGGCATATCACCCAGTCGGGTGTGGCTCCCTCATGGGCCCTGGAAAACGCTAGGCGAATTCTTTGCGATTCGCTTCCCAATGGTGGCTGCAGACAGCTGGGCTGAGCGCATGCGCCGTTCCGAGGTGATTGATGACCGCGGCACAGTACTCGGGCTGGACAGCGTGTTTCGACCTGGCGCCTGCGTTTTTTACTACCGCCAGCGCCGCGATGAAGTACCCATTCCGTTCGATGAAAAAATCCTGTTCCTGGATGACCAGTTACTGGTGGTTGATAAACCGCATTTTGTCCCCGTAACTCCGGGCGGTCGATTTTTGCGGGAGACTTTACTTGCACGCCTGAAGCGAAGTACTGGGCTCGATACGCTGACGCCGATCCATCGTCTTGACCGAGAAACCGCCGGTGTCATGATGTTTTCAGTCGCGCCCGCTACGCGCAGTCTGTGGCAATCTTTATTCAGGCACCGGCAGGTAGAAAAGATTTATGAAGCGGTCGCGCCTTTTCGTAATTCGATTGCTTTTCCACTCGAGCTCAGCAGCCGTATCGTGAGAGACGAGAAGTTTTTTCGCATGCGGGAAGTTGAGGGCGAAGCCAATGCATTAACCCGAATCGAAGTCATTGAGCAGCGCGGCGAGCTTGCACTTTATCGCCTGTACCCTCGCACCGGCAAAATGCATCAGTTGCGGGTGCATATGAATTCACTTGGCACACCCATCCTGAATGACGGCTTTTATCCTGAGGCATTGCCATCGAAACCGGATGATTTTTCAACACCACTTCAGTTACTGGCGCGCTCATTGTCTTTCACAGATCCGCTAAGTGGCGAGCAGCGCGTATTTGAAAGTGGCTTCCATCTCCAGGCAAAGCTTGTGTAATCCGGGACGCGGTCGTGTAGCTCATGACAGATCCCCATTGCGTGATTTCCCCTCTTCGCTTCGATTGGCCACACGCCGATGCGGCATACAATGGGGTTTCTTGGGCTTGTTTTTCCAACGCCATCTATTTCTGGTCCCATAAAAAGAACAAACCATGAATTCATCATCGCCCGGGCCATCAAAAACGTTTGTACTGCGTCGAGCAATCATCGCTTTGTCAGCGGCTGCATTTGGAAGTGGGATGTCGATGCGCGTGGCAGACCCTATGCTGGTCAGGCTATCAATGGATTTTTCGATCCCGCTGGGAATGGCTGCGTGGGTCGTTACCGTCTTTGGATTGGCTTACGGTGTGTCGCAACTTTTTTTTGGCCCTTTAGGGGATCGCTACGGTAAATATCTCGTTATCGCCTGGGGTTGCCTGGCTTGCGCAGCATCCGCTTTGTTGTGCGGGTTAATGAATGATTTTTCAGGATTGTTGCTGGCACGCGGTTTGGCAGGCGCAACTGCTGCTGCAGTCATTCCTTTGTCTATGGCCTGGATTGGCGACGTCGTACCCTATGAAGACCGACAATCGGTGCTTGCGCGATTTCTGGTGGGCCAAATTCTCGGCTTGTCGACCGGCGTCCTGGTGGGTGGATGGTGTGCGGATTATTTGAATTGGCGTTCACCTTTTTTTCTGATTGCGGTCTGGTTTTTTGTGATCGGGCTGTATCTCATCCATCTGAACCGATCTCTGCCCAGTCATGCACGTGTACTTCATAAAGTGGATGGCGATGCGTTGACACGGCTCGTCTCTGAGTTTCGCGCGATATTTGCCCTTCGCTGGGCGCGCACCGTGTTGCTTACCGTATTTGTGGAAGGTGGTTTGGTGTTTGTTGCGCTGGCCTTTTTGCCCACACATTTACACCGGGTGTACGAACTCTCATTGTCATCGGCCGGTGCGCTAGTGATGTTGTTTGGGTTAGGTGGATTGATTTTTGCGCTGGGGTCTCGGATGCTGGTTCGGCGCCTTGGCGAAGTCGGCTTGACTCGATACGGTGGTGCCCTGATGGGATTCGCTTTGCTGGTGGTCGCTTATTCACCGGTGTGGTGGATTACCTTACCCGCATGCCTCTGCTTTGGCTTGGGTTTCTATATGCTGCACAACACTTTGCAAATCAATGCAACGCAGATGGCGCCAGAAAGGCGCGGCGCCGCCGTGGCCGCATTCGCTTCTTGCTTCTTTTTGGGTCAGTCGACCGGAGTTGCCTTGGGTGGTGGCGCGCTGTCGCTAATCAGCACCGATCACTTGATTGCTGCAGCGGGGCTGGGAGTCACGCTGCTTGGTCAGCGTTTCTCCCGCCAGTTGGCATTCAAGACCTCTTGAGGGATTTGGATCAGGAACGGGAAGCAAACGAGCGCAACTCGGCAGCCAAACTAGGCTGAACGGATTCCATATCATTCGCCATGCGCTGAAGGCTCAGGGCTGCATTAACCTTATCCTTGTCGCCGCCGCCAGCTGTGCCCTGAGAGGTGAACAAGCTCGTGTACAGGCTCGCAAAACGGTTTGGCAAGGCGAATACCAGTGGCTTGATGCTCTCCGTGGCAGCGAGATATAAATTTGACATTGTGGCTCCAGAAAACAGGTTGTTTTGTTGCGCCGCAGTATAATTTCTTAGGAGATATATTTAAAATTCTATTTTCGGATATCTTTTATTCCTGATTTATATATCATGTTGTTTTGGACTTGGATTGCGAGCGGCAATCTTTGAAGCTTTTCCACACATCCTGATCCCTCTGCACACATGAGCTTCCTCACCCTCGACCTCAACTTGCTGCGGGTATTTGACGCAGTCATGACCGAACAAAACCTCACCCGTGCGGCTAACCGTCTGGCCATGACTCAGCCAGCCGTATCGAATGCCGTAAAACGCTTGCGCGACGCACTCGGGGACGAACTTTTAATACGTACCGCACACGGCGTAAAACCAACGGCACGTGCTGAATCCTTATGGCCGGCAGTGAGGCAAGCACTCGCCGATCTGGAAGAGGCTGTGGCCCCACGCACCTTCGAATTGGCAAAGGCTCACGCGACGTTTCGCATGGCCATGGCGGACGCCACGGCAGGATTGATGCTGCCGCCGCTAGTAAGACTGATTGAAAATGAAGCACCGGGAATTGACATACGCATGGTGCCACTCACGACACGAGAACCACGCCCACAATTACTTCGCGGCGATATTGATTTGGCTATCGGTTTTTTCCCTGGCGTGGTTGCGCAGCTTCAGGGGGCGACCGAAACACCGATACGCCATGAACGCTTGTACGCAGGCCAGTATGTTTGTGTCATGAGAAAAAAACATCCACTGGCAAAGGAAGACTTAACCGTCGACAAGTACTGCGAAGCCAACCACTTATTGGTCAGTTTTTCAGGACGCGCGCGCGGGCTAGTGGATGAAGCGTTGCTTTCCTTGGGGAGGCATCGCCGAATTCTCTTGACAGTCAATCAATTTTTCACCGCAGGTAAAGTGGTCGCAGCTTCGGATTTGGTGATGGTGTTGCCGCGTCACCTGATTGAAGCGACTGGAATGACTGATCATCTCGTCGCCAAAGAATTGCCTTTCGCAATGCCCGAAGTTCACATTGATATGTTGTGGCACGAACGTGATGCGCGCTCGCCTGGCCATCGCTGGTTGCGCGAGCAATTGAGAGTATCGGATGTGCTTGAAAAAATCGGGATGATGGATTGACCAGCGTTTCGTTTTCAAGTTGCACATACGATCGTAAGTTTGCCAACGTTCCAGTTATTCACAAATTATCCTCTGTTTATTCACATCGTTATTCAGTGTTTGCTGACCTTAGAAATCTTGTTTTTGTTCTTTAGTGTTTTATATAAGTCTGTATTTATAGATAGTAGTAATAGATAAGACAGGCCGCTTTCTGTGGACAACTCAGTATTGTTCATATCGCTCAAGTACTTGGAAAAAAAATAAACACTGAACAGGTGTCGTATCCAAGCAGGATAGTTTTTGTATAAAAATGGCGCCTCATATCAAGGCCAGGCTTATGCACTTTATGCCAAAGACTTATCCCGACATTTATCAACAGTCACAATGGCAACATGTGGTTTTATTGTTGCCATAAATCTTGCATGAGTTGAAATGCGTGAGCAATCGCAGACTCTTGTCGGCGGCTGTTCAAACACAAAAAGGACAGTTCGGTTGTGACACTCACCGCGTTGGCGATGACGAGCCCGTGAGCGCGTGCCTCACGCAGTGCAACGGAATCGCGAACCAGAGACAGACCGATGCCCGACTTCACGAGATCCAGCATCGACGCTTCCTGATCAACCATTGCCACTTTTCCGGGGTTGACCTGGTACTGATCAAACACTTTGGTCAGTAAACGATTGTGTACGGACTCGGGTGGTGACCATACCCAAGGCAGTGTAGCGAGCGACTTCCAGTCTTTATCCTCAACACGCCTGCGCCAGCCTTGCGGGGCGACTACGTTGTAAACAAACGAGGTAAGCACCAGCGAATGACAGTCGCGGGCGGGCGTACCGACGAAATAGCCGACATCCAGATCTCCGTTGCGGATTTGCTGTTCCACCCAGCCAGACATGCCCTGTTGCAGGCGGGTGGAAATGTGCGGATGCGCTTCCACCAGCAATTTCAGGAAAGCGCCCAGGCGCGTGAACTCGGGATCAAGAATGGTGCCGATAGCGAGATGCCCGCTCATGGTGGAATTGAGCGCTTGGGCCGCATGCATGAGTTCGACGCTGCCACTGATGACGCGCTCGGCCAGTGGCAGCAATTTTGCACCGTCGCTAGTCAGCGCCATGCCTGTTGGTGTTCGTAAAAAGAGCTGGACCTTCAGACTTTGCTGAAGGGCCTTGATCTGTAGGCTTACCGCAGGTTGTGTGAGATGCAGCAATTGTGCCGCGCGCGTCAGGTTGCCTTCCTTGGCGACGGTAAGAAAGGCGCGTAACTGGCTTAACTCCATGACGTTTATAAAAAATATTTATATAAGAGTGATGATAACTCATTGGATTTCTGCTTTTTAAACGAATATGCTCGGAAAGTGCCAGCAGACTATAAAAGGAAAATTTATGACAACAGCGTCACTTCCAGAGATTCCGCACTTTATCAACGGCAAGAAGGTGGCAAGCACGAGTGGTCGCAGCCAACCCGTTTTTAATCCGGCGACTGGTGCGCCAATCGCGCAGGTCGCGCTGGGTAGCGCTGATGAAGTCAATGCCGCGATTTCCGTGGCCTCCAAGGCTGCACCGGCCTGGGCGGAGACAGCCCCGCTCAAGCGCGCACGCGTGTTGTCCAAGTTTAAGGAGCTGTTGGAAAAGCACCATGACGATTTGGCCGCGATGATTACGCGAGAGCATGGCAAGGTGTTCAGCGACGCTAAAGGTGAAGTGGTGCGCGGTCTGGAGATCGTCGAATTTGCCTGCGGCATTCCGCAATTACTGAAAACCCAGTTCACCGACAATATTGGCGGGGGCATTGATAACTGGCAGCTGCGTCAGCCCTTGGGTGTGACGGCGGGCATTACGCCATTTAACTTTCCGGTGATGGTCCCATTGTGGATGGCGCCGGTTGCTATTGGTTGCGGGAATACCTTTGTTCTCAAGCCGTCCGAGCGAGATCCATCGCCATCGATCTTCATGGCGGAGTTGTTGCAACAAGCAGGCTTGCCTGATGGCGTGTTCAACGTCGTTCAGGGTGACAAGCTTGCGGTGGACACGATTCTTCAGCACCCAGATGTCAAAGCGGTGTCCTTTGTTGGATCAACACCGATTGCGGAATACATTTATACCGAAGGCAATCGCCGAAAGGGTCCTTATCCACTGCGCGTGCAGGCTTTGGGTGGCGCGAAAAATCATCTGGTGGTCATGCCGGATGCCGATCTTGATCAAGCGGTCGATGCGCTGATTGGCGCGGCGTATGGTTCAGCAGGCGAGCGTTGCATGGCGATCTCTGTGGCTGTGGCGGTCGGCAGTGTTGCAGACAAGCTGGTGGAAGCCCTGGTGCCGCGAGTCAAGGCACTGAAAATTGATAACGGCATGAATCCCGCATCGGAGATGGGCCCGGTCGTGACCTCGGCCCATAAGGCAAAAATCGAGGACTATATCGCGCAGGGCAAGAGCGCCGGAGCGACACTCTTGGTCGACGGACGCGGCCATACCGTCGCCGGTCATGAGCAAGGGTTTTTCCTGGGGGGGTCTTTGTTTGATCATGTCACGCCAGAGATGACGATTTATCGCGAGGAGATTTTCGGACCGGTGCTTTGCGTTGTGCGCGTGCCTGATATGGCTGCAGCCATCGAATTGATTAATGCCCATGAATTCGGCAATGGCGTGTCGCTCTTTACTTCCGATGGCAATACGGCACGCGAATTCTCGCGTCGCATCGAGGTGGGTATGGTCGGCGTCAATGTGCCTATTCCCGTGCCCATGGCCTGGCACTCTTTTGGTGGCTGGAAGCGCTCGCTGTTTGGCGACATGCATATTTACGGCGAAGAAGGCATACGCTTTTACACGCGCTACAAGTCCATCATGCAGCGTTGGCCGGAGTCGATAGGCAAGGGCGCAGAGTTCACGATGCCGGTTGCGAAATAACAGGAGGCCGCCATGCAATCAGCAGGTACCTACGACTACATCATCATCGGTGCGGGCACGGCGGGCTGCGTCCTCGCCAATCGTCTTACCCAAGATCCGGGCGTTTCGGTGCTTCTGATTGAGGCTGGCGGCAAAGACGACTACGCATGGATTCATATTCCGGTCGGGTATCTGTATTGCATCGACAATCCTCGCACTGATTGGCGTTTTCGCACGGAGCCGGATGCAGGCTTGAATGGCCGCACGTTGATTTATCCCCGCGGCAAAGTGCTGGGCGGATGTTCATCGATTAACGGCATGATCTATATGCGAGGCCAATCGCGAGACTATGATGCCTGGGCCATGCAGACGGGCGATGACAGTTGGCGGTGGGATCAAGTCTTGCCCTTGTTCTTGCATACCGAAGATCATCACGCCGGGCGCAGTGAGTTTCATGGCGCGGGCGGCGAATGGCGCGTGGAGCAACAGCGTCTGCGCTGGGACATTCTCGACGCATTTCGTGAAGCCGCAGCGCAGACGGGCATACCTAAAACTGACGATTTCAATCGTGGTGATAACGAAGGTTGTGGTTACTTCGAAGTGAATCAGCGTAGCGGTATTCGGTGGAATACGGCGAAGGCTTTCTTGCGATCGGTGAAGGGGCGCCACGGCAATCTGGAAATCATGACCGGCTGCCATGTGCAAAAGCTGCGTATTGAGCAAGGGCAGGGCGGTGCCGTTTGCAAGGGCGTCGAATTTACGGGCGGCGGTCAGCGCTGGTTTGCGCAGGCGGCGCATGAAACTTTGCTCACCGCAGGCGCCATTGGCTCGCCACACATATTGCAATTGTCGGGCGTTGGTCCTGCGAATTTGTTGCAGGAGCATGGCATTCCCGTGGTGATTGATTCGCGCGGTGTTGGCGAGAATCTGCAGGATCACTTGCAGTTGCGTATGGCATTCAAAGTGCGCAACGCGAAAACGCTCAATACCATGGCCAATAGCTGGCTGGGCAAGGTGCAAATCGGTCTGGAGTACGCGCTCAATCGCAGCGGCCCCATGTCCATGGCACCTTCGCAACTCGGCGCCTTCGCTCGCTCGGACGCCACCCAGACGAGTGCGAACATTCAATATCACGTGCAACCACTGTCGCTGAATAAATTTGGCGAACCCCTGCACGCCTTCCCGGCGTTTACAGCCAGCGTATGCAATTTGCGCCCGACGGCGCGAGGGCATGTGCGAATCGCTTCTTCGGACGCGACCCAAGCGCCTAAAATCACACCGAATTATTTGAGTACGGAAGAAGACCGGCAGGTAGCTGCAGATTCGCTGCGCCTCACGCGTCGCATCGTGGCAGCGCCGGCGCTGCTGCGCTATGCGCCCGAAGAATTCCTTCCCGGCCCCACATTTCAGACTGACGCGGAGTTGGCGCATGCGGCGGGCAATATTGGCACCACCATTTTCCATCCGGTCGGTACCTGCAAAATGGGCCGCGACGATGATGCGATGGCGGTGCTCGATCCTCAGCTCAGGGTGCGTGGCGTTGCTGGCTTGCGGGTGATTGATGGCTCGGTCATGCCATTGATTACCTCAGGCAACCCTAATTCCCCCATCATCATGATTGCGGATAAAGCAGCCGGACTGATTCGGGCTGATCGGAAAAAGGTGACATCTCCCGGCGTCGCCGTACCGGCTACCGCCTGAGAGTAAGAACTCAAGGGCAATTCAGTGATAGTGACCACTAACAAATAGTATGGAGGCCTTGCCGCCAGAAGCACTGCTCCTTGCTATGGCCGCCGTACTTGCCGGTCTGGTGGACGCTGTGGTTGGGGGCGGCGGCTTGATTCAGGTGCCCATGCTTTTCAGCGTTTTTCCTTCCGCTGCGCCAGCCACTTTGTTTGGCACCAACAAATTGGCCTCGGTCTGGGGCACCGCTGCTGCTGCACGGAGCTATGCAAAGCGTTTCCCGGTAGCCTGGAATGTGGCGCTGCCTGCATCGCTCATGGCGCTGGTTTTTGCGTTTGTCGGGGCTTGGGCGGTGTCTGTGTTTCCACCCGTACTGTTGCGCAAGGCGCTGCCCTTCCTTTTGCTTGCTGTCGCGGTTTATGTCTTGGTGCGAAAAGATTTTGGCAGCGTTCATCAGCCAATCGAAAAAGGGCGCCGAAAAACCCTCTTGGCGATGGCTGTTGGTGCATTGATTGGCCTGTACGATGGATTTTTTGGGCCAGGCACGGGCAGTTTTTTGATTTTTCTCTTTGTTCGAGTGTTCGGTTTTGATTTCTTGCGAGCCTCTGCGGTCGCTAAACTGGTCAATGTCGCTTGCAATCTGGCAGCGCTGGCGCTCTTTGCGGGGCTAGGCCACGTGTTCTGGCAGCTGGGTTTGGTGATGGCCGGGTGCAATATCGTGGGTTCACTTATGGGTACGCGACTCGCGATCTATGGCGGGACAGGGTTGGTCCGCAAAGTGTTCTTGCTGGTGGTCGGGGTCCTTATACTGAAAACCAGTGCCGACGCTTTTTTCTGAGCGCGCTTCTGGTTGTTTCACGTGGAACAGCGCAAGTCCATCGGCATGAGCGTTTCACGTGAAACAAGGCGCAGGATTGCCTTTATAATCCAGCCTCCGCATTGCCTCTGACTAGCCTGTTCCCATGGATTTCCCCACTGAATTTGATGTCATTGTTGTCGGAGGAGGTCACGCCGGGACGGAGGCTGCGCTGGTGGCCGCTCGCATGGGCCAAAAAACGCTGCTTTTGTCGCACAACATCGAGACGCTTGGCCAAATGTCGTGCAATCCCTCGATCGGGGGCATTGGCAAAGGGCATTTGGTGCGCGAGGTGGATGCGCTGGGCGGTGCGATGGCGATCGCGACTGACGAAGCGGGTATCCAGTTCCGTATCCTGAATTCTTCCAAGGGGCCGGCCGTTCGGGCGACGCGCGCCCAGGCAGATCGGTTGCTGTACAAGCAGGCGATACGCTCCAGGCTTGAAAATCAGCCCAATCTCTGGCTTTTCCAGCAGGCCGTCGATGATTTGATGGTCGAGGGCGACCGGGTTGTCGGTGCCGTGACCCAGGTGGGCCTCAGATTTCGCTCGCGCGCGGTAGTGCTGACGGCGGGCACCTTCCTTGACGGCAAAATTCATGTTGGCTTGAATAATTACGCAGGTGGTCGGGCAGGGGATCCGCCCGCGATCTCGCTTTCAGCCCGGCTCAAAGAGCTGAAATTGCCTCAGGGCCGACTGAAAACGGGTACGCCACCAAGAATTGATGGCCGGAGCATTGATTTCTCAGTCATGACGGAACAGCCGGGCGACATGAACCCGATCCCGGTATTTAGCGTGATGGGCACTGCTGCGCTTCATCCGAAACAGCTGCCCTGCTGGATAACGCACACCAATGAAAAGACGCACGACATCATTCGTGCGGCACTGGACAGAAGCCCGATGTTTACCGGTGTCATCGAGGGCGTGGGACCGCGCTATTGCCCCTCCATCGAAGACAAAATCCACCGGTTTGCCGACAAAACATCTCACCAGATTTTCCTCGAGCCGGAAGGTCTGACCACACACGAGTTTTATCCCAACGGCATCTCCACCAGCTTGCCGTTTGATGCTCAGCTTGCCCTGGTGAGATCGATGCGCGGTATGGAAAACGCCCATATCCTGCGGCCAGGCTACGCGATTGAATATGATTATTTTGATCCGCGCGGCCTGAAGTCCTCGCTCGAGACCCGCGCGATTCGGGGCCTTTTCTTCGCAGGGCAAATTAATGGCACCACGGGCTATGAAGAAGCCGCTGCCCAGGGGTTGCTGGCCGGGATGAATGCCGCGCTACAGGTTCAGGGGCGTGATGCATGGACACCGAGGCGTGATGAAGCTTATTTGGGTGTACTGGTTGATGACCTAGTGACCCAAGGCGTTCAGGAACCCTACCGCATGTTTACCAGCCGGGCCGAGTATCGGCTGAGCCTGCGTGAAGACAACGCAGACCTGCGGCTAACGGAAATTGGACGACAGTTAGGCTGCATAGGCGACACGCAATGGGCGCACTTCGAGCGTCGACGCGAGGCGATCGCGCGGGAGCTTGGGCGATTGAAATCGACCTGGGTCAGCCCCCGGATCATTGCCGAAGCAGAAGCCCAGCGCGTGTTAGGAAAAGGCATAGAGCGAGAGTATGCGCTCACCGACTTGTTGCGGCGCCCGGATGTCAGCTATGCGCAATTGATGAGTCTCACAGGGATTGATGGTCGGCGTTTCGATGATCCTGCGCTAGACCCCGCCGTGGCCGAGCAGGTCGAGATTCAAGTCAAATACGCGGGTTATATCGACCGTCAGGCGAAAGAAGTCGAGCGCCATGACTACTATGAAAATTTGAAGCTGCCGGAGGGGCTCGATTATTTGAGCGTGAAGGCCTTGTCGATCGAGGTCCGGCAGAAGCTCGCGAAACACCGGCCTGAAACGCTGGGTCAGGCGTCCCGCATCGCGGGTGTTACCCCGGCCGCAATTTCGCTTTTGCTGGTGCATTTGAAGAAAGGCGGTTTTCGCGACACCGTTACTGACGCCGAGCGATCGGATGCCGCCTGAATGCAGTCTGAAGAGAGACAGAGGCTAAGTGCTGCGCTGAGCGAAGGGGCGTCACAACTGTCACTGGCCTTCAGTCCACAGGTACTCGACAAACTGCTGGACTATCTGGCGCTGTTGCAGAAGTGGAATTCGGTCTACAACCTCACGGCAGTGCGCGATCCTTCGCAAATGCTGACGCAGCATTTGCTCGATTGCATGGCAACCGTGCCGGCATTTGTGCATGCGCAGCGCCTGCTGGATGTGGGCTCTGGCGGAGGCTTGCCGGGCATGGTGATCGCGATATGGGCGCAGCAAAATGCGTCAGATATGCAGGTGCATTTGATTGATACCGTGCACAAGAAAACGGCATTTCTGACGCAGGTAAAAGCCGAGCTGGGATTGCACAATGTGACTGTACACACGGGGCGAGTTGAGCAGCTCGTGATGAAAGAAAAATGCGATGTGATTACTTCGCGAGCTTTTGCAGACTTGTCTGATTTCGTGCGCTGGTCAGGGCACTTGCTTGCTGCGGGTGGCGAGTTGATTGCAATGAAAGGGCAAGCTGCAACGGAAGAGCTGGAACGTTTGCCCGAAGACTGGCGGATCACCCGAAAAACAGCAGTCAATGTCCCTGGGCTGAATGCGCAGCGGCATCTGGTTCATATCATCAGAGCCGAAGAGGGCAGCAATTGAAATGGCAAACGACACTGGCAACAAACTTGCGCGGGCCAACACCGAGCACACATTGAACGCTCAACACACCAACTAACCGAAACGACATTCATGGCAAAGATTTTTTGTATCGCCAATCAAAAAGGGGGCGTGGGCAAAACTACCACGGCGGTCAACCTTGCGGCCGGCTTGGCCAAACTCGGGCAACGGGTGCTTCTGGTGGATCTTGACCCCCAGGGCAATGCCACCATGGGTTCGGGGGTGAACAAATCCGATCTCGACGTATCGGTGTATCAGGTCTTGCTCGGAATGGGCGAATTGCGTTCGGCGGTTCATCGGTCCGAGACCGGGCACTACGATGTGCTGCCATCCAACCGGGATCTTGCGGGTGCCGAAGTGGAAATGGTCGAGCTTGATCAGCGCGAGTTGCGACTCAAGCAGGCCCTCGCCAGCGTCGGCGACAAATACGATTTTGTTCTGATTGATTGCCCGCCCGCGCTCTCGATGCTGACGCTGAATGGTTTGTGCGCAGCGCACGGCGTGATCATTCCGATGCAGTGCGAGTACTACGCGCTCGAAGGACTTTCCGATCTGGTGAACACCATCAAAATCGTGCACGCAAAAATGAATCCTGATTTGAAAGTGATCGGCCTGCTACGCGTCATGTTTGACCCGCGCATGATGCTCTCTCAACAGGTGTCCTCGCAGCTGGAAAAACATTTCGGCGATAAAGTTTTCAAGACCATCATCCCGCGCAACGTGCGCCTGGCAGAAGCGCCGTCGTATGGCATACCCGGCGTCATTTTTGATTCGGCGGCCAAGGGCGCCCAGGCCTATACGGCATTTGGCAAAGAACTGCTCGATCGTATTGCAGCGCTGTGATGCGCAGCGGACTCATAGACAAAGAAAGCAAACTTCATGATCAGTAAAAAACCGAAAGGCCTGGGTCGCGGACTCGAAGCCTTACTCGGCGGCTCCGCCGACTTCACGAATGAGACAACGAGCGTTTCGGAAGCTTCAGTCAGCCTGCCCATCGCCGTACTACAGCCAGGCAAATACCAGCCGCGCACCTACATGGATGAAACGGCACTCAATGAGCTCGCCGACTCCATTCGGGCTCAGGGACTGTTGCAAGCCTTGCTGGTACGTCCCATCAGCGATGGGAAAAATGGCGCCACACATGAAATCATCGCTGGCGAGCGACGGTTCCGCGCCGCGCAGCTGGCTGGCTTGAAAGAAGTGCCGGTGCTGGTACGCGAGGTGGACGACAAGGCCGCTGCGGCGATGGCGCTGATTGAAAACATGCAGCGGGAAGATCTCAATCCGCTCGAAGAAGCGCAGGGCATACACCGCCTGATTGAGGAATTCAGTTTCACACATGAACAAGCGGCTGCCTCGGTCGGTCGTTCACGCAGTGCGGTATCGAACCTTCTGCGCTTGCTCAATCTTGCCAAGCCGGTGCAGGCCATGCTGATGGCGGGCGACTTGGACATGGGCCATGCGCGTGCGCTGCTGGCGGTTGATTCTGCAACTCAGATCACCTTGGGCACCCAAATTATTGCCAAAGGGCTATCGGTACGAGAGGCGGAGAAACTGGTGGTACGAACCACCACGGGACAGGAAGGGACCAGAGCGCTGGCGAAAGACAAGTCTCGCGATATCACGAGGCTGGAAGAGGAACTGTCCGATGCGCTGGCAACCGCTGTCACGATCAAGGTCGGCGCCAAAAACAAGGGCGAGCTCATCATCGCTTTTGCCGGGCTGGATCAGCTCGAGGGCGTCATAGCCCGCTTGCGTGCCGATCAGGATTGATGCCGTTTGTGCAACGCGCCACCGAGGTCCTTCCCGTGCGCTTTCTTGAGAGCAAACAATTGACGCAAGTTGTTGAATCCACTTATAATCGCCGGGTTTTGCGGTACGCGTACCACGCCACGGCGAAGGGTGAATATCTTCCTCCCTGTCCGCCAGAGCCGAATGGCTCGACCGAATTGTTTCCATGCTGCGACTGCTCCTGACTCAGTTGGCAACGACGCTGGCTGCAGCAGTACTGGCCGGCTTGATTGCTGGCCAGCATGCTTTCTTTTCGGCGCTGCTCGGTGGCCTGTGTTGTGTGGTACCCAACGGCTTGTTTGCGCTGCGTTTGTACATCGGCGCGCTCAGGCCGGGAGCTCTCAGTCCGATGACTTTTTTTGTCGGTGAGTTCATCAAGATTGCAATGACGGTCGCGCTGCTCGCGGCGGTCGCCTGGTGGTATCGCGATTTGAATTGGCTGGCGCTTATCGCTGCTTTCATCGTCGCGCTGAAAAGTTACATCATCTTATTGTTTAGGCACTGACACATGGCATCAGAAACGGCAGTTGAGGGAGCAGCGCACGCGCCAACCGCTTCCGAGTACATCGTTCACCATCTGGGTCACCTGTCCACGCATCATCAGGACAAGATCATTGATTTCAGCATCTTCAACGTCGACACGATCATCTTGTCCGTGTTGATGGGGGTCGTTGGTCTGTTCTTCATGGTTCGTGCGGCGCAAAAAGCAACCTCAGGCGTCCCCGGCCGCTTTCAGGCATTCGTGGAGCTGGTGGTTGAAATGGTGAACGACCAATCCAAAAACATCGTTCATGGCGATCGCAGTTTCATCGCACCGTTGGCACTGACCGTTTTTGTCTGGGTCGCGTTGATGAACTCGCTGGACTTTCTCCCCGTCGATCTCTTCTCGGCCATCTTTGGTCTCTTCGGCCTCGACATTCATTTCCGCGTAGTTCCGACCGCCGACCTCAATGGCGCGCTAGGCATGGCCATCGGTGTGTTTGCCCTGATGATTTACTACAACCTGAAAATCAAAGGTGTCGGCGGCTTCGTGCATGAACTCTTCTGCGCACCGTTCGGCGCACACCCTGCATTGTGGTTGGCTAATCTGGGATTGAACATCATCGAATTCGTTGCCAAGACCGTGTCGTTGGGCATGCGACTCTTCGGCAACATGTACGCAGGCGAACTCGTTTTCCTATTGATTGCCCTCTTGGGCTCCACTGCCACATGGTGGGGTTTCGGCATGCACGTGGTGGCCGGCTCGATTTGGGCGATCTTCCACATCTTGATTGTGTTGTTACAGGCATTCATCTTCATGATGCTCACGCTGGTGTATCTCGGCCAGGCACATGAAGGTCACTGACCAGTTTTGAAGTATCCGGGTTTTGTTTTTTTGACTTTGACTATTTAAGGAGTTTTCATGACTAACGTCGCCTTCGTTGCACTCGCTTGCGGTTTGATCATCGGCCTCGGCGCTATCGGCGCATGTATCGGCATTGGCATCATGGGCGGCAAATTCATCGAAGCCTCGGCTCGCCAGCCAGAGCTGATGAACAGCCTGCAAACCAAAATGTTCCTGCTCGCTGGTCTGATCGATGCGGCGTTCCTGATCGGTGTTGGTATCGCGATGATGTTCGCGTTCGCAAACCCGTTCGCTGGCTGATTCCATCATTCTCATCCTGCCGGGGATTGCCCCGGCGATCGTTAATTTGAGAAGGAAAATACCGTGAACTTGAACGCAACCTTGTTTGCGCAGTTCGTCGTCTTTTTCATCCTGGCGCTCTTCACGATGAAGTTCGTGTGGCCGCCGCTGATGAAAGTGCTGGACGAGCGCGCAAAGAAAATCTCGGAAGGCCTCGCTGCTGCTGATCGCGGCAAGCATGAGTTGGCTGTGGCCGAGAAGCGCGTGCAGATCGAACTGGCACAAGCTCATGAAGAGACGCAGAAACGTATCGTCGATTCCGAGCGTCGCGCTGCTGAAATCATTGAAGAAGCAAAGAAGCACGCAGCCGAAGAAGCGGCGGGGATTGTCGAAGCCGCGCGCCATGAGGCCACTGCTGAAGCCATCCGTCTGCGCGATATTCTGCGCAATGATGTCGCCACGCTCGCCGTCAAAGGTGCAGAGCAGATTCTCAAGCGCGAGATTGATGCCAAAGCCCATGCCGACTTGCTGAACCAACTCAAGGCAGAACTCTAACTATGGCTGAACTCGCAACGATTGCGCGTCCTTATGCCGAAGCGGTGTTTCGTGTCGCGCAACCGGCAAAGCTGAACGCCTGGGCAGAGATTCTGTCGGAAATGGCGCAAGTGGCTGCTGTGCCCGCCTTTCGCGATGTTGCCGGCGACCCTCGGTTTGCTCGCACCCAGTTGGCTGACGTTTTTCTTGCCTCACTCAAGGTGTCCATTGACGCCGAGGCAAAGAATTTTGTCAGCATGCTGGTCGACAATGGTCGCTTGGCATTGCTGCCGGAAATCGAGCAGCAATTTCGCCAACTGAAGAACGCTTTTGAAAGCACGGCGGACGCGCAAATTGCCAGCGCATTCCCGATGACCGACGAACAGGTGCGTGATCTGGTCACGGCGCTCGAAAAGAAGTTTGGGCGCAAGCTCAACGCGAGCATCAGCGTCGATACCTCACTGATTGGTGGCGTGCGCGTCACGGTTGGTGATGAGGTACTTGATTCTTCAGTCAGCGCGCGTTTGGCGCATATGCAGACGGTACTGGCGGCTTAAGCGCCCGGAAAAAATTTTGACTTTGCGAGACAGGCCGAGACGCCGGTCTCAACCTATCAGGAGCTAACATGCAACTCAACCCGTCTGAAATCAGCGAGCTGATCAAGAGCCGGATCCAGGGACTCGGCGCGGGTGCCGAGGTTCGCAACCAGGGCACTGTGATTTCGGTCACTGATGGTATCTGCCGTATTCATGGCCTCTCCGATGCAATGCAAGGCGAGATGCTCGAATTCCCGGGCAACACTTTCGGCCTCGCGCTGAACCTCGAGCGCGACTCGGTGGGCGCCGTTATTCTCGGTTCTTACGAGCACATCTCCGAAGGCGATACCGTCAAGTGCACGGGCCGTATTCTGGAAGTGCCCATTGGTCCGGAACTGCGTGGTCGTGTGGTCAACGCGCTTGGTCAGCCAATTGATGGCAAAGGTCCGATTGATGCGAAGCTCAGCGCGCCGATCGAGAAGATTGCGCCAGGCGTTATTGCCCGTCAGTCCGTTTCGCAGCCGCTGCAGACCGGTCTGAAATCCATCGATGCGATGGTACCTATTGGTCGTGGCCAGCGTGAGCTGATCATTGGCGATCGTCAAACCGGCAAAACCGCCGTCGCTGTTGACACCATCATCAACCAGAAGGGCCAGGGCGTCACCTGTATTTACGTCGCGATTGGTCAAAAGGCTTCATCGATCAAGAACGTTGTTCGTGCGCTCGACGAGCATGGCGCTCTGGACTACACCATCGTTGTAGCGGCATCAGCATCCGAGTCGGCAGCGATGCAGTACGTATCTGCGTACTCTGGCTGTGCAATGGGTGAATACTTCCGCGATCGTGGTCAGGACGCGTTGATCATTTATGACGATCTGTCCAAGCAAGCGGTGGCCTACCGTCAGGTATCCCTGTTGCTGCGTCGTCCCCCAGGTCGTGAAGCTTTCCCCGGCGATGTGTTTTATCTCCACTCCCGTCTGCTCGAGCGCGCAGCTCGCGTGAACCCCGACTACGTGGAAGCATTCACCAAGGGTGAGGTCAAAGGCCAGACTGGCTCGCTGACTGCCTTGCCTATCATTGAAACTCAGGCCGGTGACGTGTCCGCGTTCGTTCCCACGAACGTGATTTCGATCACGGATGGCCAGATCTTCCTTGAAACTTCCTTGTTCAACGCCGGTATCCGTCCTGCGATTAACGCCGGTATTTCGGTGTCTCGTGTGGGTGGCGCTGCTCAGACCAAAGTCATCAAATCGCTCTCAGGCGGTATTCGTACCGACCTTGCGCAGTATCGCGAATTGGCAGCGTTTGCGCAGTTCGCATCGGACCTCGATGAAGCGACTCGCAAGCAGCTCGATCGCGGTGCGCGAGTGACTGAACTTCTCAAGCAGCCGCAGTACTATCCGCTGCCCGTGTCGCTGATGGCAGTAAGCCTGTTTGCTGTGAACAAAGGCTATCTGGACGATATCGAGGTCAAAGACGTGCTCGGCTTCGAGCATGATTTGCACAAGTTCCTCCAGACCAGCAATTCGGAACTGCTCAAGCGTATCGAAGACAGCAAGCAGCTCTCGAAAGAAGATGAGGTTGTGCTCGCGGGTGCAATCGAAAACTTCAAGAAAACATTCTGATCTCAACCCAGTCACAGGAGCATTGAATGGCTGCAGGTAAAGAGATACGCGGGAAGATCAAGAGCGTAGAAAATACGAAGAAGATCACCAAGGCGATGGAAATGGTCGCGGCGTCCAAGATGCGCAAGGCGCAGGAGCGCATGCGTTCTGCGCGCCCGTACAGTGAAAAAATTCGCACTGTGTCAGCACATCTGGCGCAAGCCAATCCAGAGTACACGCACCCGTTTCTGGTCAAACACGAGAAAAGCAAGAAAATCGGTTTTATCGTGGTGACGACAGACAAAGGTCTGTGCGGTGGCATGAATACCAATGTCTTGCGTCAGGTGACCAACCGGATGAAAGAGCTCGACGCCGCTGGCAACAAAGTCGAAATCGTCGCCATTGGCAACAAGGGTTATGGCTTCATGAATCGCATCGGCGCGCCAGTGGTAGCGCAGTGCATCAACTTTGGCGACACGCCCCATCTCGAGCAACTGATCGGGCCGGTCAAAGTCATGCTTGATGCCTATGACGAAGAAAAGTTGGATGCGGTGTATCTCTGCTACACCCGCTTCATCAACACCATGAAGCAGGAACCCGTGATCGATCAGCTTCTGCCGCTGACGGCGGACAGGATGGAGCCCGTTAATTCCTACTCATGGGATTACCTGTACGAGCCCGATGCAAAATCCGTCATTGATGAACTCTTGCTTCGCTATGCAGAGGCGCTTGTGTACCAGGCGGTCGTCGAGAACATGGCGTCAGAGCAGGCAGCGCGCATGGTGGCGATGAAAGCGGCGACTGACAATGCGGGCAATGTGATTGGTGAACTGAAACTGATCTACAACAAGACACGTCAGGCAGCAATTACCAAAGAACTCTCCGAAATCGTGGCTGGTGCAGCTGCGGTCTAAGAACCCCGAATTTGAATCGAATTACAATTTTTATTTGAAGGAACGAAAATGGCGGATGGCAAAATCGTTCAGTGTATCGGCGCGGTGGTTGACGTTGAATTTCCCCGCAATGCGATGCCCAAGATTTACGATGCATTGAAAATGGAAGGTTCAGAGCTGACGCTGGAAGTGCAGCAACAGCTCGGCGATGGCATCGTGCGCACCATTGCGCTCGGTACCTCCGATGGCCTGCGTCGCGGCATGGTCATCCAGAACACGGGTGCGCCCATCATGGTGCCAGTCGGTCAGGGCACACTGGGCCGCATCATGGACGTGCTGGGTAACCCGATTGATGAAGTGGGTCCGGTCAAGTCGGACAAGCACGCATCTATTCACCGTGCTGCTCCCGCCTACGACGAACTTTCGCCTTCGCAGGAATTGCTCGAAACAGGCATCAAGGTGATCGACCTGGTTTGCCCCTTTGCCAAAGGCGGTAAAGTGGGTCTGTTCGGTGGCGCCGGTGTAGGCAAGACCGTGAACATGATGGAACTGATCAACAACATCGCGAAAGCGCACTCGGGCCTCTCCGTGTTTGCTGGCGTGGGTGAGCGTACTCGTGAGGGTAACGACTTCTATCACGAGATGATCGAAGCGGGCGTCGTGAATACCGAAGACTTCCCCAAATCCAAAGTGGCGATGGTCTATGGGCAGATGAACGAGCCACCAGGTAACCGTTTGCGTGTTGCGCTCACGGGTCTCACGATTGCCGAATCCTTCCGTGACGAAGGCCGTGACGTTCTCTTCTTCGTCGACAACATCTACCGCTACACACTGGCCGGTACCGAAGTATCGGCGCTGCTGGGTCGTATGCCATCTGCAGTGGGTTATCAGCCGACGCTGGCCGAAGAAATGGGCCGTCTGCAGGAGCGTATTACTTCGACCAAGACAGGTTCGATTACGTCGATTCAGGCCGTTTACGTCCCAGCGGATGACTTGACCGACCCGTCGCCTGCAACCACCTTTGCTCACCTTGACTCGACCGTTGTTTTGTCGCGTGACATCGCTGCGCTGGGTATTTATCCTGCGGTTGATCCACTGGATTCCACATCGCGCCAGCTCGATCCGAACGTCGTGGGTCCCGATCACTACGACACCGCTCGTCAAGTGCAGGGCACGCTGCAGCGCTACAAGGAACTGCGCGACATCATCGCAATTCTGGGCATGGACGAGCTTGCACCAGAAGACAAACTGGTCGTGGCGCGCGCTCGTAAGATGCAACGTTTCCTGTCGCAGCCTTTCCACGTTGCTGAAGTGTTTACCGGCGCTCCAGGGAAGTATGTGCCTCTGAAAGAAACCATCAAAGGTTTCAAGATGATCGCTTCAGGTGAATTGGATCATCTGCCCGAGCAGGCGTTCTACATGGTGGGCACCATCGACGAAGCCATCGAGAAAGCGAAGAAGCTGCAATAACAGGATGGCTGCCTTGTGATCAAGGCAGCGCCTATTGCAAAACGCGATTCGATTTACCGAAAAAAGGCTTTCTATGGCAAACACCATTCACGTTGATGTCGTCTCCGCAGAAGAGCAAATCTTCTCCGGCCAGGCAGAGTTCGTTGTCCTGCCAGGCGAGGCGGGTGAGCTGGGCATCTATCCCAAGCATACGCCGCTGATTACCCGTATCAAGCCGGGCGCAGTGCGTATCAAGGTTTCGGGCGCGGCTGAAGAGGAGTTCGTTTTTGTTGCTGGCGGCATTCTCGAAGTCCAGCCGAACACGGTGACCGTCCTGGCGGATACAGCCATTCGCGGCCGTGATCTGGATGAAGCCAAGGCAAACGAAGTGAAAAAAATGGCGGAAGAAGCGATGGCCAATCGCGAAACCGATATTGACTTCGCCGTTGCGCAGACAGAGTTGGCCATTGCCATCGCACAGCTTGCCGCAATTCAAAAGCTGCGACAGAAGCGCTGAGCGTTCACTGGCGGAACAAAAAGGCAGCCTAGGCTGCCTTTTTTATTTCTCGTTCAGAAAAGCCAATCTCGCAAATTGGCGAAACATAACGACCCTCACGCGACGCCTGCCCTGAATCCCGTATCGAAAAAATGGGGCCCATCAAAAACTTTCGGCGATAATATTGCCTTCGAAGAACTGCCTTAAGGATACGGATGTCCAGCCGCTTCGCCCCACTCAAGAACGACACCTTCCTGCGCGCGCTGATGCGCCAGCCAACCGACTACACACCGCTATGGCTGATGCGTCAGGCCGGCCGCTATTTGCCTGAATACCGGGCGACCCGCAGCAAGGCGGGCTCGTTCATGGACCTCGCCACGAACCCTGACTATGCGACCGAAGTCACCCTTCAGCCGCTGGATCGCTATGCGCTCGATGCTGCCATCCTGTTTTCCGACATTCTGACGGTGCCAGATGCGATGGGTCTGGGACTGTCCTTCGCCGAGGGCGAGGGGCCACGCTTTGCTCATCCGCTCCGAGACGAGCAGGCAGTGCGGGCACTGCGCGCGCCCGATTTGAGCAGTCTGCAATATGTCTTTGACGCCGTAACGCAAATTCGCACCGAGCTCGCTGGCCGGGTTCCTCTGATCGGATTTTCGGGCAGCCCATGGACATTAGCCTGCTACATGGTTGAAGGCGGCGGGTCGGATGACTTCAGAACCGTGAAATCCATGCTCTATGACCGCCCGGACCTGATGCACCACATTCTGAGCACGAATGCCGCGGCGGTCGCGGCCTATCTGAATGCCCAGATAGAGGCCGGCGCTCAAGCGGTGATGATTTTTGATACTTGGGGCGGTGCACTGGCCGACGGTATCTACCAGACCTTCTCCCTGAGTTACATGAAGGAAGTCATCCGAGGCCTCAAGCGCGAGCATGATGGTGTGCGCATCCCTTGTATCGTATTCACCAAGGGCGGTGGTCTGTGGCTGGAGGAAATCGCTGATAGCGGTGCCGATGCCGTGGGTCTCGACTGGACCGTGAATCTTGGCAAGGCGCGCGCACTGGTTGGTAACAAGGTGGCGCTTCAGGGCAATCTCGACCCGAATGTTTTATTTGCAAAACCAGAACAGATTCGTGCCGAGGTTGAGCGCGCACTAAAGGCATTTGGCAAGCCAGGTCCGGGGTCCGGCCATGTGTTCAACCTTGGCCACGGAATCTCACAATTCACGCCGCCCGAGGCCGTCACGGCCATGGTGTCTGCAGTACATGACATCAGCCGTCAGATGCGCACCTGACACGGCTGATCCGGTTCTCCGGGGTGCGTTTGAAGCGCGAATTTGCACCCCGATCTGGCTAGTTATGCACAAGTAGGGCGCACCATGACCGAATCAAGTACTTGCACATACTTGTCAACCCGCTCTCTAGAAACATCTGACAATCCATTGATTTAATTGGGTAAACGATGTCTATGGCGACGTCGAATGGATTGGGTGTGTGGCGCTGCGAAAATATCTGCGCCGTAAGAGGTCAGCTTGTTCACAAAGATATCCACAGGCTGGTACGCGGCAAGCTGGTGTAACTGAACCTAATGAACCGCCGTCGGCCCCGCCCAGAGCTTGCGCTGGGCAGTCATATCGAGTTGATATGATTTACAGGCGCAAAGGCGATGCGAGAGAAAACACAGCATGCAGTAAAACGCAAGACCCCCCACCTTGGTTAACCCACACTTATTCACAAAATGGTGCTTGTCAAGATGGCTGAAAAAAAAATCAAAAATTTTTTCCTTGTTAGAAGGCAACTCGCTAAGTCATTGATTTTCCATGGGCTCTTGGTCTGCTTTGCGGCGAGTCAATTTGTTGAAGTCCGCATGAAATCTGCGTTTTGGCCTGTCAAGACCCACTTACACACAAAGTTATCCACAGAATTTGTGGATAGCGAAAAAATGCCTTTTGCGCCCGAGATTTAAATCAACTTTTAAAGTCTTTCTTTAAGTTGGGAAACAACTGAATAAAGTCGCGCTTTTAGGGCAAGCTAGCGAAGTTGTTCAACGCAAAGGGCTATCACCACAAAGTTGCCCTACAAATTTTTCAGTTACTACGATTTTCGGCGCTATCAACTAATCGATTTACTAGTTCACACTCGCTGTCTATGCCGCCACACAATCACCGCATTTTAAAAATGGCGCTGGACACCCCTCTGCCCATCGAATTTGATTATCGATGGCAGCCGACTTCCACCGAAGATCAGCCGCCCAGCGTAGGCCAGTTAGCCCAAGTTCCCTTCGGCCGCAGAGAAGTCGTGGGTCTCATCATTGCCATACAAGAGAGCAGCGATTACGCGCCTGAAAAAATTAGGGATGTCACCGCGATACGCTACCAGCTGCCGCCCTTGTCGGCGCATTGGATCGCTTTGTCGCGATTTGCAGCAGACTACTATCAGCGTCCTTTGGGTGAAGTTGTCTTGCCATGCTTGCCCAAAAATTTACGCGCGGTTAAATCAACCGCGCTAGATAGCGCCCTAAAAAAAATAAACACCCCTGCAAGCCCAAAGGAGTCGGCAAGCTCCATCGCACCGCAACTCAATCAAGACCAGCAAGCCGCGGTTGATGCAATTACGGCTGCGGGTGGTTACAGCACCCACTTGCTGTTTGGTGTAACGGGTAGTGGAAAAACCGAAGTGTACTTGCGTAGCGCAGAAAAAATTCTCGAACGAGAAGAACAACAAGGTCGGCGTGCGCAGGTGTTGATCCTGGTACCCGAAATCAATCTCACACCACAGTTAGAGAACAGCGTACGCGCTCGCTTCCCGACGCTGAACGTTGTGTCGCTACACAGTCAACTCTCTGAAGGCGAGCGTACGCGCAGTTGGATATCAGCGCACTTGGGCCATGCTTCCATTGTGCTCGGTACCCGACTCGCCGTGCTTGCCTCCATGCCCGGTCTTAAATTGATCGTTGTCGACGAAGAGCATGATCCCTCGTACAAGCAACAGGAAGGCTTGCGTTATTCGGCGCGTGATCTGGCAATTTGGCGCGCCCGTGATTTGGATATTCCCATCGTTCTCGGCTCGGCAACACCGTCGATGGAGAGTTGGCATCACGCAGAAAGCCATCGCTATCGCAAACTGGTACTTGCCCAGCGTGCTGCAGCGAAAGCAGTACTGCCCGCCATCTCGTTGATCGACATGGAGCGTATCAAGGCCACCGAGGGCTTGGCCCCGCCCCTGATCGCCGCTCTGCGCGAACGATTGGCTCGCGGTGAACAATCCCTACTATTTCTCAATCGCCGAGGCTACGCCCCTGTCGTGCACTGTGATGCTTGCGGATGGATCAGCAATTGTCAGCGGTGTACCGCCTTCATGGTCTTGCACAAACCGGAGCGCCGATTGCGCTGCCATCACTGCAGCCTCGAGCTCCGGATACCGTCGTCTTGTCCCACTTGCGGCAATGTGGATTTGCAACCGCTTGGGCGCGGCACGCAACGTATCGAAGAGTATTTGCACACCTTGTTCCCGGAAGCCCGAGTGCTCCGTATCGATGCGGACTCCACACGAAAAAAAGGCAGCGCACAGGCGGCTTTTGAAACGGTACATCGGGGTGAAGTCGATATCTTGCTCGGCACGCAAATGGTGGCTAAAGGTCACGACTTCCAACGACTCACGCTCGTGGGAGTGATCAATCCCGACACCGCACTGTTCTCACATGATTACCGGGCTGGCGAGCGCCTATTCGCACAGCTCATGCAGGTGGCGGGGAGAGCGGGACGGGCTGCCGACACCGGCGAACTGTCCCAGAGCGAGGTGATGATTCAAACCCGCTACGCACAACATCCGCTGTACCGCGCTTTGCTCAAGCATGACTTTCCAGGTTTTGCGTCCACCACATTGGAAGAGCGCCGCAGCGCCGGTTTGCCGCCTTTTGTCTTTCAGGCCTTGCTCAGAGCAGAATCAAAGACCCTGGATAAAGCGCTGGAATTTTTGCAGCAGGCGCGAGAGCTATTGCCGCATCCCGGTATCGTCATCAATGATCCAGTGCCTATGACGATGACGCGCGTCGCCGGCATCGAACGAGCGCAGTTGCTATTGGAGTCGAATGCGCGAGGTGTCTTGCAGAACTTTCTAAAGGTCTGGGTACCAGAATTGCGCAAACAACCAACCCGCCTGCGCTGGACGCTCGAAGTCGATCCCATTGATATTTGAGCTGGCGGCCACATTGAATATAAGGTGGTCCCACCACTAAGCAAAAGATGGTACGCCGAGGTACTGGCCCGGCTGACCCTGAGACACAAACAAAGAATTATTGAATCGGCGAGTCCAGCTGACCTTCATCGGCCAGCTGACGAATCATGCGTATCGTATCGATATCAGATTCTTTATACGCTTCACGTTTGAAGTCGTTATAAAAAGATTCCTCAGCTGTTTCGGGCGTATCCACATGATCATCGTAGGCAAACCTGACAAACAGAGCACCGGCTTGCGGTTCTTCTATCGTCATCGTCAGATCGGAGGCCGGGATGTCATTTTGTTG
>JBDKLM010000066.1:0-28862 GCA_039806005.1 Pseudomonadota bacterium
AAAAACGATACCTCTTCGTGCTGGGTGCGGGTATCTCAAACCTGGGCTGGCAATGGCTGGGGCAGTTTGTTTATCCCGCGCATTGGACAAGAAGTCATCATCAACTACCTTGATGGCAATCCGGACCGTCCCATCATTACCGGTTGCGTCTACAACGGCGAGCGCGCTACACCGGTCGAGTTACCCAAGCAGCAAACGCAAAGCGTGTTGCGCTCGCGCCCGACCAAAACCGGCAACGGCATTTCAAAGACGACAGCCATCGAAGCAGGTCGCATGCATGGCAACGAAATCCGCTTTGAAGACAAGAAGGGCGACGAGGAACTGTATTTCCATGCCGAGCGCGATCTGAAAATTGATGTCGAAGATGATCTCGAAACCACGCTCTACAAGGGCTCGGAAGAACATCTGATCAAAAAAGGCGACCGCACCATTGAAGTCACTCAGGGTAACGAATCACACTCGGTGGGTGGCACACGCGATGTAGAAGTAACAGGTGATGAGACGCATGAAAACACGAGTAATTTTTCGCACACCGTAAAAAAAGATTACACCTTGACGGTTACGAAGGACATGCTGCAAACCATCAAAGGGAAATCGACGATCAAGGTCACTGGCGACCTGATCATCGATGTTACCGGCAGCATCACATTCAAGTCCGGCAAGACAATCTCGATGACCTCGGGTACTGCTACCACGATCAAGGCCGGCACCGAACTCAAGAGCGAGGCAGGCACCTCCCTTGGCATCAAGGCCGGTACTGATCTGAAAGCCGAGGCCTTGTCGATCGCCGGAAAAGCGTCGGCCTCGGCGGAGATTAATGGTGGCGGCATGCTGACCCTCAAAGGCGGCATGGTGAAAATCAATTGAGTACGACGTGAACATGAGCGACGACATTTCGAGCATTCAACCGATCGAAGCGGTACGTATCGTTGGGGACGATGGCGGCCTGCGTCAGTCGGTGAGCATGCGTAGCGGTCAACTGCACGGCCCAACCGAGAGCTATGACGAATACGGCCGTCTGCTGCAGCGGGCCGCCTACAACGACGGGCAGCGTCACGGCAGCAGTGAATATCACTTCAATGATCGTCTGCAGATGAAGCAGAACTATGTTCAGGGTCAGGCACATGGCCTGACCACCGTGTATGACAGCGCTGGCCACGTAGCGGCGGAACTGAATTTTGTGAAGGGTCTGCTGCAAGGCGAGGCGCGCTACTACACGCATGGTCGTCTCGTTCGTGTTGCGCACTACAAGGACGGCAAGCTTGATGGCGTGATTGAAGATCTGACCAGCGATGGCACGGTGATTCAGCGCACCACCTACAAAGACAATGTGCTGCACGGCCCCATGATCCGCTACTGGACCAATGGGCAGGTGATGGAGCGCAGCAGCTTTGACAAGGGATTGAGTGTGGGTGATGCAGCACGCTTTGATCAGAACGGTAAGCCGCAAGGCGGCGAAACGCCACGTATGGCGGAACGTTTCGAAAAACTGTTCAGGGGAAGCTGATGGGCAAACTGGTTTGTTCAGGCGCGATGTTGAAATGCTCGTTCGGTATGGCACCGGGGACGCTGAATGTGCTGCCGATGAATTGCGTGATGTCAGGCGCGCCGTCGGCCAACATCATGGATAACGTGCCCATGATGAACATCATGCCCTTTGGTATGTGTCAGTCCATGGCCAATCCCATGGTCGCTGCTGCTACCGCAGCCGCCTTGGGTGTACTCACGCCCATGCCTTGCATACCCATGACCGTGGCGCCCTGGGTACCGGGCTCGCCCACCGTACAGATCGCCAACATGCCTGCACTCAATGATGGCTCCAAGCTCATGTGCAATTGGGGGGGATCGATAGAAGTATCAATGCCCGGCCAAATGACCGTGGAGGTCGCATGAAAATCACGCTGCTGATGACACCACGTCTGGTCATGATTTGCACCGTGTGTTCCGTGCTGCTGGTAGCACTCCTGGTCATGCTCGGCTTTGAGCTGGGCCATCAATCAGCCAAGGCCGATTACGAAGCCAGGATGCAAGCCACGGCAGAGAACAAGAGCGCAGTGACTTATTCACCCGTCGTGCTGCCCACGGCCAGCTCGGTGATGTACAACGCGACCGCACCGGGGAAAGGCAAATAGCGATGAGGGCCGCATCATCCCGCTGGTTGGCACTGCTGCTGCTCATGCTGAGTCTGGGCAGCTGCAGTACGGTGAAAGATACGCTGTTCCCGCCGGGCGTGAAGCCCGAATGGAGTCAGGTATCGCTCACGACTATCGAGGGATCGAACCGGGACTTTCCGGTGGCTGTCGATATTGTGCTGGTCATGGATGAAGCGCTGGCCAGAAAGATCTCCACCATGAAAGCGGCTGACTGGTTTGCTTCCCGTAGTGGATTGATCAAAGCCAATCCGGGTGATCTGGATATCGAAAGCCTTGAGCTGGTACCGGGTGCGACCATCACCCTGCCCGGCAAGCGTTTTTCGGAAAAGCGCGTATTCCTTGCCGTGATCATGGCCGACTATTTCACCTCGGGTGAACACAATGTGCGAGTCGATACTTTCAAAGGCAAGCTCAGTGTTGAATTAGGTGCGACTGATTTTTCGGTCAGCGCTTCGGAGAAATAAATGAATGATCCAATCCAGTCTTTGGGAGCAAACGCATGAAATGTCCTGATCGCATTCAGTGGCATGAGGGCATGCTGCTCTCGCCACAGCATTTCCAGTTGGAGTCGGCGCGTATTGATGCGCTCATTGCCTGGCATACGCTGACGGGTACACCGTATGCGTGGGGTGTCAAGCGCCTGAAATTTGATCTGGCGCTGCTGGCCTCGGGCACCGTGCGTGTGCTGGAACTTGAAGCCATCCTGCCGGATGGCACGGCGATTGCCCTCTCGCATGAAGAAGCGCAGGCAATTGATCTGTCCATTCGTCTGGATGCGACCAAAGACGCGCTGTCGCAGGGACCGCAGACGATTTGGCTGTGTCTGCCTGTTTCGCGCAACATGAAAATGCCCGAAATGGCCCCGCGTTTTCTGTCAGTGAAAACTGATCCCGTCGAAGATGAAGTGTCGGATGCGGCACCGGCAGATATACCGCGCCTGATACCCAATCTTTCACTGGCGGCTGGTCAGATGCCACCCGCGCTCATGGTCAGCATGGCTATTGGCGCCGTGCTTGAAGATGATGGTGTGATCAAGCTGGATGACACCTTGCCCGCACTGCTCGACTTGCATGCCGTACCCGAGCTGCTCGAGCAGTTTCGTGACATGGTGCATCTGCTGCGAAGCAAGGCGGCCTTTGTCGCGCGACAGGCCGCGGGCGTCTCGGTGGCCGAGCAGCGCGCAGAGCGACTGCTGCTGTTGCAACGACTCTCGTGCATGGTGCCTGCCTTGCCGGTATTGGAAGCACATTTGCAAAGTCCGGTGATTTCACCCTACCCGCTTTATCTCGCGCTGTGCAATCTTCTGGGCCCGTTATCTTTGCTGCGTCCGGGTGCTCTGCCGATCACGCCACCGCCTTACGATCACGCACAACCGCATCGCACACTGCTGCCACTGCTCAAAGAGTTGAGCGAAAACTTGTCCGAGGTCAGTCAGGATTATCGCGAAATCAATCTCGAATGGATGAATGGTGCTTTCGAGCTGGTACTCCGACCAGAGTGGATCACCAAGCGCTTGGTAATCGGCATCAAGGGTGGAAGGCCTGCTGAAATCGAGCGATGGATGGACGCAGCTGTCATTGGACCGGCGCACGTGTTTTCCGAGTTGCGTGAAAAACGGGTGCTGGGCTATCGGCGTGCGCGCATCGCAGCAGCACCCGAAATGCAATTGCGCAGCCTGCCGGATGTGATGCTGTACGAGATCGTGCCGGGGCCGGAGTTGCATCAGGCTGATAGCCGTCTGGTCATTGGTCCCTCCGGGCGCTCTGCCAGCACCAACCGACCTGCCAACATGGCGCTGTTCATTCGAACGCAGGGGTATTGAGGTCTGCATCCATGGGCAAGCTCACTCTTCCAACCCGCGTACCGACGCCTGCGATCACGACACTGATCCCGACGCCGGCGTCCGAACCATGGACACCGACGACGCAGGCAGCGAGCGTCGCCACCGATTCGCTATTGCTGCGGCAGTTGCGGCTGTTTGTCGCCGAGGTGCTGCGTATTATCGACAGCTACGACAACAAGCTCGTCATGTCGGATGACACGACAAGCAGTGCGCGTGCCGCTGCAGAAGAAGTCTGCGACAAACTGGCGCGGGAAATTGACACGCAAACCATGGAGATATCGCGGATAGGTGCGCCAGCGGATCGCGCTGCGGTGGAGGAATTGCGCTACCTGAAAGCCGCCATTGCAGACGAATTTTTACTATCGCGGCCGTGGCCCGGTCAATCTCGCTTCACCGAGACATTGATCGAAACAAGGCTCTTCGGCAGCAGCGTTTCAGGCGACAAGATTTTTGAACAAATTGACGCACTGCTCGCAGAAACCAGTGGCCCACCGCCGCAAATGGCGCCGCTCTATCTGTTTGCGATTGCAATCGGATTCGAGGGTCGCTATCGCGGTACGCAGGCAGATCATCAGTTGCAACCCTTGCGCGACGCGCTCTTCAGAAAAATCTATCGCCGGGAACCTGCCCTCACACCCGGACTGGCGAGCCAGCCGGCGAATGCCGAGCGCGTCCTCTCGGCGCAGGCGTATCGCTACCCGCTCTCGAATATCGTACCGGTTCGTTTTTTCCGCTTCAGTCGCGGCTTTGTTGGATTCATCGGTGTGATGCTGCTACTGCTGGCCTTGTCTCAGGTTTTATGGCGCATCACCTCGGCGCCGGTGCGCAAGGCACTCGAGCCGGCTGTACCAGCACACATAAAGCAAACTGTTCCCAATGAGGGTGATCGTGGATAACAGTTTCTCCATCGTCTGGATCGCGGTGCTGCTGGTGACAGTACTGACAGTGCTCGTCATTGCACTGCGCTACGGGATTGACCGATCAAGCGAGAAAGCCGGTGCGCGCCGCATCGCGCTGGATATCGGGCGGCTGCGTTCCTCCTTCCGTACAGCGACCAGCAAAATCGAAGCGAATATCGTCAGTCATGACAAGCGCTACGACATTCCCTGGGTGGTGCTGCTGCATGATGGAAGCAGCAGCGCACGACCTGCAATTGAGGCCTGTGGCTTGTCCCAAGCCTTGCTGAGCGAGGCCGAGACACCTGCCGAGGATGCACCACGCTGGCATTTGTTTGATCGGGGTGTGGTCGTCGAACTGAGCTCGGATCAACTCGATGACCCGAGCGGTGCCGATGCCCAGGAAAAACGCTGGGAAGAATTCGTCGCGCTCTGTGGCAAGTACCGCCCGCAGCGACCGCTCGATTCCATGATTGTGTCAGTCTCTGCGAGCCTGCTGCTGGACCGCACGCCCCAGGGCCGCGAGCGTCTGCGCGAACGTGCTGACGCCATCAGTCGCCGGATCTGGATTGCGCAAAATCGCTATGCGATGCGCTTTGCCGTGTATGTCGTCATTTCCGGCGCGGAGGACTTGCCCGGATTTGACACGCTGGCCTTGTCACTCCCCGATGCACTTCGCCACAGCATGCTGGGCTGGTCGTCGCCTTATCAACCTGCGGCGATGTATCAATCCAACTGGACTACGCAGGCATTCGATCAGATCGAACAAGATATCGCGGACATCAGCGCCGAGCTGTTTGCTTCAAACACCGATGTACCAGCACCTGCGGATCTGTTCCTGCTGCCCTCGCGCATTGCGACATTGCGTGCCGGTGCTGCAGATTATCTGCAAGCGCTGATGCAACCCAATGCCTTTCATGATCCCTTTTTCTTGCGTGGCATTTATTTAAGCGGTAACGGTCACCAGCCATTTTTCTTGCGCGATTTTCTTGATGAAAAAGTATTCGCCGAGTTCGGACTCTCGCGCGCTGCGCATGCACAAAAGCTGTCGCGCCCCTTGCTTGGGCGTGTATTTCGCTGGGTGGCCGTTGGCATTCCCTTGTTTTTTGGTCTGGGCATATTGTTGAGCACGATGCAACTCAATCGCACCCTGCCTTTCCTTGCCGAAGGACTGGAGGGACTCAATCGCGACAAAGCCTATCGCATGGATGCCAGCAACAAGGGGGAACGTATTGACTTCGAGTGGTATCGCAAGACTGCACTGTCCCTGATGATTGGCCTGGAGCAGCTGCAATCGAAACGTGTTTCAAAACGCATGAGCTTTTATGATGGCACCGCGTTCAATCCTTTCATGCCCGGGTCCTGGCCCATGTTTGACGATGTACTCACGCGCGCGCACAAACGTATCGAACAGGACTTTGCCGAACTCGGCCTGCGGACTTTGCAGCAAGCCATTTATAGGCGCACCAGCGACCTGACCAATGCACCAAGCAATCCAACCACGTACACGCTCACAGGTGGACCGGCCGACTGCGATGCGCCCGTTCACAAAACAACCATCGCCCAGGGTACGGTACGCAATGCACTGCTCGCAGAAAATCTGACCGAATTTTCGGTGATGTCGCACTACGCTCAGGAGATGCAGCGTTTGAGTTTTGATGTCGGTGCCCTGCAACGCATCAAATCACCCTACCGGGATAGTCAGCAGGATTTGCGCATGCTGGTGCTCGATACGCTAGGTGCAGAATTGCCGGGTGATTTGGATGGCAGCCTTTCCCTGTTCCGCTCGGCGACTGCCAATGAAGGCTCGCTGATTGATCAGCAGGCAATCGAGCGCGCCACACAGTGCAGCTTTGTCAAAGGCATGGAAGTACTGAACCAGAAGCTGTTCGTCGATAACCCGCTGATACGCAGTGAAGAACGGGTTCGTTCCACGCTCAGTGACGTGACCAATTTATTTGATGGTCAGGCCGATCCGAGCAGTGCCGAAATGATCGCGGCGTATAAAGAATTGTTCGATGCTCTGCTGGAGCAAAAAACCCTGCTCGCTCAAGGTCATGGCAGCTGGATGGCAAGCGATTCGCTCGATCTCGGTGAGTCGCATGAAAAAATGCTACAACAATTTGCCGACAACAAATTGATCGGTACCGAGCTAGTGGAACAGATACGCCGCAAACAGCGTCAGGAGCATGCGCGCCTGCGGCAGCGCTATATGTCTCTGTTTGGTGATGGTGGTGACGTTATTGTTGCCAGTAATGGCAAGCTGACTCAATCCAAGGCCCGACAGGCAGTACTGCCAGTGATCGAGCATTTTCTGAGCCAACCCTTCATGACACCTGCGATCGGTGATGCACTGGTTGCCACACAACGTGGCACGCTGCTTCGCTGGGATAATGAGCAACTGACCAAAGCGGTCCGACTGGGAGAAAGCCACAAAAAATTCATTGTTGATGAATTACCGAAATTTCCTGTCGAAATGCAGGAAAGTGCCAGCAGCGTCATTGATTATCAGTACGCCTTGCGTCTGGCAGATTTGATCAGTCGCGCCTACAGTCCGATGGATAGCGACGAATTGCGCAGCAATGCAGCAGCGAACTCATTGGCCTCGTTCGAACTCACCAGTGGTCACGTCAAACGTCTGATCGCCATACTCAAAGATCTGGGTCAGGATTCCGAATCGCGCACACTGCAAACCATACTGGGCAATGATGCCAGTGCCCGTCTGCAAATCCTGAACAAGGAATTGCTGGATGAGCGGCCCTACCAGGTGATGGACGAGACAGAGGATGGCAAGACAGATCAGCGCTCGGTAATCAATCTGTTTGCAGGCGGGGACGTACCCGAATATCTGAATCAGCAACTCATCAGAATGCAGAGTCTGGCGGCCAATGTGCAGATACTTCGCGGAACACTGCCGGCCGAGATGCGTAACAACGCTGAAATGGCGCGCTGGAATGGCATCACGCGCGAACTCGATCTGTATACCGCCAAAGATCCCAAGGGCAGCCTCATCAAGCTGGAGCGTTTCATGATCGATCTGGGTCGCGAGCTCGATAGCAATAGCTGTCTGGCTGTGCTCAAGGCGAATGAACCACCCAAGCGACCCAATAATTATTTTGCCGATCGTCATGTGGAATTGCACAAGGCAATCACACGCCGCTGCTTGTCACTGGATCGCCGATCCTTCGTTGAGCAATGGACGAGTTTCGCCACCGATTTCAACCGGTTGCTCAAGGGCCGTCGTCCTTTCATCGGCAATCGCAGCGGTATCAAAGCCAGCGAGTACGCGGCCATCAGCACAGCCGACTTGTCGGAGACTGCTGCATTGCTGGCACGCCTGCCTGTTGTGTCGACAGACGTATTGGCACGCAATAACGTGCCCGAAGGATCGATCGCACCGATTCGAGATTTCAATTCGCAATTGATTCAGGTGAGACAGTTGCTCGGACCCCTGTTCCCTGCCGATACATCACATCCGGCGGCCTATGATGTGAGCCTGCGTTTCCGTACCAATGTCAATGCCGAAATCGACGGCAACAAGATTATCGATTGGACGATCACGATGGGTGATCAGTCACTGAAACTTCGCGACCCACCTCGCCCGCTGCGCTGGAAAGCAGGCGACCCGATACGACTGACACTGCGCTTTGCCAATGATGCGACGCTGATACCGCGCGCCGATCCGGACAATGCTCATCTCGAGGTCAGTCGCAAGCAAGTGGTATTCCGTTTCGATGGTCCTTGGGCACTGCTGGAGATGATGCAGTTGCTGCGCGTTGCGGAAGCTTCCGATGCGCGTACCTCAGCGCTGAAGTTTGACATTCCGGTGCAAAGCGACGGCAAAGAGAACGTACTGCGAGCAAAGCCCGTACGTGTTTTCGTTGGTGTCACACTGTCCGAGGCGGGCAAGACGGCGCCCTTGCCCTGGCCTGCCGTGTTCCCGGAACGCGCGCCTTTGGTGGAGCGATGATGGCTGACGATCATTTGGATGAGCTCGTGCTGCAGCTGCTGGCACCCCTGGGGGACGCCGAGCCTGCCGGTCGCTGGATGCGTTACGAACGTGCATTTACCGATCTCGCTCGTCTGCGCGAGGAAGACAATCCTCACCTCCCCATGGGCGAATGGGAGAGGCCGCTGGTCAAAGCCGATTGGCGCAAAGTGGCGCAAGCCTGCACACAGTTGTTAGGTAGCGACACCAAGGATTTTCAGGTGGCTGGCTGGTTATGCGATGCATGGGTACGCACTGCGAGTCTGGATGGACTGTGTGCCGGGCTCGACTTGATTGCGGGGATTGCGGAGCGCTACTGGAGCACAGCCTGGCCTGCCATCGAAGAGGATGATGCCGAGCGCCGCATCGCACCCTTTGTGTGGATGAATGCCAATCTGCCCTTGACTCTGAGGCTGAGCACCCTGTTGCTGCGCCCGATATTGCATCGCGAAACCCCCGTCAGCTTGCTCGACTGGGAACGCGCGCCCAGTGCCGATGACGCCAAGGCACAGGAGGGTGAACAGCTCAACCGTCGCGCAATCCGCGAGAGCGTGAAAGCTGCTGACGCTGACTGGCTTGAAAAAATCAATCGCCGTTCTGAGCAGGCACTGGCCACACTGGAAAAGCTGTCGCTTTTTCTGGACACGCAGTTGAAAGCGGATTCGCCCTCGCTGTCCAAACTTGCCGATGCCATCGCAAGCTTGCGGCAAGCGGCACAAAGCCTGCTGAAAGAATTACCGCCGCCTGTTGAGGTCAAGGAGATGCAAAGTGCCGGCGATGCAGCCCAAAGCACCGCATCCATCGCTGCCACTGCATCGACGAACTCCACTGAAGCACAAGTCCAGACGACGACATCATCCGTTGGAGGCAATGTCAGCCTGACCAACATTCAGGATCGGGAACAAGCCTATGCCGCACTCATGTCGATCGCGGACTACTTGCAGCGCATAGAGCCCCACAGTCCAACGCCCTACATGATTCAGCGCGCTATTGAACTCGGGCAGCTGAGCTTGCCGGACATGATTCGCGATGTCAGTACGTCTGCCGGATCTCTGGACAAATTTTTTGAATTACTGGGTATCCGACCGCCCGGCTGATAACTCGACCTGCCTCAACAAAAATTCACTTGTCGCTACCCTATGGCGACTGATGTGATTCCCTCCCATCATGCGGCTGGCATTCTCGCTTTCGAGATCTGCATCTTTGCAGTTCATCATTCCAGATAGCGACTGATGCTGATATAGCGCAAACGATCACCTTAATACAAGCAGACTATTGAGGGTGCCCTATCTTTGTTTCGACATCACGACAAGATTGAAAAGGAACCCTCATGAGCCACTCGAAATCACACTTGATTGTTAATTGCCTTGTCCCCCTGACGCTTCTTGTAGTTGCATCCTCGCCCTCACCCGCGATGGCGCAGGCCGTACAAAAACGTGAAACTCAGGAAGCGTACGAACGCAGCGCGAACAAGCACGTCGCCAATGCCGTAGCAGTCGTCAAGCGCATGGAGTCGGATCCAACCATGCAACGTGTGATGGTAGATGCCAAAGGTGTATACATATTGCCCACCTACGGCCGCGCGGCGCTCGGTGTCGGCGGCCAGGGTGGAGCCGGTGTGCTGCTGGTCCGTCAAGGTCCCGACTGGAGTGAACCTGTGTTTTACAACATCGGTGGCATCAGCATTGGCGCTCAAGTTGGTGCCGAGGGTGGTGCAATTGCCTTCGTTCTCAAAAATGAGAAGGCAGTTCAACGCTTCACCGAAAAAAACAATTTTTCTCTGAGTGCCGATGCAGGCATCACGGTCGTCAACTGGACCAAGATTGCGCAAGGCTCCACTGGTGAAGGCGATGTCGTTGCATGGTCAGGTACCAAGGGATTGTTCGGCAATGTCGCCACCATTGGTGTTAACGACATTCGCTATAACGAGCGAATGACCAGCGCCTACTACGGCAAAACAACAACGGCGATGGATGTCATCAATGGCAAGGTAAAAAATCCGTCCTCAGACGCACTCAAGCAGGCACTGGCCGAGACGACTTCAGGCGCTGCCAGTGGCAAGTCTGGCGGTGGTACTGGATCGACGCCCGAGCAGAAAAAATAAGTCGATCGTAAAACGCCTGCCGTCTTCCCGGCACACGGTTTATCAAATTGCTACTGCCAAAGCGCCTCCAGGCCAGATTGAGGCCTCAATGCTCGCTTGATCACGCGCCCAGCCCCTCAGGGCGCGCTAATTTCAATAATTCTCACGGCAAAGCATTGAGATCGGCTCAGGTTTTGATATCTTTGGGTAGTTAAGCCACGCTTTGAAATGCCAGCTTCGGTGTTTCATGAGGCGCCCTGACCTGATCAACCGCATTCCACACCTTGGACTGCCAACCACTCTGAAGAAAGCCCCGCATCATGAACGCTCCCGAAAAAATCTCCGCCATGCATGCCTGTCACGCAGAGGTAGGTAGTCAAGACAACCCGCCTCTGCCCTCGCCACCTAAATTCGACAATTTGGCCGACGAGCGGCTTCATCGCAAGCAGCGTTTGGCAGCGACCTTCCGTCTGTTTTCAAAATTCGGATTTGATGAAGGCGTCGCAGGACATGTCACTGCACGCGACCCTGAATTCCCTGATTCCTTCTGGGTAAACCCTTTCGGTGTTCACTTCAGTCAGATCAAGGTCTCCAACCTGATCCGGGTCGACCATCACGGCAATGTGGTCGAAGGCAATCTCCCGGTCAATGCTGCGGCGTTTGCAATTCACTCCAATGTGCACAGTGCACGCCCCGATGCGATAGCCGCCGCCCACACCCACGGCATCCATGGTCGATCCTGGTCTGCGTTTGGCCGCACACTCGATCCGATCACTCAAGATGCCTGTGCTTTTTACAATGACCATTCCGTCTACACCGATTTTGGTGGTGTCGCCGTCGAGCTCGAAGAAGGTGCCAGAATCGCCAAGGCACTGGGTAATAACAAGGCCGTGATTTTGCAAAACCATGGACTATTGACGGTAGGTGACAGCGTCGATGCTGCTGCCTGGTGGTACATCGCCTTTGAGCGCAGCTGTCAGGTGCAATTGATGACAGAAGCGGCCGCCAACGGTCGACCGCTGTTGCACGTGTCGCCCGAATCTGCCAAACAAACCTACGCACTGACTGGTTCTTCCTATGCCGGCTGGTTTCAGTTTCAGCCGCTCTATGCGCGTATCCTGAAAGAGCAACCGGACTTTCTCGACTGATCGCGCGGACTGCTCGGGTATATCAATAACAAACAAATGAAAACCGGTAGCCCGACCGATATCTGATGACGGAACAGAACAAACAAGCCGGACCCCTGACGGGTGTGCGAATCGTCGAATTCGTGGGCCTCGGTCCGGGACCGTTTTGCGCGATGATGCTCTCCGATATGGGCGCTGAAGTGATTCGCGTACATGCCAAGGACAAGGCACCGACTTTTCCCATCCTGAACACGCGCTTTGATGTGATGGCGCGCGGTCGGCGTTCTCTCGCCATCGACCTCAAAAAACCGGGTGCCGTTGAGACAGTGCTGAAATTAATAGCCCGGGCTGACGGCCTGATCGAAGGTTTTCGTCCCGGCGTGATGGAACGTCTTGGTTTGGCGCCCGACGTTTGCCACGCACGCAATCCCAAACTGATCTACGGCCGCATGACAGGCTGGGGCCAGCACGGGCCACTGGCACAAGCTGCCGGTCATGATCTTAATTACGTGGCGCTCTCCGGTGCGCTGCATGCGATGGGATCCGAGAATGCACCACCGCCCGTGCCACTCAACCTGGTTGGCGATTTTGGTGGTGGTGGACTGATGCTGGCTTTTGGTATCGTATGCGCTCTTCTTGAGGCAAAGAATACCGGTAAAGGTCAGGTAATTGACGCCGCCATGACCGATGGCGCTGCACTGCTATCGTCAATGTTCTACGGCTTCAAGGCTGGTGGCATGTGGGATAACGCGCGTCATGCCAATTTCCTCGATGGTGCTGCACATTACTACGACAACTATCGCTGCGCGGATGGCAAGTACGTGAGTGTGGGTGCAATCGAGCCTCAGTTTTATGCGCTACTGCGCGAGAAAATCGGCGCGACCGATGCCGCTTTCGATGCGCAGAATGACAGCGATGAATGGCCCACCTTGAAAGAAAAAACTGCGGCGCTGTTTGCACTTAAAACCCGAGATGAGTGGTGCACACTGCTCGAAGGTAGCGACGCCTGCTTTGCACCGGTACTCGATTGGGATGAAGCGATCAGCCATCCGCACAACCGCGCGCGCGACACCTTTATCGAGATCGATGGCGTCACCCAGCCCGCACCCGCGCCGCGCTTTTCTCGTACACCCCCGGCGCCGCCCGCATCAGTCGCGGCAGCAGGTGAGCATAGTGAAGCTATTCTGCGCGACTGGGGTATCGATGAAACTACCATCAACAGTCTTCGTACCAGTGGCGCCATCTGATTAACGCAACAGAACTCGGTACTACCGACCTAGCTCGCATCGTGCATCACACCGGTGGCTTAACGAAAGAAATAGAAACTGCACCAGTCGACCTCGAAAAAAACCGCCCGTGTTTCAAGACCTGAAATAACAAATTGATGAATGAATGCGCGAAGTATTTGCGCGAGGACTTTGAATGATCGACCTCTACTATTGGCCCACGCCTAACGGCTGGAAAATCTCGATTGCGCTCGAAGAGCTGGCGCTGCCCTATCGTGTCGTGCCGGTCAATTTGGGCAAGGGTGAACAGTTTGATCCGACCTTCTTGAAGATCAGCCCCAATAACCGCATTCCGGCGCTGGTAGATCACGCGCCTGCGGATGGCGGCGCGCCCGTCTCGATGTTCGAGAGTGGCGCGATCCTGCAATATCTCGCCGATAAAACCGGGCAGCTGCAACTCGCTGATTGGCGCCGCAAGCTCGACGTACAGCAATGGCTGATGTGGCAGGTAGGTGGTCTGGGGCCGATGCTGGGTCAGCATGGTCACTTCAAACTCTATGCGCCCGAGCCGCTGCCGTACGCAATCGAACGCTATGCGACAGAAACGCAGAGGCTTTACCGCGTACTCGATACCCAGCTCGCAAAAGGAGCGTCGTATCTGCTTGGTGAGTACAGCATCGCCGACATTGCGATTTTCCCTTGGATCATGACGCACAAGGCGCAAGGTTTGACGCTCGATGATTACCCGGCCATCAAGCGCTGGTATGCGCTGGTAAGAGCGCGCGATGCTGTACAACGCGGGCTTGCAGTGGGAAAGGAGTCTCGCCAAAAAATCTTGGATGAAGAAGCCCGAAAAAATCTGTTCGGTGCGAAGAGAACAACATGATTACCTGCTACTTTGATATTTCCAGTCCCTGGACCTGGCTGGCGTTCAGGCGGCTGCAACGCATCGCAATCGAGCTAGACACAAGTATCGACTGGAAACCGATTCTGGTCGGCGGCGTCTTTAACGCCGTCAATCCCAGCGTATATGAATTTCGCGAGCGCGGCATACCGGCCAAGCAGGCCTATCTGCGCAAAGACCTTGCTGACTGGGCAAGGCATGAGGGCATACGCATTCTTTTTCCACCCACGATATTTCCGGTCAATAGCGTCAAGGCCATGCGCGCGTGTTTGTGGTTGCAGCCGCAAGGCAAGCTCGAACCCTTTGCCGCAGCAGCCTTTGAAGCGTACTGGACGCACGATCAGGATATCTCGAGCGATGCCGTACTGCGGGACTTGTGCGAGCAAATCGGCATCGATGCCGCGACCCTGATTGAGGGTATAACCGAGCCCGATATCAAGGCACAATTGAAAGCCAATACTGACGCGCTGATTGCACGCGGTGGCTTCGGCTCACCGACCTTGTTTGTCGGCGACGATGATATGTACTTTGGTAATGACCGACTGGAATTGGTACGCGAAGCAGTGCTGGCGCAAAGACGAAAGTAAAAACGGCATCACCTTCGCCAAGGTGATGCCGCACAGATCAAGCAAGCTCAAGCACAATCATCTACCGCAAATACGCGCCTTCGCTTCGGCATACTCCCGCTGAAAACGCGCTACCAGTGCAGCAGCCGGCACCACTTCACGCACAACACCGATACCCTGTCCGCAGCCCCAGATATCTTTCCAAGCCTTGGCACTGGCGCCGCTGTCACCGGTACTGAAATTCATCTTGCTGGGATCGCTCTGCGGCAAATTATCCGGGTCCATGCCCGCATTTCTGATACTGCTCTTGAGATAATTGCCGTGCACACCGGTGTAGAAATTGCTGTAAACAATATCGTCCGAATTGGATGTCGTAATCATCTGTTTGTACGCATCCGCTGCACGTGCCTCATCAGTCGCAATAAAAGCGGAACCTATATACGCAAAATCAGCACCCATGGCCTGCGCCGCCAGAATGGCACCACCCGATGCGATCGAGCCCGAAAGCGCCACAGGCCCGCCAAACCATTCACGAATTTCCTGAATCATGGCAAACGGACTTTTGACGCTGGCATGGCCGCCTGCGCCAGCGGCCACGGGAATGAGACCGTCGGCGCCCTTCTCAATGGCCTTGTGAGCGTAGACGTTATTGATGACGTCGTGCAGCACCACGCCTCCCCAGCCATGCACCGCCTGATTCACATCTTCGCGCGCACCCAGGCTGGTGATCGTAATCGGCACCTTGTATTTTTCGCAGACTTGCAAATCATGCTCGAGCCTGTCGTTACTTTTATGGACGATCTGATTGATTGCGAAAGGCGCAGCGGGGCGATCTGGATGAGCTTTATCGTGGGCGGCCAAAGCTTCAGTAATTTCGGCCAGCCATTCATCAAGCTGAGACGCAGGCCGCGCATTCAAAGCTGGCATTGAGCCCACCACCCCAGCGATACACTGAGCAATAACAAGCTTGGGATTACTGATAATGAAAAGTGGGCTGCCAATCACTGGGAATTCAATCTTCTGAAGGATTGGCGGCAGACTACGAACAGGTGCGGTCATATTGTCTCGATCTGCAAGTTAATAAAAATTTCAATGGGGTTGGTGTCTGTTTGAATCTCTGAACGCCCAAAATATTTTGCGAAGCCTGACGCCGAAAAAACTTTGGGGGCCTCGGTTGTTTGCAGCGCCCACTTTCGACGATGGGCCTACTTGATTGCGAGCTTGGCAACTGGGCATCGTTAATCAGCTTGCCCGCATTATTGGGCACATTTGCCATATTACCTTGATCCAAAAGGAAAATAAAAAGTGTCCGATTTTGATGAGAAATCAGCCCAATTGGAGTGGCTGTGCGCACAAAATTAGCGCCGGACTGTTACAGGTCAATATCAAAGGCAAACACGACAATTTCGGCTGACCTTCTATCAAGTACCCCGATTTCCATACCGCCATCGAGTACTTAATCTGTCGGCACTGACAGTCGAGCGACCGGGGGCTGCTCTCGCGAACAATCAAACTGCGGTAGACTTCGGATGGTTATTAAATAAATTACATTTTTCCAATCTACCATGTACACCATCTCGTCTATTTCATCCCGACTGCTTCCTCGTCTATTGCTCACCACCGAAATTGCCATTGCTTCAATGGTGTTGGCTTCCACTGCCTTTGCCCAAAATACGAACAACAAGCCCGCTTGCTCCGGGGACGATCCATCCAAGTGGAACGCCTGCATTGGCTCCGCTAGCGCAGACTATGGCACCTACACCGGAGAGTTCAGGAAAGGAAAATTCGACGGACAAGGGACATTGAACTTCACGAACGGCGAGATCTATATCGGTCAGTTCAAAGAGGGTAATGCTCAGGGCATTGGTCTGCACATCAAAACAAATGGCGAACGTTATGCTGGTGGGTTCGTCGCGAATAATTATCAGGGCAAGGGCATTTTGCAGGGCGCTGATGGCAAGGTTATTTCCGAGGGTGTGTGGGAAAAAGATAAATTTGTCCGAGCAGAGAAGATCAGCGATGCGTCTATACGCGCCCTTCTGGTTGCTGATAAACGAGACAACGAAAAACCAACATCCCCCAATCCTGCCAACGCGGGGCCAGTAAATGCCGCCAAAATCGCGCCGCTGACCATCTATGTCAAAAAGCGAGCAGATTGGTTGCAGATGATCAAGGATATCGATGGAAAAAATACGCTTGCGCATCCCGAACAGTTATCTGGGAGGCGTCTGAGCGTATGTTTATTAGTCAATGAAAAAGACTATGGATCGCAGGGCCTGGTGCATTTACGAGAAACCTTGGCAGCAGCGCTCAAAAACTATTTTTCCGGGCTTGGCAGTGGGCTCAAGCCAGTGGCGATAGATTTTCTCGGTATGCAGCCGTACGACCCAAAACTCGAATATCAGAAAGAGTTTTCGCACCAGACCGATTGCTGGAACTGGTACCGTAACGTACTTGAAGTGCAGATGGCCGATCTTGTTATTGCTCGCTCACAAGATGAAAAATATCTTGTAAAAAAGGTACCGATACCAGGTGTGATGGTAAACCCTATGCGAGCAGAAAATTTCTCGGTGGCGGTAAATAACGCTTACGACAATAATTTTGGAGACGGTTTTGATGTGCTTGGTCAACTCACTGGCGAAGCCCTAGCGACAACGCATCAGGCAGTCGCAGCCGAGCAGTCGAAAAAGACTGCAGAACAAGCAGAACGAATGACTGAATTCAAAAAACTTGCTGAGCAAAACAGCCACGACAGTGTCGTTTCGGTCACGGTTGGTTACATTAGTGATCGGCAGATGGGTGCGGAATTACAGATTTGTTCGCTGGCCCATGAAAATGCAGACAAGCTCGCCATCGAGGGCTTTGGCACGCTCGGCATGGCGCCGTATTCTGAGGGCATGAAACAGAGTATGGCAAAGGCGACCGACACTCCAAGAATTAACTCGGCCATTAAGACTTTTCCGGATCTGAAGGCGTTTTATGCCGATTATCAAAAAGGTACATCCTGTCACGTATTCGTCGATTTCCCGGCCAATGTGAGCAAACTCATGGATGCGATACGGCGCGACAAACCCACCGCGATGGCGGAATTGAACATGATTCAGTCAGCCGAATCATTGCGCGACAAGCTGGTGGCAGCGCGTACCGAATTCACTACCTACGCTGATTACCAGTTTGCGTCATCGATTGGTGCTTCGGCGCGCGACTTGAAAACTCTTGCGAGCAATGGTGCAGGCGATGCCGCAGGTTTTGCAAAGCTCGCGGAAGAGATGCAAAAAGCAGGCTACTCGAATTCTCAGCGCGCATCAGATGTGGTCAGGTATATTTCCGACCGCAAAGAGGGAGGCTCTCCACAAGGCGCAATAAAAGTACGCGAGGCACGGCAGGCGGCACAGGCCAAGGCAGAGAAAGAAGCCGCAGAGCGTCGTCGCAAGCTTGATGCCATGCGCGCGAAAAAATCATTTCGAATGGGCGTCGTCTGCGTGGGGCTCAATACCGTTTCGTCGGCTGAAATGAATATTGCTCTAAACATGTATGCAAATAACACCCATGTACAAGCGATCGCCAGCTTCATCACCGGCTCAAACAGTTGCATGCTGCGCGACGCTACGTTGCGGGGCGAACAGTTAAGTGAAGTGAGCCGAAGCGGTCGTTTTGTCGGTGTGCGAGCAGCTGGCGCCACCGAGTCGAACGCAATGTACGGCATCATCCCAGCTGAGACTTGGGACAATCCCTGATAGCGACAGAGCAAAAATAAAATGCCCCGCGAGGGGCATTTGTTGGCGGGATTCTGCAGCTACCAATCGCCTAAACGGATACTTTGCACTGACGCATTATCACCACAAGTTCGCATCCGGAAAATCCTCAAAAACGTGTAATCAGCATTGCCCTAAAGCTGCGCGACTCGATGGGGTGGAATACTCTACCGCTTTGACCGCTCACACCATTAAAAGTGTAAGAGTCGCTATAGTAGTCAATCGCTGAATGCTGACTGTTGAGCAGATTAAAGCCTATCAATTCGATCTTGGTGTCTTTATTTATTCGATAGCCGAGCTTGCCGTTGACCGTTGTCGTTCCATCTGATCGAATCGAGTTATCTTCAGTTAGCGGTCGTGGCCCAAAGTAGCGCAACTGCAAAGAACCGCTATAAGGCCCACCGTTATCAACGATTGCAGCAACCGAAGCAACACCTTCTACCGCGCCTTCGATGTAGTTACCCGATGCAGCTGAATCACGGAAACGTGCGCGCGAATAAGCAAAGTCAGCATCGATGGTCAGCCATTTATTTGCTTTTAAATAATTATTGAATTCGAATCCAGTGCGTCTGCTTCTGCGCCCCGAGTCTTCTGTGACACCTTCGTCGCCGATATAAACAATTTCAGATGCATTATCAAGCTGGAAAACTGCAAAAGTTGTTTGAAGGCCTTCTATGATTTCCGTACGAATACCAACCTCTTGACCAAATGTCTTGACCAAACCATCTGCTCTGGTACCGGATCCTATGGTCACTCCTCGTGCATCATTCGAGTGATAACCATTGCCAATACTGTAGTAGTACTCCGTTTTACTCCACGGTCCAAACACGACGTTTAGCTTGGGGCTTGCAATAAAATCATTCACCGTCGCTGTGTTAGCTGAGTCACTCAAGCCGACATTTTTGAAGCGAAAATAATCACCACGTAACCCGGCAACCGTACGAAGCCAGTCATTCCAGTGAACATGGTTCTCGGCATATAGACCTATACTGCTTTGGCCAATATGGTCGCTCCTACAAACAGCAGAATCAGGCAATTGACAGGTAGAGTTACGAACTCGTGCAGTCGTGCTGTTGAGTGAATTATGTATATTGTCGTTTTGCACCTGGACGCCAAGTGTGTTCGTTGCTTCCTTGCCTAGACCAGCGATATCCCAGGTTCTCGCCAAGTTAAAGCCCGTGGTGACACGACTGTCGCGTTGATTAAATTGGCTCGCTGGCGAATATTCAAAGTTTGAATAAAGATCAAGATAATTATTAATTACGTAGGCTTGCGCGAGCACTGATCCACCATCAACCGGCTGACGCCATTCTGTCGATAAGCTGTACCGATGGGCCGTAGCACCGTCAGTAGTGTCCATCGAACCCCAACGAGATATGCTTCCTGCCTTATATTCGTTCCACGGAATCTGGTCGGTTGAGTTCCATTTTCCAGAGTAGGCCATGGCAGTAATATTGAATCCTTTAGCGCTGCTTCCCTCTGTATAACGGACGATACCATTGTATTTTTTGTAGTTATCTGGATTATCCCAGGGACCATCGTAATGCGACAACTCAAGGGCATACAGTAAATTGCCCTCGTTATACTTTGGCGCGTTGGCAATCAATGTTCGCGCAAATCCATTTTGGCCCAGACCAAAGCTTGCCAGCCCTTTTTCAAGAGTATCAGTGTAAAAAATATTTGCAGAACCAGCATTCGCGAAATCCCCTTCCGAAGCGTAATAAGGGCCTTTACGATAGTGGATTGAGGAAATCAACTCAGGAATGAGGGGATTAAGATCAGCCCAACCTTGACCATGAGCATGGCTGCGCTGATTGATGGGCATGCCATCCAGTGACATCTTGAAATCAATACCGTGGTCGAGATTAAAACCCCGCAAGAAGTACTGGTTTGCCTTTCCCTCGCCGCTGTGCTGACTGACGATCAAACCAGGAATAACCTCCAAGACCTCACCCGTCCGTGCGACAACCCTGTTATCAATCTGAAATTGACCGGCGGCCCCCTCGTTGGCAGTATCACCGACCCCAAGAAGGCTATATCGCGACACCACCTCAACGGGTGGCAGGCTGCGGATGTCGTCAGCAAATGCCAGCTGAGCATTCACAAGCATCATTGAACTGATCAATCCAGCCAGAAGGGTTTTGGGGGGCAAGGGAGCTGATTTCATTGTTGTGGTGTGACTTTTATTGAATTGTTTCATGCTGTCAATATTACGACTTATAAATATTTCATACAAGCATGGTCGCAGAAATTTCTATTGAAAATGTCAAAAATTAGTGCGAATTCACACCAAAGTTACCATTGTTGCAGTTCATAAGAAGATTTTTATAAAACTTCATACAAATTGCTTGCATTTCTCAAGTGTAAGAAGCAAACTTAATTCGTCATACTAAAGTGGTCTTCTGGTAGGGTTTGGTTTGACAACCCGCCGCATTGATATTCACCCTGCTGAAAAGCTGACTCAGCAGGCTGAACGTTCGATTGACTTGGGAGAAATGGAATGGCTGTTAACTACAGAACTTGCCTTGTCGGGATGCTTGCTGTACTCGGCGCTAGCGCCGCGTCAGCACACGGACTTGTGTCAGATCATTCAAATCATTCTTTAACGGATTCGCCGGTATTTTTACTGAATCTTTTCATTGCCATCGGCGTCGCATTGTCAGCCAATCGATTCTTTAACCGGAAATAGCTGAAGCAAATACTTTCGACCTAGTGGGATTTTAATTTTCTAGCGTAAAAAAATTAATTTTTGGGCTTTAAGTGGGTATGAGTGTGATGACCGCCATGACCATGAGCGTGCTTGCTTGCCGCCACATCTGCAGAAATCAGGTTCATAGATCCATGGCGAATACCTGACATGGCAGTCAAATGTCCTGCGAAATGCCTGACATCGTCTGTCTTGCCTTTCAAAAACACCGCCTCTAAGCAATTGTCGTGATCGAGGTGTACGTGGGTGCTGGAAATCACCAAGTCATGATGATCGTGATGCACATTGATCAAGCGATCGGCCATAGTTTTCTCATGGTGGTTGTAGACGTAGCTGACCACAGCAATCGAGTGCTTGGCTTGCTTTGATTCTTGCCTTGATTTCTCCAGCGCTTGACGAATCAGATCCCTGACTGCCTCAGATCTGTTTTCGTAGCCAATGTGCTCAATAAGATGATCAAAATCCGCAGCGAGATCATCATCAAGTGAAATTGTAAAACGCTCCAAACTCACCCCCAAGGAAAAAGATGACGAGAATGCCAAGGTGGGCATATTACCTGATTGTCTGACCACCCCTCCCTTTTATATTTCGACGATTGAAGGTGACACAGTTTTTCAATCAATGCTGGTGTGTCGCTTGCTTCGGCACTTCGACCCAGACGACTGCCTGACAGAGCCCGGCTTTCTTGAAATTCAGCGTCACAGAAAATTTGTCGCCGTCTTTCAATGGTTTCTTTAATCCATTCAGCATCAAGTGGTAACCATTGGGTTGACCATGTTTGAAACTTACTTCAGACTTTGATGGCAATTGAACTTCTGAGACTGCACGCATCTTCATGATGTCGTTCTCCAAGATCATTTCGTGAATCTCAACATCAGCGGAAATATCAGCTCGAGCACCAAGTAATTGATCGGCTTCCTTGCCGTTGTTTTTTATTCCGATAAAGTACACAGCCCCTATGGTGGCCGAACCAACGGTTGGTGTGGAATATGGATGTGCGATAGTGAGATTACCGCATTTGACTTCATGTGACTGCGCCCCCTGAGAGACCAACGCCAAACAAGCAATCAATATAGGTGAATACAGTTTATTAAGTTTCATGTTGACCTCCTGTTTTATTTGATCTGTTCAGCATGACCATGAGCCGTGTTATTGGGGTGATGAGCTCCGGGGCCTACCTTTACGACCCCCTCAAACATGGCAAATTTCTTGACCTGATCGATCGGCAGTTTCTTTTCTGCCGATATTATTTTTTTCGCAAGATTGCTTGCAGAAGATTGATCCATTCCAGTCAGTACCAGAGACTTTGCTTGCTTCAGACTATCACCGCCACAAACTTGGATAGACCATTTTCCGCTCTCTTTTTTGAGCAGCGCTCGCCCACCCCTTTCGCTTTGAATCCAACCTGCCACTGCATACACTCCTTCAACACTGACAGTTGCGACCTTCAATTGAGCCTCAGGCTTGTCAAACAGTGATTTCATCACTTGCTCAATGCTTTGCTCATCGGTCATTGCAACTGCGTGGTTCGAATGTTTGCCGGTGTCTTGCGCAAAAGAAGAATGGAGAATCAGTGCGATCCCCAGAAAAGCGGAAAAAATAAAGTGGATTGATTTCATGCCGAGTCCTTAGAAATTGACAATCAGCCCTGCACGGAAATTCCGCCCCGGCATAGGGTAACCAGCGTTGTATTGGTAATAGGCGTCGAAAAGGTTATTGACGGCGATATATACCTCACCTTTCTTGCCAAGTCCTGCCACGGGCCGAGAGATTCTTGCATTCGCGATTGTGAAAGAACCCACTTCGTTCGGGCTAAATGTGCCACGATCTTGCGTCAACGAGTACATGCTGGATTGATGCTGCGCATCGAAGGCAATTCGATAGTCAGCCATCTTGCCATTTACACCAATAGAGACGGCCGTCTTCGGCGCATAAGGCAGGTTGCTTAGGCTTGAATCGAGACTGGTGATGCCGCCAAAAATCGTCCAGTCGCTGCTGATCAGATGCTTGATAGAGACCTCAGTGCCACTCACGCGATAAGTGGGAAAGCTGTTGCTCCAGACTCCCGTCGCAGCCATATTAAATCCTGACCAGACATACCGATTGCTTATCTCGTCTTGAAACACGCTCAAATCGACGTGCGTTTGTGCTGATGCATCCCATTTCACGCCAACCTCGCTGTGCTTGTCTTGGGTTGGCGACAAACTATCCCAGCCGTTGTTGGCAGCAAATGCCATGGGAATTGCTCGCGTCAGAGTGTAGGTTTCTGCTCCGGGATACAGAAGGCCTTCAGTGTAGTTGGCATACAGGATGGCGGAGTCAGAAATAAAGGATACACCAGCGTTCGGCACAGCTTTGGAACCGTAGATGTTGCTATTGTAAGAGCGCATGCCCAACGAAGGTTGCATAACCCAAGTGTTCGAAAGTTGGAAGCTGTGGCTCAGGCCTGCAAAGGCAGAGCTAACTCGGAAGGTCGGGACATCGGCAGAGCCGGACGAGCCAAATCCAGGTGTTCCAACTGCGCCACCAACGAATGGACCGCTAATGGAGCCGGAAACGCTTTCCTGATCCACTCCCCCAACAAACTTACCGTTCTGCCAGGGCGCGAACTCTTCTTTCCAGCGGAAACCGGACATCTTGTAATTGCTGTCGAAAGTGCCCCAATTGGGATCACTAGTCAGATTGTTATGCCCGCTGTTCTCGTAGACCTTGAACTCACCCTTCCAGTCGCCATGCTGGTGTGAAATGAATGCGGAAAGTAGATTCATCTCTGAATCATTGCGCCCTACGCCGTTAGAAAAGCTGTAAGGGCCAACCGCTGAGGTGGAGGTAGCGTATCGATTATCACCGGGATCACCCACCTTGTTGCTGACCGACAAGAAGTTGGCTCCGACAGTCCAAGCGTTATCAATCTTCTTGGAAATTCGACCAAATGCGTTGGATAACTTGCCGTCGGCGTTAGGACGAGCCCCATCAGACTCAATCTGAGCACCAGCTAGCGAGTAATCCCAATCGCCCTGCTGTCCGACCATATTCGCCTGAAGAATCTTGGTGGCGAAGGAACCAACTGAAACATTGACCTCGGTTTCAGTACCTTCTTTTTTGGCACGTTTGCTTTGTAAATTGATGGATGCAAAGCTGTTGCCGTTGACCTGGTTCTGTGGACCTTTATAAATGTCCACTGATTGAACGCCATTGAGTGGTAACAGATCCATCAAGGGGTGGTTCCAAAGACCCATATAGACAGGGATACCGTCAAAATAAGTTTTGATTTCACTGCCGGGACGGCTGGCACCAAGACCACGGATATAGACGTTGCCACCCTGGTCGCCGCTGTATGAACCAACTTCGTTGTAGCGAGAAATCTGGACACCTGGCGTCATACGCAGAGCAGCCGCAAGATCCAATGCACCCAAGTCTTTAATCTGGGATTCGGTAAGTCGCGTGTTCAAGCCTGAGAACATATCCACGTTATTGGATTCAATAATTGGACTTCCTGTCACAACGACATCTGGCAAAGTTGGGGTTTGGGCATATGCAACTGATCCGATCGAGAGAAGCACGGTCGCGATGGGTTTGAGATTGAATTTCTTCATGGCGTAATTTCCAAAAAATTGTTATTTCTCGATGGGGACGAGCGTCATTTGTGGGCGAGTCGTATCAATGCCTTGGCTGTATCCGATAGCCCAAGCCATCCAAAAACAAATAGCCGCGATAGCGAGTGAAATGCCGCGATAAGCACCGCGGGAAGAAAATTTGATTTTCATAAGAATTCCTGAACGAACACGACAAAAATCCCACCTGCTTTTCAACAGATGGAGTCGAACACCAAGATTAAAGAGGTCTTGGAGAGTTACAGGGAGAGAGTAGGAGGACCGCGCGACGGCAGCGGCGGGGCAGTAACGGAAGCGATGTGTGCCGCTGCAATTGGATGCAGAGCGTACGCTAAAGGAGAATACTTTTCAAAGTGAGTCGCAACAGAAGATGGCAGAGCGATGACTGAGGCACACAAGGGGCAATCCATGCCTGTAGGGGCTTTGACCCCTCCTTCATCACTCCCACTCGTATCCACCATCTTGAGACCGCCTCCTGCGGAGCAAACCAATTGCATGCTGCTGGGTTTGATAACTGAAGAGGCGATTGCAGAACCCAAGAACAAGGCAAACCACACCAACACTAGGCTGGCGATTAGTTTGGAGTTGCGTAGAGTCTGCATAACCACATTTTGCCACATCAGGGTGGGCCTTGAATTAATTCTCGTGCACACCTGAATATTAAAATTTTGACATTATTATTCATCCGCTCTTTTGACATTGCAATATCTATTGGCGGCCAAGAAGGGATTGTTTAACTAACTCGCTCAGTTTTCCGCCCCACTTTTTTTGGTGGGGTCGGGGATTCGAATTACGGTAGATTCGAAGTCAAGTTATGCCGCAGGACTGCTCGCTTACGTCTCCAAATAATTACGCCCGAAATAAAAAGAACAAGCGGTACAAATCCTGAGCAAAATACCGCTGTACGCCCCCAGAATCCAAAAGCCTTCCCCGAGTGAAGAGGGAGCTGCCAGCGCAAGACGCGTTGAATGCCTGAATCGGTCTCATAGCTCATGCTCCTAGCCAAGGTACCTGATTGCGCATCGAGCATTAAAATGACTTCAGAACCGGCGTATCCAATATTTGTAGGATCTATGTAGGTGAATCGCCAGAAATTCGATGAACCCCTAGGCATCCAGACGGACTTCATCTTAAGCCGTTCATCGACAAGAGATGAAGCATGGCTGAGTAAACTACCCAAATCTTGACTCTCACCCTTCCCTGCACTAGCCGAAACAGTAATGCGTGGTCGCTCATCTTGCACACCTAAAATGGACTGAACCTGCTCCGGCAATGCCAAATAGGTCCCTGAAACGCCGATGATAAAAATGACAGCAAAACCATAGACCCCGAATACTCGATGAAGATCAAAAGCTCTTCGAAATGAACTCGCTCCTTTTTTCAATGACAAGGAAAGTAGAAGAGTCTTTTGAGTAGGCCACCAAAGCCAAACGCCAATGATCAGCGTCATCAAGAGAAAAACGCCACAAATACCCAGAAAAATGTAACTTAGCGATCCGACAAAAATCAAAAGATGCAAGGTGTAGATAGTGTTTACCAAATTTTCACGCGTGAATTCGTACACCGGAACTGCCTGACGATGGCCAATAACCTCCGCAGTCGCAGGATCCACCATCACTTCCCACATCAAAGATGAGTCTTTATCTGATGGCGTAAACCAGACCTGATGGAAACTGGCGCTATCGGATGCCAAGAAAACCGAATGTAGAAATTTATCCGGAAATACTGATTTTGCATTATTAAGGACAAGATCTAAGCTTTGTATTTTTTCCGATGAGCGAATATTTAGATTAGGATTAAGAAGTCTGTCTAACTCAGGATAGAAGGCGAGAATTGAACCAGTTAAGCCCAAAAAAACAAAAAAAATGCCCACCGTCAACGCTAGGTAACGATGGGTCTTAACAAGCCAACTACGCATATTTTAGAAATCTATCATTACTGAAGCGACTACACTTCGTGGTGTTTGACGCTGTACGAAGTAACTATCTGCAGTGTCATACACCTTAGCATCATTGAGGTTCTTAAAATTGAGTGCATACCTTGTCTTTTGATGTTTATAAAAAATACCTGCATCAAACTTTGTATATGAGGGCAATTTAAATCCTGAATTAAGGGAGTCTGCTGGTCGGGCACTGACAGAGGAAATGCCAAGTCCAATAGAAAGTGAGCCCGGAAGTTCACTCTTGATGCCCTGAACAGCCCAAACATTGAAAGCATTTTTGGGGACTCCATAAAGTGAGTTGCCTGCGTTATCGCCTGCGGAAATTTTTGCATAGTCCATATGACTTACATTGGCTATCAATTGAAGTGACGATGTCAAACGGCCATTTAGAGTTGCTTCAATCCCTCGACTTTTCTGCTCTCCGTCCAAAACAAAAAATGGTGGGGCTGATCTAGCAACATTTGATTTCACTATATCGAATACTGCTACTGTGGCATCTAAATTTGGCGTCACCGAATGCTTGATCCCAATCTCGTTTTGAGTACCCTTTTCTGGATCAAGTACACCACCCGAGATAGAAGTACCCAAATTCGGCACAAAGGATTGACCGAAGCTGTAGTAGATAGACGTCTGAGTAGTAAGGGGATATAGAAAACCGACCCTGGATGTCAATGCGTTATTGCGCTGGGACGACGTCAGATCTGATGTTTCGATCCAATCATTACGTAGCCCTAATAAAACATTGAGTTGGCCGAGCTTGAATTGGTCATTCAAATAAATGGCGTTAGTTTTACTGGTCGATTGAGAAAGATAAACCTCACCAGTAAAGCTATTCACTCCGGTTGGAGAACCAAAAGTTCCTGCAGAAGAGTAAGATTCGTTATAGTTTGAATATGTAAACCTAGATTTTGCAAATTCATAGCCAAGAACCGCTTTGTGTCGTTGCCCAAGCAAATCTATCGAGCCATTCAACTCCGATTGAATCACATCGGTATCGTGGTCATTTTTGGGACCTGCATTGTAAATAAGACTATAGTTGTTTACTGAAGTGCCTGCAGAATATCGGACGAAATCTGGCGAGACTCCACGAAAGTTTTGTTGCGTCCGCTCCGAATATATCCCCTGCCTAAATACCCAGTCCTCATTTAATCTTGTCTTGAATTCAACCCGATGAGATAAGTTTTCATTGTTAAACTGAGCCCATGGCATGCTTGATGTGGCGCCTTTGCGAAGATCAAAGACGCCATCTGCCATTGGAAGGCCATTTGAGAACCCATCGACGCGCGTCTTGAAATACTCCATCGCGTACATGATCTCTGTTCCACTGTCTATACGATATAAAAATGAAGGTGCAAGCAACGTATTTTGTGGCTTCTCGTAGTCAATAAAACTATTGGCTTTATCTGATGCCACATTCAGGCGCACCGCCAAATCACCGCTTGACCAGTTGAAATCACCTGTGCCGCGCATGCTCGACCAACTACCAGCGCTGAAGGTGACATTATTTGCATTACCAAAAAACGGAGTCTTGGTGATTGTGTTGACTGCACCGGCTGGGGGTGCGTTTCCATAGATTGCAGATGACGGGCCCATGACAAAATCAATGCGCTCGACATTAGCCATATCCCTGGGGGCATACATGTCTGATGATCGATAGCCGTTTCTGTAATTCACAGATCCATTGCTGAACCCTCTAATGGTGAACCATTGGGATCCCACCCCACCATAACCAACAACCTGCTGGACGTTAGGCACCAAACTCACAAGCTCACTTGGCTTCACAATCGCCAAATCCCGAATCAAATCATCAGTGACGACGTGAACCGAGACCGGAAGCTCCTTTAGAGGAGTATCAGTCTTGGTGGCTGAGTTCGTCGTTGTAAGAACGTAACTGCTTTCTCGATCCGCACTAACCGTGACCGGAGGAAGACTCTTAGCTGAGTCTGTTGCCTGCGCTTGCGCACCGACCGATATAAATGCAGAGCTAATTGCCAAAACAATTTGGTTTAAGTTCAACTTTGTGAACTTTTCTGTTGCCGCTGATTTCATTTTTAGCCT
>JBDKLM010000067.1:0-27263 GCA_039806005.1 Pseudomonadota bacterium
TTGACGCCGCGCTTGATCAGTCGTGCCAGCGCCTGCGGATTGCGAACGTCGTATTTGGCTTGCACCATCACATGCGCCTCATAGGAGGCAGCGGTCAGCGCCGCGCGGTAGAGCTGGGGCAAGGCATTCCACTGCTTGTTGCCGATGATGAGCGACAGATGCGAGCCAGTTTCCCACCAGCCTGGGGTGTAGTAATAAGGCGCAACGCGATCGAAGCCCAGCTTCTCATCATCGTAGGGGCCAACGAATTCTGCTGCGTCAATCGTGCCTTTTTCCAGTGCGGGGTAGATGTCGCCCGCAGGGATCTGCTGTGGAACCACGCCCAGCTTTTGCAAGATGCGACCGCCGAATCCACCCACGCGCATTTTCAGGCCTGACATGTCTTCCAGACCCTTGATCTCCTTGCGGAACCAGCCGCCCATCTGACAGCCTGTATTACCGCAGGGCAGAGTCGTGATGCCGTAGCTTTTCAGGAATTCCATGAAGATTTCCCGGCCGCCACCCGCGGTATACCACGCGGTCTGTTGACGGGAGTTCATGCCGAAAGGACCGCAGGTATCGAAGGTGAATGTAGGATCCTTGCCGAAGTAAATATAGAGTGGTGTATGGCCCATTTCAATGGTGCCGTTTTGTACTGCATCGAGCACCTGAAACGCTGGCACGATCTCACCAGCTGGAAACGCGCGTATCGTGAATTTGCCTTGGGTGAGTTCAGCTACCCGCTGGGCAAAAAACTCGGCACCACCAAACAAAGTATCCAGCGATTTGGGAAAGCTCGACGCCATGCGCCACGTCAGGGTGGGGAGTGATTCTGCTGAAGCGGACGCCGCGACTGCCGCTGCGGCCGCGCCGCCGGCCGCCTGAATGAATTTACGTCGTTCCATCGTGGTCTCCTTTTTTATTTTGGGTCTTGTCGCGTTCTATGGAAGCGGTGATTCTTCAGCAGCTCCCTATTGGTCTTACAAAAGAATCTTCAGCACTGCCGCATCATCCAGCGAATCATAACCGCTCGCCAGCGTCGCTTTGAAAATTTCGAGTGCGTAGGCGGCCAGTGGCGTTTCCTGACCTGCTTTGGCGGCCATCGCGACACCCAGTGCGACGTCTTTGGTCAGAATGTGTGCGTGGGCCCGAGGTGCGTAATCATTAGCCAACGCGCGCGTCATGCGATCTTCCAGCATCATTGACTGGCCGCTGGAGGCACTCATCAGCGCCAGGAGTTTTTGCTGATCGAGGCCGAGTCGCGTGCCCAGCGCAATGACTTCGGCTGCTGCGATCAGATTGATACCTGCGAGGAGATTGTTGACCAGCTTGTATCTCGCGCCATCGCCTATGCGTGCGCCAAGACGAAAAATTTTGTCGGATAGGGCATCAAGCACCGCTTGATTGCGTGCGATAAGTTCATCGGCTCCGGCCAGCATGATGCTCATGGTGCCTGCTTCAGCGCGTACGGGGCCACCGGAGATGGGTGCATCAATGACCCCGAGGCCAAGACTCGTCAATCGTTCTGCGATGGCCAGCGTATCTTCCGGCGCAATGGTCGGGCACAGCATGACTGTTTTACCTTCGCCAGGTACGCTGGTGACACCCTGAATGCCAAACAAAACCTCATCAACCTGTTTGGCATTAACCACCACCACGATGATCAGGTCGGTATTTTGTGCGAGCTCTGCAGGGCTGGCACAAACATCGATGCCAGCGGTACTGGCTGCTTGCAATGCCTCGGGGCGGATGTCGTGCGCGAAAACCCGCAGGCCTTTGCGGTGAAGATTGAGTGCCATGGCCATGCCCATGGACCCGATGCCAATCAGACCTGCCTTCATTTTTTTTGTCGTGGCCAGTTGAGAAGTAGGCAGCGTCGCTGCCGTCAGTCAGGAGTATACGTGCAGGCGAGGCAAGCAGGCCGGGTGACGGGGAAAACAAAAACGGTGCAGTCAGCCCCTGTGGGACCGCAGGCACCGCTGAATCAAATGAAGGACGGGGTCAGTGCGCCTGGCGCTTCATCGCCAGAGCCTTTGATAGTCATCATCGCGATGTCCGTGCCAGCGACCACGCCCGTAGTCGTGCCTATCGTAGCCGCCACGACCCCAGCGAAAACTGATCGTTGGGACGCCGTACATGGGCGGGTTGTAATACACCGGAGGACGGTACACGGGAGTCACCACCACCGGCGGGTAGTTTTGTACTTGTACAGGCGCCTGAACAACCACGGGTGGTGGCGGTGCTGGCGTCGTGTAGACCTGCATGTCACCGTTAGCTGGTGTCACCTGAATGGTTAATTGGGATCCCGGATCGCTATTCATCTGAGTGGTGTACTGGCGACCTGCATATTCGTAAACGACGTTGTAGCCAACGACCCGGTTTTCATAGGTGATCTGCTGGGTGCAGCTGTTGGCGGTTCTGGTGACTGGAGCTGGCTCGCCCTCCAGCTGATCGCCCAGAATGGCACCGCTTATCACGCCGAGCGCGGTGGCCGCCGCACGCCCTGAGCCGCGGCCAAACTGACTACCGATAATGCCGCCGGTCAGGGCGCCGACTGTGGCGCCGGCACCCGATCGGGGTTGCTGGACCAGTATTTGGGTTTCACTGCATATCTGGCGGGGTACGGTGACTTGCTGAGTGATGGGTGTGCTGGAAACGACGCGGGCTGTTTCCTGAGAGTGTGCCAATGGCCATGTGGCGATCAGCGCGAGTGGCAGGAGTGCATTCAATGGGTTTTTCATTATCCCTCCCTGGGATCAGTTTATTTCTGCCTTGGCGGCATGGAAGTAATTTAGGCAAGAAGTGATTGCCGGACAGAAGGCGTTACATTTGGTCACACGCTTTTTTTGTGGCCGAGAACAGCCGCCGACGCGGCCGCGCCTGTCGGGGTCGTGCGGATCGAACAAGTGCCGAAAGAGGAGCGTGGGCCAAATTGAATTCATGCTTTTCTGATAAGCGTGAAAGTTCGACAGTCCTTGGGCTTTTCGCTTATATTTCTGCCAAGCATCACTTCAGTTGCGGCGTCGTTTGCCGATTCAAGCTATTGACCGTTAGCGCCGACCGCGCCGCATAGAAACCGCATCCCACCATGGCAGAAGAAGACAAAAAGCCCGAAGAAGAAGTCCCGGCCGCCGACGCCGCTGCGGCGGCTGACGCAGCGCCCGCGCCAGAGCCGGAATCGGACGAGCCGCCGAAACCACCGGTTAAATGGAAGAAGGTGGTCGAAGAGGGGCACGCGGGTGCTCACGGCGGTGCGTGGAAGATTGCGCTGGCCGACATGATGACGGCGATGATGGCCTTCTTTTTGTTGATGTGGTTGCTGGGTGCAACCCCCGAAGAACAGCGTCAGGGCATCGCGGAATATTTCCAGCCTACTGACCGCAAGGAAGCGGCGATGGGCGAGACAGCAGGATCAAACGGCATGTTTGGCGGCCGTTCCATCGTGGATCCGGATGGCATACCGGACACGCCCCAGCAGGAAGCCGTAATGGAGCGCGTGACGCCACGGTCTGAAGCCGGCCCGAACGAAGACCAGGGCACTTCACCGGACGACAAGCCGCATCCGAAGTATGCGAAAAATCTGACCGAGGAACAAAAGCAGCAAATCGCAGCACAAGCCGAGAAAGAAAAACTCGACAAGCTGGAAAAAGAAATTGACGAGCGGCTCTCGCTAAATCAGCAGCTGGCGGATCTCAAGAGTCAGGTCACGTTCACAAGGGAGAAGGACGGACTGCGCATCGATATCATCGACAAGGCCAATTTCTCCATGTTTGGCAGTGGCAATGCGGCCATGGATCCGCGCGCACGAGCACTCATCAATGAGGTGGCGAAATCATTGGCGGGTATGCCAAACAAAATGGCGGTGAAGGGCCATACCGACAGTACCCCGTTTCCCGAGGGTAGTGACAGGACGAACTGGTCATTGTCCATAGAGCGCGCAGAGGCCACGCGCCGCATGCTGGAGCAGGCAGGCATGTCGAGCGGACGGTTTGCTCGCGTCGAGGGCGTGGCCGATACGGCCCCTTTTGCACCCAATAATCCTGCCGATCCGCGTAATCGCCGCATCAGCATTACCGTGCTCTACAACGATCCTCCGCCTTCCTGACGCCCGCTTTTGCGAGCAGCAGTTTGCATCGCTATCCTGGCTGGGTAATATTTCCTTTGTCCGGAAATACCTTCGCCATCCATCCGAAAATCAATGCGCCAAAGACCAGCGTAGTTGCCGCGATATCGAGCGACCACGTAAATCCTTCAGCATGGCTGCTGGCTCGTGCGAGCAGCAGTGCTGCCACTGGTGGACCGATGATCTGACAAAAACCGAACGCAGCCGATAGCATGCCAATAATGGCTGGCGCTGACTGCGGATGCAGCTTTCTTCCCAATTGCATCGCGAAAAAAGTAATCGCGGTAAATGGCAATCCCACCAAGAGGCTGCCCAGGGCAAAACCCGAGAGCGTAGGCATCCAGTTGCTGATGGCCACCCCAGCGGCCTGTATCAGATAACAAACCAGCAGCAGATAACGTTGATCGAAACGTGCTGGAATTCGCGAGGCCATGATGGCGCCGAAGGCAACGGCGATACCCAGCATCGGCCAGAACAGGTCGGGCCAGACTGAATCCGGCATCGCCGTGCGCGCAATCACCGGCAAGAAGGTCGCGGTGATGATGTAACCGAATCCTGCGAGTCCATAGGCAATCGTGAGTGCCGCTTTTTCGGTCAGGCTGCCACCGTTTGCTGAGAGTTCATGGGCTTGTGCGGGCTTCGGTAGTCCTGCATCACTTCGGAACACACGCCACACAAGAGCGGTCATGAATGCTGCCAGCAGGGCAAACGCGATCCAGCCTGCTCGGGAGTGCCAGTCCAATTGCACCATCACGCTGGCAAGCAGTCCGCTGGTGGCGATGCCAACGCCGGGCCCTGCGTACACAATCCCTCCGGCTGATGGCAGATTCATCCGCGACAAACGACCCAGACACCAGGTACTCGTATAGACGAAAGCGACCGCAGTAATGACGCCAGCGATAAATCGCAGCCAGGGCCAGGCGGCAGGTGTCTCGGCCGACATCAGTGCGGTGAGCAGGCAAGTAAGCAGCAGACCCGCGCGTACCATGGGTGCGACGGGCAGGGGTGGCCAGCCGCGCTGTAACCATAGCGTGGGCTGCAGTGTGCAAAGAATCGCGCCCAGCAGATAGCCAAAATAATTCGCGCTGGCTAGCCAGCTTGCGCTCTCAAGATTAAGCAAGCCGTCCTGCAGCATCATCGGCATGAGCGGTGTGAACGCGAAACGTCCTATGCCCATGGCCACGGCCAGTGATAGGGTTCCGGACAGCGCGATGACCAGCGGACGGGTATCGCTTGCTTCTTCAGTCGGGTCTGTCATTGGGAATGATAGCGATGGACATAGATGTGCCCACCCCATTTGTCAAAGGCAGCAGCGAGGCCGAGAGGCCCTCGGCATGTCGCCATTCAGAATGGCGCATTGGTCGTGCGTTTGCAGCGACCCGCGATCAGATCCAGGCGTTTTCCACCGTCGAGATCAAGCCACTGCTTGAATTCCCCATTCCTGCGATTGAGTGTGAAATGCTCGCCCGTGATAATCAGTCCGTGACGTTTGAACAAAGCCGGACGACTGACTTTGAGCAAATCATCCTGCACGTGCAAAGTCCCTTTGCGGTTCATGGAGATCGTGTACTCCCCGGTGTACCAACCGGTATTTTCATCAAAATCGAATTGCGCTGGCATCGTGACTCGCGTCGTCTCGAATGGCTGAGCGAGATTGTCAGTTGGTTTGCTGACGTCAAGATCGCAAACGACGTCGAGTTTGCCTTTGTTTTGATAGCCCGGTTTTTTTCCACCGATATTTAGATCGAGCAGGCCATTCATCTGCGCGATGATAAGGAGTCCTGCCAGAACGATCAGAGCCAATAAAGCAGTGATTGTTTTGTTCATCGACGATCTCCCAAGTTATCAGTCCGTCCCGTGGGTTGGTGCAGTTGTTGGCGCACATGATCCAACAAGCCGCTGCAGGCGTCTTCGATCAAATCGAGAACCTGCGTGAAGCCTTCGTCACCACCATAATACGGGTCAGGTACTACGGTTGCATCGTGCTGTTGACAAAATTCCGTCAGTCGCCTGAGTTTGTGGCGCATAGTCGGTGGACACGCCTGTTCAGCCAGCGCGAGATTGTCCCAGTCCATGGCCAGCAGTAAATCATGCATGATGAAATCTGTCTCGGTGATCTGACGTGCACGCAAGTCGGATAAATCATAGCCGCGCCGTGCCGCGGTGTGCTGACTTCGGTGGTCAGGGGGACTGCCAGGGTGGTAGTTGTGGGTGCCGGCGGAACTGATACTGACGATACGTTCGAGCTGTGCCTCTTTGACCATATGCCGGAAGACACCGTGCGCCGTTGGACTGCGACATATGTTGCCCATGCAGAGGAAAAGCACGCTGAAGGCTGCCTGTGGTGCAGTGCGCGTCTCTGGCGGGATGAGGGTCTCGTTCATTCTTTTTTTATCGTGTGCTCCGTGGCCGGGGCGCTTACGTCATTGTCCCTATTCTACATCTTGCAATAGCCATGAAGTATCTCTGCTGCGACCAGAATGAAAGGCTTTTTCTCGCCTTTCTCCTGTAATCGAACTTCAAAAAACTGACTTTGTACCCGGCCACCCGGACGAGTGGCGATCACCTTGTATGAGTTCTGCGCAGAGCCGGCATCGAGCACGCTGACTTTCCAACCCACGTTGCTGACAAACCGCCCCATCATCAATCCCTTGTCGCGTTGAACGATGAATTCGGCCCCTGCAGCTGTCTCGTAGTAATTTTTTTGGCCAGCCAGTGCCTCGAGTGATCCCTCAGTGGTTACCTCCGAGACCCCGGTAATCGTGCAACTCAGATCGGAGGCAGCCTGAGCCGATAAGTTCAGGTTCAGCAGGAGGGTTGCGAGCAAAAGTCGCACAGAAACGAGAAGGTAATGGGGCATGGCGAATCCTCGGAGAAGTATTTGCGATGCGCCATCATAAAGGGAATGAAGTCGGGTTGCAGGCGGGGTCGAGTGTCTTCGCTTTATCCTGCGGATCGATATTCTTCCGTCAGCAGGATAAGAAAAAGGCGGCCTTTTTCAGCCGTTAGCTTAAAACGCGTCTGAGCCAGTGCCCAATATCGGTGATTTCTTCTTCGCAGACAGAGTGCTGCATCAGGTAGTCATGCCACTCGATGTCATAACCCTGCTCACGCAAACGGTCACGCGAAGCCTCTGCCCGGTCAATCGTGACGACACCATCGCCCCGACCATGTGCCAGGAAGATAGGGGTGTGCTGATTTGCCGGATGACGTTCCTCAGCGATTGAATCGGCAAGCGGCAGATAGCCGGATAAACAGAGCAGACCCGCCAGTTGCTGCGGATAGCGCAGACCGGTTTGCAGCGTCATCGCGCAGCCCTGCGAGAAGCCAGCCAGAACAATGCGGGATGACGGAATGCCCCGGTCTACCTCACGCGCTATCAACTGCTCGATACGTGCTTGTGATTGACGCAAACCTGCTTCATCTTCGCGGCGCACGAGATCCATGCCCAGAATGTCATACCAGGCTCGCATCACATAGCCGCCGTTAATCGTCACCGGCATAGTCTCGGCGTGCGGGAAAATGAAACGTATGCCAGGACAGCCAGCAAGATCAAGTTCACGCACGATGGGTACAAAGTCATTGCCATCGGCACCAAGGCCATGCATCCAGATCACTGCAGCTTCAGGATGTTCGGTGGTGCTTAGCTCAATGGTTTCGAGGTAGGGCAGGGTAGTCATGGTGGGATCGAATGTTATTTTTGTCGTTACTTTGCGCGGATCGCCGATTTGGGGCGGAAGGCTTTGCACACGGTCTCGTGAGTTTCTATGTAAGGCCCGCCAATCAGATCAATGCAATAGGGCACGGCAGCAAAAATGCCACCAACAAGGGATTGGCCTTGATCGTCGCGCAGTCCTTCCAGTGTTTCGCGTATGGACTTTGGCTGGCCCGGAAGATTCATGATGAGCGCCGCATGATCATGCGCCTCGCGGATCACCGCCACTTGGCGCGACAGAATCGCGGTAGGTACAAAGCGCAGACTGATTTGTCGCATCTGTTCACCAAAGCCCGGCATGACTTTGGTGGCGACGGCCAATGTGGCTTCGGGTGTCACATCGCGTCGCGCCGGGCCAGTACCGCCCGTGGTCAGCACCAGATCACAGCCGACTTCGTCGACCAATTCAATCAGTGTTTTTTCTATCAATGCCTGTTCATCGGGGATCAGGCGGGTCTCCATCTGCCAGGGGCTGCTGATGGCTTGCGAGAACCAGTCGCGCAAGGCGGGTACGCCCTGATCTTCATAGACGCCGGTTGATGCGCGGTCTGATATCGAGACCAGTCCAATGAGCAACTCGTCGGGGTGATTACGGGTTTTCTTCGTCATGTTGTTCTGATTCGGTCGGGGACTGAGTTTCGCCTTGGAGTGATTTCAGCAGCTGAAATATTTCGCGATAAGCTTTCGGCGGTTTTTTTTCAGCTTGTTCTTTTCGCGCATTGCGCACCAGCGTACGCAGATGCTGTACATCGAGGTCGGGATGGCGTGCGCGCAATTCGGTGATGGTGCTGTCATCTTCCAGTAGACGATCGCGCTGTCGTTCAATGGCATGCAAGGCGGCGGCCTCAGCGCGTGATGTACCACGCCAGCCATCGACCGCAGTTTGTATCACGCTCACTTCTTCTTCGGTCAGTGTGCGCATTTTCTTGCCCACATACTGCAGCTGCCTGCGGCGTCCTTCGTGGTCGCTGATTTGCTGGCAGATCAGGATGGCTTCCAGTACGTCTTCGGGCATGGGTATGCGCTTGACACGATCGCGCGCTGCGTTGACCAGTGTTTCGCCCAGCTTTTGCAGAGCAGTCATTTCGCGCTTGAGTTGGGATTTGGACGGGCGATCGTATTGCTGTTCGAATTCACTGGATTGGAATCCGACTGCGCCCCGGTTGGCGTTGGGCATGATGGACGGCCTATGGCATTCTTGAACGGCTGCTATGATACCCGCTTTGACCCTGACTCCCGGAAAACGCCCCATGACCCAATCATTTTTCAGCCACAGCCAGGATCAACTCAAAGAGATTGCTGAGGATGTGCTGCGCTTTGCAAAAGAGAAAGGCGCCTCGGACGCAGCTGTCGAGATCAGCGAAGGCCAAGGCTTGTCTGTCACGGTGCGCAAAGGACAGATCGAAACCATAGAACAAAACAAGGATAAGGGCATAGGCGTGACCGTCTATCTTGGTCATGATCGCGCCATTCGTCGTGGTAATGCGAGTACCTCGGATTTTTCCAAGCAATCGCTCAAAGATACGGTTGAGGCTGCCTATAACATTGCGCGTTTCACCGCTGAAGATGATTGCGCTGGCTTGCCCGACGCGGAGTTTCTTGAGATGCATCCGCGTGATCTCGAGCTTTTTCATCCCTGGACATTGACTGCCGAGCAAGCCGTCGCGCTGGCGCAGCGCGCCGAAGCGGCGGCGTTTGCGGTCGACAAACGAATTACCAACAGCGAGGGTGCCAACACCTATGCACAGCAGTCGCATTTCGTGATGGCCAATACCCGCGGTTTTATGGGTGGCTACCCGTATTCGCGTCATTCACTCTCCGTATCGCCTATCGCGGGCAAGGGCAATAACATGCAGCGCGATGATTGGTACTCATCCGATCGCAATCCGACGAAGCTCGCGCAACCTGAAGCCATCGGACGCTATGCGGCCGAGCGCGCTCTGTCGCGGCTGAATGCGCGCAAGCTCGACACGCGCAAATGCCCGGTACTTTTTGAAGCGCCTCTGGCAGCCGGCTTGCTGGGGTCGTTTGTACAGGCTGTCTCCGGCGGCGCGCTGTATAGAAAATCCACCTTCCTGACCGATTCTCTGGGGACGGCTGTCTTCGGACCGGATATACAAATCATCGAAGATCCCCACGTGCCAGGTGCAGTCGGATCTTCGCCTTTCGATGAAGAGGGTGTGCGAACACACCGTCGGGACGTAGTCAGCAAAGGTATTGTGCAGGGATATTTCCTGTCCACCTACTCCGCTCGCAAGCTGGGCATGCCGACGACGGGTAATGCCGGGGGGTCGCACAACCTCCAGATTGTGTCGTCGACCACGCGCACTGGTGATGATTTCAACACCATGCTCAGAAAGCTTGATACAGGTTTGCTGGTGACTGAGCTGATGGGCCATGGCGTCAATTACGTGACAGGCGATTACTCCCGTGGTGCATCAGGCTATTGGGTTGAGCGAGGCGTGATCCAATACCCCGTCGAAGAAATCACGATTGCTGGCAACCTCAAGGAAATGTTCAAAGACATCGTCGCCGTTGGTGATGACGTCCTGGTGCGTGGTACCAAGAAGACCGGTTCCATCTTGATCAGTTCGATGACGATCGCCGGCGGTTGAAAAGTCTGAAAACGCATTCATCCTTCACTCTGCAATATCTGCCAGGCACGGTAGCGGCTATAAAAACCGCGGACCGTGCCTGCATTTTTCTTCAGAGCGTGTCTCTTCGGTCTGCCATTTCTCTCGTCTGCAAACGTTCAATGCCGCTAGTTTGCTTTCGACCAAACTGATGGGTCGCAAGAGTGCTTGCGAAATTTACGCCGTATTTATTCTCTTCAGAAATATCAGGTAACTTCGGTGCCCTCAATTTTTCTGGCATTTTTCCCATGAATTGATGCAGTTTTACGACATCTCTTTCCTCGTGGTTTTATTCACGGTAGCGGTAGGAAATTTTTATTAACTGTGCAGAAATGTTTCAGACAGTGCGCGCAAACAACAGATGCATGTTTGCACTGATCTCCCTATTGCTGTATTTGAAGTCACCCTCCTAGAATTGCCATTGTTTTAACAACGAGGGTGCGGGCTCGCAATAATCCCGATCGGCGGCCTGGCGCTTTATTTTCAGACTGGGAGAAGGGGACATACTCATGACACGTCGTGCTTTCATTAAAAAAGCTGCTGCTGGCGCAGTGGTCGGCATTGTGGCGGCGCCCGCGATAGCGCAGACGAATCCAACCATTAACTGGCGACTGGCTTCCAGCTTTCCCAAGTCGCTCGATACTATCTTCGGTGCGTCCGAGATTCTTGCAAAGCGCGTTGCTCAGCTAACGGATGGAAAATTCAACATTCGTGTATTCCCCGGCGGCGAAATCGTACCGGCGCTTCAAGTGCTTGATGCCGTACAGGCGGGCACGGTAGAGATAGGTCACTCGGCTTCTTACTACTACTTTGGCAAGGATGCGACCTTCGCCTTCGACACCTCGATACCCTTTGGCATGACATCGCGACAGCAAACCGCCTGGATGGATCAAGGTGGCGGCCGGCAGCTCATGCGTGAGTTCTTCCACGACTACGGTATCGTGAATTTCATGGGCGGTAACACCGGTTGCCAAATGGGTGGCTGGTTCCGCAAGGAAGTCAATTCACCGCAGGACCTGAACGGGCTGAAAATGCGCGTGGGTGGCTTTGCGGGCCGTGTCATGCAGCGCCTGGGTGTCGTTCCCCAACAAATTGCGGGTGGCGATATTTATCCTGCCCTCGAAAAAGGCACCATCGATGCCGCCGAATGGATTGGGCCCTACGATGACGAAAAGCTGGGATTCAACAAAGTCGCACCGTTTTATTACGCACCCGGTTGGTGGGAAGCCAGCGCGCAGTTGTCCTTCTACGTGAATCAAAAAGAGTGGGACAAGCTGCCCAAGGACTATCAGGCAGCCCTGGAGGTGGCGACCTACGAAGCCCACGTCACCATGCAGGCCATGTACGACGCGCGCAATCCGGCTGCACTGGCCCGGCTGATCAAGAACGGCGTGAAGGTGCGTTCATTCTCCAAGCCGATTATGGATGCCTGCCACAAAGCAGCCCTCGAAGTCTTCGAGGAGGAAGCGGCAAAGAATCCGAAATTCAAAAAGGTGTTGGATCCATGGCGTCGCTTCCGTCAGGATCAGAATAATTGGTACTCAGTTGCCGAGACGCCTATGCAGGCTTATTTGATTAGCCGGAAATAAAACGGCTCATTCATTGCCTGAGCTTGAAAAATCCCGCTACGGCGGGATTTTTTTTGGTTCAAGCGGGTTTATTTTTTCTCGGGTGAAGGGTCCATATCCAGCTTGATATCACCACCACCTTTATCGCTATCGAACGAGAAGTCGGTGTTGCTCAAATCATCTAGGCTGTCGCCCGACATATCGATATTCAATTCGATCTGCTCTTTCATGTCCGTTTTAGTACCCACAGAAATCAGTGCCGGGAAGGCGATGATTAACGCGACCATGAGTACTTGAATTCCTACGAAAGGTACTGCACCCCAGTAAATATCACTGGTTTTGACTTCTTTAGGTGCGACTGAGCGCAGGTAAAACAGCGCAAACCCGAAAGGCGGGTGCATGAATGAGGTTTGCATGTTCACCGACAAGAGCACACCAAACCAGATCAGATCAATGCCCAGTTTGTCGGCGACGGGGCCGACCAGTGGTACCAGAATGAAGGCCAGTTCGAAGAAATCCAGGAAGAATGCCAGGCCAAAGAACAGAATGTTCACGACAATCAGAAAGCCTGCGGTACCGCCGGGAAGTGAGGTCAGCAGATGTTCTACCCAGAGATCGCCATTCACGCCCCGGAAGACCAGTGAAAATACACTGGAGCCAATCAGGATGAACAGCACGAAGCAGGAAAGCCGCGTGGTGGAATTCATCGCTTGCTTCAGCAGATCCCCGGTCAGACGACGGTTCATCAACGCAAGGATCATGGCGCCGAGTGCGCCCATACCGCCACCCTCGGTGGGCGTCGCGATACCAACGAAGATCGTGCCAAGTACGAGAAAGATTAGGGCCAGCGGTGGTACGAGTACCAGTACAACTTTCTCCGCCAGTTTGGACAACAGACCCAGCTTGAGTTTACTGTTGAGTAAGGCGAGTCCGTAGGTCAGGATAACGGCAATTACGCCGCTGTAAACGATGGCTTCATCCGCTTTCAGGGCAGGTTTGGTCACCAGGTAGAATGTTTTGAACAACCACCCGGCAAGCACACCGGCGCCAATGACGGCGAATAGCGACAGGATGCCACTGCTGCCATCACTTTCTCGCAAATTGCGAGCTTCGATGGGCAAAGCTGGTAGCGCTCCCGGGCGTATCATCGATATCGCCATCACATAGAGCGCATACATTACGGTCAGAAGCAAGCCAGGCAGGAAAGCCGCCTGATACATGTCACCTACCGAGCGTCCCAGCTGATCCGCCATCACAATCAGAACCAGTGAGGGTGGAATGATCTGCGCAAGTGTGCCCGATGCAGCGATCACACCCGAGGCGATGCGGCGATCGTAGCCATAGCGCAGCATCACGGGGAGCGAAATCAGGCCCATCGAGATCACCGAGGCAGCTACAACACCGGTGGTCGCCGCCAGAAGTGCACCCACAAAGATCACCGCGTAGGCGACACCGCCGCGCAGCGGCCCGAACAACTGGCCTATGGTGTCGAGCAGGTCCTCAGCCATCCCCGATCGTTCGAGAATCAGGCCCATGAAGGTAAAGAAGGGAATGGCCAGAAGCGTGTCGTTTGCCATGATGCCGAACAGGCGATTGGGCAGCGCCTGCAGCAACTCGGGCTTGAGAAGTCCCACCTCGATACCGACCAGTCCGAACATCAAGCCATTGGCGGCCAGCGAGAAAGCTACGGGGAAGCCCGATAGCAGGAATATCACCAGTGTGGCGAACATGATGGGTGCCATGTTCGCAATCAGAAATTCAGTCATGAGGCGCCTCGATTCAGATCAGTTCAGGTTATTGGCGGCTTTGATCGCCTCGATTTCTTCTGCGGGGGTCGTGCTCTGCTTCTCGAAAACGCTGGCATCGATTTGGCCCTTCAGAAATCCAACGCGCTTGATCAGCTCGGATATGCCCTGCAGCGTTAGCAGCAGAAAACCAATCGGGATAAGAATTTTTGCGGGCCATACGATCAGTCCGCCAGCATTGTTTGAGACTTCCTGATTGCGAACCGACTCCCAAGCAAACGGTACGGCAAAGTAGAGAATCAGCAGCGTCGCGGGCAACAAGAAAAAAAGAAATCCGAAAACATCGATCCAGACCTGGGTGCGTTTTGAAAAACGTCCCACAACAACATCAATGCGAACATGCTCGTTGCGGCGCAGTGTGTACGATGACGCCAGCAGGAAAATGGCGCCGAAAAGATACCATTGGATTTCCAGCCAAGCGTTCGAGCTGGTATTGAAGGCATACCGGACAATTGCATTGCCGCTGCAGATCAGTACCGCAAGCAGCAGAGCCCAACTGATACTCAGGCCAATTTTTTCGTTCAGCGCATCGATGTATTTCGACAGGGATAGTAGGAATGACATGGTCGGATTTCTTTCGCGAAAATTGACTTTAGGGCCAGTTGCGGGAGGATTTCGCCGTCACCGTATACCGATCGGGTGAAGGCAGTGCTTCTGAACCTCAGATTTTTGATCCCCGGCGGCACACCTGTGAGGTGCGTGATCAATGACTGTTGATTGCATCAGTGTCTCCTTGACTTTTAATTCTTTCACTGCCGGGTTCGCCACTGCCGTGCGTATCCTCGAGATTTCAAAGCTTGAAAAAAGGGGACGGCAAGCGTGGCCGAAAATTTAGCTGACAATTGATTATGTCTCCGTGCTGCTTTGCAGCAGTTTGCCGATTGCTTTATCGATTGATTTAATTCCGACCGGCTTCGACGTTTTATCACAACATTGCCATAAAAAAAAAGCACCCGGGCCGTAAAAGCCTCGGATGCTCCTTCTGGGCGCAACAGGTCAGGCCAGCAGGCTGCGGACCCGCTGGATCGCCAGACGGACCTGCTCGGGGGCAGTGCCGCCCACGTGATGGCGGGCTGCCACTGATCCTTCGAGTGTCAGGACTTGATGAACATCCGCCTCTATCAGCGTGGAGAACTGGCGAAGTTCCTCAGTTGATAGCTCCGCCAAGTCGCAGCCCCGCTGTTCGCAAGTGCGCACGGCATGGGCGACCGCCTCGTGCGCATCCCGGAAAGGCAGCCCCTTCTTGACCAGATAATCAGCCAGATCGGTGGCGGTCGCGTAGCCTTGCAGTGCCGCTTGCCGCATTGCTTGAGGTTTGACCGTAATGCCGCCGGCCATATCGGCAAAAATTCTGAGCGTGTCGATGACCGTGTCGACCGTATCGAACAGCGGCTCCTTGTCTTCCTGATTATCCTTGTTGTAGGCCAGTGGCTGGGCTTTCATCAGCGTCAGCAAGGCCACCAGATGGCCATTCACACGGCCTGTTTTGCCGCGCGCCAGTTCAGGCACATCCGGATTTTTTTTCTGCGGCATGATCGAGGAACCCGTGCAGAAACGATCGGCGATATCAATAAAACCCACGCGCGGACTCATCCAGATCACCAGCTCTTCCGAGAGCCGCGAAATATGCGTCATGATCAGCGCTGCAGCGGCGCAGAACTCAATCGCAAAATCTCGGTCCGATACCGCGTCCAGCGAGTTATGGCAGACATCCTCAAACCCCAGAGTTTTTGCGACGCGTTCACGGTCAATAGGAAAGGTCGTGCCGGCCAGTGCAGCCGAACCCAGCGGCAGTCGATTGACTCGCTTGCGGCAGTCTGCCATGCGCTCTGCGTCGCGGCCAAACATTTCCACATACGCCAGCATGTGATGACCAAACGTCACCGGTTGAGCGACCTGCATATGCGTGAAGCCCGGCAGGATGGTGTCGGCATTTTTTTCTGCCAGATCAACCAGGGCCATGCGTAGTGCACGCAGCAGAACTGCGATATCGTCAATGGCAGAACGCAGATAAAGACGAATGTCAGTGGCTACCTGATCATTTCGCGAGCGGCCGGTATGCAGGCGCTTGCCGGCATCACCGACCAGTTCGGTAAGGCGTTTTTCAATATTGAGGTGTACATCCTCGAGATCCAGCAGCCATTCGAATTTGCCTTCGGCGATTTCGGCCTGTATCTGTGCCATGCCGCGCTGTATTTCTGCGTAATCCTGTGCGCTGATGATTTTCTGATGCGCGAGCATTTCGGCATGTGCCAGCGAACCCTGTATGTCGACCTTGGCCAGACGGTGATCAAAGAACACCGATGCGGTATAGCGCTTGACCAGATCCGATACCGGCTCGGAGAAGCGTGCGGACCATGCCTCACTCTTTTTTGAAAACTGTTCGTTCATATGCAAGTCTTTTCTGTGGCTTTCAGCGTGCCGCGATTATAGAGGAAGGATGGCCCTTGCTCGTTTTGACAAAGAGCCTCAACCGGTATTGCGCAAGCCAGCCGCAATGCCGTTAATGGACAAGTGTATGCCCCGATGCACGCGAATATCCGGTTCCCGGTCTTGTTCTTTCCAGCTGCGATGGCGTTTAATCAGCTCCACTTGCAAGTGGTTGAGCGGATCAAGATAGGCGAAGCGGTTTTTGATGGAACGCGCCAGTGTCGGATTGCTCGCCAGACGTTCACGCGATCCAGTAATCATCGCGAGGGATTCAGTCACCAGCTCATGCTCTGCGACGATGCGCTTGAAGATCGCATTGCGCAGTTTTTTGTCAGAGACCAGACCTGCGTAACGAGATGCCACTGCGAGATCGGTTTTGGCCAACACCATATCCATATTCGAGAGCAGGGTAGAGAAGAAGGGCCACTCTTTGAGCATTGCACGCAGCAGCGTGATTTTTTTTGTGCGTGATTTATCCTCTTCCAGCCAGGCATGAACTGCACTGCCAAAGCCATACCAGCCAGGCAATAACAGACGACATTGGCCCCATGAAAATCCCCAGGGAATGGCGCGCAGGTCTTCAATTCTGCGCGTCGACTTGCGGGAAGCTGGTCGTGAGCCGATATTGAGTTCTGCGATCTCGGCAATGGGCGTGGCTGCAAAAAAATAATCCGTGAACCCCGGTGTTTCATACACCAGATTGCGGTAGGCCTGATAGGCATGCGCAGAGAGTCGCTCCATGATGTCTTCAAACTCTGCAAGTCGGCGCGTGTGCTTGGCATCAGTTTTTCCGGGCGCCAGACTCGCTTCCATGACGGCTGCAACGACGAGTTCCAGATTGCGGCGTCCGATTTCGGGATTGGAAAATTTTGACGCAATAATCTCGCCTTGCTCTGTCAGACGAAACTGGCCATTCACCGTACCCGCCGGTTGCGCCAGAATGGCCTCATGACTTGGGCCGCCACCGCGACCCACGGTGCCACCGCGACCGTGGAACAGGCGCAGTTTCACATCATGCTTGCGAAACACCTCTACCAAACCTACTTCAGCTTTGTACAGTTCCCAGTTCGAGGTCAGAAAGCCACCATCCTTGTTCGAGTCTGAATAGCCCAGCATGACCTCTTGCAAATCGCCCTGACGACCGACCAGTGCGCGTATGCGCGGAAGCGAGAGCATGCCATCCATGATCACAGGGGCATTGCGCAAATCAGGTATGGTTTCGAACAAGGGGATGACCATCAACTCGGCCTCTGCTGGGGTGCTGCCGTTACCTATGCGTAGCAGCCCGGTTTCTTTTTGCAGCAGGAATACTTCGAGCAAATCGGAAACGGTTTCGGTGTGAGAGATGATGTAATTGCGGATCGCGCGTTGCCCGAATTGTTCGCGAACGGTTTTCGCCATGCGTATGACGCTCAGCTCCGAATTCGTTTCATACGAATAATTGAGGTAAGGCGAGTACAGCAATCGTGGCTGGGCCAGTTCGGCCATCAGCAAGGCGCGTTTTTCTTCCTCACTCAGAGCAGCATAATCAGCCACCACGCCAGCGGCACGGAATAATTCAGACAGGACGCGCTCGTGCACATCCGAGCTCTGACGCATATCGAGTGTTGCTAGATGAAATCCAAAAATTTCCGCAGCACGTCGCAAAGTATTCAGTCTTGGGCGAGTCAGTGGCAGGCCATGATTGGCTCGTAATGAATCGGCAATCACGTCCAGATCTGCAATGAAGCCGGCCGCATCTTCGTAGGGCTCGAGTGCGCCGACTTCCTGACGCAGAATATTCTGTACACCGAGTTTGCGTGCCGTGGCCGCCAAACGTGCATACACCGTGATCAGCGCGCGCCGGTAGGGTTCATCGGTACGATGTGGCGATTGATCTGGTGACGCGTCTGCCATCGCCTGTAGTTCCGGGTTCACGGAGACCAGCAGCGTCGAGATTGATAATTCGGCTCCCAGTGCGTGGACTTCTTCGAGGTAAAAATCCAGAATCGTGGTCGACTGGCGCGACATGGCGCGCGTCATGGTCGATGCATTGACATTGGGGTTGCCGTCCCGGTCGCCACCGATCCAGCTGCCCATTTGCAGAAAAGGCGGCAGTGGGTGACGACGGCTATGCGGGTATTGCGTCGTGATTTCAGATTCGATGTCATCCATCAGGCCGGGCAGCTCACGCAAAAAGGTAATCCGGTAATACGAGAGCGCGTTTTCAATCTCGTCGTCGACCGTGAGCTTCGAGTAGCGCAGCATGCGCGTCTGCCACAACTTGGCGACTTCGGCATGCAACAACTCCGTGTTGCGGCTTTTCTCTCCTGCGGTCATCGGCAGATCGCGCGCAGCGAGCAACCTTGCCACTTCTCGACCGGCGTCCAGAATACTTTTGCGTTGCACTTCCGTGGGATGTGCGGTCAGGACCGGCGAGACCAGCGCATCCGAGAAAAACGACTGAACCGACTTGCCGGGCACGCCGGCGGTGTCGAGTTTGTGCAGCGTGGCTGCAATGCTGCCCGCCTGTGGTGCCGAGCCCGCCAGCAAATAGGCGCGGCGCCGACGATTGTGATGCTGATCCTCGGCGATATTGGCGAGATGCGAAAAATAGGAAAAAGCACGAACGACAGAATTGGTCTGATCGCGTGTTAATTTTTTCAGCAGCCGGTCGAGGTCTGCGCCGGCTTGCGGATCGGATTCACGCCGGAACCGTACGGCCGTCTGACGTATCGTCTCGACAATGTCGAAAACTGTGTCACCTTCCTGCTGGCGAATCACCTCGCCCAGCAGTCGGCCAAGCAGACGGATGTCTTCCTTCAGTGGTGCGTCTTTATCGGTGGCCCGGTTAGTGCGTTGGGGGAGTTTTTGGCTAGGCATGGGGAGATGACGGTCTGCGTGAGTGGGTCGGCGGTGGTACGCATGTTAGAATCCGCCGCATTTTGAGCGGTGAGCAACGGGACACAGGTTCAACACGGTTCCCGAGTCAGAGAGGCTGCATTGAACGCATCATTTTCCGGAAAACTGGTCATCGCCTCGCGGGAGAGCCGGCTCGCCATGTGGCAGGCTGAACACGTCCGCGCGCGACTCCTCGAATTATATCCGCACAGTACCGTCGAAATTCTTGGCATGACCACTCGTGGCGACCAGATTCTTGACCGCACGCTCTCCAAGGTGGGCGGCAAGGGCCTCTTCGTTAAAGAGCTCGAAGTCGCCATGCAGCAGGGTGAGGCCGATCTGGCGGTGCATTCGCTCAAGGATGTACCGATGGAATTGCCCGAAGGTTTCGAGCTCGCGGCCATTCTTGAGCGCGAAGATCCGCGCGATGCGTTCGTTTCGAACGACTACGCTCGTCTGGCTGACCTCCCGGATGGCGCCATCGTTGGCACCAGCAGTCTGCGCCGTCAGGCACTGATTGCCGCTCGCTATCCCAAACTTGTCATTCATCCCCTGCGAGGCAATCTCGACACGCGCCTCGGCAAGCTGGACAAGGGCGAGTATGCCGCCATCATCCTCGCCGCCGCTGGTTTGAAGCGGCTGGGCATGGCCTCGCGCATACGCTCCGTCATTGAGCCGGAAGACAGCCTGCCCGCGCCGGGTCAGGGCGCGATGGCGATCGAAATTCCTGCCGGCCGCGAAGACCTCCGGCAATTACTGGCTCCGCTGAATCATGCCGACACCGCTCACGCGGTACGTGCAGAGAGAACCTTGTCGCTCACTTTCGGCGGCAGTTGCCAGATTCCGTTGGCCGCGTTTGCCACCGTCGATGGTGACAGCATGCATCTCCGCGCGATGGTCGCGACACCGGATGGCAAACGAATTGCCCGAGCCGACATCAACGGCGAAGCGACTGCGCCGGAAGCGCTGGGTCGGCAGATCGCCAGCCTGCTGGAGTCACAGGACGCGCGTTCCATTCTTGCCGAGTGCAAAACTGACGATTGATGTCCGGTGTTTCAGTGCCCCGGGCAAGCGCTTGTCAATCAGGCATCAGACTGTAGTTGATCAATAGCTGATCTCCAGCGTCGACCGCGACGCTGGAACCTTCCCTCTGCCAGGTGGCTTTTATGCAGCGAACCGACAGGCCTGTCGCCATCACCCGACCGTTTGCCCAGGCGGAGCCGCTGGCAGCGCGTCTGAGGGCATCGCATATCGATGCGCGCATTTTTCCATTGCTGGATATCCAGCCCCTCCCAGACACTCGCGAGCTGCGGGCGGTTTTGCAGCGGCTCTCGGAGTACGCAATGGTGGCCTTCGTCAGTCCGAATGCCATTGATGCCGCCTTCGAACACATTGAGCACTGGCCTGCCGGATTGACCGTTGCTGTGGTGGGCGAGGGCAGTCGGCAGGCGCTTGCGCATCACGGCCTGACGCCGGATCACGCCCCCGTCGTAAGTCCCAGAAATCTGCAGCGCACTGATTCCGAGACCCTGCTGGAAGTGCTTGATTTGCCTGCACTGGCGGGCAAAAAAGTGCTGATTATTCGCGCCGAGACCGGTCGCGAATTGCTTGCAGACCGTTTGCGCGATGCTGGAATTCGGGTAGAACAAGTCGCTGCTTACCGGCGCGGTCCGCCCGAAATGAATCAGGTGCGAACGTCACAGCTACTTGATTTGCTGGCCAGCGGGAGTGATTGGGTGGTGACCAGTTCGGAAGCGCTGCGCTACCTGAAGGAAATGACATTGGAGGTCGCCGGCGACGAAGCGTGGGCGGGTCTGCAGATGAGCAGGCTCATCGTGCCGCATGAGCGAATTGCGCAGACCGCAGAGGAGCTTGGATTTCAACGACTCCTGCGCACAGGATCAGGGGACGAAGCCCTGTTCGCCGCGATACAATCCCGCACATGAGTGAACATCCCGACAAACCATTGGTGAGCGCAACGACCCACGCCCCCACCGCTGAGCCCGCAGCCAGTTCTGCAGAGGCGTCTTCGGCGACACCATCAGCCACACCCCCTGTGGAATCCTCCGCCGAGGCGGAGGCACTCAGGGCAGCATCTTCTGCGAGCTGGCAATTGCCCGGCATCCTGCTGCAACCGGAATTTCGACTCAAAGCCGTGATTGGTGTACTGGCATTGCTGCTGGCCCTGCAATGGTGGAATGCGCGTACGGATGTGACCGACCTTCGCCGTGAAGTCGCTCAGCGGCTCCAGAGCGGAGAGCAAACCAACAGCCAGACCAAGTTGATTGCCAGCCGTGTGGATGATGAACTCAAGGTATTGCAGGGCAAGGTGGCCGTGCTCGAGGCAAAGCAGATCGAATCGCAGGGCCAGCAACTGGCACTCGAGCAGCTCTATCAGGATCTTGCCAAAAATCGGGATGACTGGGCATTGGCCGAGATAGAGCAGGTGCTGTCGACGGCCAGCCAGCAACTGCAGTTGGCAGGAAATATTCGCGGTGCATTGATTGCCCTTCAAAATGCAGATGCCCGTCTATCGCGTGCTGATCGTCCGCAGTTCATTGCGATTCGCCGAGCGATTGCCAAAGACATCGACAACCTCAAAAGCCTGCCCAATGTGGATCTGACGGGTATCGCACTGCGTCTGGATACGCTGGTCGCCGAAATAGACAGCATGCCTTTGCTCTCGGATGAAAAGCCCGCCGTGCTTGCGCCTCCGCCCAAGACACGTCTCGCTGCAGTGCCGGCGTCCGGTGCTGCGGGTGCGGCAGTTGCGCCCGTTGCCAGCGATTGGCGCAGCGTGTGGTTGGATTACTGGCATCGCTGGACCAGCGATTTGTGGCATGACATTCGCGATCTGGTACGCGTACGAACAGTGAGTTCTCCCGAGGCCCTGCTGCTCTCGCCGGGGGAGGCATTCTTCGCGCGCGAGAATCTGAAGCTGCGATTGCTCAACGCCCGTCTCGCGCTGCTCTCTCGAAATGATGCAGCGTTTCGCAGTGATCTGGTCGAAGCCGATCGCGCGCTCGCCCGCTACTTCGATACCCGCGCGCGTCAGACGCAGGCCGGTCGTGAGCAGATACGGCAGTTGCAGGAAAGCGTGCTCAACATCGAAATGCCGACCCTGTCACACAGTCTGAATGCCGTGCGTCAGTCACGGTCCAGCAGACCCTGACCCCGGGGCGCGCCAACCATGCGTTTCTTTCTCTGGTTACTGACACTGTTTGCTGCTGCCATTGGTTTGGCAGTCCTCGCGCGTTTCAATCCGGGTAACGTGGTCTTTTTCTATCCGCCCTATCGGGTGGATTTGTCCTTGAATTTTTTCATCATTGCGATGGTGGTGTTGTTCGCCTTGATGTTCATCATCATCACGACCGTGCGGTCAACCCTCGCGATGCCGGGTCGAGTCGAGCAATACCGCGCGACGCGTCAGTTGCGTGAATCCGGACGGGCATTGCAGGAAGCCTTGAAGGCCTATCTCGAGGGGCGTTTTGGGCGTGCAGAAAAATCCGCGACCCGAGCATCGCTCGCACCCGAGTACGCCGGATTGGCGGCGCTGATCGGTGCGCGTTCTGCACACCGTCTGCAGCAAAATCGTCGCCGTGATGAATGGCTGAATGCGGCGGGCGAGCATAGTGCTTTGCGTACTGCACGGCTGATGACCACGGTAGAGTTGCTGGCTGAAGACAATCGGCAAATTGATGATGCGCTGGCGGCCATTTCGGAACTCAATAGTCATGGCATCAAACATGCGCAGGCGCTGCGTCTGGCATTGCGCGTGCATCAGAGCGCGCGCAATTGGCCCGAAGTACTTCGTCTGGTACGCCTGCTCGACAAGCACAATGCCTTGCATCCCACACTCTCGCGTCGCTTGCGGGATATGGCGTATGAAGCCTTGCTGCCCAAGGCAGCGGAAGATCCCGAGTCACTCAAAAAGCTTTGGGCCAATGTGCCCGCTGCAGATCGCGTGAGTGCCGGCGTGGCCGCTGTTGCCGCAAACGCTTTCATGAAAGTCGGTCGACAACAGGAAGCGGCTGACATCATCGAAAAAGCACTGGCCGTGCAATGGGATGCGCGACTGCTGCGCGCTTACCGCCATTGTGCCGCCCCCGAAGGCTCGGCTACTTTGCTGGCCCAGATCGAGCATGGCGAGCACTGGTCGCGCGAGCGTCCCAACGATCCCGAGCTGGCGCTGGTGTTAGGGGCTTTATGCTTCAAGCAAAAACTCTGGGGCAAAGCGCAGCGTCATCTTGAGCAGGCACTGGCGGGCGCCACCGAGCGAGCCATTGCTCAGGAAGCGCATTTGCGGCTTGCGCAAATGCATGAAGCCCTGAATCAGTCAGAGGCTGCTGCGGTTCATTACCGGCAGTGCGCACTTACCACGCAGCAGGACAACGCCAAGGACCTGTCTCGCTAGGTTTTCATCTGCGTCTTCTTGTAAGCGGAAGGAAAGCCTGGCCCGTTATAATCACGGGTTATTCATTTTCAAACTCCCCGAGGTAAACCATGAGTCTTAACGACGTCCCGTCAGGTCGCGACCTGCCGAATGACTTCAACGTCATTATTGAAATCCCGATGAATGCCGATCCGATCAAATATGAAGTCGATAAGGAATCCGGCGCGCTTTTCGTCGACCGTTTCATGGGCACGTCCATGCACTATCCCTGTAACTACGGCTATGTGCCGCACACCATTGCAGATGATGGCGATCCGGTCGATGTACTGGTTATCACACCGTTTCCATTGATTCCCGGTGTCGTCGTTCGTTGCCGTCCCATCGGCGTACTCAAGATGACTGACGAATCCGGCGGTGACGCCAAAGTTCTCGCGGTACCTGTGGACTCGGTATTGCCGATATATACGCACTGGCAAAAGCCTGAGGACATGAATGTCCTGCGTCTGAAACAGATTCAGCATTTCTTTGAGCACTACAAAGATCTTGAGCCCGGCAAGTGGGTCAAAGTCGATGGCTGGTTTGGCCCTGCCGATGCGCACGCCGAGATCATGAATGGCGTAGAGGCGTACAAGCGCGCCGCAAGCAAGCCGAATTTCTGATGTCGCTGGCAGACCGCATGCGGTCTGCCTCCGAGGTGTCCTTTCAGGGCGTGGGCCCACTGGCGTACTGAAGCGTGCTGCGCTCACTTCCTGAACGGATTGCGGTCGTTGAGTTCATCCATGTACGCCGCGATACCCTGACCTTCCTGGGCCAGAAAACGCTCGACCGCATCAGCAAATCCCGGATGGGCAAGCCAGTGCGCGGACCAGGTTTTCTGCGGCAAAAATCCACGCGCCATCTTGTGCTCGCCCTGAGCGCCACCTTCGAAGGACGTGATTTTTTCACTGATACAAAACTCCAGCGGCTGGTAATACGCGGTCTCGAAATGCAGACAGGGGTGTTGTTCAATCGCGCCCCAGTAACGCCCGTACAAGCGTCTTTCGTCGTGAATCAGCAAGGACGATGCAATCGGCTTGCCTTCTCGCTCTGCAATCACCATCAAAATATTTTCAGGCATGCTCTGTCCGATGCGCTGAAAAAAATCCAGATTCAGGTAGGGGCTGGAGTAATGCGCTCGGTAGGTATGGTCATAGCAACGCTTGAAGAATTGCCAGTCCTCTTCGCTTAGATCGCGGCCACGAATCTGGCGCAGTGTGATGCCTGCCTCGCGAACCTTGCGACGTTCTGCACGTATGTTCTTGCGTTTTTTCTGGTCCAGCGTATCCAGGAACTGTTCAAAATCCGCATAGCCTGCGTTCTGCCAGTGAAACTGCACGCCACTGCGCAGCATGAAACCGGCAGCTTCCAACTGCAAGGCCTGATCAGCCGGTGGATAAAGGATGTGAGTCGACGACAAGTCACTGGCCTGCTGCACGTCCACCAAAGCTTTCAACAGCGCGGCGCGCGCCTCGTCAGTGCGTGCCATTAGCCGTGCACCCGTCACCGGCGTGAAGGGAATGGCCGACAATAATTTGGGATAGTACTCATGGCCATTGCGCCGGTAAGCATCGGCCCAGGCCCAATCGAACACGTACTCGCCATAAGAATGAAACTTCGCATACATCGGAAGTGCCGCCGCGAGCATGTCGTCCTGCCACAGGGTCAGGTACTGGGGTTGCCAGCCGGTATCCTCGCTTGCACTGCCGGACTCATGCATTGCATGCAGGAAGGCATAGGAAAGGAAAGGATTCGCCTCCGCTTGCAGGGAGACCAGCGCATCCCAGGCGGGCTGCCCTGCCTCCGCCAGAGAGGAAAGCACACGCGTGCGATAATTCGAGTTTTGCGGGATAGGCTTCATTGAAGCAGGGGTCTCATTCTTTCTTTGCAGCCTGATTCACGGCCATGACAGTCAACGTAGCCATCGCACAAATCAACAGTACCGTCGGAGATCTGGCGGGAAATTCGCAGCGCATCGCCGACTTCGCACGCCGCGCAGCGAAGCAGGGTGCTGACATCGTGCTCACGCCCGAATTGTCGCTGGTCGGTTATCCGCCAGAAGATCTGCTGCTCCGTCGTTCATTCTACGCAAAATCCGATCTGGCGTTGCAGGCACTGGCATCCGAGATGGCCACGCTGACCGATCTGCATGTGATCGTCGGTCATCCCCTGACTCGCGATGGTGCGAACTACAACGCAGCCTCTGTGCTGTGCAATGGAAAAATCATTGCCACCTACTGCAAACAGGCACTGCCCAACTACACTGTCTTTGACGAAAAGCGCTATTTCACGCCAGCCGATGATGTCTGCGTTTTTTCGGTCAAGGGTATCCGTTTCGCTCTGAATATCTGCGAGGACACCTGGTTCCCCGACATGCCCGCCAAGGCACGGGCTGCAGGTGCCGACGTTTTACTGGTGCCCAATGCATCGCCGTATCACATGAGCAAACAGCATTTGCGGCAAGAGGTCATGCGCGAGCATGTCAGCCATCAAGGCTTGTCGCTGGTCTACGCCAACCTGTTTGGCGCTCAGGATGAACTGATTTTCGATGGTGCCTCTTTTGTGCTCAATGCTCGCGGTGAGATGTGTGCACAGTTACCGTCATTCGAAGAAGCGCTGACTGTCATTGCGTTTGAAGGTGCCGAGCCGCAAAGCCAGTCCCCCGCACCCGCACTTTCCGTGGAAGCGCAGGTCTATGCGGCGCTGGTGACCGGTGTTCGAGACTACGTTGGCAAGAATGGTTTCCCCTGTGCCATTATTGGCTTGTCCGGCGGTGTGGATTCCGCGCTCACGCTGGCGATCGCTGTCGATGCCCTTGGTGCCGATAAAGTGCGCGCTGTCATGATGCCCTCACCGTATACGGCCGATATTTCATGGATAGATTCGCGGGATATGGTCGCGCGCATTGGCGTGCGCTACGACGAGGTTCCCATCAGTGATTGCTTTGATGCCTTTCGCAATGCGCTGGCATTCGAGTTTGATGGCCTGCCCGAAGATGCCACCGAGGAAAACATACAGGCGCGCATACGCGGCACCTTGCTCATGGCGCTGTCCAACAAGACGGGCGCGATTGTTCTCACCACGGGCAACAAGAGTGAAATGGCGACCGGGTATTGCACCCTGTATGGGGACATGGCCGGCGGCTATGCGGTCATCAAGGACATCGCCAAGACCCTCGTCTACCGGCTTTGTGATTATCGAAATGGCATCTCGGACGTGATCCCGGAGCGCATACTGACGCGTGCGCCGTCGGCCGAGCTCAGGCCCAATCAGACCGATCAGGACTCACTGCCGCCCTATGAGGTCCTGGATGGCATTCTGCGGCTGTTCATGGAAGAGGGGCAGGGCGTTGCAGAACTGCTGGCGGCGGGGTATCGTAAAGAAGATATTGAGCGCATTACCCGGCTGATCAGGATCAATGAGTACAAGCGCCGGCAGGCGCCGGTAGGTCCCCGCGTGACGCATCGTGCTTTTGGGCGGGACTGGCGCTACCCGATTACTTCAAAATTCAAAGACTAACCATTAACAGGAGTATCTCGTGAAGCAGATCACCGCCATCATCAAACCTTTCAAACTTGACGAAGTCCGCGAAGCACTCGCTGCTGTGGGTGTCACTGGCTTGACCGTTACTGAAGTCAAGGGCTTTGGCCGTCAGAAGGGCCATACCGAACTTTACCGGGGTGCTGAATATGTGGTGGACT
>JBDKLM010000068.1:0-47877 GCA_039806005.1 Pseudomonadota bacterium
AGCCGGATCAAGGATACGGATTACGCTGCCGAGACTGCAGAGTTGGCCCGTACCCAGATCATCCAGCAGGCTGCCACTGCGATGCTGGCGCAAGCCAACCAGGCACCGCAGAGTGTGCTGGCCCTGCTGCGATAAGCGGAAGATAGTGCCAGAGTGGCAAGGTTTGCCTGAATAGCCAAATCAGCAAGCCTTTGTCGAGACAACGCCCGGTCAAAAGCCGGGTGTTGTCGTTTTGACTTCTCAATTCAGGAAATGTCGGCTGCTGTCGACTATCCCAAAAGGTTGCAGTAGTTACACGTGCAATCCTTGAATTCGAGGTCAAAATGCCATCCAGACGTGCCAATGTACTAAGACTTCCGGCCACTCGGCCGCAACGACAGGTTGTGTCCGGTGTCGAGGACTTTGCTTGTCTGATTAGCAAGGCCGAAAAGTTGCAGCGTCAGGGTAAATTTGAAGAAGCCGTCGCCGCATACCGCGGATGGACAACAACGGGCTTGCGCCCGATGATTCATGCGGCATGGTTCAATTTGGGCGTCTTGCTGACTTCCATCGCGCAGCGAGAAGAGGCTGCCGATGCTTATCGCCGCGCGATTGCGCTGGCGCCAGATTTTCTTGAGCCGCGCCTGAACCTCGGTTCCTTGCTGGAGCTATCTGGCAATCACACTGAGGCGATTGACACCTGGCAAGCTGCTGTCGAGCAGCCGACCCGAGCCAATTCACACCGGCTGGCACTGCAAGTGCAGGCACTTAACCATATCGGCCGGGTGCTGGAAAATATTCGTCACTACCCTGAGGCCGAAGCGGCACTTGAGCGCAGCCTCGCCATGAATCCCGCACAGCCTGACGTGATTCAGCACTGGGTACATCTGAGACAAAAACAATGCAAGTGGCCCGTACTGCAAGCCTTGCCTGGACTGGCGGTCGCTGATCTGCTGAAAGCCATTTCACCGCTGGCGATGTTGGCACAGACCGATGATCCATCCATGCAATTGCTGGCTTCGAATAGTTTTGTGACGCGCAAATTCCCTGCGCAGATGAAAGCTGTCAATCGCCTTGCATCCGGCACGCAGCAGACATCCGCGAATCGCCGCTTGCGCATTGGCTACCTCTCTGGAGATTTGTGCGTACATGCCGTTGGATTACTGCTGGCTGAAGTGATCGAGCAGCATGACCGCGAGCATTTCGAGGTACATGCCTTTGATTACACGCATGATGATGGTTCCGATTATCAGGCACGGCTGCGCGCCGCTTTCGACCACCGCCATGCAATTCGCTCGATGTCTGATGATGCGGCTGCTCAACTGATCGCAGATTGCGGCATCGATGTGCTGGTAGATTTGCAGGGTCTGAGCAGCGGTGCGCGGCCGGCGATTCTGGCAATGCGCCCGGCGCCGGTGCAGATTGGCTGGCTGGGATTCATCGGTACCTCGGCCATGCCGTGGATAGACTTCATTCTTGCCGATCGCTTTTCTGCCACCGCTGAGATGCAGGAATGCTTCAGCGAAAAAATACTCGCGATGGACGCACCCTTGTTGCCACGCGATTCGCGTCGTGAAGCGGGTGCGATGACGTCGAGGGCAGCGCAGGGCTTACCTGAAGACAAATTCGTTTTCGCCTCGTTCAATAACGCATACAAGCTCAATCCACAGATGTTTGCCTGTTGGATGGAAATCCTTCGACGCGTACCCTCCGCCGTGTTGTGGTTGCTGGACGATAATCCAACAGCAACCGCGAATCTCGTGCGCGAGGCCGAGCGGGCAGGCGTCGATGCGACCCGTCTCATATTTTCGCAGCGTACTGGCTTTGCTGATTTCATCGGTCGACTGCAGTTGGCTGACCTGTTTTTGGACAACCACCCGTACAACGCCGGCTCAACCGCACGTGATGCCTTGCACGCCGGCCTGCCCATGTTAACGCTGTCAGGCAGGAGCTTGGTATCGCGTATGGCAGGCAGTTTGCTTATGGATGCCGGTTTGCCAGAGTTAGTGAGCTTTGGTCACGCGGCGTATGTCGAGACTGCCGTGAATCTTGCGAACAATCCGAATCAGATGAGCCACCTGCGGGAAAGAATGGTGGCGTACCTCGCGCGTGACACGGGCGCTGCCTCACAGACCCGCGCTCTTGAAAAGGCATTGCTTCAGGCCAGTGGGCGGATTGACATCGGCGCAGCGCTCAAGTCACGTGTATCAATCGAGCAAGAAGTACAAGCACAACAGCAGCAACTGGCGACTATCTATGAGGTCGGACCACGCGAGGACAATGGACGCGCTGCGCTCTACCAGATTGCCTGGTCGCCGGAGACACTGGTCAGTGTGCAGCCGCCCATGCGCGTGCTCGACAATCTTTCAAATCTTCGTCCAGACTGGCGCGAACTGTGGCCCATCCGTCGCTTCCTGCTGGATAACGTACTTCACGAAGATAAGTTTTATGGATTTTTTTCGCCACGATTCTCGGACAAAACCGGATTCGATGGAAAAGTGCTGAAGGAATTCATCGACGAGCAAGCGCCGGATGTGGATGTGATTACGTTCAGTCCGCAGGCGGACATGGGTTCGCTGTTTTTGAATGTGTTCGAGCAGGCTGAGGTCTTTGATCCGGGATTTTCCGAAACAGCTCAAGCCTTCTTTGACGCCATCGGTTTGGAAGTCGATGTCAATCAGCTGGTCATGGATAACCGCCACATTGTGTTCAGCAACTACCTGGTTGCCAAGCCACGTTTTTGGCGGCAGTGGTTGGCACTGACAACACAGTTGTTCGACGTTTGTGAACAGGAAGGTGACTCATCACTCAAGGCGTCTCTGCTGACCAAAACCAATTACGAAGATGGATTGCAGCGCAAGGTATTCCTGGCGGAGCGCCTGACGTCGGTCCTGTTATGTCTGGACCCAAGCATGAAGGTGGTACGTCATCCAATGTCACTGGCCAGCCGCTCGGAAACGGTGCTGGGTGAATTGCACAACGAAGTCGTGATCAGCGATGCGTTAAAGGTAGCGATGCGCGAAACGGGGCAGGCGGAATATCGCTCAGCCTTTGCGCAGCTGCGTGAACACATCATCCGCGTTCATCTCGAGCCCGCTGTGGCCTGACACATACACCTTTCGATACCATGATCAGCCTCACACCGTCCGAAATCAGCCAACTCTCCACGCGTCAGATCTCCGCGTGGAGTACGTCTGATGTGAGTTCACTGACGACGGCGCAAGCCAAGGCATTGACCACTACGCAAGTGGCTGCATTGTCAGGTGAGCAGGTAGCTGCGATCTCACGGGATGATCTAGTAAGCCTTACTTCGACACAGATTCAGGCCTTCTCGCGCCTGCAAATGGCGTCGATGAGCACTACGCAACTGAGCGCACTGAAAACTTCGCAGACTGGAGCGCTTGCCACGGGCCAGCTCGACGCCTTGTCCAGTACGCAGATCAAGGCATTCACGACTGCACAGATTCGCTCGCTTAAAAACGCCGTGATCACGGCAATGAGCACCAGCCAGATCATGTCGCTCAACTCGGATCAAGTGCGCGCTCTGATGACAGGTCAGATCAGCGCCATGGAAACACGAGACCTGGCGGCGATGACCACCGAACAAGTGGCAGCCTTGGAGTCCTCGCACTTTGCCGTGATGAGTTCGTCTCAGGTAGCGGCACTGTCTGCAACCCAAGTTGCAGCGATTGATGCAGGAGACCTCGTCAAGTGGGGCTCCGCACAGATGCAGGCCTTGTCATCGTCTCAATTGAGGGCCATCGGTTCGGTGCAGCTGCAGGCCTTGGGCAGCACGCAAATAGGCACATTGACCACTAGTCAGGTTGCGGTGTTGAGTTCTCAGCAGATCGCGGCATTGACCACATCGCAGCTGCGTGCTTTCAACACGTCACAAATTGCGGCGCTCTCCAGTCATCATTTGTCATCGCTCAGTACCGGACAACTGCAGGCATTAACCACCAGCCAGGTCACCGGCATTCGCGCACGCGATATTCCGTCGATGAGTACTGATCAGATCGCCAACTTGTTGCCGGCCCAGTGGAAGGCGATGTCAACGGGCCAGCTGTCTTATCTCGATGACAGCCAGATTGCAGCCATGGGCGAACAGGCTTTGCAATCCCTGTCCAGCACACAGCTTCAATCGTTGTCTTCGGTACAGATTGGCGCATTGTCGACGGCTCAGGTAGCGTCACTCAAGAAAGAGCAAGTCGCAGCCTTGTCGACGGCGCAGATTCGTATGTTGTCCGCGGCCCAGGTCACTAGCATGACGACTACGCAAGTTGCCGCACTCTCGACTACGCAAGTACAGGTGCTGCAGTCGAGCCAGTTGCAGTCCCTGCGCAGCGATCAGCTTGTGGCACTGAGTAGCGCTCAGGTGCAAGCCTTGTCAACGACGCAGGTGCAGGCCTTCGGTGCTTCACAAGTCACAGCGATTGAACTGCGTGACCTCAAAGCGATGAGTACCCAGCAAATCGCCCAATTGAGCTCGAGCCAGGTTGCCGGTTTGAGTAATGATCAGGTCGCTGTGATGACGACCGATCAGATCGTGGCAATGGGTACCGACGGCATTGCGGGCTTTGGTACACGACATATCGCAGCGATGAGAACAGCGCAGATCAATGCGCTGACGTCTGGGCAAGTCCAGGCATTGTCGACCGCGCAAATCGCAGCCGTCAGCAGCGAGCAAATCAAAGGATTCTCTTCGACTCAGCTGGGGCTGTTGTCGACCACTCAAGTGAAATCACTGACTACCGCTCAGGTGAGCGCTATGTCGTCAAGCCAGTTGGCAGCACTGAGCACGACGCAGGTGGGCGAACTGTCGTCCTCGCAAGTGGCGGCAGTCGAGACCCGTGATATTGGTACCTTGTCGACCACGCAGGTTGCCGTGCTCGAGTCTACCCAGACATCGTCGATGGGAACAGAGCAAGTCGCTGCGTTGACGACGGCTCAGCTAGCGGCACTGACGACCTCGGCACTGCGCGGGTGGTCCTCCAGTCAGCTGCAGGCGCTCAAATCGAACCAGCTGGCGGCATTGGACACCACGCAGGTAGCGTCATTGTTGACGAATCAGGTCGCGGCGCTAAGCGCGCGCCAAGTCAGTGCTCTTGGTACAGACCAGTTGCGCGCAATGTCCACTGCGCAAGTTCGTGCACTGACTACCGAGCAGATTGCTGTACTGACCACCGGACAGGCCGCAGCGCTGACCACGGCACAGGTCGCATCGCTTAGCACCGCTCAGATGGCGGCGATAGAGACGCAGGATCTCGCATCAATGACGACGAATCAGGTCGCCGAACTGGGCGCATCGCAATTTGCGGCGCTGTCATCGACACAGATTACCGCGCTCAAAACTTCGCAAGTATCTGTTATTCGGACTGCAGGTATCGCTGCACTCACAACTGCGCAAGTACAAGGCTTTTCCGCATCGCAGCTCAAGCAGATGACCACGGCTCAATTGGCGTCGATGACGACGGCTCAGGTCAAGGCGCTGCAAACTGATCGCATCCGCGCCCTGACAACAGCGCAGGTTTCTGCGATGACCACTGCGCAGCTGACTGCGCTCGGCTCCGACCAGGTGCGTGCATTGCAGACCGATCAGGTAGCAGCCCTGACCAGCAATCAAATTGCTGCGTTGACGACGGATCAAGTCGCTTGGCTCGAAGCTAAGGATGTGGCTTCGTTGACGACGACTCAGGTCAGTGCATTGACCTCCTCACAAGTGGCTGCATTGACCACCGATCAGGCGGTGGCGTTGAGCTCTGCGCAGATCGCCAACATCGAAACGGCGGACATCGGCGCTCTGTCGACCGCCAACCTGCAGCTCTTGAGTGGCACTCAGGTGGGTGCGCTGACCTCGGCACAGGGCGGTGCGTTGTCGACCTCGCAGATCGCGGCGCTCAAGACAACACAGATCGGTAACTTGCAGACTGGCTTGATCGCGGCACTCGGTACGGCCCAGGTGATCGCTCTCTCAACGGATCAAGTGGCCGCACTGACCAGCGCCCAAACGGCAGCTTTAACGACCGAGCAAGTGGCCTCAATGACGACCGCGCAGATCGCGGCAATTGAGGCGCGCGATTTTGCGGCAATGTCAGCGAACCGGATGACGGCTTTGACCTCGGATCAGGTCGCGGCACTGACGACGGCTCAGGTGAAGCTGCTCAGTACGGCCCAGCTCAATGCGTTTGATACGGCTGACATTCCCAGCCTTGGTACTGCTCAGGTTCAGGTGCTGAGCTCCAGCCAGTTGTCTGCGCTGACGACTGCACGCATTCAGGCATTGACCACCTCGCAGGTTGCTAACTTGCGCGCGGCCCAAGTGTCGGCGATGACAACGGCCCAGGTTGCAGCACTGACTGACCAGCAGGTTTCGGCATTGACAACGGCGCACGTCGTGGCACTGTCCAGCCAGCAGATCAACGCAATGAGCAATGACCAGCTGTCTGTTTTCAGTTCATCTCAGCTTCAGGCGATTGAGACTCGCGACATCAGTGGCTTGACGACGGGCCATTTGGCGGCGCTGGCTTCGGCTCAGGTCGGTGCACTGCGCACTGCGCAAATTGCGACCTTGGGAACGGCGCAGCTTCGCGCGATTGATGCCGTGGATATCCCGGCGTGGACGCCGGCTCAGATGCAGAGCCTCAGTACCAGCTTGGTGGCGGCACTCACTACCGAACAAGTCACGTCCCTGACGACAGAACAATTGACAAGTCTTAAATCCGGTCAAATCGCCAGCCTCACTTCGGCACAGATTCAGGCACTGGATACCACGCAGGTGGCTGCACTCACCAGCGGGCAGGTGGCCGCGATGAGTGGTACTCAGTTGGCCAAGCTGACGCTCGAACAACTGGCAGCCATGTCAACGTCGCAGATCGTCGCCATTGAGACGCGCGACATCGGCAGTCTTGGCACGGCCCAGATTGCCGGTCTGTCGAGCGACCAGTTTGTTGCCATGACGACCAACCAGCTTGCTGCGCTGACCACGGACCAAGTGGTCGCTATCGAAACGGGTGACTTGCAGGCGCTGTCCAGCACACAGTTGCGCACGCTGACAACTTCGCAGATGCGTGCATTGACTACCGAGCAAATTGCATCGATCACGACTGCACAAGTCGCAAGCTTGCGCGAGGCACAACTCGCCGCGATCCGTACCGAGCAGCTGGTTGCAATGACAACGCAACAGGTTGCGGCACTCAGTACATCTCAGGTCGTAGCGCTGACAACGGATCAGGCAGCAGCATTGACCAGCGACCAAGTTGTTGCGTTGTCGACCCGCCAGATTGCGGCGATAGAGACGCGTGACTTGGTACAAATGACAACGGCCAATATCGAGGCTCTCGGTTCCGCACAGGTTGCCGCGTTGTCGACCCAGCAGATTGCGGCACTCGGTACTGATCAGTTCGTTGCCATCGAGGCCGCCGACGTTAGTGCGCTTGGTACGGCGCAGGTCGTTGCAGTTACCACGGCTCAAATTGCCGCCATGACCACTAGCCAGCTCACAGCGATGGGCACTGCGCAGATCGCTAGCCTGACCACGGCGCAAGTGGGTACGCTGGATACGACTCAGGTCAGCGCACTGACCACTACGCAGTTGGCCAGCCTGACCACCGCACAAATCACCGCGCTGAGTGGGACACAACTGGCATCCATCACCACCGATGCCATCACCGCTTTGACTACAGCACAGATTCGCGCCATTGAGACCGGTGATGTGAGTTCACTGGAAACAGCACAGATCGAGGCAATGACTTCAGGCCAGATTGGCGCGTTCTCTTCCGCGCAGATTGCTGCGCTGTCGACCGATCAGATCGTTGCAATTGAATCGAATGATCTGCCAGCGCTCGGATCCTCGCAGATTATTGCGCTAGCCAGCGATCAGCTTCAGGCCATGGGATCTGATCAACTGACGGCGCTGACGACGGCGCAAATCGCTTGGCTCACCGCCGCACAGGTACCGCAACTCCTCGATGCACAGATTAGCCAGCTGACGACGGGTCAGGCGGCGGCATTGACCAGTGCGCAGGTAGCCGTGCTTACCGATGGACAGGTGGCGGCGCTCACTACTGACCAGTTCTCTGCGCTGCTGACGCGTCAGCTGACGGCGTTCACTACGACGCAATTGGGTAGTGTGACAACCGACCAGGTGGCTGCGCTGAACTCAACGCAGCTCTCAGCACTCACCACAGCGCAAGTGGCGGCGCTCAGCTCGGACCAGCTAGTCGCTATCGAGACCGATGACCTGCCGGGCATGACGACGTCGCAGTTACGCGCCATTGCGACCGATAATCTCGCCGCCCTGTTGACCGAGCAAGTTTCTGCACTCAACAGCACACAGCTGGCTGGGCTGCTCGACGCGCAGGTGGCAGCACTGACGACAGAGCAGTTGGTCGAGATTGCACCTTCACGAATTTCTGCGCTGACCACCTCGCAAGTCGCCAACTTGACGACGGATCAAGTGGTGGCATTGACTACGGACCAGGTCTCGGCACTGACAACGGCTCAGGTGCGTGCGTTGACGACCGATCAAGTCGCCGCTGTCACGACCGACCAAGTGCCAGCGCTGACAGATGCGCAAATAGCTGCACTGAGCAGCACACAGGTCCAGGCGCTGACTACCGACCAAATTCCGCTCATTGAGACCAACGACATCAGTGCGATGACCAGCGAGCAGCTCAATGCGTTTGGTTCTGCCGAACTGCAGTCGATCTCGGACAGCCAGGTGCCAGCACTCACGACAGCGCAAGTAGCTAACCTGACCACGACTCAGGTGGCAGCACTCGCTACTGCGCAGGTTGCAGCATTGACGACCGACCAGATTGCAGGCATGGGAACGGCACAAATTGCGGCGCTGACCACCGATCAGATCGTGGCTATCGAGACGGAAGACTTGGCCGCCTTGCGTACTGCACAAGTACGTGCGATCAGTACCGAGGCGCTGCAGTCGCTGACCAGCGACCAGCTGCCGGCGCTGACGCAGCGCCAGTCCGAGGCACTGACTACTACCCAGCTGCAGGCGTTCACCACCACGCAGTTGCCGCTGCTGTCGACGGCTGCGATCGCCAGCCTGTCCGGCACCCAGATCGCCGCACTCACGTCCGAACAGGTCGCTGCACTCAGCACCGATCAGGTTGGCATCCTGAATACCACGCAGATCGCTGCCTTGGGCACCGAGCAAGTTGCCGCATTGACGAGCGCGCAATTAGGGGCTATCAGTGAACTGAAATTCGCGAACCTGAGTCTGAGCCAGATCGGTGCGCTGACGACGGACCAGCTGCCAACGGTATCGACCAGCCAGCTTGCTGCGCTGCCCACAGCCAACATTGCAGCATTGTCCACCGACCAGCTACAGTCGCTGACTGATCCGCAGATCGCATCGCTATACGCCGACCAGGTCGCTGCGCTCACCACCTCTCAAGTCGCTGCGCTGGCCACGTCGCAAGTCGCGGCACTCACCGCGGAGCAAGTCACTGCAATGGATGCTGACCAGTTCAATGCGATGACGACTACCCAAGTCGCGGCAATGACCAGCGACCAGATCGCAGCGATCGAGACTGGTGACTTGGCGACGCTCGGCACGACCCAATTGGCGGCAATTACCTCGGCTGCGCTGGCTGGCATGAGTAATGAACAATTGTCATCACTGAGTTCGACGCAAGTGGCAGCGTTGGATACGCAGCAGATTGGCGCCATGAGTTCAGATCAATTGAATGCGATCGATACGGGTGATGTGCCTGCGATAACGACTGACCAACTGGGAGCGATCTCTTCTACGAATTTGGCGGCATGGAGTGTTGACCACGTGAAGGCGCTGGGTACTGCCCAAATAGTGGCGCTGAGCACCGATCAGGTGAGTGCAATGACCACGGATCAATTGGCAGCCTTGGATAGCGCACAGGTACTGGCATTGACTTCGGATCAGGTGGCAGCGCTCACGACTAGCCAGTTACCTGCGATCGAGACCGCTGATCTGATCCTGATGAGTACTAACCAGATCGTGGCCATTCCGAGCAGTAGAGTCAACGCACTGACGACAGAGCAGGTGGCGGCATTGACGTCCGCACAATTGACGGCCATGGGGACTGATCAGATTGCCGGATTGAGCAGCACGCAATTGGCTGCGATTGAGGTCGTCGACATCGACGGTCTGACCACGGCCCAGCTTGCAGCGATTTCTACTGCGGATTTCCCTGCCTTTACGACTGAGCAGATGACAGCCTTTACGACGGAACAGCTGGCATCGTTGGATACCGCACAGATTCAGGTGCTCACAACGGATCAGATCGTCGCACTGGACCAGACCCAAGTCGTGGCGTTTACCGCTGCGCAGCTGGCGGTGATGAGCCAGACGCAGACGGATGCCTTGCAGATGTAAGCGAACAGGTGTGTCGGGCTAGACAGCAAGGTTGAACAGTTCGCCGGAGCCATCGGGCAGCTGCACCATTCTCAAGCCGCGATCGCGACAGTATTCGTGGTGACTGGATTGGCTGATGTGACCATAGTTCTTGACTAGCAGGACGCCCGGACGACCAGTTGTAAGCAGGTCAATGACCGAGCGGACATCATCCTTGGAAGAGGAGGGCAGCACGGCGATCAGGAAGTCGGATCGGGCACTTGCTCTCTCCACGAGGGTTTGCATATCCTCGGCCACATTATCTGCGGTGAGCTGCACCAGCAGATCAGCGGCCAAGCCATTGTCGGCGACGCCAGAGGAGGTCGGCAGCGACAGCAATCGACGTTTTGGTGATGAATTTCCGAACATGTATACCAACATCGCCGTCAGGACGGTCAGTTCGCTGGCACCGATCAAGACAGTGGTTGGAAGATCCTTCCTTGCCATTAGCAGAGCAACAGTGCGCGCGATGAGTGTGCGGTCCTGGATGTCGAGCAGATTGGGCGACTTGGCGAGGTTTTGGATCAGCGTTGGCATGTCGTGGCTCGGATCAAACTGAGCCATCCGCATGTTGAACAGGGTGATGTTCTGATCTTTGTATACCGCTTTCATGGCACCACCACCTTGGCTACGCGTTGCACGAGGTTCCTTATTGGCTCATTGTGATCGCGACGGAAGATGCCTACCTCAGGATAGACAATCGACCAATCTTCCTTCAAACCTAGAATCCATGGACCCTGCGGTTCCGGCATTACGATCGCAACCTTTTGACCGCAGGCGCCAGCGAAGTGCACCAAGGCTGTTGATACTGAAATGATGCCATCACAGGCCGCACTGATAGCGAGCCAGTCTTCCAGATCGTTTTTGAAGTTCAGATCATTGAAACTCACCATGTCGTAGCCGAGTTCCTTGATGTATTTCTGTTCTTTGCTGGTGTCGCCATATTGCAGGTTGACGCACAATGCACCAGATTCGAAGATCGGCAGCCAATGTTCTATCTCTAGCGCCTTCGTCTTGATTTGGTTTTCCCAGTAGCCGCCTTTCCACGAAATACCGACAATCGGTCTGCCCTTGGCCATCTGGCGCAATTTGGCGTGGTATTTGTAGTAGCGATCACCATCGACCTGGATGAAGTTCTTGCGCTTGCTTGTGAAACTTTCCATGTCGGGCCGGTAGCGCGGCAGTACGCTGCCTAGCGGGATGAAGCCATTTTTGGGCAGGTGGGAGTCGCTCCAGGATTCGAGGATCCCCGGGGTGACGATAGACACATTCGGGAAAGAGCGCTTCATGATGCTGCTCATTCGTGCTTCGCAGGCGAACATTACTTTGCCGAATTCCGTAACGGCCTCATCCATCGCGCTAAGAAAAAGAATCTGGTCACCGATACCTTGTTCGGCACAGACCAAGGTCCATTTGTCGCGGTCGATCTTGTCTAGCTTGTCGGCCCGCTTCGCCTGTCGGATCACTGTGGGCAAATTGCGTCCCATCGTACCTATTTCTTTGTTGAAGCCCAGGTCCCAGTATTCCCAGCCACGTTTGAAGTCGCGGGCGCGCAGCAGGTGCAGCGCCATATTCCACTTCAGCGCGGTATCGGCACTGCCTTTTTTCTTGATCGATGTTGAGATAGCGTGATCATAGATCTTGATGCCGGCGAGCGAATCATGCTCGGCAACGATATCTGCTTGAATTCGGAGGATGGTCGGATCGTTTGGAAAATCCTTCTCGACCTCGTCGAGGTAGAGGAAGGCTTCCATTTTTTTACCAGCGCCTTTCAGCCCTGATGCCTTGGCGATGCGCAGTTGTTTGTTCTTTGGGTCGGTGGTGAGGTATTGGTCGCAGATTTCGACGACCTTGTTGCAGTCCTGAATGTCGAGAAGGCAGTTGATGTAGACGATGCCGTTACTACGGTCCTCAGGTTCTTCCTCGAACACTTTTTTCGCATGGATAATGGCCAGCCGGTGTTTACCCATCTGAAGGTACAGGGCAGCCAGAGTCTTGAAGGCCTCCTTGCCGCAATCCGGCAGTCGGGTCGCCTGCAACAGCAATTGTTCGGCTTCGGTTTGCTGCCCCTGCAGCGCGTGGATGGCGGCCTGCGTGTTCAGACGCTCCCATTCAGGCATTGACGGATTAGAAGCGAGGATTTTTTTTAATTTCGCAATCTGGGTCTCGTGGCTGGCGACAGGCTTTTTCGCCCCGGCGAAGGTGGCCGATTGCCTGCCTGGCAGCTTTACTGCGCCAGTGAATTTGCGTTTCGCGCCATTGGGTGAGCTCATGATCGCTGCCATCTTAACGCCTTTTGGGTCGGGTAAGCACCCAGAAGCCAGAACCATCCGACAGCGTCTGGAGCTGTTGGATTTCAAAATAATCGGTGAGGCGTTTGAGCCACCAAGAGCTCGGTTCCTGAATCAGGTGAGCATTGCGGCCATCAGTCAGCACTTTGATCGCCGGACCGGTATGGACTGAGAAGAACCCAAATTTTTTCGTGATTTTCCCTAGATCCTGGAGCACATTCTCAAGTAGTTCGGGCTCGATATGCTCAAGCACGTCGATGCAGCAGACTAGCTCGGCCTCATGTGGCTCACCATATTCCGGAAATGCCGGATCGTAGGGATAATAGGCGAAGTCACTGACATTCATCTCGTGTAGGCCGCGCAGCAAGTTTTGTTTGCCCGCACCGTAGTCAGCCACGGATGCGATGCGCAGTCCCTGGATCATTTTGCCAACCAAAGGTGCAAATTTCAGACTGGCTACCCCATAGCCGGGGTTTTTGTGCAGCTCTTGCTGCATGCGGCGGTATTCGTCAGTAATTACGGCTTCGTTTTTCATAGATATTCCCGGCTAGTGTTGCGGATTAAACCATCCGCACATTGTTGATCAGCAGGCGACGACTGACGTTTTCATCCTGTACCTCTTCCACACCGTGGAACGATTTATTTGTACGAACGAACATCAGTAGTCGGTTCGGCATAAATTCGACGGTCTTCAATTTATTGAAATACTCGAACTTGTAATGCGGTCCGCCGGGGCAGGTAAAACTCGGATCTTTGTGTGTGTAGATCGATGTACCCAGATGTTTTTGAGAATCATCCTGCGGCAAATAAAACAAGAAGGAAATGAGTCGATGCGGAGCATCCGTGTGCGGACCAATCTCATAGCGTGTTTGATCGTTAACGATTAATGCGTCGCTTCTTACGTCAATCGAGCCTTTCTGATCGTGTTTTCTTGAAAGAAGGTTAGAACACCAAGGTTTGAATTTATCGACAATGGCTGACAAAAACTTCTCGGAATACAGCCATGAAGCCATGTCCCGCCAGAAGGCTTGCTGTTCCGAATTCATTCTCGAAAAGTGTTCCTCTGTAAAGAGGGTGACCAGACGTTGTTCGTACGATCCGGGCGTGACACGTCCTGTATCGCCCAGTGGAATCATCTGATCTGCATGGGGGAACAGTTCAAGGATTTTTTGATAATAATCTGTCGGGAAAATATCATCTATGACGACGTAAGGATAAGGTTCCGTAGTTACTGGTGTGGTGGTAACTTTCTCCAAAATGTGTTGCAGCACAGCCTCTGCTTCCGAACCCTGATCGGGCGTTGGCGCACATTGCAATTCGCTGGGTGATAGGCTGATTTGAGCAGAGAGTCGGTCAAAAACGTATTCTGCACAACCCTCGAAGGAGCCGGAGGTGCGGGCAACGCGCTCGACTTGTTGTGGATCGAAATAAAAACCCAGGGCTTCCATCTGCCGTATCAGTGCCTGATGTTCTTCCAGCGAGGGATTGATTTCAATGCATAGCGAACGCACTTTGGGGTTTGAAAGTGTTTTCATGGCGCCGGCTACGACCTTGTGTTCAAAGCCGTCAACATCAATCTTGATGTGGGTCGGAACTTCGATCGCGCCATGTTCTACCGCTTGGTCGATGGTGTAGCTGAGGCACCCCTGGGTCACCGGAGATTTACGTGGCTTAAGGTCAAAGCCGACCTCGGCACCGAATGAGTGGCAGGACGACCCGCCATCCCACGCAAAATCTGATAGATACAGCGTGTTAATACTGACGCTGTCACTCAGTGCTGCGCAGAAGGGCACTACAAGCGAGTTGATTTTGTTGATGACGATGTTTTTTACCAGCAAAGCAAAATTCTGCGATTCAGGCTCGAAAGCGTAAACTTTGGCACCACGCTGACGGGCCGCGTAAATCGTGTACATCCCGACATTGGCTCCCACATCGAGCAGCACGTCTTCAGGCTTGATGCGATCGAGCCATTCGATAGTTGCAGGCTCTTTGGTAAAAAGCGTTTGCACTCTCCACATGGCAACCTGATTGGGTGTCGTGTAGAGCAGGTTGCCGCCGCCATCGCGACTTACCTTGGCAATGGGCCGAAGCTTTTCGTATTGCTGAATGGTCATGTTCATGACTGTGTGCTCGCAGGGTTAGTTTTATGTTGGGTCAGGCGACGAATTCGAGGGCATGCTCGCGGAGGTGCGCTTCGTATTCCTTAATCCACAGGTCTGCGAAATCGCAGTCCTTCTTGTGTTCGAACCATGGGCCGCCGAGGGTGTAGTGAATGGCCTTGAGCTTGTCGTAAGCCGGTGGGTACCAACCTTCGAGGTAGTTCCAGCCCTTGTCCAGCTCGCCAATCTCGCTCTCATTGAGCCACTTGAACTGATGCAGGAAACTGGGCTCGGCCGCGTTGACGACGTTTGGCGTCAAGGCACGCACTCCCGGGTGCGAACAATTAAATACGATGAAGGAAGACCAGTTCTTTTTCGGATATGGGTGTTGCAGGCATCCATCCATTTTGATGGCTTCTTTCGGCTGATAGTCATGCTTGACGACGGAGACCGCTTTGGTCGGGTCGATTTCTGCCAGTACTTCGCGAATATCGGTCGTGAACAGAAAATCGCAATCGACGAAGACGGCATAGCCTTCCTTGCCCGCCAGATGGGGAGTGAGAAAGCGGGTCAGGCTGAATTCTGTGGCGGCACGCGTATCGATTGGACGCTGATAGAGGCCTTTCTCACGCAACTCGGCCTGGACCAGCGGTTGCACGCTAACTGCTTTGTGATCAGTGCGGGACATGATCGAGTGGCGGCAAACTTCCCAAGCGATATCTTCACGCGGATCCCAGCCGACGAATACTTGTAGTTTCATAGTTAGCTCCCTCTTGTAGACAGGTGCCGTAATGCAAATGTCATGCCATCGTCGATAAAACGTCAGTTTCCCTGAGATTGAGCTCATGGTTGCAAGCTTTTGCCGCTTGGCGGCAAGCGGGCGGCGGAGATTGGCCGCTATTGCCGTTATCGGAGCGTCGCTGATGTTGAAAGCCCTCGGACTGTGGTCAAAACCCATTCTGTCGGCTGCCCGGATTAGACGGGCACGTCTGATTCACCTTCGCGTACGGTTCATCTAGATAGGCGCAGTTTTACTGGCGAGAAGGCGGGGCTCTCCAAACGAATCGGGCAACTGCGTCATCTGGCACTGGATTTGCTTAAAGGCTCCCGTGCAAATGTCAAAGGCTGTTCAGAACGCCTTGGCTTATTGCGGCAAACCCGTTCATTCAGGAGTCATACATGTCTACTCTCGCTAAGCAATTGATCAACAAAGATTTCGGCGGTCACGCTGTCAATCCGCTGGAAGTCTCCCGCTTTACCCCAGCCGATATTCGCGTAGCAATCCAGGCGCTGATGGGTGAGGAGCGAATTGATCTGGCCTATGCACTCGGCGATGCCGGTCTCGCGCTGTATCCAGATAGTGAGGACATGCTGGCCGTTACCAGTCTGCTGGCAGTGATGGCTCAGGATTGGCCTCAGGCGGTTGATCTGCTTCGCCAGTTAATAGAGATGCAACAAGGGCATGCGACGGTGTTTACACATGCCATGCTGATCCGCTCATTGCGCTGCAACCTTGAATACGCGGCCGGGTTTGAAGCGGCTCGCGATGCGCTGGCGCTGTTCCCGGATCATCCGGAGCTCCTCAAGGAATACAAAGAGTTGTCAGTTGATATGGGCTTGTCCGCCGTGTAATGCATTGGGGTGGTGGTCGGAGGCGGCAATAGGGTGGCAAGGTCCTGCCAAATTGTCGACAAAGATTGCCGCTGAATTTGATGTGAATTCTGTTAACAGACAGAATTGGAAAAAAGAATTCAATAAAATCAATAGCTTATTTGTTGGCACATAAAATGCTTAATTGTGTGCAAATGGGGGATAGCCCCAATAAATCAGCCGAGCGCAACTAATTACGCGCGAAGGAGAATTTGAGCATGTCAGTCATCAATACGAATATCAAAGCGTTGTTCAGCCAGACGGCGCTGAAGTCAACCGAACGGGCGCAGGCAACTGCAATGCAGCAGCTGTCGACCGGTAAGCGCATCAATTCCGCCAAGGATGATGCCGCTGGCCTCGCCATCTCGACGCGTATGACTCAGCAAATCCGAAGCCTTGACCAGGCGGTGCGGAATGCCGGCGATGCCATCTCGTTGATTCAGACTGCGGAGGGCGCGACCAACTCCATCACTGACATGATGCAGCGGATGCGCGAACTCGCGATCCAGGCGATTAACGACACCAATGAAAACGAGCAGCGCAGCTACCTGGATCTGGAGTTCCAGCAGCTGAAGCAGGAAATCGTTCGTATTGCTGATATGACTGAGTGGAACGGCTTCCCGGTCCTCAATGGCACGGCGGGTATTCCGCAAGGGCCACAACCTGTTTTCAAGATTGCGTCATCAGGCGAACTGAGCACCAAGATCAATTACAGCCCCGTCACAGATTCGACACGCGAAGATATCGAGCAGCAGAAGATTTCTTTCTCTGCAGTGCTGCCAGCGCAGCAGTTGTTGACTTTCGGTCCAGTCAGCACGGCATCGGCTGGCGGGACATTTACATTAAAGACTTTCAATGAATCGGGCGGCGCCACTGTCGCGACGACGGTTGTGCTTGCTGCAGCGTCTGTAAGCCCGGTAGATGTGGGTTCTGCAGTCGCCGCCGCCATGAATATCGACTTTGCATCGGCCAATGTTACGCGCCAGGCGGTTGATAACAAGGACGGCACGGTCACGGTTATCTATACCGATGCTGATGGCGAAGCCACGCCAGCGACCTTCACCGATAGCTCAGCAGCAGCGACAGGCTTGTTTTTTACCGCAAGCTCCGTCGTTGGTTCCGGCAAAATCTACGTTGGTGGTGTCACTGTCGATATCACCGCTGGCATGAGCAAGGCGGATGTCGGCTCGGCCGCGGCTGTTGCGCTGTCGGCGGCTACCGCATTTTCTACCGCCATCATCAAGGATAATGGCGATGGGTCGGTGACGGTCACCTATGACAAGTCCGACGGGGATGTTGAACTTATCAATTTTAGTGCGGGTTTGTCGGGCAAGCTGCCAGCAAGAGAGGTGATCAGTTTTGGTGCTGCTTCCGCCTCAGGTACCTTAACTCTCACGACCTATGGTGCAACTTCAAGTACGACGCTGGCCACTACCTTCACAGCAGCGGCATCAGCAACGGCTATCGATATCGGTTCGGCCGCCGCCGTCGCCCTGAACGCCGATTTTGCATCGGCCAGCATTGCCCGTCATGCGATCGATAACAAAGATGGCACTATTACCATCCTCTACGATGATGACGATGGCACTCCGACGTCTGCCGTAGTCAGCGCGTCGGGAACGGATGCTACCTGGTCGGTTGGTTCTGCGACCGGCTATAGCGAGATGTTCATCGGTATGACGGGTTCGCCGGAGACGATGGCAATTGCTGACACTCAATTTGATTTTGCCAATGACGGAAGCTTCCTCAAGACGGGTAGTCTGTCGTTTGAAATTAACCCGTCACCCCTGAAGCAGGAAATGCTGGTCATGGGGCCGGTTGCTTCGGCAGGAACCGTGGTCGTTGGTGGTGTCACCGCTACGTTCACCTCCGCGATGAGCGCAGTCTCCGCTGCTGCCGTGGTGAGGTCAGCGTTGCTGGCAGATCCAGAGTGGAATTTCTCGGCGTCCGGCAGATTGATCGTAGACAATGATGACGGCACGCTCTCTATTACTTATTCGGAAGTAGATGCCGATGCCGCCGACTTGACCGTAGTTTCCTCCTCGGCAGCTGCCGTGGTGGCTTCGGTGATACCAGTGCAGGAATACGGCTCGATCTCTGCCAAGTTCAACGTGGAGTTCGGCGAGCCCGTGACTATGAAGGGCACAGTCGATTTCTCTGCGGGTACCATTCTGTTTGCGACCAAGCCTGTGGCGCAGGTCGATACGATCGAGATTTCTGGCGATCATACGGCAGGCGACGTCATCACGGTTAAACTAGGCGCTTACGAATACGACTACACCGTATCGACTGCAGATGCTTCCCTGTCAGCTTCAGCTCTGTCAGTGACGATCGTGAAAGACATGTTGAATGATGTCGAGATCGGCAAAGTTGCCAATGTCGCTTTGAACCGCGATGGCGATATCACCCTCACTGCCAAAGAGGCAGGCAAGGCGTTTGTTGCTTCGGCAGTGATAACCCGTGCTACCGGCAGCACCGGGTCGCTATCTACCACGACGACAACAGCGAATGTCGATGCCGGTGACAATGCCACCGTGATTTCGGATGATCTGACCATGTCGTTGTTGGATGCGCATGGCGATAAGGCTAACATCACCTATCGGGCACCGAGTGCGGTGGTCGAGATCGGTCGCAGCTTCCAGTCATTGAAGGCGCTACGCAACAGTGATTTGATTATCAACGGCAAGACCGTGAGCGTTTCGCTGCCGGAGTACGACAAGTTTTCAAGCTCCAATGGAGCCTCGAGCGCACTAGCCAAGGCAGAGGCGATCAACAAGATCAGCGATCTGACCGGCGTCAAGGCCGTGGTCAAGGAGAACGTGTTCACAGGCAGCCGCATGGTACCTGGTGACTCGGTGACCGGAACGATCAGCATCAACGGCTACACCTCGCCGGTGATTACGACAGTTCAAAACAACCCGCGTGAAACTCGCGCCAATATCGTCGAGGCAATCAATCGCATGACCGCCAAGACCGGTGTCGTGGCGATCAATACGAATGACGATCTGAAGGGTATCGAGTTGCGTGCTGCAGATGGCCGCAATATCGAGGTTTTCTTTAACACCAATTCGCCAGATCAATTGTTTGCTGACCGTACAGGCCTCAAGCAAGGCTTGCAGGCTAGCGTGTTCGCTCTGGAATCCAAGCTTGAGACCGCCATCAAGGTTGATACAAGTTCGACCGGAGACATCACGCGCTCAGGACTGACGATTGGCGATTACGTCGACAATGAGACGGTGCTCGTTATTGATGATCGACTGGCGGTCAATCCGCCGGTAGCTCAGGTGAATGAAGTGGCTTTGTCTGGCACGATTGGCACAGGTGAGACCTTCAGCATCACCATTAATGGCCGCACCAAGAGCTTCAAGACCACAGCCTCTAATAATTCGTTTGAAGATGTCCGCTCCCGTCTGATAGCAGAGATCAATGCCGACCCGAAGTTGGGTGTCACTGCGACGGCCAGCAATGGCGATAACCTGAAATCGATCTTCCTCACCGCCAGGAACCCTGGCGTGGAATTCACGATTTCGGTCTCGACCGACTCGGCCGACGCCTACATGGATCAGTCCACGGTCGTCGAAAACTCTGCCGCGGCTGTCAAGAAACTCAATACCGGTGACTTGGTCATCAATGGCGTTGCCATACCGGCTTCGGATATCCACGGTGACCTGCGTTCGGTGGAAGGAACTCTCGCCAGCCAACGCAACTCAAGTGCCATTGCGATTGCCGCAGCAATTAACAGCCAGTTCGAAAAAACCGGCGTTAAAGCAGAGTATGACAATGCCGTAATCAAAGGATCGAACACGGTCACTGGACTTCCTGGCGTGTTCCCGGAAACAGGCGAGCAATCCCTGTTTATTAATGGTGTTCAGGTCAAGATCATGCTGACCGAGGACGAGCCGTTGGACGTCCGCCGCCAGAAAGTTGTGGATGCGATTAACCTTCAAAGGTATACGCACGGCGTTGTCGCATCGAATAACGGTAGCGGCGTTACCCTAACGTCGTCAGATGGACGCAACGTGTCTGCATGGTTCGATGCGGATGTCCCAGGTCTGTCGGCAGCCAGCTTTGGTCTGGACGCTGGTGACGCCACGCTGCAGGAAACCTCAATCACGATTGGTGGTACGGTTGATACCACGAATGACAAGGCGTCCATCACGATCAATGGCATGACGATCACATCGGATGCGGCCACTACAGGTTCGCAATCGGATTTGGCGGCCAAGCTGTTCCAGGCGATTCAAGACAAGATCACCAGTGGTCTGTTGACCAACATCACAGTCACTCGCGATGAAGTCAACAGTCCGGAAAAAATCACTGTCAAGTCGACGGTTGCAGGGACTGGATTCCAGCTCTCTGGTGCCGCTGCCACCGACGCTGACGTTACTGTGGCGATTGCCACCGTGACGGCAAACAGCGAAGGCAACAATATCGTGACGGCTATCCGTGGCGGCGATACTCGCTCGACTGGCGCAAAGACGGTTTACAGTTCACTCAAACTGGTCTCTGACAAGCAATTCACGGTTGAGCCGGGTGACAACGGCTATGGCCCAAATTCGAATTTTGATGAGCTAGGCTTCAAGGTCGGCACCTTTGGTGGCCGTTCCGAAGTCGAGATGTCGCCGCCACGTGTTGGTCGATTGACCTTCCAGGTGGGCGCCAAATCGGGCCAGGAAATCCACATTGATCTGGCAGACTTCGGCAAGGGTGGTCCGATCACTAGTGGCATCACAGGTGACGTCGATATGGATCTCGACCACATGGTGAACCGCATCAATACGCGTGAGGGTGCCCAAGCCGTGCTTGCGAAGCTGGATATCGCAATGGACAAGATCAATGGCACACGAGCCGTGATGGGTGCGGTGATGAATCGTCTGCAGTATGCGATGGATAATTTGTCCAATGTATCGACGAATTCGTCCGCATCGCGCAGTCAGATCGAAGACGCAGACTATGCCAAGGCAAGTACCGACTTGGCAAAGTCGCAGATCATGCAGCAGGCCGGAACAGCGGTGCTGGCGCAGGCGAACATGAGCCAACAGTCGGTCCTGAAGTTGCTGAACGGTTAAGCCCGCCCACGGGCGATGCTCCAAGCCAGAATTGCATCGCCCGATATGACAAAATAGGCACAACGTGTTTTGTCTGATGGGGATGCGATGAATGAGCGAAGCAGGGCGGCGGCCTATCGCCTGCTGCGCATTGCGCTGATTGTGCTGGTCCTGTTGATGGTGGTTGTAGTGCTCCACCCCGAGCGCTTTCTGCCACCCGACATGACGCTGGGTGAGTTTTTTCAGGCGATGCTGGGTGTGTTGATGCTGGCGTTGGTGTTCGCTGCCGTCACTTTTCGTGCCTGGACTGACTATCAGAACAAACGACGCAACAAGAAATGAATACTCCGAAGCTCACTGAACAGGAAGAGGCGCCCAACTGCTGGCAGTGCCGCCACTTCGCCGTGAGTTGGGATCCCAAGATGCCTTACTCCTGCCGGCTGATGGGCTTCAAGAGTCGCATTCTTCCGGCCATCGAAGTATTGCGCGCTGACGGCCTTCGCTGTCAGGGTTTCATGCGCAAACCTGCAGCTGCCACTGGCTGCAGCGAATCTCCCGCATCGACGACCGTACGCAAGCTCGCATGAAAGCGATCGCCAGACTGTCTGCCTTGCTGCTGCTGGTTTGCAGTGCTGCACAGGCAGATATTGGCGTTGCGATGAAAGCCATCGAGCGCGGGCACTATGCGACGGCCGAACGGGCATTGCGCAAGGCTGCCGACAAGGGTGATGCACGTGCGCAAAATAATCTGGGTTATTTGTACGAACACGGACTTGGCGTTGCGCAGAGTTATTCGGATGCCTTCAGCTGGTACCACCGCGCTGCGGAAGCGGGTCTGCCTGAGGCGCAATTCAACCTCGCTACCTTGTATCACCACGGCCGGGGTGTCTCGCGCAATCATGATGTTGCGTACAAATGGTTTTCTTCAGCGGCGACTGCCGGATACACCGAGGCCGAGTACATGCTGGGTGAATCCTGTCGATCAGGTTTGGGCGTGAAAAAAGACGGCGCTGTTGCGCTGTCTTGGTACTTGAAAGCGGCTCGCAAAGGCCACTCGGCTGCCCAGCTGATGGCCGCATCTGTGTACTTGTCTGGTGAGGGCTGGCGCAAAGAGCCTGCCAAAGCGGTGGTGTGGGCCGAGATCGCGCGACTCAATGGCGAACCTCAGGCCATGGCGCTGTTGGATAAGGCCGGCAAGGGTCTTGGGCAGGAAAAAAAATCCGAAGCCTTCGAGTTGGCTGCGCTTTGTTTGCGAAGCGCTTATCAGGATTGTCCGGAGTGAGGCGCAGGTAGATTAATTGCACTTTGGCGAGCTGGCAGTGTTTCCCAAAATTTTTTTCACTGCCCCCAAAGCGATGAAAATGGTACCGCCCAAATTCGGTCTCCTAGCGGCATTATCTCTGCACCGTCGTATAACAAAACCCCCAGTTTGAACTGGTCAGCTGCGATATTTGCCATTTTCTTAAGGCCGCGCAAATCGCTTGCCTTAACGGTAGCCGTCGCTTTTACTTCGACGCAAACCAAGTTACCTTCCGCATTCTCGACCACGAAATCGACTTCGTATTTGTCCGCATCTCTGTAGTACATCAGATGATAGTTGCCGTCTGCTGTAGTGATGTGCTTGAGTAACTCACCGAATACGAAACTCTCAAGTACAAAACCAAATCTGGTTCGATCCTTCTGTATTTCTTCAGCGGTCAAGTTTAGTTCGGTTGACAGTAAACCTGAGTCGATGAACTGGAGCTTGGGAGTTTTGGTGACTCTGTTGAGCCGATTGCGAGACCAGACTTCGATGCGTTTTATCAGGTATATCTGCTCGAATACACCAACGTATCGAGAGGCAGTTTTGCCATCCAATCCAACCGAGCCCCCCAGTTGCGTGTAGTTGCACATCTGACCGGCTGTTTGTGCCAGAGCGCGCAGAAATCTTGGTAACTGGTCTATTTTTTCTATATTCGCTACCTCTCGAACATCACGCTGGAGCAGCGCGTCAATGTACTGTCGTGCCCACACCGCGCGGCGTTTGGCCGATGTTCTTGAAATAGCTTCAGGGTATCCGCCACGCAGAACGCGTTCGATGAGGTCATCCTGCAAAGTAGTTGGGTCAGGCCTCAGTATCTCGCCCCTGAAAGCACTGTCCACCCAGTTTTCGGAGCGCGATTCGATTTCGCTTTGAAGCAAGGGTAAAAGCGACAACCGCTCCATTCGACCCGCAAGAGAGTCTGCGACGGCTGGTAGCATCATCAGGTTAGCCGAACCCGTTAGCAGAAAGCGCCCCGGGCGTCGATCCTCATCGACGCTTTTTTTGATGGCGAGAAGCAGTTCCGGCGCGCGTTGAATCTCATCGATCACGACCCGATCGAGGTTACGAATGATGCCTACAGGATCCTCGCGTACTGACAATCGCGTCAGTTCATCGTCCAGGGTCAGGTAGCGCATACCGAGCTGTTCAGCGATTTGGCGTACGAGCGTGGTCTTCCCTGCCTGCCGGGGACCAGCTAGAAGGACTACCGGGGTGTCTTGTAGCGCTTCAGCCAGGCGCGGCTCGATTCTTCTCGGGTAAAGAGATGATGTGCTCATGGCTGAATTGTGCCGTAAATCCCGGAATTACGCGCCGTAAATTTCGGAATTAAAGCCCGATAATTCCGGAAGCAAAGTCCGATAGTTACGGAATGCTAGCTCGCCGGTCTGGGAAGTTCTCCCTCGTTCAGAGTACCTACCAGCATTACCCTAAGCGATACGAAAAAGACGCCAGCCGTCCCGCATTTTTCGCATCGTGAATTTCCACTCGTCCTGCTGACGCTTTGCGAAGTGGATCGCTGAAATACGCGCACTCTCTGCCTTGCGATAATAAGTTATCAAAAAGCTATCCACAACCAGCATGTCGGCAAACGGATACCTGCTGCGCAGAGCAAACTCAAACTCGGGTCTGGGTTTTTCAATCGTGAGCATGGGTTAGATCATCACCAATCATTTCGCCTGACGCAGTCATATCTTGGCTAATCGGTTGCAGTTCATTTTTCTTTTACGTTTACAGTCGCTGGCGGCACGGAGGGTTACACCGATTTCACGACGCTTGGCTTTGTTGCCGGCACCTACGGCGGCTCATCGGACGACACGCGCGTATCAGAGCTGGATATTTCAACCCAGACGGGGGGCAGCAATGCTTTGACCGTACTGGAAGATGCAATCGATATGGTGTCCTCTTATCAGGCACTGGTCGGTGCTCAGGAAAATGTTCTTGGCTATCAAAGTGATTATGTGGATACAACCAAGGTAGCTGCGACAACTGCTTACGGCAACATCATGGATTACGATCTTGCCGCAGAGACCACCGCGCTAGCTTCAGCGCAAATCAAGCAAAACGGGGCTATGGCCATGCTAGCGCAGGCTAATATCTCGCAAGATATGGTGGCTTATCTGCTCAAGCAGTACATCAGTTAAGCACTAAATGATCGGCTGCCGTGTTCTCAATAATCAGACCAACCGCACCAAATCCCCATAAGCCTCCAATGCTCGATCCGAAGTAACGAGAAACAGGGGTTCCGCCATCGATTGTGCGACCAGCATGCGATCAAAGGGATCTCGGTGATGATCCGGCAGCTGACTGAACTGGAGCGTGTGCGCCAGGTTCACAGGCAGAGAAACAAGACCATTATGGTTCAGCCCTTCAACTAGCACCCCCGGCGCAACCGACAGTTTGCCGGTGCGCCATTTGATGCCAGCTTCCCAGATCGACACCACGCTCACGAAGACCTGGTCGGCATCTTCAATCATCCGATGCGCCCGCTCTGACAGGGCAGGGGAGTCGATGAGCCACCAAAGGTAAATGTGGGTATCGAGGAGCAGATTCACGCTTTGCCCTCGAACGCATCGAGGATGTCCTCGGGCAGGGGTTCAAAAAAGCTGTCCGGCACCTCGAAGCGGCCTTTCATGCTGCCTGCTTTGCGTGACGGTTTCTGGGTGTCGAGCGCCACCAGTTTTGCGACCGGCGTACCGGCCCGGGCGATGATGACTTCCTCACCGCGCTCGGCGGCTTCAATGAGTTTGGACAATTGCGTCTTCGCTGAATGAATGTTGACCGGATCCATCGCTGCCTCGGTGATTGAAATTATTGTTAGCTAATTTTAGCTAGTTTGATCGCTCGAACCAACTAAATTTGTCAAAATTTTAATCTTCGATATCTGCCAAGTCTGCAGATACATCTGAAGCTCAGCTTGGTGAAGAAACCGTGCGATCAGCAAATGCCGTTCGGTAAAGTAAGGACGCTGGATCCCGGCTTTCGCCGGGATGACGGGGGGATTTTTACGGTCTCTTCCACCAGGACCGGTCATCCCGGCGAGGGCCGGGATCCAGCGCATTTCATGGCATCTACGTTCACTTTGGCCATGCGAATCAGGAGGCTGCCCGAATCAGCCAACGGGCACCCATTTTGCAAACAGCCACCTCACCAGGGCATGACTGAGTGGACTGTCGACTTTCCGTCCCCCCCAAAAGCGGACGGCTTCTTCCTCCCCCGGCAAACCCCTGCCGATCCGACAGATCCCTTCAAAACCCGCATGTTTCCTCGCTAAATTATCTGGCACACCGATTGCTACAAGGAAAGCACTCAATGTTTTCAGAGGCAATCAAAGTGACAGCATCTACCGAAATCTCGCATCCTGCGTTGTGGCTGGACCCGAAATCCGCGGTTGGCCCGAATGAGCGTGAACAGCTTGCCGCTGCCGGATTGCAGCTGCTGCCGGTCGCCACACTGGACGACCTGAAGCAAGGGCTGGCGCGTGCGCGGCTGGTGGTCATTCGTCTGATGAATGACGTCAGCCTGCTGGAAGAGGTCAAGAAACTCACGCAATCCTTTGGTCATGCCGTGCCGGTACTGTGTCGCATCGATCGCAATCGCTTTGAGCTTGCAGTGGAAGCGATGCGTTGCGGTGCCTATCAGGTGTTGGCCGCTGATGAATGGTCGGTGGATGTCTGGCGTGAATCGCTGACACTCGCACCTCGGCGTCCGGAGCCGCAGCGCAGTGGTCCGCAAACCTTTGTCTTTGTTGATCCGAATAGTCAGCATCTGCTCGAACTCGCGCGTCGTGTCGCGCAGACGCAGGTGTCCGCGCTGGTTACTGGCCCCACGGGTGCCGGTAAAGAAGTTCTCGCACGCGTCTTGCATGATGCATCGCCGCGTCGCAATGGTCCCTTCGTAGCGCTGAATTGCGCTGCGCTGCCTGAGAACCTGATTGAAGATTTATTGTTTGGTCACGAGAAGGGCGCTTTTACGGGCGCTTTGAAAGAGCATCGTGGTCTGTTTGAACAAGCGCATGGCGGCACGATCTTCCTCGATGAGATCGCCGAAATGCCGTATCACCTGCAAACCAAACTCTTGCGTGTACTGCAGGAGCGCAAAATTACACGCCTCGGTGGTCACGCGCCGATCGAACTCGATGTGCGTCTGGTGGCTGCCACCAACAAGGACTTGCGCGAAGCGATCGCCGAGCGCGAGTTCCGCGAAGATCTCTATTTCCGTATCAGTGCCTTCAAGCTGTCCGTGCTGCCACTGCGCGAGCGACCGGGCGATATTCTGCCGCTGGTCATGCAGTTTCTGCGTACCTACGGTCCGGCAGATCGTCAGATCGAGCTCTCGCCGCGTGCGATTGAATTGCTGCAGCACTATCGCTGGCCAGGCAATGTCCGTGAGCTGCAAAACGTGGTTCAGCGCGCACTGGTGCTTTGCAACAGCGACATCATCACCGAAGCCGAACTCATGTTCGACGAAACCGATGAAAAGTCCAGCACACCACCGGTATCACAAGCTTTCTCCGTTGCGACGCAATCGCAATTGATGAGATACGGTCAGCGGGAAGTCGCTGATGCCCACAACGCTGATGCTGTCGATTTGTCGACGGCAGTCAAGAGCAGTGAGTATCAGGCCATCATGGCGGCGATTCAGACAACACGTAACCGCAACGAAGCCGCAAAAAAACTCGGCATCAGTCCGCGTTCTCTGCGCTACAAGATGGCGCAATTTCGTGAACGTGGTGTTCCTATGTCCATAGCCGCCTGATCCGGGAGCCGGGAACATGATCAACAAAATTAATAGCCAGGCCAACATTGACTCCATGTTGGCCACTTTGCGTCAGCATCAGATCGATTCGTCGGGCAAGACGACGCCACCATTGCTTACCGTACCGGCGCCGGAAGTCGGCAAGCCGACCTTTGGTGAAGCGATTGAAGCCGCTGTCGTCAAGACGAATGACATTCAGCAGCATGCAAGCAGTCTGCGTCAGGCGTATGACCGTGGTGAGGATGTGCCACTCACTGATGTCGTTCTCGCAATGCAGAAATCTTCGCTGGCATTCGAAGCGACGATGCAGATACGAAACAAAGTACTCAAAGCTTACGAAGATATTTTGAATATGCCTGTGTAATACCGAAGCTTAATGAGCAATTGATCAAGCAGATAACCAAGCAGACGACTGAACAGAGAGTGAATCATGGCTGAAGCGACAATGAATCCTGGCGGCATGCCGCCGCAACTGCCCCCGGCGGCGCCGAATGGCGCCGGTGACGGTGCTGCAGCGGCATTACCCATCGCGACGTCCGGCATGCCGGCACCGGGTACGCAATTGCCCGAAGCCTTGCGTGGCGTCAGCGGTGGCGTTTCAGTCTTCCGCGAATGGATTGATGGCGTACTCAAGCAGCCTAGTGTTCGTCGCGCACTGGTACCACTGACGATCTTGCTGGTTCTGGTGATTGCGGCAGTCTCGTTTCAGTTCACCCAAACCACGCCCTACCGCCCGATCATGCCCGGCATGACTGAAAACGATAAACAAGCAGCGATCGAAGCATTGAAAGCCGGTGACTTCAAGCCCAAGGTTGATACCAGCAGTGGGCAAATTACAGTACCCGAGTCGCGTTATCACGAAGCGCGTATTTTTCTGGCAGGTCAGGGTATTCCGAAAGAGGCACAGCCCATCGGTATGGAGTCGCTGAAAGACAAATCATCCATGACCACCAGCCAGTTCATGGAACAGGTGCAGTACAACACTGCGATCGAGCAGGAGCTCGCGCGCAGCATTATGCAGATTTCTACCATCAAGGCGGCACGTGTTCATCTTGCGTTGCCCAAGCAGAGCGTTTTTGTACGCGAGCGTGCGACGCCGAAAGCGTCCGTGGTAGTGACCCCACACAGTGGCCGTGGCGTATCGACACCTCAGGTGAAAGCCATCGTTCATCTGGTCTCATCCAGTGTGCCTTATTTGACGCCACAGAACGTCTCCGTGGTCGATGACCAGGGCAATCTGATGACTGAAGAAAATCAGGTAGATGCCGCGATGGGCCTCACTATGGCTCAGATGGCGCACAAGCAGCGCACGGAAGAAACTTATCGTAATCGCGTGACGGAATTGCTGGCGCCCGTCGTCGGTGAAGCCGCTGTTCAGGCACAAGTCAATCTGACGCTCGATTACACGCAGGTCGAAACAACGACGGAAGATTTCGATGACAAGGACAAGGGCGTGAAGCCGCGTTCGGAGGCATTGACGACCGAGCGTAAATTCAAGCTCGATCCGGAAGGTATTCCTGGTGCGATGAGCAACTCGCCACCGCCTGATGCCGACCTGACGAAAAACACCAATACGGATGAACAGAAGCCGGCTACCAATGAAATCGTGACGACCAAGTCGACGCGTAACTTTGAAATGGACCGCTCGGTACGTCACGTCAAAAATTCACTGGGCAATATCTCCCGCGTGACGGTGGCTGTGGTCGTGGCTGAGCGTCCTGCACCACCACCGGCTGATGGGAAGCCTCTGCCACCAGGTGCACCTACCACGATTCCCTATACCGCTCAGGAACTGGACCGCATGCTCAATCTTGTGCGCAGTGCCGTGGGTTACAGCGAAGCTCGGGGTGACGTAGTGACAGTTGCGCCGGCACGTTTCGAGACACTGGCACCGGAGCCACCCAAGCCCTGGTATGAAAACGGCGATATCCAGAATTTCATTAAAATCGGTCTGGCTGCGCTCGTGATCATTGTCTTCATGCTGGCTGTGGTGCGCCCACTGGTCAAAGGACCGACGATCAATCAGATTATGCCACCCGTGCCCACACCGACGGTCGAAGAAATCAGGGCACTGGAACAAGCCAAAGCAGCCGAAGAAGCCAAGATCGCCGCCGAAGAGAAAGCCGCTGCGGAAGAGCTGGCTGCCGAAGAAGCGCGCATCGCCGAAGAAGAAGCTGCGCTGGTTGCCGAAGAAGAGGCTGCCGCACTCGCTGCCGAAGAAGAGGCAGCCGCCTTGGCCGCTGCCGAAGGCGAAGGCGAGGTGGAGTTGGCCGAGGGCGAGATCGAGATGCAGGAAGGTGAAACCCTGGAAGAGCTCAAGGCGCGCATGCAAGCCATGAAGCCGAAGAAACCGACTTTCACCGCCGATATGCTCGACACCGCCAACAGCTATGATGACAAAGTTGCGCTGATTCGCATGCTGGTCTCGCAGGAATCCGGTCGTGTCGCACTGGTATTGAAAAACATGGTCAAGTCCTGATTGTCACTGACCCACAATTGAAACGGAAACATCATGGCAGAAGCAAAAAAACCTGAGGCCCCCAGGCCAGCAGCAGCGGCGGTAAAGACCGCGGTTGCTGTCCCCGCCAAGGCTGCAGGGGTGCCCGCGAAATCGGCCGCTGTCGCTGCAAAAACGGCAGGCGTACCCGCAAAGCTTGGCGTAGTGCCTGCCAAGAGCGCCGCAGTACCGGCTCGCGTCGGTGCGGTGCCTGCAAAAACAGCAAGCCTGGCAGCGAAGACTGCTGCCGTACCCGCGAAGACCGCAACGGCTGGCGCAGTCGTGGCTGCCAAAACAGCTGCCGTGCCGGCGAAAACTGCAGCAGCATCAGCCAAGCCGACGCTGGCCGCCAAGGCCGCAACCGTTGGAGCGACGGACGTGGCTGTCAAAGATGCAGCGACCAAAGTTGCTGCCAAGCCCGCGACGACCGAAGCTGCAGCGGCTGAGAGTAAAGCGGCAGGCGATAAAGCGCCGGGTGCTGCAGACAAGACCGATGCTGCAGATGCAGCCGGTGGTGAAGGTGATTCGCAAAATTTCGCTGAAATGAGGGACAAATTCAAGCCCGCCAAGAAAGCGGTAGCGGTGCCGACGGAATTACTGGGTAATGCAAAAAGCTATGATGACAAGCTGATTCTGGTAAAAATTCTTACTGAAAAAGAGCAGAACCGAGTGGTTCTGATGGTCAAGAACATGCTGCGTTCGACGAACACAGACAAGAAAAAATAAAGTGTAGCGACAGAGGTTATTTATGGCAGATCCAAAAACTACTGCAGATGCGCCCAGGCCTGACAGCGGGCCTCCGCCCATGTCTGAAGAACTCAGACGAGAACTCGCCGAGCTGACCAACACGCAGCGAGCCGCTGTGCTGATGCTATTGCTGGGTGAAGATCTGGCATCGAACATCATCAGTTACCTTGATCCGAAAGAAGTACAGGAGCTCGGTGCGGCGATGGTGTCGGTGGCCGACTTGTCTCAAGAAGCGGTGAACGCCGTGCTCGATCAGTTTGTCGACACGCTGAAAAAACAAACCAGCCTGTCACTGGGTACGACCGATTATGTCGAGACCGTACTCAAGCGTGCGTTGGGTCCTGACAAGGCGGCCTCTGTGCTCGCTCGCATCATGCCCAATCGCGCCAGTCGTGGCCTGGAAATTTTGCAGTGGATGGACGCGCGTGCAATCGCTGAAATGATTCGCGGCGAGCACCCACAGGTCACAGCCATCATTCTGTCGGTACTGGAGTCCGAAGTGGCGGCGGATGTACTGGCCTTCTTGCCCGAAGAAGCCCGTCCCGAAGTGGTGCAGCGTGTCGCCAGTCTGGATACCGTTCAGCCATCCGCGATGGAAGAACTTGAAACCATCATGAAGGCACAATTCTCCAACAATGCATCGTCATCGTCATCAAGCTTCGGTGGTGTCAAGGCAGCGGCGAAGATCATGAATTTCACCAAGGTCGAGCTCGAGTCATCGATCATGCAAGGTGTTGGACAGATTGACGAAGAACTCGCATTGCGGATTCAGGACAATATGTTCAGCTTCGAAAATCTGGCGGCGGTGGACAACCGCGGTATCCAGGCACTCATGCGTGCTGTCGAACCGGATTTGCTGATGATTGCACTCAAAGGTGCAACCGAAGAAGTCAAGAACAAGTTCCTCGACAACATGTCCAGTCGTGCACGCGGCATGTTTGTGGACGATATGGAATCCAAAGGTCCTCTGCGCATGACCGAAGTCGAAGACGCACAAAAGAAAGTCATGCGTCAGGCCCGAAAACTGTCCGAGAAGGGCGAACTGATCCTTGCATCAGGCGGAGCCGATTTTGTCTGAGTCTCCTCAAACAGCGCGTCGGCGCCACGAATATTTGCCGAACCGGATGTTCGATCCGGTCGCCAATCCATTCGCGGTGCAGAATTTGCTGGTCAAGGAAGAACAGGGCTTTACGGTGGATGCCGACGGTCGGCCGGAATTCGGCTTCGAATCCGATCCACTGATCAGCAAAGAAGGTCCGGGCATATTTGCACTCGACGAAGTGATCGAACTGGCGGATTTGACGGGCGCTACGGCGTTTGCCTCGGAGACCAATGCCGAGAATGCGTTTGTGACGGATCCCTCCTCTGTGGCTGGGGATGCTGCCACGGCAATGCAGGAACCGGAATTCATGGCCGATGCCGCTATGGCATCGCAAAACACCGAGGGCTTCACTGAACATACCGAGCAGGGCGAGACCATCGCGACCGCGCAATCGCAGGATGATTCGATTGCAATGACGGAGGCTGATGCAGAGGCTCTCTCGGATACGGATGCCGCCAGCCTTGCCACTTCAACCAAGGTGGCTGAAGAGAACACGGTCGCCGCCGAAGAAATTATCTCGGCCAGCGCCGACGAGCAACCAGTCGAAACGCCGGAACTGGCAATCGAGCCTGAGGCAGAGCAAGTATCAGCGGTCCCTGTCGAGGCTGTTGCGCCTGCTGCCCCTGATCTTTCAAGTGAAGCGGTTACTGCATTGGTGGAAGCGGCACGAGAGCAGGCGAGAGCGGAGACACGCGAGATCGCCTACAACGAAGGTCTTGAAGCCGGCAAGGCACAAGCCAAGGCAGCGCTGCAAAAAGAACATGAAGAACAGATCACGCAACTCAAGGCCTTGCAGGAAGCGCTGAAAAAACTCAGTTTTGATGCGGATGCCTTGTTTGAGCCCGTCAAAAAACTGACGGTACATCTGGCCGAGCAACTGGTGCGCGGCGAGCTTGCACAATCTCCACAAACGATTTCCAGACTGGTGGACAACAGCCTGCGCGAACTGAATGCATCCGGCGAGAAAGCCGTGATCGTGCATCTGAATCCTGAAGATCTGGAGGCGTATCGACCACTAGTCGCGCAATTCGGCGACAGCATGATTCTGCGACCGGATTCCTTGCTTGAACGCGGCAGTGTTCGCGTCTCGCTCGATGGCAGTGTGGTCGAAGACCTGATGCAGCGTCGTGTCGATGGCCTTAAAAAATCCCTCAGCCAGCCCGCAGCACCTGCCTGGCAGGCGGGTGGCGGACGACTCAGCGATCGATTGAACGAATCGCAGCGTGGCAGTCAGCATGTTGAAGATGTCACCGCCGTTGAAACTTCGAGCAGCGACGATGACAGCAACGATTGATTATGCCGATGTGGTCGAGCGCCTGATCGCGCAGACGCGCACGCCGCCTGCGTGCAACACGGGCACGCTGGTAAGGCTGGTCGGAATGACGCTTGAAGCACGCGGCATCATGGCCCCGCTGGGTGCCTTGTGCGAAATCGAAGGAAATGGTGGACATAAAGTCTCTGCCGAAGTAGTCGGCTTCAACGATCAGACACTCTTTTTAATGCCATTCACCGAGCCCATTGGCATTGGTCCCGGCGCGGCCGTTCGTGTGCTTGCCAATTCATCCGAAGCCCGATTGGGCGATGGCTTGTTGGGACGCGTCATTGATGCGTTCGGCGATCCGCTGGATGGTGGTCCGGTCCCTGATTGTCCCGATAAGCTCGCCCTGCTGGGATTGCCATTGAATCCCATGGAACGTGGACCTATCAATCAGACGCTCGATGTGGGTGTCAAAGCGATTAATGGTTTGCTCACCCTGGGCAAGGGTCAGCGTATCGGTCTGATCGCCGGTTCTGGCGTTGGCAAGAGCTCGTTGCTGGGCATGATTACGCGCTTTACCAAAGCCGATGTGGTGGTGATCGGGTTGATTGGCGAGCGTGGACGCGAGGTTCAGGCATTCATCAACGAAGTACTGGGTCCCGAGGGTCGCGCGAAATCCATCGTGATTGCAGCGCCGGCGAATGTCTCGCCGGTGATGCGCTTGAAAGCGACTCACCTCACGCATGTCATCGCAGAATATTTTCGTGATCAGGGCAAGAATGTGCTCATGCTCATGGATAGCCTCACTCGAGTGGCGCACGCTCAGCGTGAAATTGGACTCGCCATCGGCGAACCACCCACCGCCAAAGGCTATCCACCATCGGTATTTGCCTTGCTGCCGAATCTGATCGAGCGTACCGGTGTCGGACGTCATGGTTATGGTGCCATTACAGCGATTTATACCGTGCTCGCTGAAGGCGATGATGCACAGGATCCCATCGTCGATATCGCACGCGCGTCATTGGACGGGCAAGTGATGTTATCTCGCAAGCTGGCTGATGCGGCGCATTATCCGGCGATTGATCTGAATGGATCGATTTCGCGGGTCATGCAAAATTTATTGCCGGCTGACGAACTCAAGCTGGCCAACCGAGTACGCCGGCTCTGGTCTTTGTATCAGCAGAATCAGGATCTGATTTCGGTGGGGGCCTATGAGATGGGTTCCAATCCCGAAATTGATCAGGCGATTGCCTTGCGTCAGCAGCTCGAAGCTTTTCTCGTGCAAGACATGCATGCCGAAGTGGACCTGGAAACTACCCGTCAGAACATACACCAATTGCTCGGTGTATGAGACGCCCGCCTGAGTCCGTGACAGGCTGTATCACTGCCAAGCCCGCCCCATGAACAATTGCTGGAAAATTCTTGCAGAACGTGCACAGAACGCCACTCGTGATGCTCAAGCTCGTGTCGTCGAGGCGCGTGCGCGGGTAGAAAAACTTGAGGGTAGCGAGGCGCACATTGATAAATTGCGTGCAGACTATGTCGAGCGTTACAACGCCACGCAAAAAGAATCGCACAAAATCAGCGATAACATCGCCTACCGGCAGTTTCTGGAACATTTGCGTGGCCTGCGTCTGCGCGTTGAATCACAAACCGCAGCCGCTCGTGTTCAGCTCAATGAAGCCAAGGCGGCGCTGCTCCTCGCTCAGCGCGAGCAAGCCAAAATGGAAGCCATGGTCGAGCGAGAAGAACGCAATGCAGAACTAATCGCTGCTAAAAAAGAGCAGCGAGAACTTGATGAGGCAGGTATCCGACTATTCAATCTTCGGTAGGCTGTGCGTCCTTCCGAGAGGTGTCAGGTGAACGATACCGTCAGACCACCCAGATTGAGTTGCGAAAACGCACTCGACCAAACCTCACCGCGTTTGACAGGCAAAGCATTGGTCCAGCTACCCGTGCTGACGATTTCTCCCGCTTGCAAATTGGGTGTGTCTTCGCGTTGCTGAAGTTGCTGGTGCAGTGCCAGCAGTGCGTGCAGCGGACTGCCTTGGACATCTCTGCCGAAACCGGCTGCGCACAAGCTGCTGCTGCCACCCGCACTGCGCGACACCGACATGGTGGCCGAAGCCAATACCTCGGGCAGGCTGCGACGGCTCTGGCGGGAAATCATGCGAGGCTCACCGACAATCAGGGCTTTGTGCAATCCGAACGCTGCAACGGCATCAGCAGCCTCGAATTCCCAGTGACGGAAAGGTGAGGTCACTACTTCAAAGCCATGCGCGATCCACTCCAGACAGTCAGAAATATCTTCCAGCGTTGCCTCCGGCGCGGGCGTGCGCGCGAGTTTGAACACCAGCTGGGGTTCCAGACGAGGCTGCTGTGATTTGCTCAGACTGAAGGTTGCGACGTTATCCATCGCGTATTGGACCGTGCTGTCGTACAGGGTGGACCAGATCGGCGCAGTCAGGCTGCCTTTGCCATAGACGTTCCACAGCTTCTCGTTGGAGAAAGCAATCTTGCGCCCGATGGGGTTTTCGCCCTGGGCGGTGCGTATTTTTACAATGCTCAGTGCAACATCGTAGGCATCGTCGACGGAAAGTTTCCCATCGGCGGTGAGCAAAGGCATCAGCGTGCCGCCCATTCTTGCCTTGATCAAAGCATGGGCCAGGCGGTTAGCCTGCGTCGACATCAACATGCGGATCTCCTTGTGTAGAGAGTTTTGCTACCAGAGAGTCATGAATTAAACTCAATAATAGAGATTGTGGCGAATAAGTGCAAATACTTGCTGTAAATTTATATTTATGGAAAGAAAAAACCGGAGTTGGCAGCGTAGAACGGGGAACTTGGGCATTTCGCAGAATGAACAGTGCCACAAGGATATAGACCGATTATCATCCCTATAATTCACGCGCCTCGATCACAAAGTGCATCTGATTGTGAGTAAAACTGAAAGTTTTTCTGGTCGAAATTGGTGCCAAGTCTCTGATTTTTAATGATGTTTTGCGCGAAACTCCGCTGGATCACCCTTAAATGCATTCCTGACCCATGGAAATCTCTTTCAAAAAAGAAATCGAACAGCTGAGGCTGGGGCAAGGCGATTTATTCCATGGTGAGGGCATTCTGGCGATTACCAAGGCCTTGCTGCAGTCCGGCGTCTCTTATATCGGCGGGTATCAGGGTGCGCCGGTGTCGCATTTGCTGGATGTGATGGTGCAGGCGCGCGAGCTGGTCAGTGAGCTTGGCGTACATGTCGAGGCTTGCTCGAACGAGGCGTCTGCAGCGGCCATGCTGGGCGCTTCGATTCATTACCCGATTCGGGGTGCGGTGACCTGGAAGTCCATCGTGGGCACCAATGTGGCGGCCGATGCGCTGGCCAATCTTTCTTCGCCCGGCGTGACCGGTGGCGTGCTGATGATCATCGGAGAAGACTACGGCGAGGGCGCATCGGTCGTGCAGGAACGCACGCATGCGTATGCGATGAAATCCACCATGCTGTTGCTGGACCCGCGACCGGAATTGTCAACGATGGTTGATATGGTCGAGCATGCGTTTGCGATGTCCGAGGCGTCGAATATGCCGGCGATGATGGAGCTTCGCATACGCGCCTGTCATGTGCGCGGCAGTTTTATCAGCAAGGACAATCGTGCGCCAGTGGTGTCGTCACTCAAGCCACTGACTGAACCAGCGAGCTTTGATTACGGCCGGCTCGCGCATCCGCCGGCCACCTTTCGGCATGAAAAACTCAAGATCGATGAGCGTTTGCCCGCAGCGCGCGATTACATTGTCAGGCATGGGTTGAATGAGCAACATGAAGGCAAACACGCCGATATCGGCATCATCATCCAAGGCGGTCTGAGCAATGCCTTGTTGCGCTCACTGCAGCAATTTGGTCTGGCGGATGTTTTTGGCAAGTCCGATGTACCGCTGCTGATTCTGAATGTGACTTATCCACTGGTGCATGAACAAATCGCCGATTTCTCGCGCAACAAGCGGGCAGTGCTGGTGATTGAAGAAGGCTCGCCGGATTACATCGAACAGGAAATCGCCACGCTGCTCAGGCGACGCGATCTACAAACTGCCTTGCATGGTAAGGATGTCCTTCCGGCGACAGGTGAAGTGACGCCCGAAGTCATGATGCGCGGATTGCTACGTTTTTTTGCCCAACATTTGCCCGATGCAGACAAGCGCCAAACACAAGCACTGCTCGAAGCTACCGATGCACGCCGCACGCGCATCGCAGAACAACTGGACAAAGTCTTGCCTGCGCGTCCACCGGGTTTTTGCATAGGTTGTCCGGAACGGCCGGTGTTTTCTGCACTCAAGCTCGCGCAGCAAGAACTCGGTCCCGTGCATGTCGCCGCCGACATCGGTTGTCATTCGTTTGCGACCTTCGAACCCTTCTCGCAAGGGCATTCGATTTTAGGTTACGGCATGAGTTTGGCCAGTCGTGCGGGTGTCTCGCCGATGATAGCGCGGCGCGTGATTTCCATCATGGGTGATGGCGGGTTCTGGCATAACGGTTTGCTCACCGGTGTGCAGTCGGCGCTCTTTAATGGCGATGACGCGGTGCTACTGATCTTCAAGAATGGCTACACATCGGCGACAGGCACGCAAGAAATCATTTCCACGCCCGAGGCGGCTACCAAAGAACAAGCAGGTGACAAACTCGCCAGTCTGACTGCAAGCAATCGTACTATCGAAGACACGCTTGCCGGTTTGGGCGTGAAGTGGATGCGTACGGTGCATTCCTATCGCGTTGCCGTCATGCGTGATGTGGTTCGAGAAGCACTGACCACGGATTTCAATGGGCTCAAGGTCATCATCGCTGAAGGTGAATGTCAGCTGGAGCGACAGCGGCGCATTCGTCCGTGGTTACAGGCCTTGCAAGCACGCGGCGAGCGTGTAATGCGCGTGAAATACGGTGTCGATGAAGATGTATGCAATGGTGACCATGCCTGCATGCGGCTCTCTGGCTGTCCGACACTGACCTTGAAAGACAATCCTGATCCGCTCAAGGTGGATCCAGTAGCGACGGTGATTGATGGTTGCGTGGGTTGCGGTTTGTGCGGCGAGAATGCACATGCCGCAACGCTGTGTCCAAGTTTTTATCGCGCCGAAGTCATACAAAATCCGCGCTGGCACGAGCGATTGATAGCCGCGCTACGCGCTAGCGTACTGCGCGTTCTGCAACCGGCATGAGTACAAAAATCACGGCATCATGAGTTCGATGAACCCCTTGTCAACTACGACATCCGAAACCCTGCCGCAGCCCATCTCCGTTCTGATTGGTGCACTGGGTGGCGAGGGTGGTGGTGTACTCAGCGAATGGCTCACGGCAATCGCGCGCCATGCAGGCTATGCGGCGCAGAGTACCTCCATACCCGGTGTCGCGCAGCGCACCGGAGCGACCACGTATTTTTTCGAGATGTATCCGGTGCCCGTGGCGCAGCTGGGTGGACGTCACCCTGTCTTCAGTCTCAATCCCATACCCGGCCGATTGGATGCACTGGTGTCTTCCGAATTGCTGGAAACGGCTCGCGCGGTCAGTAACGGCTTGCCATCGCCCGATCGCACACTGATCATCACGTCGTCTTCGCGGACCCTGACCAATGCAGAACGCGGTCATCTCGGCGATGGTCGTCTGGATAACGCATCGCTGCTCGCCATTGTGCAAAGTGCGTGCCGTGCACATCACGTACTGGACATGCAGCGCATTGCGCGCGACAACGGTACCGTCGTCAGCGCCGTGATGCTGGGTGCTATTGCAGGCAGTGGCTTGCTGCCCTTTGCCAAAGAGGATTACATCGCCATCGTGCGCGACAGCGGGCGTAGTGCAGAGGCCAGTCTTGCAGGTTTTGAAGCCGCATGGCAGTGGATCCACGAGGGTCGTCAGCAAGCCGCATTGGCAAAACAGATTGTCGATGATGCCGTTGCCGCATCGGGACCGTCAGTACTGAATGCATTTCCGCTGGCCGCTCGTGACGTGCTTGCGCTGGGTCTGGCCCGCGTGACCGAGTATCAGGATGCGGCTTATGGCACGCTGTATCTGGAACGCATGCGGCAAGTGTGTGATGCCGAGGCGAGTGCCAATATTCATCCGGACCCAGACAACACAGGAATGGAGGAGGGTGCCATCACTCGCGAAGTCGCGCGCTGGCTGGCGCTATGGATGGCGTATGACGATATCGTGCGCGTGGCCGATCTCAAGAGTCGTGCTGCGCGCAGCGATCGCGTGCGCAACGAAGTACGTGTTGCTGATGGTGATGTGCTCAAAACCTATGAATACTTCAAGCCCGGCGTTCCCGAAATTGCCGCACTCTTGCCAGTACCACTGGCCGAGCGGCTGAAAGACATGAACCGCCAGCGCCTTGCCGAAGGTCGCCCCGCATGGGAAATGCCAGTCCGACTGGCATCACACACGATTGTGGGTACGCTGTTGCTGCGACTGCTCGCTGCGATGAAATATCTGCGGCGCTGGGGCAGTCGCTATGCGGAAGAACAGGCATTGATTGACGCGTGGCTGAGTGCAGTGCGGGAGGGCGCAAAGCAGGACAGGTCGCTTGGTTTCGAAATCGCGCAGTGCGGACGTCTGATCAAAGGCTACGGCGGCACCAATGAACGTGGTCGGGATAATCTGCTGCACGTGATTCGTCATCTCGCATCACCCGCATTCGGTAGTGTGGCCGAGCGCACTCTTGCCATACGTCGGGCTCGCGAGGCTGCTCTGGCCGATGATGCTGGCAAAGCACTCGATAAAACACTCGATGAACTCGGCGCGCCACCTCGTGCGATCAAGGCTCAGCCCATACGCTGGATGCCGCGTCATCGAGTTATGACAGGGACTGCGAAATGACGAAGACAGTAATTTATGAAGTGCGTGTGGAATTCGGTGACTGCGATCCGGCGGGCATCGTGTGGTTTCCGAATTTTTTCCGCTGGATAGATGCCGCATCTCGCCACTTTTTTATCGAATGTGGTGTCCCGCCCTGGCAGGAAACGCGACAAAGCATGGGCCTGATCGGAACACCGCTGGTTGATACCCAAGCCAGCTTCAGCAAGACCGCCAGTTACGGTGATGTACTTCAGATTCACACACAGATCAGCGAGTGGCGCAATAAAAGCTTTGTGCAGAGTTATCGTGTGATGCGAGGCGATGACGAGATCATGCAGTGTACCGAGGTGAGAATCTTTGCAGCAGACAAAGTCGGCGGCGGGATACGCGCGATGGCAGTACCGGAGGAGATTCGAGCGCTTTGCTCATGACTCCCGACAACCGGGTTTTGCAAGCCCCTGATTGTTGAGCCTTTCAAGGGCTTGCGATGGCAGTACTTGTTCAGTATATTGAACATTATTTGGCCGCGAAATGCCATGAATCTTCAGGAAATCGGCAAATTAGTCCGCGCGCGGAGGGAAGCGCTTGGTCTGAGCCAGCAACGGCTGGCCAGACTTGCCGGTCTGTCTCGTACGACTATCAACCTGCTCGAGAGCGGCAGTCTGACCGACCTTGGTATTGCCAAAATGACGGAGTTGCTGGAGTTGCTTGGGCTGGTGCTCGACGCCCATCTGCCTGACTACTCCCGGCTCAACGCGATCAGGATGGCCAGCAGGAATGCAAGCGTTAGTTACAAGGAAAGTCTCACGCCGGCTGAATTGATGTCGGCACTGGCTACTGGCGAGATTCCCTCCAACCGTGTCGCTCACCTGTCCACGCTCGTGGATGAGGCTCCTCTAAAACTCATTGTTTCTGCCGTAGAAGCTACAGCCATGAAAACCACGGTGCCCACCAAACAGATCTGGAAGCACTTGGGCCGTTGGACCAGAGAGTTTCAATCGCCTAGAAAGTGTTGGGCTGATTCATGAGCACACAGAAAACGCCGGCATTTCTTCGAGATGGGCCTTGGGTAGGTCTTTTGCAGCAAGCATTCACACTGATCGATGAGTTTCACTTAAAGGGTGGACTTGCGGATCCATTCTGGACGCTCGGTGGTGGTACGGTGCTCATGCTGAGATATCAGCACAGGATGAGCAAGGATATCGACATCTTCGTACCCGATCCCCAATATCTAGGGTATGTGACGCCGAGACTGAGCGATCTAGCCATGGAGATCGCGCGGGATTATGTGGAAGCAGCTGGCTACGTCAAATTAATACGCAATGACGGCGAGATTGATTTCGTCGCATCCCCAAACCTCACACTGGAGCCTTTTGAGTGGTGGAATTTACTGGGAAGAGAGGTGCGAGTTGAGACCGCAGCGGAAATCATGGCCAAGAAGTTATGGCACAGAGGTGACACGGCAACGGCAAGGGACATATTTGACCTGTCATTAGTCATCGAGAAAACTCCTGAAGCTTTGCGTTCGGCAGCCAAGTACCTGATACGTCATCGAGAGGTTTTTATGGCGCAAATGCAAGACAGGAAATCTGTGCTCCAGACGCAGTTTGAGGCTATAGATGCACTCGATTATCGCCCTGAATTTGATGCTGCATGCAGGCGAACTTCAGATTTTTTGCGCAGTCTTTGAGCGGCTTTGCCAATGTAATTTTCTAACGCATGGATCGCATAGTCTCGGGCTCTTGCTGCGCTGGCAGGAAAGTAGGCAATTTACGCGGTCCTGAATAACGATCACTCTACCAGCGACCTTCAATCAGACGAAGGACTCACATTCTCAAAGGACTCACCCCAACCCAACGCACATGCAGCCACAGCATGAACACCAGGCCAGCGCCCAGGCCAACGACGAGTGTCAGCAGCGTGTTGGCCATGGCGGCTGCTGGATAGACGGTCTCGTTGATACGATCGCGGCGACGTGATGTCCGGAAATTCAGCACGGCCCAGAGCAGAAAACTTCCGAAGAGGAGGACATCGGCCAGATTGCCGTTGGCAAGCAAGTGCGCCAGGGCCCAGATTTTTACACCGGCAATCATCGGATGACCTATTTTGGATTTGATGATATTGCGTGGCACATAGGCAGCCGTGACCAGAATAAATGCCAGCAGATTGAACAGTACGGCCACATGCCGGGTCCAGATCGGTGGCTGCCATATTGCGATGGGTGTCATGCGCGCCTGATCATAGCCAACGATGAGCAGGATGAATCCCGCGATGGAGAGTGCGGTCACAAGACCTTTCCATTTGATTTCACCCAGCCGCTCTATGGTGCGTGTGCGCCAATCATCGGCAAAGACGCGCGTTGAGTGCGCACCCAGAAAAAGAATCAGACCAGCGATCAGCAGGGCCATGGCGTGCTCCATCATGAAGTTATCGAGAGCCTGTTGGAAGGCGGTTGGCGACTGTGCATCTTCAGCTCACACGGAAGGTATTGTCGCCCTTGGCCGCAGTTTACCGGATTGGAAGAGACGGGGCCGTGAGTCGTTTATGATGAGCGATATGGCCCGCAACGGCGATCAGTAACCAGCAAGGGAGAAGTCTGATGCAGCACGTCCCCGTACAAACCCGCCAGATTCTGGCGGCTGTTATTGGCAATGCACTCGAGTGGTACGACTTTGTCGTTTACGGCTTCCTGACCGTAATCATCTCGCGTCTGTTCTTCCCATCGGATAGCGAGTACGCCTCCTTGCTGATGGCGATGGCCACCTTTGGCGTGGGGTTTTTCATGCGCCCGGTAGGCGGCATCCTGATTGGTCTGTACGCAGACCGCAAGGGTCGCAAGGCGGCGCTGCAGCTGATCATTCTGCTGATGACGGTATCCATTGCGATGATTGCTTTTGCACCCACCTACGCGGCCATTGGTGCCGCAGCGCCTGTGCTGATTGTGCTCGCGCGGCTGCTGCAAGGCATGGCTACGGGTGGCGAGTTTGCCAGCGCGACTTCGTTTCTGGTCGAAAGCGCGCCGCCTGACCGTCGGGGATTTTATGGCTCACTGCAAATGGTGGGTCAGAGCGTGGCGGCACTCACGGGAGCGACTGCGGGCATGCTGATTACCCAGGGTTTGACGCCCGAGCAAATCGATAGCTGGGGCTGGCGTTTGCCTTTCATGTTTGGTTTGCTGATTGGTCCGGTGGGATTGTGGATACGTCGGCATTTGAATGAGACCGAAGCCTTTGTTGAAGCCAGTCAGTCCAATGAGGAAGCAGTTGGTCTGATGACTTTGTGGCGCTCGTATCGTCGCAGTATTGCGGTGTCCTTTGGCTTGGTGGTCTCGGGCACGATCATGTACTACGTCGTGCTGATTTACATGCCGACCTATGCCAAAACTCAGCTTGGCATCCCTCTTGATCAGGCCTTCATTGCACAGGTGGCAGGGCTCTTGTGCCTGACGGTGGGAACACCTTTTTTCGGGATACTGTCAGATCGCATCGGGCGTCGTCCGGTCCTCATGCTCGCCTGCGTGTTGTATTTCATTTTGCCGTACCCGCTGTTTTCTTGGTTGCAGGCCGAGCCGGGCTTGTTCCGTCTGGCGGTGATGCAAGTCCTGCTCTGCAGTGCCGTGGCGGTGGGTTTTGGTGCCATATCGACAGCGCTCGCAGAGCAGTTCCCTGTACGCATGCGCTCGACCGGTCTCGCACTGGCTTATAACTTTGCGGTGATGTTGTTTGGCGGTTTCGCGCAATTGATCGTAACCTGGCTGATCAAGGCCACGGGCACACCACTGGCACCAGCGTATTACGTGATGTTTGGAGCAGTTGTGGGATTGACTGCAGCCTATTTCCTGACGGAGCGGTTTCGGGACGAGGTCCTGCATTGAACTGTAAGCCGGCGCGATAAATCATGATCCGACATATTGCGACTTTTCTGCTGTTATCACTTGCTGCCACGTGTGTGCAAGCTGAAGAAGTCTATGGTCCCGAGCTTGAAGGCTTCGATTATCCGTGGCCCGAATTTCGGTTTCACTTCACCTCTCAGAAGCAGTCGGTGCAAATGGCTTATCTCGAGCTCAAGCCCGAGAAGCCGAATGGCCGCACTGCAGTGCTACTGCACGGTAAAAATTTTTGCAGCGCGACTTGGGAAGGCACCATGCGCTTTCTGCAGCAGCAGGGCTATCGTGTGATTGCACCTGATCAGATTGGCTTTTGCAAATCCAGTCGTCCTGCAGCTTATCAATACAGTTTTCATCAGCTCGCCCATAACACCAAAGCCCTGTTGGATTCGCTGGGTATTGGCAAAGTCACTGTGATTGGCCACTCTACCGGCGGCATGCTGGCCACGCGTTTTGCACTGATGTTTGGCGATCGGGTAGAGCAGCTGGTGATGGTTAATCCGATTGGTCTCGAAGACTGGAAGGCTGAAGGCGTCCCTGCGCTATCCGTCGACGAGTGGTATGCGCGTGAACGCAAAGTCACTGCGACGATGATACGCAATTATGAGCGCACGACTTATTACGTCAATGAATGGCGACCCGAGTACGAGATTTGGGTGCAAATGCTCGCGGGTATGTATCGTGGTCCAGGTGGCTTCGCCGTAGCCTGGCACTCGGCGCTTTTATACGACATGATTTTTACGCAGCCGGTGCTGTATGAATTCCCGAATCTGCGCGTACCTACATTGCTTTTGATAGGCGAGAAGGACAACACGGCGATTGGCAAGGATCTCGCACCGCCTGAAGTGAAATCGCGTCTGGGCAATTACCCTGCATTGGCACGACGTACGGCGGCTGCGATTCCTGGCGCATCGCTGGTGCTGTTTCCAGAGCTCGGGCACGCGCCACAGATGCAGGACCCCGATCGATTTCATCGCGCGCTGATCGATGGCCTGAATGCTCGCGTGCCATAGATTTCTTCATCCCTGAAACACCACCCATTCGAGATCACTTGACCATACTTTCATCATGACCCAGGCACCCAGCGCAGAAGACCAATTTGACGAGCAGGCATCCCGCCGTCTTGAATCCATTTATCTCACGCCCGATGTCGCCGCTCAGCGCGCGCAGGTCATGTCCTTGCTGCAAGCGCAGCCGGGGCAGCGTGCGCTGGATATCGGCTGTGGCCCTGGGCTCACCACACAGTCGCTGGCAGAAGCCGTAGGCAATCAAGGGCAGGTCTTGGGCGTGGATATCGCAGCACCCATGCTGCAGATTGCCAGACATCGCTGTGCATCCATGCCGCAAGTGAGTTTCGAATTGTGTGACGTGAATGCCTTGCCGTGCGCCGATGCCAGTATCGATATCGCACTCGCATCGCAAGTGTACGAGTACGTCGAGACCATTGATGCCGCGCTTAGAGAATTGGCTCGCGTGGTGCGGCCCGGTGGCAGGGCAGTGCTGGTGGATACGGATTGGGAGTCTGCGGTCTGGGCCAGTCACGACGATGTGCGCATGCGCCGCGTGCTGGAAACCTGGAATGAGCACATACCTCACCCACAATTGCCTCGCACCTTGAAGCGCCGCATGGAAGCCGCCGGCTTCGATTCCGTCACGGTGACGGTAGTGCCTTTGCTGAACTCTGTATACGACCGCCAGACGTACAGCGTAGGCATGATGGACATGATCGGCGCGTTCGCTACGGGTCGTAATGGATTAAGCGCAGAGGATATCGCCGCCTGGAAGGCTGATGCGGCCGCGATCGGCACCGAAAATGGTTATTTTTTCAGTTTGAGCCGGTATGTGTTTGTGGGTGAGCGGCGGTGAGGTCTGGTGTGATACTCAGTCGGGATACACAATCGATCGTGAATCGAATGACTTCTCAAGAGCTGTCGCCCTAAACAGTCGTCATGCCGACCAAAGCCGGGATCCCGTGTCTGTCGTAGGGCGCAGGCAGAGTCGCCCCTGAGTGGGACAGTTTGTGGACCTCAAGTGATGAGGGTATCGGACTGCCGAACGATCATGCCGATGCCTGAGTCTCATCCTGCGCGGCAGGTGCTCTCTGGTTTATCCACCAGGCAGCCAGAACGACCAACAGCGCACCCACCGTCCCGGTCAGGCTCAGATGTACGCCCAGCTTGTCGAAAGTGAGCAGATCCACAGGCAGTATCTCTGCGAGACGCAGATGGATCGCGGGATCTGCAGAGATCATAGAACCACCCAGATAACCGAGCAGTGCGGCACCCATCGTCACGACCGCAGGAACGCGGTCCATGATGCGCAAAATGAGCGAACTTCCCCAGATTACGATGGGAATGCTGACCATGATGCCAAAAACGACGAGAATCATTTTGTGTTCTGCGCCGGCTTGTTCGGCTGCGCCGGCGACTGCAATAACGTTATCAATACTCATGACCAGGTCAGCGACGATGACCGTCTTGATTGCGGTGATCAAGCGATCTCCACCGTCAACGTCATCGACATTTTCTTCCTCATCCAGCAGCAGTTTGACGCCTATCCATAGCAACATCAAACCGCCAATGATTTTTAAATAAGGCAAGTTGAGCAGGGTGACGGCAAAAGCAATCAGAACGATACGAATCAAGATAGCGCCGATTGTGCCGCCGACGATACCTTTCAATCGCAAATGAGGTGGCAGATGACGGCAGGCCAGGGCGATCACGATAGCGTTATCGCCGCCGAGCAGGATGTCGATCAAAATGATCTGACCGACAATTACCCAATTCAGGTGTTGAAAAAATTCGATCATGTGTTATCTGTCGTCGCCTTTTCGCTCACGCGGCCGACGTTTTTCGGGATGGTTCGAAGCGTCCAGGCGATTGATTTACTCTTTAATGCCTTTTTCTTCACGCACCTGACGTGCGATGGCTTCGACTTGTTCCTCGCTCATGCCAAATTGACGCCTGAGTTGTTCAAGATGCTCGCGCTCGTCCTCAGTCACAATGCCATCGGCAAGCACTTCGCGGATTTCAGTTTCATACATGATTTCACGGCGTTCGACCTGCGAGGTGTAAGCGGTAGCGACAACACCGGTGAGAATGGCGGCCAGTGCGATGGCAAGTATCTGCGTAACGATGACGAGTACGGTACCGAAAATCGTGACGGGATCGACGTTGCCCCAGCCTGAAATAATGGTCAGCAAATACCATTTCATGGTCGCCGGAATCGACGGGAAGACTTCTGGCTGAGCATGTCCTTCAGCGATATAAATCATTGATGAAAACAGCAAGCAGGAAATCAGCAACAGAAACATAGCCGACGCGAACGAGTCTCTTTCGGCCTTCACTGCTTCAATCAAATCAGACAGAGCACTGTTATAGCGTGACAGTTTGAAAATACGCATGAGACGGAACAGGCGCAGGAATCGAAGATCGAGTCCCGGGAACAGCAGTTGCGCATAAAAAGGCATCGTGCCGAAGAAATCAATAAAGCCGTAAAAGCTGAAGATGTACTCTTTGCGACCGCGCCAGCTTCCGCCATCATCTTTTTTGTATTTCACGCCGTAAGACCAGACCCGCAAGATGTATTCGGCAGTGAATACCATCACACTGGCCAAATCAAAGATGTGAAAGTAAGCCTCGTAAGCGTCGTGCAGGTGCTGTACCGATTCGAGAATAATGGCGGCAACATTGAGAATCACCACGCTGGCGATAAAAATTTCGCAGATTCGTGCTGCCTTGTTTTCTACTGAGCCTTCAAGCAAGTCGTAGATGCGCGTTTGCAGGGATTTCATTTTTTAACGTTGAGCCTGTCAGGCGATTCTGTATTTTTACGGATCAGTTTTGCCGGTCGAAAGCTGATCTATTACCAACTTCGGGGAAAGACCGCCATTATATCTCTCGCAGATTGTGAGCTTTGGAAATCTTCTGCCTGCGCGAGAAATGGGAGCCCGTGGAAGTTATTTATTGACTAACTTTAAATTGCTCAATTGATAATGTTTTGCATGATTGCCAAGCTGTCTTTCATGAAGATAAACTTGG
>JBDKLM010000069.1:0-12555 GCA_039806005.1 Pseudomonadota bacterium
CAGCGCATGCTGGATTCAGGGTGGGTGGGCCGGGTACGTCCGGATCCTGGCCGACGCGCTCGTGTGGGCAATCGTTCGAAGCGACATGAAGATCGCTGGGCGCTGCTGGTCAGTCCCGACAAATTGACCTTAACGGATGTGTATCAGCGCTTTGCCTTCGCGCCCGCACCGCAATCGGTGCTGGCGACGAAGATAGAGGAAGTGGTGGATCGTGGTTTGGCGATTTCGCTGACGGATTATTTTGCCGAGGCGCAGGCGAATCGAAACAAGCTATCGAGCACCTGATCCGGTTGTTCAGCCATCAGTGCATGGCCACAGGCGTCGATCTGCACGACCTCGGCTGCGGGTAGCTTGCCGATCAGGCTGCCGGCAGCTTTTGCCGGTGTCATCATGTCTTTTTTGCCGAGTACAAATATCGCCGGGCACTGCAACGCCGTGGCGGCTGCTTCGCCGCCTTCGTAAGCATTACAGGCTGAAAAATCCGTATAAAAAACCTTGGCCGGATTGCCGCGTGAAATATGCTGCATCAATCGGCGGCTGCCACCTTGCACATAAAAGCCGGGTCCGGGTGCCGAAGGTTTTTGAGCAATGCTGGAGTGTGACCAGATATTGACCATATCGATCGCGCGTTGCTCATGATCGCGCGCCGCGTCCAGCAATGCCGATGACACTTTCATCGGGTAGGCGGTACCAACCAGTGCGACACCTCTGATTTTTGCTGGTGCGCGAGCTGCCGTTTCGAGTGCAATGAGCGAACCCATGCTGTGGCCAATCAGGATAGTGTTGCGCACACCCGCTGCATCCAGCAATGCGAGCAGCCAGTCGGAGAGTGCCTCAATGCTTTCCAGCGGTGAACCTTCACTGCGACCATGTCCCGGCAGATCCACAGCCAGTACAGAAAAGCCATGATGCGCGAAATACCGTGTTTGCAGTGCCCAGACCGAATGATCGTTTTGCGCCCCATGAATGAAGACGGCGGTGGGCAAAGCAGCATCAAAGGGTTTGCCGCCGGTGTAAGCGTAAGCTTGGTGGCCATTAATAATTTGTTCCATGACTTACGCTCCCTTCTGCGATGCTTTGAGTCCGCGCTTCAGATCCTCAATCAGATCATCGGCATCTTCCAACCCCACCGACAGTCGCATCGTGCCCTCGCGTATGCCCGATGCTTCAAGTTGTTCGGTAGGTACGCGGAAGTGTGTGGTGGATGCCGGATGAATCACCAGCGACTTCGCATCACCGACATTGGCCAGATGCGAGAACACCGAGAGCGATTCAACAAAGCGGCGTCCGGCAGCACGATCACCTTTGAGCGTGAATGAAAACACGGCGCCGCATCCGCGGGGCAGTAATTTTTTGGCGAGTTGATAGTCGGGATGTTCGGGCAGTTCCGGATATGACACGGATTCGACCGCAGGATGCGCGACCAGGAATTCGACAATCTTGCGGGCGTTGCTGACGTGTCGATCCATGCGCAGACTCAGGGTTTCTATGCCTTGCAGTATCGTGAACGCATTGTGCGGACTCATTACCGCACCGAAGTCGCGCAAGCCTTCGCGTCGTGCGCGCAGCGAGAAAGGGGCCACCGTGGATTCTTCGGCGAACACCATGCCATGGAATCCATCGTAAGGTTCGCAGAGCTCTGCAAAGTGGCCAGTCTTCTCGTAGGCTGCTTGCCAATTGAAAGTGCCACCATCGACCAGCAGACCGCCCACCGCAGTGCCATGCCCGCACAGAAATTTGGTCGCTGAGTGAAACACCAGATCTGCACCATGATCAAAGGGCCGCAGAAGATAAGGCGTGGTGAAAGTGGAATCGACCATCAGCGGCAGATGATGCTCATGAGCGATCGCGGCAACCGTCTCAATATCGAGGACATCCAGTCCGGGATTGCCCAGGGTTTCTGCAAACAGGACCTTGGTGTTGGGACGGATATTGCTGCGCCATGCATTCATGTCGCGCGGATCGATGAAGGTGGTTTCAATACCGAAGCGCTTCATTGTGTAACCGAGCAGATTTTGCGATCCACCATACAGTGCACGCGACGCCAGCACGTGCGACCCTGCACCGGCAATCGTTGCCAGCCCCAGATGCAAAGCTGCCTGACCGCTGGCCACGGCAATGCCCGCGACGCCGCCCTCAAGCGCCGCGATGCGCTCTTCCAGTACCGCATTGGTCGGGTTCGATATCCGCGAATACACATGACCCGAGCGCTCCATATTGAACAGCGAAGCCGCATGATCGGAGTCTCGGAATACGAACGAGGTGGATAGATATATCGGTGTTGCGCGGGCGCCGGTGGTAGGGTCAGGTGTGCTGCCTGCATGCAGTGACAGCGTGTCGAATCCGGGGTATTTGGGGTCGCTCATAGGGATACCAAAACGAGGTTAATCGGGAGCAAGCGCAGATTATAGGCCGGACCGCTGCAAAGGCTCGTCGGCATCTGGCTTTTTTCCGAACGCTAAGCTACATTGACACCTCGAGCTGACGATAAAAATTACGCAGGAGACGTCCGATGAAGGTGTCTGAAATACTCAAGGTCAAAGGCAATATCCTTTACACGGTGCCACCGGACACCAGTTTGATCGATGCGATCAATTTAATGACCGAGAAAGATATCGGATCGCTGGTCGTGATGAGTAATGGATCATTGGCAGGCCTGCTCACTTTTCGTGAGGTGATGCGCGCCGTTCATGCCAATCAGGGCTCGGTGGGACAGGGCACGGTAGGCGAGCACATGGAGCGTGATGTGTTGACCATGTCGCCTGATACGGATGTTAATGATATTCGTCGCTTGATGCTGGAACGCCATGCGCGCTACGTACCGGTCATGGATGGGAAAGTGCTGCTGGGCGTGATGTCGTTTTACGATGTCGCCAAGTCTGTGCTTGAGGCACAGAATTTCGAAAATACTCTACTCAAGGCTTATATTCGCGACTGGCCTGCCGAGAACAACGCCGAAGGTTTGCAGTAAGTGGCCCATCAGTTTGCGCTGCTGCGACAGCGGCGTTTCGCTCCTTTCTTTGGCGCTCAATTTTTGGGCGCGTTTAACGATAATCTCTTCAAGACCGCACTAGTCACCGTCATCACCTTTGATGCCTTGCATTGGACGACGATCAGCGCAGGTTTGCTCAATAATCTGATCGCGGGCTTGTTCATTCTCCCTTTTTTGCTGCTGTCCGCGACTGCGGGTCAGATCGCCGACAAGTTTGACAAGACCACGGTCATGCGGATCGTCAAACTGATGGAAATTCTCATCATGGGTGTGGCTGCGATCGGCTGGTACACGCATTCGCTCTGGTTGCTGGTGGCAGCAGTCGTGGGTATGGGGGTGCATTCCACCTTGTTCGGGCCCGTCAAGCACGCCTATTTGCCGCAGCATCTTGAGCAGAGCGAGCTAATTGGTGGCAATGGTATGGTGCAGATGGGTACTTTCGTCGGTATCCTGACCGGGCAGTTGTCGGGTGCGGCGATGGTGGCGCTCGCTAGCGATGCCGATTTTCATTTGCTTGCCGGTGCCTGCCTTGCCGTGGCGGTCATTGGGTGGTTGTTCACACTGGCGGTGCCACTGAGCGCCGCGGCGGATCCAAGTCTTGTGGTCGCACGCAATCCCTTCGCCGAGATGATGCGCAATCTGCAATTTTCTGCGCGCAATCGCGAGGTATTCATTGCGATGCTAGCCAACTCCTGGTTCTGGTTCTATGGCGCGATGCTGCTGGCGCAGTTTCCCGTCTTTGCGCGTGATGTCCTGCACGGTGCCCCCGAGATTTTTGCGATTCTTCTGACGGCTTTTTCGCTCGGCATCGGTGCTGGCTCGCTCTGGTGCGAGTGCTTGTCGGGTCGTCAGATTCACCTCGGTCTGGTGCCGCTGGGTGCACTGGGGCTCACGTTGTTCGGGATTGATCTTTATTGGGCCAGCACAGCGTCCATGCCGTCGCTGCTCATCGCAAAACATCTGATCAGTGGTACCCAATTTCGTGTGCTGGCCGATTGTTTCTTGCTGGGCCTGAGTGGCGGTATTTACGTGGTGCCGCTATTTGCGCTGATACAGACCCGCGCCGAGCGCTCGCACTTGTCGCGAACCATAGGTGGCATGAACATTCTGAATGCCTTGTTCATGGTGATTGCTGCGCTGACGGCGATGGTACTGCTTGGAGCGGGCTTGTCAGTGCCAGAAATTTTCCTCTGCACGGCGCTGCTCAATCTTGCCATGCTGCTCCTTCTATGCCTGATGCAGCGTGAATATCCACGGGCGCTGCTGTCCTGGCTCGAGGGGCTCTGGCGCAGGCGCTCACTGGTAGAATGATGTCTTTCGCATCCTTTCCCTCTCCGACATGTCCGGCAATACCATTGGCAAGCTTTTTTGCGTTACCACTTTCGGTGAATCACACGGTCCGGCGATCGGGTGTGTGATTGATGGCTGCCCGCCGGGCATGCCGCTGTCCGAAGCAGACATACAGCCCGAGCTGGATCGCCGAAAGCCAGGCACCTCGCGCCATGTCACTCAGCGCAAGGAGTCCGACACGGTCGAGATTCTGTCGGGCGTCTACGAAGGCAAGACCACTGGCACACCAATCGCGCTGTTGATTCGTAACGAAGACCAGCGCAGCCAGGATTACGGCAATATCGTTGATCGATTCCGTCCTGGTCATGCGGACTATACGTATTGGAACAAGTACGGTATTCGCGATCCGCGCGGTGGTGGACGATCCTCAGCCCGCCTGACTGCGCCTGTCGTTGGTGCAGCCGCGGTGGCACGCAAATGGCTGCATGCTCAGTATGGTCTGACGCTACGCGGTTGCATGAGCCAGCTGGGCGAGATCGCGATTCCTTTTGTCTCCTGGGACCATGTCAGCGAGAATCCATTTTTTGCTGCGAATGCCGACATCATTCCCGAGCTCGAAACTTACATGGATAGCTTGCGCAAGGCGGGTGATTCCTGTGGTGCGCGCATCGAGGTCGTTGCGCAAAACGTCCCGTTGGGCTTGGGCGAGCCTTTGTTTGACAAACTGGATGCCGACATTGCCTACGCGATGATGGGGATTAATGCCGTGAAGGGTGTGGAGATCGGCGCAGGCTTTCGTTCGATTGCGCACAAGGGTTCCGAGCATGGCGATGAAATCACACCCGAAGGTTTTGCAGGTAACAACGCCGGTGGTGTTCTGGGGGGTATTTCATCGGGTCAGGACATCACGGTATCGATTGCGATCAAACCCACTTCCAGCATACGCACACCGCGTCGTTCGATTGATCGGGATGGTCAACCGGTGATGGTGGAGACCTTTGGCCGTCATGATCCCTGCGTGGGCATACGCGCCACACCCATCGCCGAAGCCATGCTGGCGCTGGTATTGATGGACCATGCGTTGCGCCATCGTGCGCAGTGTGGCGACGTGAACACCCGCGGCAAATGAAATGGTTTGCTGCACGGCGTCACTCTGGCTGGTCTTTCTGATGTGATCATCCTCAGCAGGGTTGCGTTGGTATCCCGCCCTTAGCGCCGATCTTGCAGCGATCAATCACCTCAGTCTCATTTGCGATTCTCCATTCCCTTGTCTTCAAACGCCAAGCCCGAGCAATCCCTGAATTTCGCGTTGTTCTTCTTCGCGTATTACGGCTATATCGGCGTCTTCTCTCCCTACGCCAGTTTGTATTTTGCGGATCGCGGCCTCTCGGCTGCGCAGATTGGCGTGCTGATGTCGATGATGCAGGTCATGCGTATTTTCGGGCCGAATCTGTGGGGCTGGGTGGCGGATCACACGCGCCGCCGGGTGATGGTGTTGCGTTTGACCTCAGCGGCTTCCGCGCTGGTTTTCTGCGGCATGTTCTGGGGCGAGGCTTTTGTATTTTTCTTTGGATTGATGCTCGCACTGAATCTGTTCACCAGTGCGCAGGGTCCATTGTCAGAAGCCCTGATGTTGTCATCTATGCGGGGTGATCTCACGCATTACGGTCGTCTTCGACTCTGGGGTTCGGTGGGTTTTATTGTGACGGTGATCGCTGCCGGCCAATTGCTGGACTGGCAGGGCATACGTTTGATGCCCTGGATAGCGCTGGTGTTGCTGGTGATGGTCTCAGTCGTCGCACTCAATATGCGCGAGGAAGCGGTTATGCCTCGCTCACAAGACACGCCCTCGGTGCGTCAATTGCTCAAGCAGAAGGAAGTCATCGCGTTTTTCGTCTCCACTTTTCTGATGATTGCAGCGCACGCCTCCTTGTATGTCTACTACTCGCTGTATTTGTCGCAGATCGGCTATAGCAAGACCGTGATTGGATTGATGTGGTCGCTAGGTGTGGTTGCAGAGATTTTGTTTTTCTATTTTCAAGCGCCGCTGTTTCGTCGGTTTGGCGTGGCGACCCTGATGCTGACCAGTCTGCTGATCGGTGTGGTGCGGTTTTTAATGATTGGTTTTGGCGCCGAATCGATGCTAATGCTGCTGATCGCTCAAATACTCCATGCCGCGACCTTTGGCGTTCATCACTCTGCATCAGTCGCTACTTTGCAGCGCTGGTTCGCCGGGCCGCTGCAGGCGCGCGGTCAGGCGCTGTTCATCAGCGTGTCGTATGGACTCGGCGGTTCGCTGGGTGGATTGCTGCTGTCGGCTTGTTGGGATACATTTGGCGCCGGTCTTGTCTATATGATCGCCGCCTTGTTCTGTTTCGCCGGCTGGATTGCAGCGGCACTCAGTTATCGCTGGCAAGAACACCCTGGGAGAGTCCGTTGAAAAAAACAGTACGTGCGCTGGCAGGAATCACTGTCACCAGCTTCGCGCTGGTTTCCTGCCAATCGGTCAAAACCACCAACGCCGGTCTGGTCGGTGTGGATCGCGAGCAGCGTATGGCCGTATCGGCGCACGCCATCGAAGAGAGCGCGAACAAACAGTACGGACAACTGATCGCGCAGGCCGATAAGAAGGGCAAGCGCAACAGCGACTCTGCGCAGTACACGCGGGTGCGGGCGATCGCTGACCGCCTGATCCTCCAAGTCCCTGCATTCCGGCAGGATGCCAGCCGCTGGCAGTGGGAAATCAATGTCTTGACCTCGCCCGAGGTCAATGCGTGGTGCATGCCGGGCGGGAAAATCGCCGTCTATACCGGGTTGATTGAAAAACTCAACATCACCGACGATGAGTTGGCGGCCGTGATGGGGCATGAGATCGCCCACGCGCTGCGCGAGCATTCGCGGGAGCGTGCGTCCGAGCAGGTGGTCGCTAACGTGGGCATCACTATTCTGGCAACGGTCGTTGGTGTGGGCAGCGTGGGACAGAAGGGCATGGAGTACGCCTACCAGGGCCTGCTCGGCTTGCCCAACTCGCGCGCGCATGAAACTGAGGCTGACCGCATCGGTGTCGAATTGGCAGCCAGGGCGGGCTACGATCCTCGTGCTGCGATCTCGCTTTGGGAAAAAATGGGCGAGGTCGGTGGCAAGGAGCCGCCCAAGTTCATGTCCACTCACCCGTCGCGCTCGGATCGTGTCCGTGATCTGACGGTGTACTCCGAGCGGGTCATGCCACTCTACAAAGAGGCTCGGGCACGCTAGTTGGGACCCAGCGCGACGGTCTTTTTGTCACCGCCGTCGCGCCCAAGAGCCGGTGCCGAAACGGCTTTTCACCCCTTGGCTATGGCATAATCGAGGGCTGTTTTCCTCGATCAGGCGCGCCCTGCGCGCGATCCCGCCATGGCCCAAACTCTCTACGACAAACTCTGGCAGTCCCACGTGGTGCATACCGCCGAGGACGGCACGACCATTCTTTACATCGATCGGCATTTGGTACATGAAGTCACCAGCCCGCAAGCCTTCGAGGGCTTGAAGCTCGCAGGGCGCAAACCCTGGCGAATCGCGGCGAATCTGGCCGTGGCTGACCACAATGTGCCTACGACGCACCGCGCAGAGGGCATCGCCGATCCGATATCGCGCCTGCAGGTCGAAACGCTGGATGACAATGCGCGCGAATACGGTCTCACTTATTTCAATATGCGCGACAAGCGTCAGGGGATCGTTCATGTGATCGGGCCTGAGCAGGGCGCGACGCTCCCCGGCATGACTGTAGTGTGCGGAGATTCACACACCTCGACACATGGCGCATTCGCTAGTCTTGCACACGGTATCGGTACCTCCGAAGTCGAGCATGTTCTTGCCACGCAAACGCTGCTGGCCAAAAAATCCAAAGCCATGTTGGTGCAGGTAGAGGGTCGTCTGGGTGCTGGCGTGACTGCCAAAGACATTGTGCTGGCTGTGATCGGCAAGATAGGGACAGCGGGTGGTACCGGCTATGCGATCGAGTTTGCGGGATCTGCGATCCGCGCGTTGTCGATGGAAGGTCGCATGACAGTCTGCAATATGGCCATCGAAGCAGGTGCACGTGCGGGCATGATCGCAGTTGATGACACGACGATCAATTACGTCAAGGGCAGACCCTTCGCACCGGTGGGGCCGCACTGGGATCAGGCAGTCGCTTACTGGCGAACGCTGCACTCCGATCAGGATGCAAAATTCGATGCCGTGGTCTTGATTGATGCGGCAGACATTCGTCCCCAAGTCACTTGGGGTACATCGCCGGAGATGGTGGTGGCAGTGGATGATCGCGTGCCCGATCCCGACAAAGAAAAAGATCCCGTCAAGCGCGATGCGATCGAGAAGGCACTGGTCTACATGGGCCTCAAGCCAAATACAGCGATCAACGACATTCGCATCGACAAGGTATTCATTGGTTCCTGCACGAATTCTCGGATTGAAGATTTGCGTGCCGCTGCCGCCGTCGTGCGCGGCAAGTTCCGTGCATCGAATGTGAAGCTCGCGATGGTCGTGCCAGGCTCGGGTCTCGTCAAAGAGCAAGCGGAACGCGAGGGTTTGGACAAGATCTTTCGTGATGCCGGTTTTGAATGGCGTGAACCTGGCTGCTCGATGTGTCTGGCGATGAACGCCGACCGTCTAGAGCCCGGTGAGCGTTGTGCCTCGACGTCCAATCGTAATTTCGAAGGGCGTCAGGGCGCGGGTGGAAGAACGCATCTGGTCAGCCCCGCCATGGCGGCAGCCGCTGGTGTAGCGGGGCACTTTGTCGACGTACGTCAGCTGTAAATCAATCGCCCTGGGAGAACAGCCATGAAAAAATTTGCCCTCATGATTATCGCGTTGGCCTTTGGTATTTCAGGATGCAATACGCTCAATGGTATCGGCAAGGATGTCGAAAAATTGGGTGAAAAAGTTCAGGACGCTAGCAAAAAATAACTTCTCATGAATAAATTCACTTTACTTGATGGACTTGTTGCGCCGCTGGATCGTGCCAATGTGGATACAGATGCCATCATCCCCAAGCAATTCCTGAAATCGATCAAGCGCACCGGATTCGGACCGAATCTGTTCGACGAATGGCGTTATCTCGATCAGGGTGAACCTGGGATGGATAACAGCAAGCGACCGCTCAATCCGGACTTCGTGCTGAATCAGCCGCGCTATCAGGGCGCATCGATTCTGCTCGCACGCAAAAATTTCGGCTGTGGTTCGTCGCGAGAACATGCACCGTGGGCGCTGGATCAATACGGATTTCGTGCCGTGATCGCGCCGAGTTTTGCTGACATCTTTTTTAACAACTGCTTCAAGAATGGTTTGCTGCCGATTGTGCTGACCGAGGCGCAGGTCGATCAGTTGTTCAATGAGGTCAAGGCATTCCCAGGTTATCGCCTGGTGATTGATCTGGAAAAGCAAACTGTTGCAACCAGCAATTCGAGTTCGGTCTTTCATTTCGAAGTCGATGCTTTCCGCCGCCATTGTCTGCTCAATGGGCTTGACGATATCGGTCTGACGCTACAACAGGCTGACGCCATTCATCACTTTGAAGAGCGTCACATTAGTCGCTTTCCCTGGCTAGCCAACACTATCTGAAGCACACATCATCATCATGAAAATCGCAATCCTGCCGGGTGACGGCATAGGCACCGAAATCGTTGAACAGGCCGTCAAGGTATTGAATGCGCTTGGCCAGAAATTTGAAATGGAAACAGCACCCGTCGGTGGCGCTGGTTATGAGGCCCATGGACATCCACTGCCGGATGGGACGCTCAAGCTTGCCAAAGAGGCTGATGCGATTTTGTTTGGTGCTGTGGGTGACTGGAAATACGACACGCTCGAGCGCTCATTGCGTCCTGAGCAGGCTATTCTTGGCTTGCGCAAGCACTTGACCTTGTTCGCGAATTTTCGTCCTGCGATTCTTTACCCCGAGCTGGTGGGTGCATCGACCCTCAAGCCCGAAGTCGTGTCCGGTCTTGACATCCTGATCGTGCGTGAACTGAATGGCGATATCTATTTCGGTCAGCCCCGCGGTGTGCGCGAGGCGCCCGATGGCCCGTTCAAAGGAGCGCGTGAAGGCTTCGACACCATGCGTTATTCTGAGCCAGAGATTCGTCGCATCGCGCATGTGGCATTCAAGGCAGCACAGAAACGCAGCAAGCGCCTGACCAGTGTGGACAAGGCAAATGTGCTTGAGACCTTCCAGTTCTGGAAAGACATCGTCACGGATGTTCACAAGGAATACCCGGACGTCGAGCTGGATCATATGTACGTGGATAACGCTGCGATGCAATTGGTACGCGCTCCGAAAAAATTCGATGTCATCGTCACGGGCAACATGTTCGGCGACATTCTCTCGGATGCTGCCGCCATGCTGACGGGATCCATCGGTATGCTGCCTTCGGCTTCACTGGATGCCAACAGCAAAGGCTTGTACGAGCCATCGCATGGTTCGGCACCTGATATCGCAGGCAAGGGCATTGCCAATCCACTGGCCACGATATTGTCAGCGGCGATGATGCTGCGCTTCTCGCTGAATCTGCCCGCTGAGGCCGATCGCATCGAGTCTGCGGTCAAGAAAGTGCTTGCGCAAGGTTTGCGTACGCCTGACATCCACGAGGCAGGCACAACGCGTGTGGGTACGGCTGAGATGGGTGACGCAGTGGTGAAGGCACTGGTCTAAAATTCCTGCCGTCATCACTTGCATGTGATGACGGCTACGTGGGCGGATCGCATGCGACCCGAATTCTCCACTCGCTCCCGGCGAGAGTCGGGATGCAGTGACGGTCGTGAACTTGATCCCGTAATTCTGAAGGAATGGCAATGAAACTCGTAGGTCTGGTAGGTTGGCGCGGTATGGTGGGTTCGGTGCTCATGCAACGCATGCAGCAGGAGAATGATTTCGCTCACATTGAGCCGGTATTTTTTTCGACATCGAATTCAGGCGGCAAAGCGCCTTCGATGGCAAAAAACGAAACCACACTCAAAGATGCGAACGACATCGAATCGCTGAAAAAATGCGACATCATCCTGACCTGTCAGGGTGGTGACTACACCAGCGACATTTTCCCGAAGTTGCGCGCTGCTGGCTGGAATGGTTACTGGATCGACGCCGCTTCCTCGCTGCGCATGAAGGATGACGCGATCATCGTTCTTGATCCGGTGAATCTGGATGTCATCAAAAACGCACTTGCATCCGGCGTCAAAAACTACATTGGCGGTAATTGCACTGTCTCTTGCATGTTGATGGGTCTCGGTGGTTTGTTCGAGCATGATCTGGTCGAGTGGATGACGTCCATGACGTATCAGGCAGCCTCAGGCGGCGGTGCGCAGCACATGCGCGAGCTTCTGACGCAGTTCGGCACAATAAACGCCGAGGTCAAAGCACTGCTCGATGATCCTGCTTCGGCTATTTTGGAAATCGATCGCAAAGTACTCGCAAAGCAGCATGCGCTCGACGAAAAGGAAACGCAGCACTTCGGCGTACCTCTCGGCGGCAACCTGATTCCCTGGATCGACAAGGATCTGGGCAACGGTCAATCGCGCGAGGAGTGGAAAGGCGGCGCCGAAACAAACAAGATTCTGGGCCGAGGTGATGCATTTGGCGCGGGTGCAAAAGCAGCCATTGCCGTGGATGGTTTGTGTGTACGCATTGGTGCGATGCGCTGCCACTCTCAGGCACTGACGATCAAGCTCAAGAAAGATGTGCCGCTTGACGAGATTAACGACATTCTCGCCAGCCACAACCCGTGGGCGAAAGTCATACCCAATACCCGTGAAGCTTCGATGAACGATCTCACCCCTGCGGCAACCACAGGTAGTCTGAACATCCCTGTGGGTCGTTTGCGCAAAATGCAAATGGGCAATGACTATCTATCCGCATTCACGGTGGGCGACCAGTTGCTCTGGGGTGCCGCCGAGCCACTGCGTCGCATGCTACGCATTTTGCTTGACGACTAATTTTATGCATGACAGACATCGGCAAGATGTCCGTGTTTCAGTTTTCATCTACGGGATAGCCCCCGCAAGTTGATTTTAGAAAGGCCGCCTCGCAAGGCGGCCTTTTTGTTTTTCCAATTTTAACCCTCAATGTTCAGCATTCCACTTCTGGCCTTAATGAAGGTCATTAAGAGATTGCCCCCGTTTTAATTCAGAAGTGTTTCATAAAACACGCATCCAGAAATTTGATCTGGACAGTCAAATCTCTTCCTGAAAAACTCCGCCGACCTTGGCATGTCATTGCATCAGGTCGCGTCAATAGGTGCTGATCA
>JBDKLM010000070.1:0-21247 GCA_039806005.1 Pseudomonadota bacterium
TATCCAATATGAACAGGAGCCCACACCATGCTTGCTCACATCCAAGACAATACACACAAAGCCTACGTTGCCCTGCAATCTTATGTGACATCGCCTTCAAACATTCCCATACCTGGCGCTATTCATACAGACCGGATCAAGCTGACCAGGGAACAAATGGCCGCCCGTTACCTGAAATCGGTCGAAGGCAATCCAGACATCGACATCAACAAACCGAATTCACAAGCCAACGATAATAAAACCCCGAAGATGGTTCAAAAGTCGCCCAATACACAAGCCAAAGATGAATGGCCTTCGCTTGGACAACGTGACACCTCGGGTGAAATAAAAACGCTACACGCCAGGCGCAGCTTACTGGACACCCAAAACTGTGAATCCGGAGCGAGTGTCAGCAAATACCTGGCAACAATCGGGAATTCGGGGAAGCTGAACTATGAATTCGTGGGTCTTGGCAACCAAGATACGGTTTGCCTCGCCGACACGCCAGAATTTATCGTCTGCAGCGACCAATACTTGCCATCTGCAAAGGTGCGGGTATTAGGCTACCCTTCTCAAGAGCTACAAATCCGATCAACTCTCGGCGGTGACACACCCACCGATGCCAAAAAAATCAATGCCGAAATTCACGCTGCCCTGCAAAACAACCCGGCAACACGCGTCTACCTGACGCCGGCACAACTGGACAGCTACATTTCCTGGCGACTGTCGAATGGCGGCAGTGCGAATTTCGAATACATACGGGTGGACGATACAGAAAACGTCAATGCACGATCCGGACAAATTTTGGGCGGACTCGCTGCTGTATTTGGCTTTATGCTGCCGGCGGCCTATGGCTGCGCCGCATTGTGCGCACGCCAAGATAAAAAATTGGAGAAGAAAAACCCGCCGGACGCAATTCAAAATGCGAAGCCAGCGCTCCAAAACCCTACAGATGCTCGGAACATCGATAAAGCCAAACTCAGCCAGACCGTCGTTACTCCTCCGATACTAAAAGAGGTAAGCTCATCATCTGAACCAACCGAGGAGAGCAGCTCATCAACTGACATAACCGAAGAGAGCAACTACTCGAGCACAAACGCAGGAAAAAATGCTGTAACTCCACGTAATTCAGGATCAAGTCCCGATGTCACCAACATCTCTGACGACGACTTCTAGGTTGATTGATTATTTTCGGCTCAACGTAAAAAGAGCGGGAAATATCCCGCTCTTTTTATTTGCCTGTAATGGACAACACATTGTCCCCACCCGGGGCGCCAAACAACTGTTCTTTCAGTAGATGTAACTGATCCCGCACCTGAGCAGCCTTTTCGAACTCCAGATTTTTCGAGTGCTCAAACATCAGTTTTTCAAGTCGTTTTATCTCTTTAGATACCTGCTTCTCGCTCATCGCTTCGTACTTCGCTTGCTCTTGCGCGGCCATCAGTTCCTGACGCGCCTCATCGATTTTGTATACACCATCGATCAAATCCCGGATCTGCTTCTTGATACCCATCGGGGTGATGTTGTTGTCCGAATTGAAGGCGATCTGCTTGTTGCGGCGACGTTCAGTTTCATCCATCGCACGGCGCATGGAATCGGTGATTTTGTCACCGTACAAAATGGCAGTACCGTTGATATTTCTGGCGGCACGACCAATTGTCTGAATCAGGCTGCGCTCGGAACGCAAAAAGCCTTCCTTGTCTGCATCCAGTATCGCAACGAGTGACACTTCCGGAATATCCAGGCCTTCGCGCAGCAGGTTAATACCGACCAACACGTCGAAGGTGCCAAGACGCAGATCACGAATAATCTCAACGCGCTCGACGGTGTCAATATCGCTGTGCAGGTAGCGCACTGCAACGCCGTTATCGCTCAGATACTCCGTCAATTGCTCGGCCATGCGCTTGGTTAGCGTGGTCACTAATACGCGCTCGCTCTTGGCGACTCGGTCGGTAATCTCATTCATCAAATCATCCACCTGCGTGCTCGCAGGTCGCACGATGACTTGAGGATCGACCAACCCTGTGGGACGCACTACCTGCTCGACTATCTGTCCGGAATGCTGTTTCTCATAATCCGCCGGTGTGGCCGAGACAAACATGGTCTGCCGCATCTTGGTTTCGAATTCATCAAAGCGCAGTGGTCGGTTATCAAGCGCCGAAGGCAGCCGGAACCCGTAATCCACCAGATTCGTCTTGCGCGCACGGTCACCGTTGTACATGCCGTTCAACTGCCCCATCAGCACATGAGATTCATCGAGAAACATCAGCGCATCGTCGGGCAGATAATCGACCAAGGTCGGTGGCGGCTCGCCCGGCTTGGCACCAGACAAATGACGCGAGTAATTCTCGATGCCTTTGGTAAAACCGATTTCCTGCATCATCTCCAGATCAAAGCGCGTGCGCTGCTCGAGACGCTGCTCCTCGACCAGCTTGTTCTCTTTGCGGAAAAAATCCAGCCGCTCGCGCAGCTCTTCCTTGATTGTCTCGATCGCCCGCAAGACCGTCGAGCGTGGGGTTACATAATGAGAACCTGGGTAAACGGTGAAGCGCGGTATTTTCTGGCGCACGCGGCCCGTGAGCGGATCAAAGAGTTGAATGCTGTCGACTTCGTCATCGAATAATTCCACCCGCACAGCCAGTTCGGCATGCTCGGCGGGAAAGATATCCAGCGTATCGCCACGCACACGGAAGGTACCGCGCCCGAAGTCAATATCGTTACGGGTGTATTGCATCTGAATCAGACGGGCTATCACATCGCGCTGGGAGAGCTTGTCCTTGGTTCGCAGCGTCAGCACCATCTGATGGTATTCAGCTGGATTACCTATACCGTAAATGGCGGATACGGTGGCGACGATCACGACATCACGCCGCTCCATCAATGACTTCGTGCAGGACAGACGCATTTGTTCGATGTGCTCATTGATTGCAGAATCTTTTTCAATGAACAAATCGCGCTGCGGCACATAAGCCTCGGGCTGATAGTAGTCGTAATAACTGACGAAATACTCCACCGCGTTCTTTGGAAAAAAATCGCGGAACTCACTATAGAGCTGAGCAGCAAGCGTCTTGTTGGGTGCGAACACGATGGCCGGGCGCCCCAGACGAGCGATGACATTTGCCATCGTAAATGTCTTGCCCGAGCCGGTCACGCCCAGCAAAGTCTGAAAGGACAGGCCATCCTTCACACCCTCGACAAGCTTCTCAATGGCAGCAGGTTGATCGCCAGCCGGCTCAAAGGGCTGATACAACTGGAACGGGGAATCCGGAAAACGCACGAATCGCGACTCATCAAGCGGACTGTCGACCTCGGAGATTTCAGCCATCTGATTTTGACCTTTGGTAAAATGCGGGGTTTCGCAGTTTTTGCAGCACTTGTCGTCTTTTTACGTGCAATTGAGACACGTAAGAGCAAAACCCAATACAACTTTTCATGGTAACACGATGAACGCTCCGTTATCCGCACCCCTGTTCGCAGCTATTCAGATGGCACCCCGCGATCCCATTCTCGGGATCACCGAAGCTTTTAACGCCGACCAGAACCCCGACAAGACCAATCTTGGCGTCGGGGTTTATTACGATGACAACGGCAAAGTGCCGCTGCTGCAATGTGTGCAGCAGGCGGAAGCGACGCTGATGCAGAAATCAGCGCCACGCACCTACCTCCCCATCGAAGGTCTCGCTGCTTACGACAAGGCTGTGCAAGAGTTGGTGTTTGGCGCTGACAGTGAGGTCATCGCATCCAAGCGCGCGATCACGGCACAAGCGCTGGGCGGCACCGGCGCTCTCAAACTGGGCGCCGATTTTCTCAAGCGCTTCGCGCCGGAGGCACAGGTCTACATCAGCGATCCGAGCTGGGAGAACCACCGCGCCCTCTTCGAGTCTGCCGGCTTCGTTGTGAACAATTACGCGTATTACGACGCCAGCACTCGCGGCGTTAACTTCGCCGGCATGCTTGATGCACTCAAATCCATGCCAGCCGGCTCCATCGTCGTGCTGCATGCCTGCTGCCATAACCCAACCGGCGCCGATCTGACGGACGCCCAGTGGACGCAAGTGATCGAAGTCGTCACGCAACGCGGCCTGGTGCCATTTCTCGACATGGCCTATCAGGGCTTCGGAGACGGTATCGCCGAGGATGGCAAGGTCGTTCGCCAGTTCACTGCGGCAGGTGGTCCCCTGCTGGTGTCGAATTCCTTCTCGAAGTCATTCTCGCTCTACGGCGAGCGCGTGGGCGCACTGTCGATCGTTGCCGCCAGCGCCGAAGAAGCTGCGCGCCTCATGTCCCAGCTCAAGCGCGTCATCCGCACCAACTATTCAAACCCGCCGATCCACGGTGGCCAGGTGGTCGCCACTGTACTGGCCACGCCAGAACTGCGACAGATGTGGGAAGAAGAACTCGCAGGCATGCGTGTGCGCATTCGCGCCATGCGCGGTGACATGGTCGCCAAGCTCAAGGCGAAGGCGCCGACCCATAATTTCGACTTCGTGGTCCAGCAGCGCGGCATGTTTTCCTACTCGGGCCTGACCAAGGCACAGGTCGAACGCCTGAAGACGGAATTCTCGATTTACGCCGTCGACACAGGCCGGATCTGCGTCGCAGCGCTGAATTCCCGCAATATCGACCGCGTGGTCGATGCGATTGCCAAGGTGCTGTAAGCGTCGTACCCGGCAGCTCCGCCCCTATTCCCGAGGGCGGGGGTGTTTTGACAAGGGCATGGCCTTCGGGCATAATCTCGCGTCTGTTCCCTGATAGCTCAGTCGGTAGAGCGACGGACTGTTAATCCGCAGGTCCCTGGTTCGAGTCCAGGTCGGGGAGCCAAAGCACACAAAGCAGAACAAGGCCTTGCAAACTAAAATTTGCGAGGCCTTTTGCTTTTCGGCATCGTCATATTAGCCACGCCAAATAGCTTCCCCGTCGCAAGCTCGTCAGTCGCCCCTTAATAACGCTTGACGTTAATAACGGCCATCGCTACTATCTACTACATGATCTTGACCTTTGAATGTGCTGACACTGAAGATCTGTTCCACGGTCGCAGGGTCAAACGCTTCGCGAATATCGAGAAGGTTGCGCTGCGCAAGCTTCAGCAATTGCACGCGGCGACCACACTGGACTTCTTGCGCATCCCTCCCGGCAACAAGCTTGAAGCCTTGAAGGGTGACCGCGCCGGGCAGCACAGCATCAGGATCAACGACCAGTGGCGGTTGTGCTTCTTGTGGAGCGAAGGCAATGCCATGACCGTCGAAATCGTGGACTATCACTGAAGGAGTACAACATGGCGCGTGAAATCCCCTTGGAGCATCCCGGTACGATCTTGCTGGAAGATTGGCTCAACCCGATGGGAATCAGCCAGTACGCACTGGCGAAAGCCATTGATGTATCGCCACGCCGTATCAATGAGATCGTTAAGGGACAGCGCGGCATCACCGTCGACACCGCGCTGCGGCTGGCAGCTTTCTTCGGCACCGATGCGCAAAGTTGGGTCAATCTGCAGACGCATTATGATACCGAGCTTGCGCGAGATGAGATGGCTGACACGATCGCAAGAATTCATCGATTCCAAGCCTCTCACGCGTAAAACTATGCAGCTCAAGCACTTCTGCACGATTCAGGTCTTGGAATGCGAGAGGGCACACTGTTACAAAGCTAGGATTCACGCACATTCTGAGAAAGTTATGGTGACGTACTGTTAATCCGCAGGTCCCCGTTTGCGAGTCCAGGTCGGGGAGCCAAAGAACACAAAAGCTCGCAAACGAAAGTTTGCGGGCTTTTTCATTTGAATTACGCTACGCTCAGATAAGCCAATTCTCCGCTGCCACACCTGGATATTTTTCGAAGTCCTTCAAATTATTAGTTACCAAAGTCACTGATAACGCCTTCGAATGGGCAGCGATCAACTTATCAAGATGATCTCTCTTGCTCTCGCGTGTTGCGAGGCGAATAGGACCGTACATCGAACCAGCAAGCTCATCGAATGGCACTACTGGAATGTCTTCAACAAGCGATGAGAGATTTTTGGATTCACGCCTCGGATCTGCCGAAACCGAGGCCCCGTAGCTGAGTTCAGCAAAAGTTATTGCTGACATCACTACCTCGCCGACGTAGCACTGCGCGAACCGCTCGGCAACCTGTGCTGGCTGATTTTTCATCAGGTAGATACACATATTTGTGTCAAGCATGTACTTGGGACTCACAGGGAATCTCGCTCCGCTTGATCAAGGTCTCCTCGGCCTTCTTCGAAAAACTCCGGCGAAAACCGAGCAAATTTATTGAGTACTTTGCCCAGCGTTTTTCTTGCAGGTCTTATGCGAATCTCTTCACCCTGACGCTCGATTTCCAGCTCAATATCAGTACGCTCATATGCCAGATCGGAGGGAATCCGAACTGCCTGAGAGTTGCCGTTTTTGAAAATTTTTGTGGTATGCATTGCCCTTCCCCTGAGGTCAAATTCAGTATGACTCTATCGCAGATCGGCAAAGAAGTAAACACATGGATGTACAATTCTTTTAGGCAAGGCTTCTCAAGCTTGAACCTGCCGCACGGGGAAATGCATGTTTTGTTACACGCTCTTTTTGATTGGCAATAACTTTCTTATTTGATAGGGTATTTTTACAGCCATCGACGCTCTTAATCCGCAGGTACCTGTTTAGAGTCCAGGTCGGGGAACCAAAGAACACAAAAACCCGCAAACGAAAGTTTGCGGGCTTTTTCGTTTTTGAGTGCGAGATCATGTACCGCCCGCCTCCCTGCTTGCTCTTGAGTCGCATTCTCAGCACAATTTGGCTATGCGCCCATCCACTGCCCTTGAAAGTCACCGTCAAGCGATCGTCCAGATCGTCGAGAAACATAACGCCCTCAACCCCCGTGTTTTCGGCTCCGTCGCACACGGAACAGATGGAGACGGCAGTGACCTCGATATCTTGATTGATCCAACTCCCGAAACATCATTAATGGATGTAGCGAAAATTCAAATCGAGCTCGAAGCGATTCTGGGTGTGAAAGTGGATGTTTTGACACCTAACGCACTTCCAGACAGTTTTCGACATATTGTCTTGGCAGAAGCGGTTCCGGTATGAGCAAAGCCTCGCGCGTGCCTGATTACTTGGAGCATATACTTTTTGCGATCAAGCGTATTGAGCGCCATGTAACGGACGTTGATGAATTTGTATTTTTACAGAGCGAATTACTGCAAGACGCAGTAGTTAGACATATAGAAGTAATTGGTTAGGCCGCCAACAACATTCAACGAGTAGACCCAAGTTTTGCAACTTCAAATGTAGATATTCCATGGCAAGTCATGTACGCAATGCGTAATCGACTATCTCATGGCTACGACAAGATTGATTTTGAGATGGTTTGGAAAACGGTATGCAATGATTTACCGACTCTTTACGATCTGATCAAGGCAGCAAGAGACACATACAACAATTAATCGGCGTAGGCTTTGGGTTATTCGATCTTGATGCAATCCGCCACAAGCTTCGCACCTTGCTCGGCGTGCCGGTGGACACTTTTTCTTTTCCAGATCCGATTTAGACAGCATGTAGACATTTACGGTCAACGCGGAGACATCAAGGTGAAAACATCGTACTCTTCAGCGGGACCTCGAAGTGAAAGAGGTATCGAATGCGGACCCATACCCCCCAGATTCTAAAATAGGTGCCTCAGCGCAGGTTGCTCACTAATCTGCACAAATAACGGAGTGTTTCAGAATAACGTGCGCGGGTATTCAGAAAATGATATGTGGCTCGACAAGAAAGGTGGTGATTTCAGCGATGAACTCCCGCGCATGCATCATAAGCGTCGCTCCTTGCGGCGAAGCGAATGCAGCATCGAGGCTATCCACATCATCGAACCACAGCTCGACTACGCCATCAATGGGCCACTCGGCATGGTCCACGAAATGCCCGGCCGGAGACTCACGCCTAAGCACATGATTTTGCCGATAGCCGTGGACACCACTGATTCGTTTTACCAGTCTCGCATGCTCATCTCGCCATTCGTGGCGGAATTGGTCCATTGAAACATCGACACGTCGTCTCAGCGTAGACACACGCTTGATCAGTTGACGGTCCGTCGCCGGCGGAATGACCTGGATTTGGTCGATTAGGAGGGTGCGCTGGCTTTCGACGAGCGAACCGTCCGCCTCGACCATAGCGCGCCCCTCGGCAGAGTCCATAGCCGCCCTCATCGTATGCTCATTTTCAAACCAAAACATCGACAAGCCGTCTAGCTGTTCAGGACCGCGCTGATACTCGATCCCGCGCTGGGCGTAGTCAACGACATGGTTCTGCTCATACCGCAACAACCCTGGCAGTCTGCCCGCCAAGTCAACATTTTGCTCAAGCCAGCGCTGGCTGAATTCTGCGGCGCTCAGGCCAGCGGCTTTCTGTAGTAGTTCGATACGAACGATCATTCCGTTAGTCCGCCAGCGCTCAATCGCGCAATAATTTTGCTATTCAACTGCTTATCCTTCTCAATGAGTACCAAGGTAAGCGGAACGCACCTTGGGATCTTTTAGCAACTCCTTGCCCGGACCCTCGGCAGTAATACGACCTCCCTCGAGTACATAGGCGCGATCGGCGACAGCCAGTGCCAGGTTCGCCATCTGCTCGACCAAAAGGATCGTCAGTCCGGAATCTCGCAGTTGCCGGATTGCGCGAAAAATATCGGCGATGATCAGCGGTGCCAGACCCAGCGACGGTTCGTCGAGCAACAGCAGGCGGGGTTCACTCATCAAGGCACGCGACATTGCTAGCATCTGCTGTTCGCCGCCGGACAAAGTCCCGGCAAACTGGTGTTCCCTCTCTTTCAGGCGCGGAAATCGACCAAATTCTCGCTGCAATGCTTTTTCGGTCTGAACATCACTGGTGCCACGCAGGTAGGCGCCAAGCAGAAGATTGTCGTGCACGGTCTGGTCCGGAAATACGCCGCGTCCTTCCGGGGAGAGCGCCACACCCAGACCAACGCGACGGTGTGCGGGAATATCGGTGCAATCCACACCGTCAATGAACACCTTACCCGCAGTCACTGGCTCAAGGCCGGCGATACCTTTGAGAAGTGTGCTTTTCCCAGCGCCGTTGGCGCCGATAATGGTGACGATTTCGCCTGCGAGGACCTCAAGGTCGACTCCCTTGACTGCTTCTATCGCACCATAAGCAATGCGCACTGACTGAATTTTCAACATGTCGGCCTTCTTTCCTTATGCCGCTTCGGACTTGTCGTCTTCACTGACACCGAGGTAGGCCTCAATGACACGCGGGTCGGACTGGACTTCGGCCGGACTGCCTTCCGCGATCTTGACGCCATAGTCGAGCACAATCACATGGTCCGAGACGGACATCACCAGATCCATGTGATGCTCGACCATCAAGATGCTGACGCCATACCTGCCGATTCGGACCAGCAACTGACCGAGTTCAGCGGTTTCCTGAGGATTCAGTCCGGCGGCTGGCTCGTCGAGCAGGAGAAGCTGCGGTTGGGTGGCAAGCGCTCGCGCCAATTCGACACGGCGCTGTAACCCATATGCAAGGCTGCCAGCTGGAGTTGCGGCGAGGTGCCCGAGACCGAGCATATCCAGCAACGAAAATGCGTGTTCGCGAGCTGCACGTTCTGCGCGACGTGCACTTGGCAAGGCGATCAGCGAAGTCCAAAAACCGTTGTGCATACGTGCGTGATGACCGAGCAGCACGTTATCCAACACAGATAGCTGGGAAAACAGTCGCAAGTTCTGGAAGGTTCGACCCATGCCAAGCTTGCAGATGGCGTGTGTAGGCATACCGATGGTTTCCCGCCCCAGAAAATGAATTGATCCGGAGTCGGGCCGGACAACACCGGTAAGCATATTGATCATGGTGCTCTTGCCCGCTCCATTCGGTCCTATCAATGCATGAATCTGGCCTCGCTGGAGTCGGAACGATACGTTCTGCGCCGGCTTGATGCCGCCATACGCCTTGCAGACATTCGCCACCTCAAGCAAATCCCCGTGTCCCCCTTCACACAGGCTGAGCTGATGTTTGGCATTCAGCGCCGATTCGGCATCGAACTTGCGACTACGCTGGCCAAGCGAGCTAATCAGCCCCACTACACCTCCTGGCATGACGTACAGCGCGAATAGCAGGAACGCTCCGTAAATAAAATGCTGTACTGCAGGCCAGCGAGAAAGCAGTACGTCGATAACTGTCAGCAGAACGGCACCAACCAAAGGCCCGCCAAGCGTACCAGAGCCGCCGAACAAAACCAGCAACAGAATGAAGATCGACAAATTGAAGTTAATGAAGTCCGAATTGATGTACTGATTCTGCTGCGCCACCAGCGCACCGGCAATACCACAAGTCACCGCAGCCACAACAAAGGCCATCACCTTCGCGCGATAGACTCGCACACCGACCGATGCCGCTGCGATTTCGTCAGCTTGCAGTGATAGCAGCGCCCGACCAAAGCGGCCGCTCAACAAATTGCGGAGCAGCAGATGCGTGAGCGCACAGAGCACGATGCCGAACCACACCCATTGCACGGTCGTGAAGGGCTGGTCGTTCCACGTTAGGGGCTTGATGCCATACAAGCCCTGCGCGCCACCAAAGACATCGGTCCATTCGGACACCAGTTTTTCAGTGACGATACCGAAAGCGAGTGTCACCATCGCCAAATATGGACCCTTCACGCGTAACGACGGAAGCGCAATCAGCACGCCGCAGAGTGCCGCCACCAAGGCGGCCAACGGTAGCGCCAGCCACGGATCTAGGTCCGCGCGAGTGGTCAACAGAGATACCGCGTAGGCACCTGCAGCGAACAAGCCAGCTTGCCCAAGCGACTTTTGTCCGGCGAATCCGACCAGCACATTCATGCCGGTGGCACAGAGGTAGAAGGTGCACATCGTGAAGGCGATGCGCAGGTAGTAATCATTGTCGACGAAACTGATGGTGGCGATCAGGATCGCCGCTCCTGAGAGCACACTCAATGAATGGGCATAAGATGGATGATTCATTGTCAGACCTTATCTGCCCGATGGGTGCCAAACAGTCCGGTCGGACGCAAAGCCAAGACCAGAATCACCAAGGCAAAAATCGCAACTTCACGCCATTGCGCCTGCCAAAGATTAACCGTGGATTCGAGCACGCCGAGCAGGAAACCGCCCAACACGCAGCCGCGGGGATTGTCGAGTCCCCCAATCATTGCGCCAGAAAATCCCTTCAAGCCAACTGACAATCCCATGAACAGCGAAGCCTGCGCGATCGGCGCCAGCAAGAAGCCGGACAAACCGGCCAGCGCAGAACTGAATACGAACGCGCCAACCATAATCGCATTGACATTGATGCCCATCAGGCTCGCAATCGCCGGGCTGTGTGCAACCGCGCGCATTGCCTTGCCTAGCATAGTGCTGCGCATCACGCGGTCAAAGGCCAGCATGATCACAACGGCAACCGTCAGAGTCAACAGCTCCTGCGGCCGCACACCGATGCCGGCAACGCGCAAGATTTCGTCGCCTACGGGGCCGGGTACAAAGACCGGCTTTGGCCCCCAAATCGCCAAACCTATACTCTGCAGAATCACGCCGAAGCCGAGCGTGCTCATCACCCACGCCATGCCCGGGTGGCCACGGAAAGGTCTGACCCCAATCAGATACAGCAGCCAGCCTAGGCCGCCCATCACACCCAGTGCTGCCAGCAGGGCAAGCAGCTGCGCGCCACCGTCCGGTATGTCGGCACCGAAAGAGGTTGCGCTAATCGGCTTGCCGAGTGCGAGAAACAGCACGCTCATGCCGACGAATGCGCCGGCGGACACAAATTCACCGTGCGAAAAATTCAGCGTGCGGGTAGTGGTGAAAGTCACACTAAAACCAAGCGCAACCAGCGCATAGGCAGCGCCCACCGCGAGCCCACTAACTAGAGCTTGGAACACAGCCTGGGTCATGAAATTGTCCTCCGAGCGAAACGCGCAGGTGTCCGCCCTACAGGTCGAGTTACTTCTTGAAATCGGCGGCGGTGAAGCCACTGATAATCGGATCAGTGTAAGCAACCAACTTGCCGCTCTTCCATTTCGTCCACACGAAGTCTTTGGCTGTCAGTGCTTCGTGTTGCGTCTTCGTGAACGGCTTATCGTAGGTCTTCAGCACACCGTTAACGGGCGCCTTCAGGTCTTCCAGCGCGGCCCGGACCGCAGCCCCGTCTGTGCTGCCTGCTTGTTTCATTGCCTGCGCCAGCAGTAGCACCGAATCGTAACCATGCGCAGCGAAAGAGAAAGCGCTTGGGCCCTTGAGTTGGCCACCGATGCGATCGAACAGCTTTTGCTGTGCGGGCGGACGGCTTTCGTTGACCGTACGCATGAACAAAGGCTTCTCAGCGAGCGCCTTGCCGGCAGCATCGAAAAAGGTGACATTGTCCGCTGCCCAGGACGTAAGCACGGCGGGGAAATAATTGATCTTTTCCATGCTGCGGATCAGTTGAGCGATCGGCGTGCCCTGAGCCCAGACAACGATGGTATCCACACCGGCAGACTTCATCTTGTTCAGCTGCGAGGTCATGTCGGTATCACCGACACCAAAACGCTCGATCGCCGCAGGTTTAATCCCCTGTAGTGCAGCGATCTCTTCCATGTCCTTCAATCCTCCCTGACCGTAGCCAGTGCTCTCGGCCATCAGACCGATGATTTTCGATTTCGCCGCGTTTTTCTTCACGTAGGCCATCAGCCCCGCCACTTGCTCGCGATCGACCATCGAGACACGAAACATGTAGTTGTCAGCGCCTGCGGCCACAGGCTTGGTGATGTCGGTGCCTGAGCCAACGTTGCCGATCACGGGGATCTTTTTCTGGTTAGGAATGTGTTTCCAGGCCATAGCATTTCCAGAATTGGTCGGGCCGAAAACGGCAGCCACTTTTTCGTTGTCGATCAGGTCACTCATATTCTGGATGGACTTCGGCGGCTGCGAAGTATCATCGCGCACCACCAGCGTGAGCTTCCTGCCAAGCACACCTCCAGCAGCATTCAGGTCATCAATGGCGGCCTGCATGCCTATCACGGCGGCCTGCCCGCTTTGCGCCGACGGCGATGCCGACAAATCGCCGTTGTAGCCGAGCTTGATGTCTTTGGTCTGGGCCGAGGCGCCCAACGTCACGCAAGCCGTCACGACTGCCAGAAGCATGTGATTGATTTTCATTTCAGTCTCCCCCTCGATATAAACGAGTTTTTTGTCTGGCCGCTGCGGCCAGCTCTATTGAAATTGGTGTTCGGTAGTTATTTAAATTTTCCCTAACGCGATATCAGGCAGCAAGGAAGCCTCCGTCAACGGCCAGTGTCACGCCGGTCACATAAGCGGACATGGACGATGACAAGAAAATCACCGGACCAACCAGATCGGTCGGCTGGCCTACGCGTCCCATCGGGATACGCGCCATAAACTTCTCGAGCCGCTTTGGATCTTCCCGAGTGGCCGCCGTCATTGGCGTCTCGATCACGCCGGGAGCGAGTGCATTCACGCGTACGCCCTCCCTCGCCAGCTCGGCTGCGAGCGACTGCGTGTACATCTTGATCGCACCTTTGGAAGGTGAATAGCCGAGCGTGCCTCCCTGCCCTGCAAATGCGGCAATTGAGGCAATGTTGACGATGGTGCCGTGCCGCTCTTTCAACTGTGCAAGGAACGACTGGGTTACATGGAACGTGCCGTTGACGTTCACATCCATCACGCGCAGCCAGTTGGCCGAGGCCTGCGGGCTGTCACTGCCAGCGCGAATGATGATGCCGGCGTTGTTAACCAGTAGGTCGACCTGACCGATCTCAGCAGCGATCTGGCTGGCAAGTGCCACACAATCATCAGCTTGGGTCACATCAAGTCGAAATGCCCATGCAGTTCCACCTTCGGCTGAGATCATCTGGGCAGTCTCATCGACAGTCTGCTGATTAATATCAGTGACAATTACGTGGGCGCCGGCGCGATGCAGGCCGATGGCGATTTCGCGTCCGTTGCCTTGCCCCGCTCCGGTCACCAGCGCAAGGCGAGATTCGAGCAGGCGTGGCGTAAAAAGCTTGGTGCCTGTCGCCATCGTCACGCCGCCTTGCGCCCGAGGTCGGCCGGTGCTTCGTTGGAAGTCTTCGCTGACGCACCACTCGCCAGTGCCATGCCGGAGACGTAGCCGAAGGTCAGTGCAGGGCCGAGCGTTATGCCAGCGCCCGGATAATTCCCACCCATGATGCTGGCTGCGTCGTTTCCAACCGCATAGAGGCCCCGAATCGGCTGCCGTCGCTGGTCTAGTACGCGGGTGTGTTCATCCACCGCCAAGCCTGCGAAGGTGCCAATGTCCCCGATAACCATCTTGATCGCATAATACGGCCCAGTCTCGATGGCACGCACACACGGATTCGGCAGATTCTGAGCGTCCCCTTGGTAGCGGTTGTAGGCCTTACTACCTCGGCTGAATTCCAGATCGTCGCCCTTGCGCGCATGTTGGTTGAAGCGGTCGATGGTCACCTTCAGTGTCGCCACGTCCACGCTGATCTGGCGGGCAAGATCTTCGATAGTGTCGCCACGCTTCAGGTAGCCAGCCCGAAGGTGCCGGCCGATCGGCAGCGGGAAGGGCGCAACGCATCCCATGCCGTACTGGCGAAGCGTTGTATGGTCACATATCTCCCACGCGAAAATCTCCTTGTCGCCTTTAGTTTCAGCGACCAACGCTTGTACAAAGTCGTGGTAGGAGTTGGCTTCATTGGTGAAACGCTTGCCATGCCGGGTCACTGCAATCACGCCGGGCTTGGCACGATCAATGAAGTGTGGCATCACGCCACGACTGCCGTCCGGTCGCACGGTCACCGACGTAGGTACCCAAGCAGCGGCATTGGGTATGGTGGGGTCGACGTAGGCACCGACTGCCTCGGCCATCTTTAGTCCGTCGCCAGTATTGCCCACGGGTGAAGGCGTGAAATGTTCAGTGCCATTCGGTGCGTGCGGGAACAGCGCCTTGCGGCGTTCGACATCATGCGGAAATCCGCCGCAGGCCAGCACTACGCCCACGCTCGCTGTGATACGTTTTGGTTTTCCCTCGTGGGTCAGCAGCGCGCCGACCACGCGGTCACCTTCCATGACGAGGCGCGTCACCGGCGCGCTCAACCAGACGGGTATACCCAGATCCATTGCTGCTTTTGCCAAGCGTCCTGCCAAGGCGTTGCCATTGGTGAGCGTCATACCGCGGCCGTGACGCAGCACATCAACTAAATGGCGTGACAGCCGTTTCGCGACATAGGTGAATGATTCCAGCGAACGAAATGCGCGCATGAAGTGCCAGATCTCCTTGCCAGAACCCAGCATCATGCCGAACACGGTGAGTTCGGGCAGCGGTGGTGCGAGATACTTGATGCGCTCGCCAAGCTGCCGCCCGTCAAAAGGCCGAGCCACCATGGACCGACCGCCCTGTGCACCACCCGGCGCTTCGGCATGGTAGTCGGGGAATACGGGCGGCATGTCGAACTGCACGCAGGTATTCTGAGCAAAGAAGTCAATGGCTTTAGGGCCGTTTTCAATAAAGGCGTCCACGCGCGCCGCATCGAAATGGGTGGTGGCCTCATGTTGTAGATATGCGCGTGCCGCGCCCGGCACTTCTTGTATTCCCTGCTCAGTGGCAAGCCGCGTACCCGGTATCCACAGCCAGCCACCAGAGCGTGCAGTCGTTCCGCCGAAGCGTGACTCCTTTTCGACTACCAGCACCTTTAACCCCTGTGAAGCTGCCGTAATTGCCGCTGCCATCCCAGAGGCGCCTGTGCCAACGACTAGCACATCGCAATCGACATTTTTTTCTTCCATGCTGCCCTCCGTGTTAGAGATGCGCCAACTTTACCTCGCACTATTGATTTGGTCAAATCGGTTTGATATTGTCATTAACATTGATTTTATTGAATGCATACAACGAACGTGTTTGGCAATTTGCAGGCTACACTTCGGGGTCAGATTTGTCCAAGTTTTCACTTATGCAAGAAAAATCACGTCGTGGCATCCAGTCTTTTGAAATCGGCACCCAGCTGCTGATTGAGTTGGCGCGACATGTCGCGCCTATGGCACTGAAGGATCTGGCCAAGGCGGCTGGGATGACAGCGAGCAAGGCACACCCCTACATGGTCAGCTTCCTTAAGGTGGGCTTTGTGACTCAGGATGCTTCAGGCTGCTATGAGTTGGGACCGCTGGCACTGCAATTGGGCCTTGTCCGGCTACAGCGACTTGATGCCGTCAAAGAAACATCGCCCTTCATTGAACGGCTGACTGCGGAGACTGAGCAAAGCGTGGCGGTTGCCGTCTGGGGCAACCTGGGACCGACGATCGTCCGCCTGGAAGAACCCATCCAGCCGCTGCATGTGAACCTGCGTACCGGAACGGTCATGTCTCTGGCAAACACGGCGACCGGCCGACTGTTCGCGACCTTCATGCCACCCAAGGTGGTTGAAAAATACATTCGAGAGGACATCGAACGTCGTAGCGAGCGCTCGGTAGGTGGAGTAACCGTCACCGCAGCGCAAGTCGAACGTGCGATTGCTGAAACGCGCCGCCACGGTCTGTCACGCACCATAGGTCAGCCCATACCGGGCATTAATGCCTTTTGTGCACCCGTATTTGACGCGGCTGGCCAACTGGTGCTTGGCATCACTGCAATGGGGCCGGAGGCTACTTTCGACAATACCTGGGACGGAAAAATCGCCCGACCATTGCGCGAGTGCGCAGCAGAAATTTCTCGAAGGCTCGGTCACGTTTAGGTTTCTAGAGGATAGAAAAGCTTTTGACTATGATGCTCAGCTTGAAACCCGTAGCATATGCCCTCGAAAGCGAAGCGCGCCTGATCAGCGCAGGTGGAAAATTCGTCACTCCCAATGCGCAAGAACTCGCTTGGGCAGTGTGATGTTCACTCGTTCACTCGCTCAATCTCATCCGATAGCAAGGCTGGATCGATCTCTGCTATCGCCCATACCCAGCCTTTGAATTCACGTTTTTTTGAAACGCAGCGATACTGCTGGGCTTGGGTACATCCTCGCTTGCGTCCAATGCCGTCTCGATCCATAACTCAATCGCCTCTTTAGCATTCTCAATTGCTTCATCAATGCCAGATTCAGCTGCGGAAAAACATCCGGGCAGATCTGGAACGACGACGGTCCATGCCCTACTCTCGTCTCCGGGTTCGATCGCGATTGGATACTTCATGGTGCTTTCCTCATTTCAGTCCTGCCTGCTTCAGGATCTTTTGAACAAGTCCTGTGCCAAGATCTTTTTTAGGGTGAGGAACGGTTAGATGACTTAATCGGCAGGTCCCTGGTCCGAGTCCAAATCGGGGAGCCAAAAAATACGAAAGCCCGCAAATGAAAGTTTACGGGCTTTTAGTTTACGAGGCATCAAAGCAGAAAAGGCTTTGCGGTCAAGGTGAGTGGGCTAATTGATCGCAAAATAAAAACCCCAGCGTCTGTTGAAGAACGCTGGGGTTGAGGGAGCAAAGCCCGATGGAATTACTACGGCTTCTTGCCACCGCCCTGTTGACCACCACCTTGCTGCTGACCGCCACCTTGCGGCTGGCCGCCCTGCGGCTTCTGACCGCCGCCTTGCTGTTGACCACCACCTTGCGGCTGGCCGCCACCTTGCTGCTGACCGCCCTGGGGCTTCTGCTGTTGACCACCGCCCTGCTGCGCGAAGGCTGGTGCTGCAGCCATCAGCGAGATGGAGAAGATTGCGACGAGCAATTTACTCATTTTTTTCATTTTATGCGCTCCGTTAAACAAGTTAAGAAAAGCCAAGAACTGCAACTGCACCAACAACTCAAGATTGAACTACCGAGAAAAAGCCGACGGCCTTACAAACGGCATCGATGCGCCGCGACTATTCGACGATGAACCGGACGCACCGCCGCCAATACCGCTACCGGCGAGATTGAATTGACCCGGTGTATTTCTGAAACTTCCACCTTGAGCGGGACCCGAACCACCTCGGCCCAGCGATCCAGCCATCTGGCTGCTGAATCCACCGGGCGAAGGGCTGCCACCCTGCGGCCCACCCCCACCAACCATGCCTCCTGGGCCACCCATACCGCCGGGACCACCCATACCGGCCATGCCGCCGGGGCCGCCCATACCTCCCATGCCGCCAGGACCGCCCATACCTCCCATGCCGCCAGGACCACCCATACCTCCCATGCCGCCGGGACCACCCATGCCTCCCATGCCGCCGGGACCACCCATGCCTCCCATACCGCCGGGACCACCCATACCTCCCATGCCGCCGGGACCGCCCATACCTCCCATGCCGCCGGGACCGCCCATACTGCTGCCTCCAGGGCCGCCCATGCCGACCATTCCTCCGGGCATGCCCATGCCATTCATGCCAGGTCCAGTCTTACTGCCTCCCGGCCCGCCGGGACCACCGGGTCCACCCGGCCTGCCACCCAGCATTTGCTGCAATTGGCGCTGCATGACGGATCCTGGGCCGTTCGGATTCAGGCCGTTCATCGGGTTGGAAGGATCCGAGCCGGGTGGAGGACAAGGGCTCAAACCGCTACCCAACGGCGGCGGCGGAGCGCCCGGTGGCACGCAGCCCAGCCCCTGCGATTGCACGGCCGATGCCGACAGCAAGCCCCACAGCAAAAGGGTCAGCGATGGCGCGAGCAGAGTTCGTCTTTTCACTGGAACTCCCCTGCTTTACATCTTGGGCAGCGAATAATCGCCACCGAGTCGCAAAACATAGATCAGTGCCTTGAGGTGATTGGTCCGGGCGTCGATTAAGTCCACACTCTTCTGGCGCTCAGCGACGATGGAGGCTGAGTCATCTTTCTTGCCTGCCATGATGGTGTCGCGGTATGCGCGCTCGATCGAGCCCAATTGTTCCTTCGCGTTTGCGTACTGGATCAGCGCCTGGTTAATCTCCATCCGCACGCGCTTCTTGGATTCGATCAGATTGAGTTCGATCTGTGTCTTGCCATTGGCTGCAGCCAGCACGTCGGCACGGTAGAGCGCTGACGTTGGTATAGGCATGGTCAGAGAGAAGCCGTATGCAGTGGTCTCGTTGTAGTCAGTGCCGCTTGACGTATACGAAGGCGTACGCGAATACCAGATCGACGGATAGAAATCGAGGTTATGGGTCTTGTCGACCATCTGCAAGTTGGCGTCTGCCGACTTCAGCGAACTTTCAATCGACAGCAGGTCGGCACGCTTGCTATAGGCATTGCGAACCAGTGTCTCGGCGTCGAGATCACGAGGCTCAACGGCCAAGCTTCCGAATGGCTCGGGAATGTCGCGACTGTCTTCAGGCAAGTACAGCAACATCGCATGCGAGAGGTACTTGATGTCCTTGTTCAGATCGCTCTGGATACGCTTGCTTTCAGCCAGCGCATCTTGCGCTTCCTGGCCTTTGATGACCGCCAGGCGCTCATTCGCCTTTTGCAGCGCCAGCCAGATTTCTTTCAGACGCAGCATGTCGATGAAAATCATCGCCGCTTCGCCTTCGACGTTACGCTGGTACCAGTCGAGTTCGGTCTTGTTACGACCCACTTCGGCTTCCGCATAATCGGCACGCGAGGAGCGCTTGCCCCATCCTTCCAGCGTGAACGACAAACTGACTGTGTCGGACTGCGGTGACACAAATGGGGTATACGGAGTCGAACGGTAATAAGAGCCGCGACTGTAAGTCACCGATGGGTTGATGTTAGGGAATGCCATCGTACTGACTGCTGCTTCAGCGCTGTCGATAGCGAGCTTCTTGCCCTTGAGCGCACCGCTGTTCTGCTGGGCTGTATTGACGAACTCGTCAAGCCGGAATGCACGGAACTTCACACCCTCGACCTTGAGCGCGTCTTCTTGTGCATAAACGGGCGTGGTTGCGCCTAGGGCCAACAGGATTGAAGCGCAGAGCAGAGATTTTTTCATATCTTGGTAGGAGGAAGGGTCTAGGGGCCACCGCATCGCCCTCGTGTCCGAGCGCTCTGCGGTCTGGATCAGTGGATAGCATGGCCACACCACGTCCAACTCTATGTATTGCTGATTAGTAATATTTCCCCAATAGGAACATATCGAAAGGCGCAATGTCAACTTTTGCGATGATTCGATCGAAAAGGACCTGCTGAGACGAATGGAAAATGACAGCTTTGTTGCATACCAAGGCGATCTGCCCCGGCGGTAGACGCGAGGACGGAGCAACCCCGAGCAGGCACATTGAGTAGACTTAATAAAATGAAAAGTGGAAAGCCTTGCGTTTGCTGGCGCAGCCTAAACACCACGCACAGCAAAGCCTCGGAAACGGCAGGATCAACACCGCCTGCTGCTGTTGGTCAGGACTTGTCAGCTTGTCGCTGACTGTCCTGGCTTTGGCGTCAGCATCGTGGCGTATGAAACGCTCGCGAATGGACAACGTGCAGTCATCAGGCACGCCACCTGCGTGATTGCGCCCTGATGGTAGTCAGTGGGATCAGACTGGATTTTTCGGTTTGAAATGCTTGTCGCTAATTCTGAACTTGCCGCGACGATCACCCATGAGCTGCCGCAGCTCGGCAATCGACAGCGCGCTAACCTCATGCATGCGTATGAGCAGCGACGCTGTGACCGGCAGGCGTCGATGACGAATCTTGCTGATCACCGGTGGTGACACTTCGAGCGCGCGCGAGAGTGCTGCATCATTTTTGAGATTGAGTTTGTCAATCAGCGAAGCCAATAATTGATCCGGGTCGTAGCGATGGTGTGATGTCGATGCGGTGTGTTCCATAGTGTCCTCATGCGAGTGTTGGGGCCACTCGGATTCTGACCATGCGCATTCCAGCTATATTGATCACTCACAATGCTGACTGCCGGCAGCTATCCCTTGAAACTCAGTGCTGCGTCAGCGCAAACGATCGGGAATCGGCAAGGCTGTTTTGTATTTCACTTGTTTGAGCGCGAAGCTCGACTTGATATTTTTGATACCCGGTATGCGCGTGAGATTTTCGAGGATGAAGCGCTCAAGCGCCTGAATATCCGGTACCACAATGCGCAGCAGATAATCTTCATCGCCCGTCATCAGATATACCTCCATCACTTCATCAAAGTGACTGACCGCCTTCTCGAAATTCTCGAGTGCAGCGGCTTCCTGCTTTTCAAGTGACACTCGCACGAAGACATTTACCTTCAATCCCAGTGCATGGGGATCCACCAGTGCGACATACCGCGAGATCACGCCATCGGCCTCCAGTTTTTTCACGCGCGAGAGCGTTGGCGAAGGCGACAGGCTGACCTTGCTGGCCAGCTCGACATTGGTCAGGCTGGCGTCCTGCTGCAGGCAGTCGAG
>JBDKLM010000071.1:0-57215 GCA_039806005.1 Pseudomonadota bacterium
TATTTGAATGGTGACTACACCATCGTGCCGGCCGATCAGATGCTGGTACGGCTTGCTCCGGTCAGCAATACCTATGGCACTGCACCTACCTGGACGGTATCTGAAGCTAAATACATGCTGCCAAACAGTGGTGGCATCGTCGATCTGGTAAGCACTGGTTCAGCCACCATCACCGGCAATCAGATCGTAGTGCGTGACGCCAGCAATGCCTCCGCGACCTTTACGGTATCGCCTGTGAATGCTGGCACGAGTGGTGCGGGCTGGTTGAATGCCGGCAGCTATCAGCTATCTGCGACGAACGTCAGTACCAGTAACGGCGCGAACTTCAGCAATACAGTCACACTGATAGGCAATCAGCAGGTGGCAGCCAAATCAATCACACCGGCACCCACCATCAGCAAGGTGTATGACGGCAGCAATGCAATCGCTGCATTCTCTTCGGCGGCAACGGGCGCGCTGGCGGGCGATACGGTCGTACTGAATGGATCAGGCACGTTCGCGAATAAAAATGCCGGCAGCAGCAAGACCTATACACTCAATGGACTCAGCCTCTCGGGTGCTGATGCTGCCAACTACAGCTTGAGCAGTGGCAGCTCATTCACTGCGACAAACGGAACGATCACGCAACGTGCCTTGACAATTTCTGGAGTTGCCGCGAATGACAAAACCTATGATGGCAGCAGCAGTGCGACGCTGAATTATGCGGGTATTCAGTACGGCGGACTGATCGCAGGTGATGTGTTTGCAATGACAGCCACCGGCAACTTCGCCAGTGCGAATGCAGGAGCGCAAACGGTATCGATCACGAATCCGGTGTATACGGGCGCTGATTCAGGCAACTATGCGGTTACATCGCAGACCAGCACCAGTGCAACGATTACACCAAAATCGCTGACCCTCAGCGGTTTGGTCGCTGCAAACAAAGTCTATGACGGCACGAGCACGGCGAGCATCTCCAGCTTCGGCAGCTTGTCGGGCGTGATCGGAAGCGATGCAGTTGCGCTGGTATCGACTCAGGCATCTGCGAGCTTTTCCAGCAAGACGGTCGGGGTCGGCAAGTCAGTGACCGTACTTGCTTCCAGTTTGGGACTCTCGGGCGCGGCGTCTGCCAACTATGCGTTTACGGTAGATCCAACGACAACTGCTGATATCAGTGCAAAAGCAATCACCGTATCGGGTATTACTGCCAGTAACAAGGTCTACGATGGCACGACCAGTGCGAGCGTGAGTGTGGGTAGCGCAGTATTCAATGGCATGATCAGCGGTGATCTGCTGACCGTCAGTGCCAGTGGTAGCTTCAGCGATAAAAATGCGGGCAGTAACAAGACAGTGACGCTCAGCAGTACCTATGCGGGCGCTGATCTGGGCAACTACAGTGTGACCGATCAGACCAGCACTACGGCCACCATCACGCCCAAAGCCCTGACCGTGAGTGGTCTGGTGGCCGACAGCCGTGTCTATGACGGTACCACCACTGCCACTGTCAGCAGCAGCAATGCCTTGCTTAGCGGACTGCTGGCAGGTGATGCGGTGACTGTCTCGGCGACCGGTATTTTTGCTGACAAAAACGTGGGAACCAACAAGGTCGTGACGCTAAGTAGCAGCTACAGCGGTGCTGATGTCGGCAACTATGCGATGACTGATCAGGCGAGCAGCAGTGCCAACATCACACCCAAGGCGCTGACGATTTCTGGTATCACCGCTGCCAACAAAACCTATGACGGCACCAACACGGCGACCATTGATGCCAGTACGCCAACCAGAACCGGCCTCGTGAACGGTGATGTCGTCAACGTATCCGCAAATGGCACATTCAGTGATGAAAACGTCGCCAATGGCAAGACCGTCACCCTGGTCAGCAGCTACAGCGGTGCAGATGCGGGCAACTACACGATCACGGGTCAAGCCAGCACCACCGCCAACGTCACCCCACTCAATGTCACACTGGCAGGTGATACCGGGGTGAGCAAGGTATACGACACTAGCGCGAATCTGCCGGCCAATGTGACCGGCTATGGTGCCTTGAGCAGCACATCGGCCTCAGTGCTGGCAACCGATATGGCCGTGAGTGGCGGACTCACGCTGACGGGTGCGCCCGTGTACGATAGCGCCAACGCAGGTAACCGTGTCGTGCAACAGGGATCCGTCACACTGGGTGGTAGCCGCGCCGGCAACTACCGACTGGTGTGGAGTGATGGCAGCGGATCGATCAGCAAAGCACCGCTCACCGTCACAGCGAATGATGATGCGAAGTTTTACTCCGAAGCAGACACTGCCGGATACAACGGCGTTCGCTATGCCGGATTTGTGGGCGGCCAGACATCCGCAACAGCAGGTGTGCTCGGCGGCACCTTGGCAATCACGCGTGATCGCACTGGCTTGAGTGGCAACAATACGCAAGATTCAGCAGGTACTTACAGCAGTACGTTGCTTCCTTCGGGCATTACGGCCGCCAATTACGACATTACTTTCGTCGCCGGCAAATACACCATCGTCCCTGTGGGCCAACTGCTGGTGAAACTGCAAAACATCACGAGCACGTACGGTGACACACCGAGCTTCGTGGTGACATCGGCACGCTATATGTCGGATAACCAGGCCAATCCCGGCGCATTTGTAGTGACCAATCTGCTCAGCTCAGGCTATGTATCGGTCAGCGGCAACTCGGTGACGATCACGGATGGCTCTTCTCCGAAAGCCAAGTTTGACGTCGACGCTGTCAATGGGACGCTGAGCTCCGCTGGTCATCTCAAAGCAGGCGCCTATACACTCGGTTCCAGCGTGATTTACAACACCAGCAGTGACTTCACGAACACGATCAATATTGTCGGTGCGTGGCAGGTTAATCAAAAAGGCGTGACCGTCAATCCTACCGGCGTGACCAAGGTGTATGACGGCAGCGCCGTGATGAGCAATCTGGCACTGGCGCCGACTGGCTTGGTGACACCGACCGTGAGTGGCAGCTCTGATCAGGTGAGCGTCACTGGTAACGGTAATTTCGTCGATAAAAATGTGACCGCACAGGCAGACAAGACCTACACTCTGTCCAGTCTGGCATTGACGGGTGTGACCAGCTTTGGCGCTACAGTGGATGACTCGAGTAACTATTTCCTGAGCAATGGCGCGACCTATGTCGGTAACGATGGTCAGATCACGCCGCGCACTTTGAATGTGACCTACGGCGGCGTAAACAAAGTTTACGATGGCCTGATCAGCGCATCGGTAACGGCGACCGATGACCGCGTTACTGGCGATGCGCTGACCATCACTCGCACGGCCGAGTTCGGTAACAAGAATGTGGGCGTTGGCAAGACCGTGTATGTATCCGGTGTCAGTCTGAGCGGCGCTGATGCAAGCAACTACATCGTTAACAACACAAGTAGCACGACTGCCAATATCACCCCGCGTACTTTGGTGGTGGGCTACAGCGGCACCAACAAGGTCTACGATGGCACCACTTCAGCGACAGTGACTACCAGTGATGATCGTGTGGCGGGCGATGTGCTGACGATTGCGCGTAACGCCGCATTCGCTGACAAGAATGTCGGTGGCGGAAAAACGGTGAGTGTGAGCGGTGTCAGTCTGAGTGGTGCTGATGCGGACAACTACAGTGTGACTGCAACTGGTAGCACGACGGCCAACATCACGTCACGCAGTTTGAGTGTGACGTATGCCGGCAATAACAAGGTGTATGACGGTGGGACGGTAGCGACCGTGCTCGCCAGCGATGACCGCGTCTTGGGCGATACGCTGACGATCAATCGTACTGCGGCATTCTCGGACAAAAACGTGGGTAACGGCAAGGCGGTTGCGGTCAGCGGCGTGAGTTTGTCGGGAACGGATGCGGACAACTACACCGTGGTAGCGACAGGTAACACGACGGCAGACATTACGCCGAAGTCGTTGAGCGTGACCTATGGTGGCGTCAACAAGGTTTATGACGGTACTACCGCAGCGTCGGTCACTACCACGGATGATCGCGTCAGTGGTGATGCATTTACCGTTGCAAGTAGTGCAGTGTTCAGTGACAAAAACGCAGCCGTTGGAAAAACAGTCAGTGTGAGCGGCGTCAGCCTCAGTGGTGCCGATGCGGACAACTACACCGTCTCGGCGACGGGTAGTACTACGGCTGACATCACCCCACGTGCCTTGGTCGTGAGCTACGCGGGTGACAATAAGGTCTATGACGGTGGCACGGTGGCTACTGTAGCGAGCAGCGATGATCGCATCGCGGGCGATACGCTGACAGTAGTTCGCACAGCCGCATTTGCAGACAAGAATGTGGGTTCCGGAAAGTCGGTTTCCGTGACAGGTGTGAGCTTGACGGGAAGTGATTCTGGAAACTACACGGTATCGACCACCGGCAGCACTACCGCCGATATTACGCCACGCACCTTGGCCGTAACTTACTCCGGCATCAACAAGGTCTACGACGGTTTACTCGATGCTACTGTCAGCACGGCCGATGATCGTGTCACCGGTGATGTGATCAGTATCGCGCGCACAGCAACCTATGCTGACAAGGACGCTGCAATCGCAAAACCAGTGAGCGTTTTTGGTGTATCGCTCTCGGGTACCGATGCTGCCAATTACAGCGTCGCCGCGATGGGTAGTGCAAGCGCTGACATCACGCCCAGAACCTTGACGCCAGTGTTCACTGCGGTCTCCAAGATTTACGATGGCAGCACGAACGCCGAAGTGACCAGCACCGACAATCGCATCGCCAATGATGTGGTGGCCATCGCGAGTACAGCAAATTTCGACACACGTCACGTGGGAACAGGCAAGACAGTGACGATTTCCGGATTGTCGCTCAGTGGTGCCGATGCAGGTAATTACACACTGGCGACCAACAGTGCGACGACCACATCGCGCATTGATCAGGCGGCGTCTGCGACCTGGGTCGGTGGCACGAGCAATGACTGGATGGATGCTGCCAACTGGGCGATGACCTCCAATTTGAATCGTCGTGGTGTTTTGCCCGATGGTGGGAATGTGGACCTGGCTATTTTCCCGAGCGGATTCACCGGTACGGTCATAACGTCGGGTAATCACAACCACGCAGGCCGCATCGAGCTCAGTGGTGGCACGCTGTCGGTGTCTTCGGATGCTCAGCTGGGTGCTGTGCCTGCATCGGTGGTGGCTGATTCGATCATTCTCAGCGGCGGTACATTGAAAGCGACCGCCGATTTTTCAGTCGCGGCGAATCGCGGTATGACGCTTGGTACCAGTGGCGGCAACATCAGCTTGGGTTCAGGTATCACACTGAATTATTTGGGTGAGGTCACCGGTGCCGGTGCGCTCAACAAAGACGGTGCGGGCACGTTGGTAATGAAAGGCCTGCTGCCTTATACCGGCGCGACCACGATCTCTGACGGTAGCATCATCATTCGTCATGATGCTCCGTCTTTTGCGACCTCATCATTCTCGGGTAACGGCACGCTTACCATTGAGCCGGTATCGAGCAGCTTTACCGCCCCCGTCACGATTGGTGCAACCCAGATGCCAACCACGGTCGGCGCGCTTACCATCGGCAAGTCCGGTAACACACAAAGCACCATTCTCCAGGGCAGTGTCGGTACGGTTGGAGCACAGCGTTATTACGGACCTGTTCAAGTTACCGGACGCAACATTGGTCTGACCACGGTGTCGGGTGATATCACGATGGATGCCATTGATGCCGACGGTACACCACGCGGCCTCACGCTGACCGCCGGGGGTGGCGCGAATATCTTCCTCAATGGCGATATCGGTAACAGCAGCCCGCTGTATTCGCTTAGCACCAACACGTCGAATGGCGGCGTGATGTATTTCGGTGGTCGCACCAACACCGTTTACGATCAGATTTTCAGTAGTCCGGTGCACTTGACCGGGGACACAACGGTGAGCAGTTCGGCCGGTGCAGTGTCGTTCAAAGGTACGGTCGATGGTGCTTATGGTTTGACAGCATCGCTCAGCACTCAAGGCCGCTTGATCTTCAACTACACGGTGGGCGGCGTAACCCCCTTGGGCTATCTGAGCGTTGGCGCTAATGGTCTCACCTATGTGAATGCGGATGTCACGGTCGCCGGTGCGATCAATATCAATAACTCGATCATTCTGGGTGTGGCAGGCGTTGCCCAGTTCAATAACGGTAATTTCGAATCCGATGCACTCGGCGCCACCGTCATCAGCGGATGGAATGCTTACAACAGTGCGATACGTTTGGGAGTCGACAGCATCGGTGGCTATGTGACGCCGACCGATCTGACTTACCCCATCAGCGTACAAAGTGGGTGTAACAAAGTGGCGGGTACAGGGTGTGACGGTGTGGGAACCGGATTTGTCATGACAACCAAACTGGTGAGCGATGTTGCCTCGGGGGCTGATGGATCGCGATCCGTCGAGATGTATTCGAATGGCACTTCGCCCAGTTTCGGCATTGTGCGCGGGCCTTATATCGTAAGTGCGGGTACGGTGTCGCTGGCGGGCGATGACAAGGTGTCGTTCAAGTGGAAGGCGCAAGGTGGCAGTGATGCTTTTGATGTTTATGGTTACTTGTTGGATGTAAATTCCGGTCGCACGATAGAACTGCTGAATGCGACGGGTGGCACCAACGGCTTCGGCGCAACAGCACCATGGACTGCCAGCGCGAAAATCCTTGCGACAGGTACCCCCATGGCCGAGTACAAGTTTGTCTTTGTCTCTGGCACCTGGGATCAGAGTGGTGGGCGAGCATTGGGCGCGAAGTTGTTCATCGACTCGGTCACGACGTCGTCCGGTTCCACCACCACCTTGTTTGGCGGCACCGTATGTACAACCTGCCGGATCACCTCCAACGCGATCAATTTTGCGGGTAACGTGAATTTGGCCGGCAATACGGCTCACTTGAATGTGGCTACCGATAGCGTGATTGCTGGTTCCGTCTCAGGCACGGGCGGATTGGTGAAAGATGGTGCCGGCGCATTGACATTGACCGGTAATCCGTCCTACACCGGCGCAACCACGCTCGCTGCAGGCAGCTTGAAATTCCAGAACAATGTTGCACCTGGTACGGCCGGATTCTCGGGAGCCGGTGCTATCACGATTGAACCCTCCGCAGGCAGTAGCAGCTTTGCCTCAGATCTCAATCTGAACTACACCTATGGCACCAATCTGACTGCACTCACGATTGGCAAGGCAGGCAACACGGCCAATATAACGACCAATGCCATGACAGTCGCCGGCCCGATTCGCATCTACGGCGGTAATGTCACAGTCAATGGAGCGATAAGATCGACCAACGACAATGTTTACCTCAACGCTGCGGGCACTGTCACAGACGGTGCTTCAGGTTATGTAAGCGCAAATTCGCTGGCCTTGCTGGGTGGGGCAGTGACGCTGGACCACGCCAGCAATAGCGTCAGCACACTGGCAGCGAGCGGGGTGAGCAGCCTGACCTACAGTAATGCCGGTGCCCTGACGATAGGCAGGGTCAACCCGACGGGTATCACAGCCACGGGTGACGTCCGTATCGAAACGCTCGCGGGGGATATCACCGTCACGGAAAATATCAGCACCACCAGTACCACCGCAAACGCCATCTTGCTTAACGCAGGCAAGAACACGGCAGCCGGCACATCCACCGGTGGCAATATCATCATCAGTGGTACGCCCACCTTCACGGCGGGCTCAGGCGGCACGATACGGTTGATGAGCGGCAGTCTCGCAGGCAGCACTGGCCTTGCCGACTTGGTGGGATTCGGTACTGGCGGTTATCGTTACAACTCGGACGAAGCGACTACCAACTACACTTGGGCGCTGAGCCCGAATATCGTCAACGCGATTTACCGCGAGCAGCCCACGGCGACAGCTAACGTGACCAGCCATGGTGTGACGTATGGCTTTGATCACACGCTGACTTTGAACAATCTGATGCCCGATGGCGTCACTCCGATTTCCACCCAGCGCTCAGCCTTGAATGGCGATGCCAACTTGACGGGTCTCGGGATAGTGATTAGTGGCGCCACTTATTCAACGGCGAACAAGCTGAATTATCGCGCAACACCCTATACGATGCTCGATGGCCTGGCCAAGCTGGGCTATGCAATGAACCAGACCGGTGGCAGCGGCTTGACGGTGGATAAGAAGTCGATCGATCTGGTCGGTCTCACCATCAATAACAAAGTTTACGACGGCAACACCAGCGCCACCTTCGGCGGTGCCGTGACCTTCAATGGGGTGGTTGGCAACGATGTCGTCAGCTATACCTCGGCGACTGGCACATTCGCATCTCGTCATGTGGGCGCACAAGCGGTGACCGTTACCAATGTGGTGGTGGGTGGTGCAGACCAGGCGAACTACACCGTGAATCTTTCGTCGGGTAATGGCACGGCCTCAATCAGTCAATTGGCATCTGCGACATGGGTAGGCACCGGTAACGGCAACTGGTCTGACGCCAGTAACTGGGCAGTGACGGGCAATCTTGGCCAAACAGGCGTCATACCTGACGGATCAAACGTCGCCCTCGCCATCGTGCCATCCAGCTTCACGGGTGTGCTGACCAGCAGCACCAATCACGGGCATGCCGGCAAGATTCAAGTTAACGGTGGCACGCTTGCAGTCTCTGCTGATACGCATCTGGGTGCTGTTCCTGTCACGGCGGTTGCCGACAAGATCACGCTCAATGGCGGCAGCTTGCGACTCATGTCTGGTTTTACTCAACTGCACGAGAACCGTGGCATCACTCTGGGCGCGAATGATGGCACCATCATGACCGACAGCGCGGTGCAGGCGACCTATGGTGGCGTCATTACAGGTGCAGCTGATTTCATCAAGTCCGGTAACGGTAGTCTCGCACTGAGTGGCGCTCAGACCTTCACCGGTACAACCACGATCACGGGCACTTTGTCCTTGACCGGCTCGGGCAGCTTGCAATCTGGTGGTACTGCTGGCAGCTATGCATCCGACATTATCAATAACGGTCAGTTGGTGCTGAACACCTCGGTCGACCACACGCTCAGCGGCCTGATCAGCGGCAGCGGTTCAATTGAAAAGAGCAACACCAACACGCTGACGCTCTCGGGCGCCAATACGTATTCAGGCGGCACCACCTTGCAGGCTGGTGTCATCAAGCTCGATCAGAATAGCGTGGGTACTGCAGGCAGCATCACGTCAGGTGCGATCGGTACCGGTAATCTGGTGATCAACGATGGCGCGGCCATGGACCTGAATGGTCAATCGGTGCTGAATGTCATGTCGGTGGCGGGTGAGGGCGTGACTCTGAATGGCGTGCAAAGCGGCGTTCTCTACAACACAAGTGCCAGTGCTGCCAGCGTGGGCGATGCCATCACCTTGACCGCGGACAGCAGTTTCAAGAGCAATCAGGGCGGTGGATTGAATTTTGCCAGCACCTTCAGTGGCCCGCATGCAGTGATGCTGACTGGTGCAAACAATACGCTGACTCACGCAACGCCCTTCCTGAACACGGGTAGTCTGACGCTGGGTAATGCTGCTAATGACAGTTTCAGTTTCCCGAACGGCCTCACTGTGCTAACGCCATCCGACATAAGTGTGGCAGGTAGTGTGAGCAGCAATAACGCCGCGTTATCTTTTGGAGATGCGAACACCCATCCTTCGATTCAGCTGCTCGCGAATACCAGCTTCATTGGTAATACGATCAGTTTTGCATCGACGGTCAGCGGTGCATATTCTCTGACGATCGCCGATTCAGGCGCTACGACTCTACGGGCGCTCAACGTTACGGGTGATGTGGCGATCATTACTGCCAATGGCCTGCAGTTTGATAATACGACCGTCGGTGGCGCCTTATCGGTGACCACCGGCCGTAATGGAACGGGTGGTGTCAGTCAAGTCGCAGGCAGCACAATGACAGTGGCTGGCAATGCGGTGTTTACAGCCGATACAGCGCAGGCGCAAGATGCCGCGCTGAATAACGCCGGTAATGATTTCCAGGGCACCGTCGCCTTCCGTCATGCCAATAACGGTAGTTGGCGTGATGTGGCGATTGTGGATAGTGTGGGCAGTTTGGCACTCGCGGATGTCAGCGTGGGTACGCTGACGCTGCAAGCCAATGGCAATGTGACGCAAACAGGCCCGCTGGTCGTCACCGGTGCGGCCAGTATTGATGCAGGTACCGGCACCGTCACATTGTCGAATGACGCTAACGATTTTGGCGGAACGCTGACGCTGACCGCAGCCAGCGCCACTATTGTCGACGGTGTTGGTGGACTTGAGCTTGGCAATGTACAAACGACCGTCGGTTCCCTCAGTGTGCGCAGCGACCGTGGTGCGATTACGCAGGCTGCTTCGAGCAGCATCGTGACGGCTGGCCAGAGCAGCTTTACCGCGAGCCTGAATGGTCAGGGTACCGCTGCGGCAGATATCGAGTTGGCGAATGCCGGTAACGATTTTGGCGGTGTTGTAAACATCGACGGCGCAGCAGTCAGTGTGGTCGATACAGGCGCACTCCAATTGGGTGATGTGCGGGCGACAGGGAATCTCGCGATTACAGCTGCGGGCAACGTATCCATGGACTTCGCTCAGGTCGGTGGCACTATGAACGTTGATACTGGTGGTGGTGACATGACGCTGGGACAAGTGACCGTCACCGGTAATACAGCGATTGCCACGCAGGGCGGCAACATCGCTCAGACCGCTATCGTGCAATTGCAATCGGATGTGAGCCTGGATGCCGGCACCGGGTCAATCACGCTCTCCAACCCGGCCAACAGTTTTGGTGGTCAGCTCGCACTGAATGGCGGATCAACCACGATTGCCAATACGGGCAACCTCACACTGGGCACGGTTTACAACCGCGGCAGTCTGACTTTGAACAGCCAGGGCACGCTCAGCCTGGGCAGCGCGACGACCGTGCAGGGAGATCTGACTCTCAATAGCCACGGCGCACTCGATTTGGGTACTGCCAACATCGACGGCAGCCTGAGCCTCAACAGCGGTGGTGGTGATGTCACCATCGGCAGCGCCAGCGTAGCGAATAACTTCAGTGTCGTTTCAGGTGGCGGCGCCATTACGCAGACGGCCGCGTTCAATGTGTCAGGTACTGCGAACTTTGATGCAGGTAGTGGCAGCGTCGATCTGTCCAACGCCGGCAATAATTTTGTTGGTGCGGTATCGCTGACTGCTGGCACGGCGACGATTGCGGACAGCAATGCACTGGTATTGGGCACACTGGCAATCACCGGTAATCTGAATGCGCAAGCCCAAGGCGATCTGACACTGGGTAGTGGTCAGGTGGGCGGCACGCTCACTGCTGCTAGCAGCAGCGGCAATATTACGCAGCAGCCGGCAGGACTGGCAGTATCGGGGCAGATGGACCTGACCGCCAACACCGGTAACATCGTGCTCGACGCTGTTGCCAACAGTTTCGATGGCACAGTAAACGCCAGCGCTGCCTGGGTCGAGCTGCGCGCTGCGAGCGCACTGACGCTTGGCACCTTGCTGGCCACTGATGCTGCGTTGGTAGAGAGCACTGGTCTGCTGACGCTCGGTCAGGTGACCACCACGAATAATTTCAGCGCCTCTGGCGCGACTGGCATTGTGCAACTGGCTGCGACCTCGTTGAATATCGGTGGCGAAACATCTTTCGTATCGACAGGCGGTGATGTGGTACTGGATCAGCCCGCCAATCAGTTTGCAGGTGCGATGACCCTCGAAGCAAACGCAGCCACTGTTCAGAGTGCATCAGCACTGATACTCGGTAATGTGACCACTCTGGGTGATCTGACACTGCAGACCAGCGGCGGACCTATCACGCAGGCAGCGGCCGCGACCATCACGGCAAATGGAAAAACTACCCTGGTTGCAAAACAGGGTAGTGCGGACGCACCGATCACGCTGGCCAACACTGGTAACAACTTCGTTGGCGCGGTGGCGATCACGGGTGGTGCTGTCAAACTGCGCGACGATACCGGCAGCCTGAAGCTCGGCAATGTACGTACCTCCGGCATGCTGGACGCGATGGCTCGTGGTGGCCCCATCATGTTCGAGCCCGGCACGCTGCAGCTTGCACTGGGCGGCATGATTCTGACACCGGACCCGCGTCCTTCGGGTATTGATTTCCCCAAGGTGCGACCAGAAAGTCTCGCATCTTCCTCGACCGTGACCAATACCAGCGCAGCCACGTCGACCGCTTCGTCCGTGGCGCGTGCAGGTCTGACCGTGATGGCGACTGATCAGACTGCAGGCAATAGCTCGGCGCAGGGTGCCGTCATTAAAATCAGCGAGGCACCGCTGTGGCAAGCGACACGTAACGTGATCCCGGTAGGGAAGGTGGTAGCACTCGATACTTCTGCGTCAAACAACCGCGTGATTGCGAGTGCTTCTTTCGAGATTGTCGATGGCTTTGCATCAGGCACCACGACTATTGAAATGGGTGGTGGTCAGGCGGTACCCGCCAGTGTCGATAATTCGAGCGGCAAAGTGACACTCAATGGTGCGCGCTCAGTGTCGGATTATGACAAAGCGATTCGTGACATCAAGCTGCGCATGAACGCCGATGTGCCACCGAACGCCGTGTTCCGCATCAAGATCACGCTGACCGATCAGAGTGGCAAGACCGAATCCAAGACCGTGACACTGCAAGTGAATCAGCCTGAGCAGGTCTCGAGTAACCCATAAACTCGTGGCGAAGCGCTAATCCAACGCTGGCACTTGTTTGCCAGTTTGCGGGATCAGGGTAAAGTAAGCGGCCAACCAACAAAAACACTCAGGGAGACTGTCATGCGTTACGCCATTGCCATCCTGTTGTATTGCCTTGTCCAGCCCATTTTGGGACTTGCTCAGGCTGCCGGCTGTGAACCGGTGACCGAGGCGCAAGTGCAGGCGGCTGAAGATGCGCGCTACGCCGCACAAACCAGCCTGGATTACACCGCGCTGGAACGTCTCCTTGCGGATGATCTGATTTACATCCACAGCTCGGCAGTCGTCGATAACAAGCAGTCCTACATCAATTCCATGCGCGATGGCAGTGTGCGATATCTTGCGATGAAACGTTCAGAGGTGCAGGTGCGTACCTTTGGTTGCCTTGCAGTGATGACGGGTATTGGTCAATTTGACGTGCAGCTCAAGGACAAGCCTTTGAGTGTCGAGCTTCGTTTTCACAGTCTGTGGATCAGTCGCGAAGGCAAACTGCAATTCGTTTCGTGGCAGTCGACGCGACTGCCACCGAAATAAAGCTCTCGGGAGCTCGGTCAACGCCCCAGATCTTTGGCGCTGGTGCCACCGATGCCCCAGTGGGCTTTCGGTACTTCCGATATCAGGATGCGTATGGTTTCCTTGGGTGCGCCCACCGCATCATGCAGGGCCTGCGTGACTTTTTCGATGACGGCGCGTTTCTGATCTTCTGTTCTGCCTTCCAGCATGTGTATCTGTGCAAAGGGCATGATGTTCTCCTGAGTTGATTGAAGGTGAATGGTGCGAGGTAAGCTCAGGCCGCCTTGGCGGCGCGCTCCTGACGCTCGCGCGCCATCGTCATTGCCGTGTCTTCGATCATGTCCTCCTGACCGCCGACCATGCCGCGACGTCCGAGTTCCACCAGAATATCGCGTGCCGGCACGCCGTATTTCGCTTCGGCGCGCTTGGCAAACAGCAGGAAGCTGGAATACACCCCGGCATAGCCCAAGGTCAGTGAATCGCGATCGACACGAATGATGTGATCCATCAGAGGAACCACAATATCTTCGGCAACATCCATGATGCTGAATACATCGACACCTGTCTCGATGCCCATACGCGCGCAGACGGCGATGAAAACTTCCATCGGCGTATTGCCTGCGCCGGCACCCAGACCTGCGGCGGCGGCATCGATGCGGTTGGCACCACATTCAACGGCTGCAATGGAGTTGGCAACACCCATAGCCAGATTATGGTGACCGTGAAAACCAAGCTCGGTCTGCGTGTCCAGTGCTTGACGCACGGCGTCGAGGCGAACCCGCACATCATCGGGCAGCATGTAACCGGCTGAGTCGGTGATGTAGATGCAGTTGGCGCCATAGCTTTCCATCAGCTTGGCCTGTTTGACCAGTGCCTCGGGCGTACTCATGTGGGCCATCATCAAAAATCCCACGGTATCCATGTTCAGGCTTCGTGCCTTGTTTATATGCTGCTCGCTGACGTCAGCTTCGGTGCAATGGGTGGCCACGCGTATGGTGTGCACACCAAGGTCTTTCGCCATCATCAAATGATCCACCGTGCCGATGCCCGGAATCAGCAGCGCAGAGACTTTGGCTTGCTTCATCTGCGGTACCACCGCACTCAGATACTCCTCATCCGTATGTGCCGGAAAGCCGTAGTTCACCGACGATCCACCCAGACCATCGCCATGCGTGACTTCGATATAAGGCACACCGGCGCGATCCAGGCCGGTGGCGACATCCTTCATCTGTTTGAGCGTCATCAGATGGCGCTTGGGGTGCATGCCATCACGCAGCGTCATATCGTGCACCGCGACTTTTTTTCCTTTGAGGTTCATGATCATTCCTTTCAGATCAGACGGGGGTTCAGGCAGCGAGGGCAGGCTCGAGCACGAGCTTGCCAGCAATGATTTCTTCCGCAAACATTTCAGCGGTGCGCGCGGCTGCTGCGGTCATGATGTCGAGATTGCCTGCATACTTGGGCAGATAATCACCCAAGCCTTCCACTTCAAGGAAAATCGATACGCGCTTGCCATCGAAGACCGGGCCATTCACCAGCTTGTAGCCGGGCACGTATTTCTGCACTTCCTTGATCATCTCTTGCACCGAGGCGATGATTTTTGCCTGATCCGGCTCTCCTTCGGTCAGGCAGTGAATGGTGTCGCGCATGATCAGCGGTGGCTCGGCCGGGTTGATGATGATGATCGCCTTGCCTTTCTTTGCGCCGCCGACTTTTTCTACAGCACCGGCGGTCGTGCGGGTGAATTCGTCAATATTCTTGCGTGTGCCCGGACCGACCGAACGGCTCGATACCGTGGCGACGATCTCGCCATAGGCCACTGGCTGCACACGGGATACGGCTGCCACCATCGGAATGGTTGCCTGACCGCCGCAGGTCACCATGTTCACATTCATCTCGCGCTTGCCGAGGTGCTCTTTGAGATTCACCGGGGGTACACAGAAAGGACCAATCGCAGCAGGCGTCAGATCAATCATCATCACGCCCAGTTCGGTCAGCTTGCGTGAGTTTTCGGCGTGCACGTAAGCACTCGTTGCGTCGAAGGCGATTTGTACGCCATCGGCAATGACATGCGGCAGCAGACCATCCACACCGTCCGAGGTGGTTTTGATACCCATCTCGCGTGCCCGCTTCAAGCCGTCCGATTCCGGATCAATACCCACCATCCAGACTGGCTCCAGTACCGGCGAGCGTTGCAGTTTGGCCAGCAGGTCGGTGCCGATATTGCCGGGTCCGATCAAGGCGCATTTGATTTTTTTGCTCATGTTCAGTGTCTCCTATACATGCAATGGAATGGTAAGGCCTTATCCTGATTAACTTCAGATCAGGCTGCGAACAACGCCACCATCAACCCGCAGGGCCGCGCCGTTGGTAGCGGCGGACTTCGGACTGCAGACATAGGCGACCATGGAGGCGACTTCCTCCGGTTGTATGAATCGGCGCAGCAATGAGGTCGGGCGTGCATTTGCAAAAAATGCAGCCGCCGCTTCATCGAAACTGACACCTTGTTGTGCGGCGAGCTTGTCGAAGAAATCCTTCGCGCCTTCGGTCAAGGTCGGGCCGGGCAGCACGCTGTTGACCGTGACAGCAGTACCCGCGCAAGTTTCAGCCAGTGCGCGCGACACTGACAGCTGTGCAGATTTCGTCATCCCGTAGTGCACCATCTCTGCAGGTGGGCAGATACCGGATTCACTGGAGATGAAAACGATGCGACCGCGATTGCGCGACTTCATGCCGGGCAGGAAAGCTCGTGACAAACGTACGCCGCTCATCACATTGGTTTCGAAGAAATGCGTCCAGTCGGCATCGGGAATGGATTCAAAAGCTTTGGGATCGAAGATACCAAGGTTATTGACCAAGATGTCGACGTTGCCTAGCGCATCGATCAGCGTCTGACATCCCTCTGCATCACTTGCATCGGCAGCGATGCCATGAATCTGTGCATCCGGCAGTGCTGCCTTCAGGCGTTTGACTGCTGCGTTTACGCCGGATGTGCTGCGACCGTTAATCGTGACTTGCGCGCCTTCCGCGGCCAGTGCGTATGCGATCGCATAACCTATGCCGGCGGTTGAGCCGGTTACTAGTGCGATCTGTTCTTTCAATTGCAAATCCATAATTCTCTTTCAGGAGCGAGTGGCATGTAGCCAAGGTTTCAGCCAACGAGTAAGTTGAGGTGCAACGATCCAGGTCATGATCAGCACCACCAGCATCGTCAGCAGCATCACGCGCGGTACCAATGGCCAGGGCGCAAGCAGGTCGCCGAGCAGCGTGAAGAGCAGCAGTACGGTGGGGAAGATACCCAGCCAGGTGGTGACTGCCACTTTCCAGCGCGGCGGCGGCGTTTGCTGTGTACCCGTCATGAACCAGTGCGCCATGCCGATCACTTGTCGTGTCTGCGCCGGGCCTTCAGTCAGTGGATCAATCGCAGCAAGACCCAAAGAGCGGGCGGGCGAGGATTGCCACGCCTGCAAATGCACATCGTTATCGAATGCGAACACCACTTGATAGAGTCCTGGTTCTTCGGCCGTCGGTTTGACCAACTGACTGCCGAGATGACCGTTGAATTCTTTGGCGGCGGCCATCATGTTGCCCATCAGCGATTCGAACGCCTCCTCGTGACCCGGCTTGATGCGCCGGGTCACGAGGACGGTGACGGCTGTCGGATGATGAGGCGTGTTCATGACGTCGAATTAGTCGACAAAGCGCATCGACACTGAGCCCAGATCCTGGAAGCGCACCAGAATGTTGTCACCCGCCTGTACCGGAATCGCCTCGGTGACGCCACCGGTCATGATGAAGGTACCAGCCGGTATTTCCTGACCACGTGCGCCGAGATGGTTCGCCATCATGGCAATCGCAGCGGCCGGATGGCCGAGTACGGCAGCGCCGGCTGCCATCGCCATCACTTGCCCATTTTTTTCCAGCACCACACCGAGCGTGCGCAGGTCGAGTTCTTCGACATTGCGCGAACGGCCGCCGATCACGAAACGTGATGCGGAAGTGTTATCCGCCACCACGCTCTTGAGATCAAATTTGAAATCGCGATAGCGGCTGTCGATGACTTCCACGGCAGGCAATACAAAATCAATGGCCGCCATTACTGCGCCCACATGGCAACCCGGACCTTTCAGGGGTGCCTTGGTGACGACACAAATTTCGGCTTCCACTTTCGGGTGGATGAGTTCGGACATTTTGATGTCGCCGCCGTCCGGACGTGCCATGTAATCGCTGACAAAGCCGAAGCAGGGTACATCGACCCCCATTTGCTTCATCTTTGCGAATGAGGTGAGTCCGGCTTTCAGTCCTGCAGTCTTGTTGCCGCGGGCTTCCTTGCGTTTGCGTATCGTGTCCTGAATCGTGTACGCATCATCCCAATCCATCTGGGGATAGTCATCCGTGATCTTGAGCACATCGCGTGCTTCGAGTTCGGCAGATTCCAGATGTGCGGCGAGTTTTTCTATCGTGGCTTGGTCGAGTTGCATGAATATCTCCGATCAGATGAAACGCACCGAGGTGCTGCCCAGTCCACCGACCGAGCAGTGCAGGCTGTCGCCCGCCTTCACTGGGACCAGCGGCGATTGCGAGCCGGACAGAATCACGTCGCCCGCTTTCAGTGAAATGCCAAGACGGCCCAGTGTGTTGGCCAGCCAGGCCACCGCGTTTACCGGTGAGCCTTGCACCGAGGCGCCGCAGGAGGTGCTGATGATTTCGCCGTTCTTGTCGAGCACCATCCCGGCCAGCGCCAGGTCGAGATTGCGTGGACTCTTGCGCGTGCCTCCCAGCGTGAACACGCCGCAGGACGCATTGTCCGCAACGGTGTCCTGGATCTTGATCTTCCAGTCCTTGATGCGCGAATCAACGATTTCGAAGCAAGGCATCACACAATCGGTGGCACGCAATACATCCGCTGCCGTGACCCCTGGGCCGGTGAGATCGCGAGCGAGTATGAACGCCACCTCGGCTTCCGCCTTGGGAGCAATCATCTTGCTGGTATCAACCGCTTCACCTTCGTTGAACACCATGCCTGAGAGAAGGTGACCGAAGTCGGGCTGATTCACCCCAAGCATATCCATCACGACTTTGCTGGTCACGCCAATTTTTTTCCCAACGACGATCTGCCCATCTTGCAGTTGACGCTCGATCATGCGCAGCTGAATCTGATAAGCATCATCTATGGTGATATCAGCTTCGCGGTTGGTCAGTGGCTCGACCGGCACGCGCGAGATCAGCGATTGGTACAGCTCATCGCCGTAGTGCTGGATTTTTTGTGCATTCATGGACATAGTGATCTCCGGTTTAAATCTTGATCATCACGTTGCGCAGATCGGTATAGAACTCGAGCGAGTGCACGCCACCTTCGCGGCCAATGCCCGAGCCTTTCGATCCGCCAAACGGGGTGCGCAAATCGCGCAGGAACCAGCTGTTGATCCAGCACAGACCGACGTGGATGGCGTTGGCCATGCGGGTGGCAGTCGACATGTCGCTGGTCCAGATGGAGGTCGCCAGACCATACGAGGTATCGTTGGCCAAGGCGATTGCTTCTTCTTCGGTATCGAAGGGGGCGATATGCGTACATGGCCCGAAGATTTCTTCGCGAATGATCGGCGAGTCTTCCGGCAGTCCAGTCCAGATCGTGGGTTGTACCCAGTGACCGTTCGCATAGTCGCCGCTCATCGTTGGTTCTCCACCGCCTGTCACGACGTTGGCTCCCAGCGCTTTCGCTTTTGCGTAATACGACAGGACTTTTTCTTTGTGTTCGGCCGAGATGAGAGGGCCGAGACCGACGCCGGGTTCGTGCGAAGGACCGATTTTGAGCGCTTCGGCTTTTTCTTTCAGTGCTTTGACGAATTTGTCGAAGATGGGGCGCTGCACATACAGACGCTCGGTGCCGAGACACACCTGACCGCAATTTTCGAATGAGGAACGCATGATGCCTGCGATCGCCTTGTCAAAATCCGCATCAGCAAACACGATGCCTGCGTTCTTTCCACCCAGCTCGAATGACACCGGACGCACGCCTTTCGCGGCAGCAGCCATGATCGCTTCACCGGTACGTGTTTCACCCGTGAAGGTGATGCCATTGACTTCGGGATGTTTGGTCAGGAATTCACCTGCCGAATTCGGGCCGAAGCCGTGTACCACGTTGTACACACCTTTGGGGATGCCAACCTTGTTCATGACTTCGCCAAGTAGCGTCGCAGTTGCGGGCGTTTCTTCCGAGGGTTTGACGACGACGGCATTGCCGCAGGCGAGGGCGGGACCGACTTTCCAGGTCATTAGCAGCAGCGGCAAATTCCAAGGACAGACGACGGCGATCACGCCCAGCGGTACGCGCACGCCATAGCTGATGGCAGTGCCGCCGTCCGGCGTGGTCATCTGAAAGCTTTCAGTGGGTGCGTTCTTGATGATGTCCGCGAACACCTTGAAGTTGGCTGCGCCGCGCGGGATGTCGATGTGCGATGCGAGCGAATGCGGCTTGCCGGTATCTGCGAGTTCAGCTTCGAGGAATTCATCAAAGCGATGATTGATCTCGTCGGCCACCTCATAGAGCAGCTCGACGCGCTTGACGACAGAAAGCTTGCCCCATTCACCTTTGAGCGCTGCCTGGCCCGCTTTGACGGCAGCATCGACTTCAGCTTGACCCGCTTCATGCACGAGGCCGATTACCTGATTGCTGACCGGGGTGCGCTTTTCGAAAGTTTTGCCGGTGGCGATGAATTCGCCGTTGATGAAGTTGTGAAATTGTTTCATGGTCTCTCTCGTCATGTATCCATCATTTTTTTCAGGCCAGTCCTATGGCTTTCAGACCGGCACGCGCGCATTCTTCATCCTGCTCTGCTGAACCGCCCGATACGCCGATGCCGCCAATACGTACACCGTTTTCAACGATCGGCAGACCACCGCCAAAAATCACCAACCGAGGTCTCAGCGGCAGACCGGCTTTCAGCGCGGCGTCGCCATCGAGAATCTTCATCCACTGACTGGTCGGGAAGCCGAAGCTGGCGGCGGTATAGGCCTTGTCTATCGCGATATCGATCGAATGCAGAAACGCACCCGGCATGCGCAGGAATCCTGCGAGCGTGCCGCTGCTGTCGGTGATGGCCACATTGATTGCAATGCCCATCTGTTTTGCGTGCGCGATGGCGGCCGCCAGTGCAGTACTGCTGGCTTCTGCAGAGATGACGGCGGTATTGATGCTTTGACTCATGGCGATATCCGGTTTGCTTGAGGGTGGATCGTAGAAAGGCTAGTCCATACTGTCCAATACTGTTTTTTTCGTTCACAATACCTTTCAGGTATGAAAAAACTGGAGGCAGCATGGACTTGCGACAGATGCGTTACTTCCTCGCGCTCGCTGAAGAGCGAAACTTCACACGCGCTGCCGAGCGCTTGCACATGGCGCAGCCGCCGCTGACCCGGCAGATACGAGCGCTCGAAGATGAACTCGGCGCCCCCCTGTTTGTGCGTACGACCAAAGGTGTGGAGCTGACCGAAGCCGGACAAGCGCTGCTGGATGAAGTGCCCAACCTGCTTTCGCTCGCACAGCGGGCGAGAGAGCGTACGGTGGCAGCGAGTCAGGGCCTGTCGGGGCGCCTGGACGTGGGCACCTTCGGTTCTGGCGTACTTGATGTCATTCCGCGCATCCTTGCGCGTTTTCATGCGCAGCGTCCGGAAGTGAAGATCGTTCTGCACAACCTGACCAAGACCGAGCAGATTGAGGCGCTGCGCGAGCGCCGCATCAGTGTGGGATTCAATCGACTGGTACCGCCAGAAGATGATCTGCGAGTCGAAACGGTCTTGCGCGAGTCGATGACCGTGGCGCTGCCGGCCAAGCATGCGCTGGCGCGACAAAAAGAAATTCGTGTATCCGATCTGAGTGATCAGCCGCTGATTCTGTATCCTCGCTTGCCGATCGCAGGGCTCGCGCAGCAGGTGATGCAGGCGTTTCATCGCGAGAAATCGGTGTTGCGCGTAGAGCAGGAAGTCGAAGACGTACTGACCGCCATCGCCTTGGTGGCGGGTGGATTCGGTTTGTGCGTGACCACGGCCTCGACAGCGAGCCTGCAACTGCCTGGCGTGGTGTACCGGCCTCTGGTCAGTCACCATTTGCGTGAAATCGAATTAAGCTGCCTCTATCGGCAGTCTGATGAATCGCCATTGCTGGCGGCGTTTTTATCGGTGGTGCGTGATTTTTCCGAGTCTCATGGTTCGGTAAAGCGTAAATCCTGAGTGAAGCAAAAGTCACAAGTGGCGAATATGGATCCCAGCTTTCGCTGGGATCCATGCTCTAACAACCCCCGACCCGCAGATCAGGTGTAGACGTCAGTAAACGAAGGTACTGCTTCGCCGGTGTGATAGAAGATGCCTGTCCAGAGCTTGTCTTCCGTCCAAGTGGTCACAGGACGGTCGCGCATGGCGAGATAGCCGAGGCCAGCGAAGGTCTCGTTGCGGTTGCCGCTTGGGTCAAAGAAGTAGATGGTCTCGCCGCGCGTTACGCCATGGCGAGTTGGAGCGACATCGATCTTGACTTTTTTCTTTGCCATCACGTCAGCAGCCTTCAGCACGTCATGCCATGAGTCGAGGAAGAAGGACACATGGTGCAGGCCGGACTTGGGTGCGCCAACGAAAGCGATGTCATGCGGCGTGTTGGTGCAGGTGAGGAAGGCGGCTGCCTGAATCGCGCCGCCAGGGCCGACGACGATCTGCTCGACCAGATAGAAATCAAGACAGGTCTTGAAAAACTCGACGTTCTCGACCACGGTGTTGACACCCGTCTCGGGATTCATTTCACACATCAGCAGGCAGTGATCGAGCCAGTGCGCGCCAGCACCCGTGATGTTGTCCGGCCAAGGATCAGGATTCGTGCTGCCGACTTCGGTGCCGACGTATTCCTTCTGTGCATACAGGCGCATTTCGTGGCCACTGGGCAGCTTGAATTGCAGCATGCGACCGGTCGCTGGCAGCGAGCCTTCGGGGAGTTCCGTGGTCTTGATGCCATGTGCTTCGATTTTCTGTTTGATGGCATCGAGGTCGCTATCCTTTTCGACTTTGTAGGCGACGTGGTTCATGCCGGCTTCATTCGACGGCGTCAGAATGATTGAATAACGGTCCCACTCGTCCCAGCATTTCAGATACACATTGCCGGACTTGTCTTCCATCGTGACCTTCATGCCGAGCACTTCGGTGTAATGCTTGACTGCTGCCCCCATGTCCATCACTTTCAGGCTGGCGTGCCCGATTCGCATAACGCCCATGTTGTTCTCCTTTTATTTTACTGTTGCAGGTGGGGTGGCCTGCCAGGGAAACCCCTTTGAAAACGGTTTGATCATCTTGCCTGCCACTTCCAGCGTGACTTCATTGGTCGGACCCACCCGGCAGGCAAGGGTGTAGCCTTCTGCTTCTTCGGATTCCGTCACATGCGCGCGGCTGACCGGGCCTAGCGTCTGTGTCTTGCCTTCGACAATGCGCACCTTGCAAACGCCACAACCGCCATTCACGCAACCTACAGGGATGCCTTTGCGACCGAGTCGCAGCATTCCCTGCAGCAGGCTCTCGCCCACGGCGCACGGATAGCATTCACCGGTCTGGGTGATGGTGACTTGCACCTTGGGACGAAAATCAAACATGCTGACTGCCTCAGACGCGTTTGAAGAAAGCACTGCGTGGTTTCGATGCATCCGCAGCCGTAATGAATTTTTCGGCGTAGATGTCGCGCTCGTACAGTCGGCCTTGCATCAATGTGCTCAGACAGGCTTCGATCATTGCGGGAGGTCCGCACAGATAAGCTTTGCGTCCAGAAAAATCACCATTGAAGTGCGCCTGCGCTGCGTCGTGAACGAAGCCTTTGAAACCATCAAAGCCACTCGCGTCCTCCGACAGTGCCGGGACATAATGAAAATTCGGATGTGAATGTGACAGTTGCTTGAACTCTTCGTCGTAGTACAGCTCGGCGAGATTGCGTTGGCCATAGATCAGCGTGATCTCTTCTTTGCAGCCATTCGCCAGCAAATCAAGAATCATCGAGCGCGGGCTGGAGAGACCAGAGCCGCCGGCCATGAAAATCATCGGCGCATTCAGCGAGGTGCGCACAAAGAAACGTCCATACGGACCCGAGATGCGCAGCTTGTCGCCGACCTTCAGCGTGTTGTGCAGATAGTCGGTGCCGGGGCCACCCGCAATGATGCGAACGTTCAGTTCCAGTTCGCCGGTTTGCTGAATGTTCTCTGGCGAATTGGCAATCGAGAATGGTCGCCCACCTTCGATACCGGGCAAATGCAGTGACACATACTGTCCGGCCTGAAAATCCAGCGTGCGGTCGAGCTTCAGCCAGATGCCCTTGATCGTTGGTGTCAGGGTCTCGATACGGGATACCGTGGTGTCGAAATCTTCCACCGGGATGATGCGTGCGTCTTCCTCATCGTCGATATCGGCTTCGATGCTGACATCGGACTGCAGCGTTGCGCAGCAGGCGAGGGTCTTGCCTTCGTCGCGTTCGAAATCCATCAACGCAAACGGATTTGCCTCGCCATGATCAACCTCGCCGCCCGTGACTTCCACCTTGCAGGTGCCGCACAGTCCGTGACCGCATGCGTGCGGAATATAAATACCCTGACGCAGTGCGGCGTCGAGTATGGTCTGGCCATCCTCGACATCGATAGTCGTGCCCAGAGGTTCGATAGTCAGTTGCTGAGACATGATCCGTTTCCGTCAATCGTTGGATAAAGAGTATGGTCAGAAGCCCTGGCGGCCATCGCTGTTCACCTTGCGCGTGCCGTCCAGAGCCGGTGTGCGAAAGCGGATGAGCGATTTGTGCGAAAGGCCATGATGTTCGAGTGACTTGCCGACATCGGGAATGAAGCGCTTGCCGGAGTTGAACCAGAGCGTGCGCTTCCAGTCGATATCCTCGAATTCCGGATGCTCGCCATACAGCTCCGGTAGCACATCGCGTATCAGTGCGCCGAAAGGCAGTGTGGGTGGCAGTGGCACACAGAGCGGTGCGGCGAACATGAGATGGTTTTCCCAGCTCAGAAAAATCAGCCGCTTGCCATGGAAGAGATGTTCACCGTCTTGCTGCAGCAACGGATACTCGCCGATGTGCGTCATCATGTCCTTGTCGCTCGCACCCATGTTCACTCTCCCAGATCCGTCGGTTTCATACGGCCACTCCAAGCCTTGAAGTGCTGGCGGTCTTCGCTGGTGGCGAAATCACCGTTGTCCTCGCCACCCTCGATGCCGTAGTAGCGGATGACCTCGCGTACCGGGCTGTCGCCGGGCGATGCGGGGTTGATGTCTTCCGGATAGCAATTGCCCTGATAGATTTGCTGCACGGGCAGCCAGGCCTGGACATATTTCTTAGGCTCGTGTTCGAAAATTTCGCAGCAGTGGTCACTGCAGAAGTGATACTTCTGGCCCAGGTAGCTGGTTTCGCGGAAAGCGATCTGCGTTGGATCACCGGGCTCGGTAAAGAGCATTGGCACCTGACAGGTTTGGCACAGCATTGGCAGGATCTGGTTGTACCAGCGACCTTCCTTGCCTTCTGCCTGATCACCCCAATGTTCCAGACGCGGGCGGTAGTAGCGATCGAAGCTTTCTGGATACTTCGACGACAACCAGTCCATTTCATCCTGGCTCGGAATCCATGTGTGAAACGCTGCTGCATGGCCGTACTGATAGAACGTGGCCCATGCCTGATGGCTGATATGGTCCTTGCCTTCGCAGGCCTGATCCCAGCCCTTGGGTTTGCGGATGCCATAGCGAGCCAGATCGGCAAATAATGCGCCACCGTTCGACTCGGCATACATCTCCCACGCTTCTTTCCAGCTCATCACGCGTTTGGGCAGCATGTAGTCCTGCATCATTGCGACCAAGGTCAGCAAGCGATAGCCGCGCCAGAACCATTTATCCATCCAGCGCTGCACGATGGGCACATTGGCTGGATCCTGTTCGAGCATGAACTTGATGCATTCGATACCGAGGGTCATGTGACGTGATTCATCCGACTGCGCCGAGAAGCCGAAGGTGACGGTAGAGAGATCGCCGTTGTGTGCAGCGCCCGACATGAAGGGCACGAATAGCAGATTGGTCAGCACATACTCGAAAGAGAAGCTGACCGCTGTCAGGAACTCGAAAGGACCGCCGGAGTAGGCATCTTCGAAAAAGCTCTTGGGTACCGACAGGTACCAGAGATTGTCGAACCAGTGGTTCGCGTTGTGCATGCCGTTGTAGTACTTGTTGTAGTGCGAGATCGCATGCGTCTCGGTCTGGAAGTGACGCAATTCATCGACCGCCTGCATTTGAGCTGCCACGCGTGCACCAGCACCGGTGAACTGACGACCTGCATGCGCAAAACCGCGATGGGCGTAATACTCGAGCGGCGTTACACCCTGAATGAAGAGTTTCAATGCGTTGATGTAGCGCGCATCTGTTACACCGAGTTCACCGTGGTTCTGAGCGAAGGCTTCAATGACGGCATAAAGCTTTTTCTCTTTTTCGGCCTGGTACTTCCAGTACGCGTCCATGGTCAGACGGAATGGATCTTCCCACTTGTCCCAGTCATGGATCTTGATGCCTTCATAGGTGTCATATGGGAATACCTTATCCATGGGCTGGTAAGTGGTCTCCCAGTGCAGGCCGCGCGTCATTGCTGCGTAACGCTCTTTAAGGCCCAGCTTCTTTTTCGTGACTCGTGTATCCATCAGTATCTCCGGGGGGTGTGATTGTTGTGGTTCAGTGAACGAAAAATTAAAATATTTTGTGGTTTTAGCTGAGGCCGACTGCTTCCTTGTCGCTCACCGGGAAATAGGCTCGATGCAGGATGTCCGGATCGTCGCGCAGTTTTTTCGGTTCGCCGTCATACGAAACACTGCCGCGCGACATCACATAGCAGTGATGCGCAAGTGCCAGTGCGAGCTGAGTAAATTGCTCGATCAGCAGAACGCCAATACCACTGTCGGCAATCTTGCGAATGATGGGAACCAGTCGCGACACGATCGTGGGTGCCAGTCCAAAGGACAATTCATCAATCACGAGAAAGCGGGGTGAGACAATCAGTGCCTGTGCGATCGCGACCATCTGCTGCTGGCCACCCGAGAGATCCCCCGCGGGTTGCTGCAGTTTTTCTTTCAACTCGGGGAACAGGGCGAGAACGCGCTCGATTGAAGTGTTCAATTCGCTGCGACCGAGACCGCCACCGGCAACGAGCAGGTTGTCGCGCACCGTGAGTTCGCGCAGTACCTGATGTCCTTCGGGTACGGTGGCGATGCCGCGACGACGAACCTCATCGGCATCCATACCGACCAGATCGACGCCATCGAGCCAGATTTCACCGAATGCGGGTTCGATGACGCCAGCAATGCCAAGCACGGTGCTGGTTTTGCCGGCACCGTTGGCACCCATCAGTGCCGTCACTTTGCCGGGTGCAATCGACAACTCGATCGCATGCGTGACGGCTTTGGTACCTCGCACCATCACCAGATTGCGAATCTCCAGGTGATCGCGACGCAGATTGTCAGGAGCGATCTTGGTGCTCATGCGGCTACCTCCAAATCATCGAAATTGCCCAGATAGGCTTGCTGCACCTCGGGGTTTTTCAGTACTTCGAGTGTGGGTCCTAGTGCGAGCAGCTTGCCGAAGTCGAGCACCATGGTCTCGAGACAGCACGCCGAAATAAGCTCAACGTCGTGGTCGATCAGGAAGACCTGGGCCTTGCAATAACCGGGAATGCCCTTGATGACTTTTTGCAGATGCTCGGACTCGGTTTCGCTCATGCCGGCGCCGGGTTCATCGAGCATCACCAGCTTGGGATTGCCGATCAGTGCTTTGGCGATTTCGGCGAGATGGCGCTCTTCGGTTGAAAGGTCGCTGCCCTTGCGATTGAGACGATGCGAGAGACCAACGAAATCGATAGCGCCATAGACGGCTTTTCTTTCATCGTCGCGACTGTCGAATTTCACGTGATCGGCGATGGCCTGCACGTTTTCCAGCAGTGTCAGATCTTCAGCGATCTGGTCCGTCTGGAAAGTGCGGCGCAGTCCCATTTCGGCGCGCTTGTGCGCCGGTATGCCGGTGATCATTTCGCCTTTGACTTTGACCCAGCCACGACGTGGTTCGACGAAGCCGGAGAGCACATTCAAGAGCGTGGTCTTGCCGGCGCCGTTCGGGCCGATCAGACCGACGATGGGGCGAGTGAGTTTCACGGTGAGTCCATCGATGGGTTTGACGCCACCGAACTGCACCACGAGATCATTAATTTCTATCATGGCCGCTCCGTTCAGCGATAGGACGCAAAAGGTTTCGGGTAGCGCTCATCGATGCGTTTTCTGAGCGGCAGAATGGCCGGATACAGCGTGAGTTCGATCAGGAAACGCAGTGCGATGGATCCCCAGATGATCGCCAGCGCGACATGTTGTTCGACATCGAACACACCGTTAGCCACCCACGCAACGAAAAAGCCGATGAACAATACATTGAGTGTGCGTTTGAGTATTCGATGGTCGGGTAACAGACCCATGCTGTCCATCACGGATGAGAGGCGCAGCGACAGCCAGGCTTCAGCATCCTCGGCGAAGTCCTGCACTCGTTTGCCGAAGAAGCCCAGCAGCAGCCAGCAGACACCAGGTATCGCCTGACGAAACAGCAGCGCGATCAGCGAGATGAACAACGCACCGGCAAAACCTGCGGCACCTGTGTGCACTGCGATGATGGCGAGTCCGACCGAGATGCCGCTCCAGATCACGGTTCCTTCGACGATGCGGCTCATGCGAACGAATTTGTAGAAGTCAGCAAGCTGTCCAGCCAGACCTTTGCGGCCTTGGATCAGCGACACCAGCAAGGCAAAACCGTAAAACGCATTGGCCAGATTGCCGTCGACGCCATGATCATTGAGCAGTGCCGGCAGTGCGCGGATCAGCAGGCCGGCAAATACCGCACCCATCCAGTGGTAGGCGCCACCGACGATCGTCAATGCATAGAGCAGGATGGACTGGCTGACTGGAAAACCGGTGTTGTCGAGTTGGCCGTTCAAGCCTGCGAGCAGACCGCCGGCAAGACCTGCCAGCGCGCCGGCCATTGCAAACGCAAGTGCCTTGTAACGAACGACGGAGACACCTGCGGCAATCGCAGCAGCTTCACTTTTGCGAATCAGTCCCCACGCACGTCCTGGCAGTGTCGCGCGTGCCCATTCAATCAGACCCATACCCAGCGCTAGCCACACCATCACATAGCGGAAGTAATCGACATCCGAGGTGGCCAGCACTGGGCGCTGTATCAGCGCGCGTTGACCATTGATGACCTTGCCGGCCCAGCCGGGTCCGCCATCGGGGAAGCCGATCACATTCACCACCACCTGAACAGCCGCTGCAATCATCAGCGTCAATAGCGCGAGGTACAGTCCACGCATCCGCAGGGCGGGCAAACCGAGTATCAGTCCGAACAAACCAGCGATCAGCGCGCCGAGCACCAAGGCCACTTCGAACGGCATGCCGGTGCCATGCACCAATCGCAGACAGAACCAGCCACCGACGCCCGAGAGCGCGAACTGCGCAAGGGACACCATGCCCAGCTGACCATAGAGAAGCGCGACGGTGGCCGAGGCCAGCACCAGACAGGCAACCGTAGAGAAGGTGTTGAGCCAGTACGACGAGAACAGCATCGGACCGAGTACCGCGACCACGAAGAAGGTGATCAACATCGGCCGCAGGCGCTGAAGCGGTGTGCCGGGTGGAATATCGGGTTTGTCCTTGTTGCGTGCCATGTCGATTACTCCAGATGACTGTTGTCGCGCGACAGGCCGATGCCATGGCGCTGTTGCCACATCACGGCCAGAATCGCGACCACGAATGCGGTCGCAGAGCCGTAGCGCTGCACTTCAGGCAGCAAATTCAACATCGATTCGATGATGCCGATCACGAGACCACCGATCACCGTCGCTGTCAGAGAATTCATGCGTCCCACCATTGCGGCTGCCATGGCCGGGATCACGAGAAAGGTCAGCACGGTGGGATTCAAACGCACCATGTTGCCCATGAAAAGACCACTGATACCCGCAAACAGTCCTGCGAGTGTCCAGGCCCAGGTATCAACGCGCTTGACGCGCACACCAACCAGCGCCGAGAGCACACGATTGCTTTGCAGTGCACGCATGCGCAGACCGAGCGGTGTTTTTGCGAGCAGCCACAGCATTCCGACCGTCGCACCTGCTGCGAACAGCAGCGCGGCGACGCGGGTGTGACTGATCAGACGACGTCCTTCGAACTCGATACCGTCCGAGTCCGTTGGCAATACAAGACGACGCGGGTCATCGCCCCAGTACCACTGGGCGATGCCCATGATCATCAACGCGAAACCGAGCGTCGCCATTGCCCGCACCACACGATCCTGGTGCGTAAGCGATGGCGCAATGAAGCGCCCGTAAGCCCATGAGAGCAGGGTGGCGGCGCCGATGCCGGCGCTCCAACCCATCCAGTCGGCATACTCGAGATCAATGATCTGCCAGCACACCATGGCAGCGAGGCCGCCCAGTGCACCGAATGCGAAATTGACCACGCCGCTGGCGCGGTACAGCACGACCAGGCCGACGCCCGAGAGTGCGTACACCGCGCCGACGCTGATGCCGACGACGATAAACGGGAGTAGTGTTTCCATGTTCAGTCCGGTTCGCGTTGGTTCAGAGAGATAGCTTCAGGTGACTTAGTTGACCAGGCCGCCCTTGGCTTCGAGCTTGAGCACATCATCGAGCTCGCTGTCCTTGGACTGATAGCACTCGCTCAGCGTCTTGAATCCACCCTTGACCAGCAGTGCAGCACGGCCCTTGTGGTTGGGCTGATGACGCTCGCCGGCACCGAAGTACCATGGGGCGCACATCATGTCGCTCTTCCAGTTCTTGATGCCGACGATGGCCTGGTAGGCAGATTTGCGGTCTACATTGCCCTTGATGCCGAGCAGCGCATCAGTGGTCGCCTTGGCAGCGAGGAAGCCAGCCTGCGAGAAGGTGTCGCGCGGATCTTTCTTGTCACCGAACTTGTCCATGATGGCTTTCCAGTTCGTGTTGTCAGGACCGGTGCCATCCATAGGCTCAAGTTCCATGTGTACATTCAGCTTGTCGTGCCAGTACTTGCCGACTGCTTTAGGCATGTCGACGTGATAGGCCGAGGTTGGCAGGCCCCACTTCATGCTCTTGCCGAGGTCTTGCTGTTCTGCGGCCGTCAGGATAGGCAGCATCATGCCGCGTGGCATACCGAGTACGACGCCATCGCTTTTCGCAGCAGCGATTTGCAGTGCGATCGCGTTACCGTCGAGCTGGCCCGGATCGAAGATCACGGTCTTCACTGGAATCTTGTTGGCCTTGCCGTAGGATTCAACGCCGCCGCAAACCCAGTCACCAAAGCCGGGGATGCCAGGTGCGACGCAGGTCAGGCTCTTGAGCTTGAAGGTTTCAACGATGTGCTGTGCAGCGCCCAGCGTTGATTGACGCGGACCCTGATTGAAAGAGATGTAGTTCTTGCCGAAGAAGCAGGCACGTGGCACACCAACGCCAGACACGGACGCGACGCCTTCTTTGACATACAGGTCGTTGTTCGCCCCGCATTCAACGAAGGACGACGAACCCACCATGGCTACAACCTTGGTGTCTTTCACGAGCTTGTTGGCAGCCTGCGAGGCAACTTCAGGATTCCAGGTGTCGTCCTGAACGGTGTACTGAATGGGACGGCCATTGATGCCGCCATTGGCATTCACGCAGCTGAAGTAGGCTTGTGCTGCACGTGCCGAGGATGAAAAGTCTTCGGGGCCAGTTTTACCGACGATGGCGCCGATATGAATGGGTTCGCCAGTGGCTTTCTTGCCATTGCCGAGTCCGCATTTGTCCTGCGCCATAGCGCCGGAAGCCAACAGGCTGAGTGCTACCGCCAGTGCGCCGCCGAGAGTGGTGGTCTTGTTCATACGTTACTGTCTCCGTTATTGATATTGATGAATCACGGCCCTAGTGCTTGTGATGCCTCACACATCGCAGCCAGGTCCGCATAGGCTGAAATGCGTTGCGACGCTCCTGCCTTGTCAGCCGCAGGAGCCTCGCAATCCCTCCAACCCGGGTGTTCTGAAACGCAAAACCGATTTGTGCGTGAAACCATGTGCCGCCAGCGACGCCGATGCGCGTGGTGTGAACATCGTGCTGCCACGGAACCACTGCACCTGCTCCCAGTGGATCAGAGCAAATTGGGGATGCGCGCCGTACAGCGCCGGTAGTACCTTGTGCATGAGTTCGTCGAAGCTTGTCTCGAGCGACAGCAACTGAACGATGGGCGCAGCAAACATCATGTGCTCGTCCCAACCGATGTAGATCAGCGGTTGTGAAAAATGCGCTGCACTGTCATGCGAGGCGTGGACTTCCTGATTGATGGCAGCGACGTTCATAGTTGTGCCTCCTTCATGTCCTGTCCACCGCCCCAGTTCTCGAAATTGATTGCATCGTCCGACCCGGCAAAACCACCGTTGTCGCGACCGATGTTCATCGAGCTGTCGGGCAATGATGCTTTCAGCGGATCAGGCTGATTGCCGCTCGTGCGCAGCATGGCGTGCGAGGGCAATTGGGCCTGGACGTACTTCTCGGGCGCTTGCGTAAAAATGTGTTCGCATTGATCGCTGCAGAAATGGAAGATCTCGTCCGCGTGACGTGTTTCCCTGTAGGCGATCCAGCGCGGATTACTCGGCTCGGTAAAAATCATCGCTTGCTGACACACCTGGCATTGCATGGGCAAGGCGTTGTTGAAGAACCGCTGGCCATCGGCTTCGCGCTGCGCGTAATGCGTCAGTCGCGGTGCGTACCAGCGATCAAAACTCTCGGGGTATTTGCGGTCCAGCCAGGCCATTTCGTCTGCGCCCGGTATCCACGTGTGAAAGCCGAGCGCATCGCCGAAACCGTAAAACGCATTCCACGCCTGATGACTGAGGTGATTCTTGCTGTCGCAAGCTTGTTCCCAACCAGCGGGCAGTCGCAGACCCAGCGGCGCGAGTTCGGCGAACAGGGCATTGACGGGCGCTTCGCAGAATTCTTCCCAGCATTCCTTCCAGCTCATCATGCGCTTGGGCAGCATATAGTCCTGCATCATCGCGACCATGGGCATCAGCCGGAAACTGCGCCAGAACCATTTGTCTATCCATTGCTGAATGACGGGTGCGTTGGCGGGATCTTGTTTAATCAGGAACTTCACCAAAGCGACACCCTGTGCTTTGTGATGTGCGACATCCGACTGCGCCGAGAAGCTGGCCGAGACCAGCGACAGATCGCCATTGTGCGCAGCGCCGCTCATGAAGGATACAAACAAAAGATCGGACAACAGTGTCTCGAAACCGAGACTGCTGGCAATCATTCGCTCGAAAGTGCCGGCGCTGGCCAGGTCATCCGCAAAGCTTTTCGCGGGCTGAAGGTACCAGGCGTGATCAAACCAGTGCGGTGTCTGGTGCAGGCCGTTGAAATATTTGTTGAAAATCGATGCCGCGTGCGTCTCGTTCTGAAAATGGCGCAGGTCATTGGATGACTGCATCTGAACGGCGATGCGCATCGCATCACCATGCAGCTGGCGCGCCGATTGCGCGAGCGAGCGATGAAGCATGTACTTCAGCGGTGCAATACTCTGCAGCACGATCTTGATCGCATTGACATAGCGCGCATCGCTGACACCGAATTGGCCATTGTTCTGGGCAAAGGCTTCGATGATTGCGTAGAGCTTCTTTTCCTTCTCTCCCTGCGCCTTCCAGTAAACATCCATGGTGCCATGGAGAGGATCTTCCCACTGCTGCCAGTCGTGCACCTTGATGCCCTCGTTCTTGTCGAGCGAAAACACCTTGTCCATGGCTTGATAGGAAGTTTCCCAGTGCAGATCGTGCGTCATCGACGCATAGCGTTCACGCTGGTTGAGACGTTGTTTTTCAACGCGCTTGTCCATTGGCTGACCTCTCTCGAATCTTGTGTCGGGCGCGGTTGATTCAGTGCTGCCAGCTGAGGACAAACTCGTCATCATCTTCATCCAGGTTTCCGGACAGCGTGACGAGATTGATTTGCAGCTGCTGCAAGTCATATTTGCTGCCAGTGATCTCCTCGATGGTTTCGCGCTTGATCACCAGTCGGCCCGGGGCATCGATCTTCACCAGACCGGGCGAGTAAACGACCTGCGCTTCCGGGTTGTCGGCGACGATGGCATCGACTAGCGGCCGAGATTCCTCGTTCGCTTGAAATGCGATGAAGACGTTGGACATGGTTTTGTTCCCCAGTGATTTATGGTTGATTGTTATCCGGCCTCAGACTGCCAGGCCGATTTTCGTGACACGGGCATTAAAGGTGCTTCGTGTCGCCGTCAGCGCGTCCTGACCCAGATCACCCAGCGCGATTTCCGCTACTGGCGCAAGGGCTGCCTGCACACGATCAGTCCATGTGCGGGTCCATTCGGTGAGCAGGTTCTTGTTTGCTTCGGATTCCGCTGCCGCTGCCTTGACAACGGCATCAACCCAGCGCACGGTTTCGTCGTGCCACTCGGGCATGAACGAAGTAAGCATGGCGATGGCAGTGCCACCTTTAATCGTCAGATGCTCATCTACATAGGCACCGTAGATGAGTGGATAGAGCATGCCGTCGAGCGCGAGATTTTGCGCGACAAACAATTCCATCGGATCTTTAATGACCAGCGTGTCTTCGACGAAGCGACGCAGTACTTGCCAGCGCGGATCGTTCAGCCAATCGTTTTTGCCAGCGTCGAGCACGCCAGGTTCATCGACGGCGAGACCGAGGCGTGTCAGGTACTGTGCAATGCCCAGATGGTCCATCGCATGGAAATTGGCCGCTGCGGTGAGTGCCGTGCCGTAGCCGTACGCACAAATGAAAGTGTTGTTCATATTGCCGGCCCAGGCGACATGACGCAGCGGCATCAGTACCTGACAGGCACTTGCACGCACATCATCTGTCATGCGATTGAGCAGGCCACGGGCCTCGACGAACTGGTAGTTGGCCTCGACAGCTTCCTGCTGACGCGCGCGGGCAATCGTCCAGGTGGCGTAGTAGTGCTGGCGCGGATCTTTCAGTACATACCAATCCTCCAGCTTGATCGCCGAGCGTGAGGCATCGAACAGCTCGTATTGCGGATCCCAGGTTGGGCGATAGTGGAAGTTCTGCGTGGGCTGCGCACCCATCGTCGCTTCCTGATAACGCGTGGCGGGTTTGTCGCCGCCGATATAGCGCGCCACATGGGTATAGGTGTTGCGCTGAGGCTTGATTTCCTTGGCCTGCAGGTCAATGCTCGTCATGCTGATCTCCTAGCTTTTCCCCACCGGCGTCGGTGAGGAATTCCACGTTGTGGGTTGAACAGAATTCGTTGAATTGGGGTTCGGGCAGGGCTAGCTCGACAGACATATCGGGCCAGCCCACAGAAAATTCGAAGGCAACGATGCCGTTGGCGGCACGACTGGTGATGCGAACGTAGCGGCGGGCGAGGGTGGCCTCATCCGTTTTGATCGCATCGAGTCCCGGCGTTGCGACCGGTTCGAGGGCGGGATTCAGGGGTGTCTCCATGGTCATAAAATGACGGTCCGTGTTATAACGAGTTATATTTTTTCCGCATAATGCGTATCGCAAGCCTCGTGCCAAGCTGCGAAAAAAATCTGATGAATATCGATAAATTGGGTATTTATCAGACTTTCGCGGGTACGGGAGGTGTCGTTTTGTTAATGCGCCGCTATACTGCTCTGCAGCAAAATTGACAAAAAATCCACCAAAATTTCATCAAATGATGAAATATCGATCCGTTAATTTGATCAAATCATCAAATTGACGAAAAACTTTCCTTTAAAAAATATTTTCTTTTATTGTGAATTTTATCGATAATCCGGGCATGAGCCCCGACAACCTGCCACCGCTGCCGCAAGCTGCCGATCTTCGGCGGCTCGTGCATTTCTCTTCCGGCGATGGCCGGATCTGGCTGGCGGGCCATCGCATGCTGCTGCTGCATGTCGAGGCCTTGGGCAGCCTCAGAAAAGAACTGATGCGCACGATCGGTACCGAACAAACCCGGCGAGTGCTCAAACGGGCCGGCTATGCATCTGGTACCCGCGATGCGGCCCTCGCGAGGCAAGTGCGTCCGAACAGTTCGCCTTACGATCAGTTCTCGGTGGGTCCGCAGCTGCACATGCTTGAAGGCGCCGTGCAGGTGACGCCTGAAAAATTCGAATTGGATCTGGAGGCAGGTACCCATCTTGGTGTGTTTCGCTGGGATCACTCCTGGGAGGTGGATACGCATGTGAAGTTATTCGGCCCCCAGAATGACCCGGTGTGCTGGATGCTGATTGGCTATGCATCCGGTTATGTCAGTGCATTCATGGGCAAGCCCGTGATTTACAAAGAGGTCCAGTGCGCTGCGTGTGGCCATGATCACTGCCTGATCGAAGGCCGACCACTGACAGACTGGCCCGATGCAGAGCAGCTGCAGGAGGAGTACGAGGCCGAGTCGCTGCTGGTGCGTATTGAAGATCTGGCTGCCGAGCTGGAGAGTCTGCGGACCTCGATAAGCCCGAGCGATGACCTTGGCGAGTTGATCGGGCGATCAAAGGCGTTTCAGCAATCCATCGATCTGGTGCGCAAGGCTGCGGGTACGCAAGTCACAGTGATGCTGACCGGCGAGACGGGTGTGGGCAAAGAACGCTTTGCGCGTGCACTTCACAAGATGAGTGCGCGTGCGGATAAAACTTTCGTTGCAGTGAATTGTGCGGCATTGCCGAGTGAACTGATCGAGAGCGAATTGTTTGGTGCAGAAAAGGGGGCGTATACCGGTGCCAGTACGGCTCGCCCAGGTCGTTTCGAACGTGCCGATGGCGGCACGCTCTTCCTTGATGAGCTGGGCGAACTGCCACTGGCAGCGCAGGCGAAGCTGCTGCGGGTTTTGCAGAATGGTGAAGTCGAACGATTGGGAGCCACCGCAACACGCAAGGTGGATGTGCGCGTCATCGCAGCGACCAACGTGGATCTTGAGGCAGCAGTCGCCGCCGGACGCTTCAGACGGGATCTGATGTATCGCTTGAATGTCTATCCGATTGCGATACCGCCGCTGCGTGAACGCCTCGAAGATATCGAACCTCTGGCCAATCACATGCTTCAGCAATTCATGGCCCTGCATAACAAACGCGTGGCAGGCATTACCGACAAAGCGATGGACGCAATGCGGCGTTATTCATGGCCGGGCAATATTCGCGAATTGGAAAATCTCATCGAGCGCGGTCTGATCGTCACCTCTTCAGGGCAGCTGGTCGACGAGGATGCCTTGTTTCCGCTGCCACCCGGCGGACAGCGAGTCACAGTCAGCGAGTCGGGTGAGCTCACGAAGGGTGCGCCATCCGACATTCATTCGCTCTTCGATGAACTGCAGCGGCGCGGGCTGAGTCTCGAGGGACTTGAGGACGGATTGATTGAAGAGGCAGTGACACGAGCCAGTGGCAATCTGTCGGCAGCAGCGCGAGCGTTGGGGCTGACGCGACCGCAATTAAGTTATCGATTGCAACGCATCAAGGATCGATGAATGTCAGTTCACATTTTTCTGAATCCTTACTCATTGACGCAGCAATTATCAATGGAAAATCATTGTGGCAAAAAAATCCTTCATTAGTCTTGTCGAGACCGGTAACAAAAACCATGTGCGGACGCTCATTGAGCGCACCTATGCGCAACTGCGTGAAGACATTCTGTCAGGTCATCTTGCGCCAGGTGAAAAGCTGCTCATCGAGCACTTGAAAGATCGCTATGAAGTTGGGGCAGGTACCTTGCGCGAGGCTTTGTCGCGTCTGGTCAGCGAGGCGATGGTCAGCGCCGAGGGGCAGCGCGGCTTTACCGTAGCGCCCATCACCCTCGAAGATCTGATGGACATTACCAATGTGCGGGTGCATGTCGAGACCGAGGCGCTGCGGACCTCCATACGCAATGGCGATGATCAATGGCGTCGCCAGCTGCGAGCGGCTTACGAGAAATTGTCTGTGCTTGAGCAGCCTCTGTTGCCCGAGAACGCAATGCGCTGGGAGGCAGCCAACGCGGGTTTCCACGAGGCTCTGCTGGCCGCTTGCGATTCGAACTGGACGCAGCGTCTGGTTCGTCAGCTCACGCAACACGGTGAGCGCTATCGGCGCTACGCCATTGGCCTGCATTCCAACCGCGATGTGCACGCCGAACATTCGTTGATCTTCGATAGCGCAATGGCAGGACAGGACGCACGTGCTGCGCTGGCGCTGGAAGCGCATATTCGCGGTACACCAGAACTGATCGCGCAGACGATACAAAGCGGTAACAATCTTTTCATGAAATCTTCAAATTCGACATCCTGAAACCACTTATTGCAAAGGTCTACGAATGAATACGGCAGTCCAGTCCCCCGAAATCGGGCAAAGTCTCCAAGCGGGTGGCATCAAAATCAATTATCACGATCATGGCAGCGGTTTTCCGGTGTTGATGATTCACGGCTCGGGTCCCGGTGTGAGCGCCTTCGTGAATTGGCGACTGGTGATGCCTGAGTTGTCGAAACACCGTCGCGTGCTGGCGCCGGATATGGTGGGCTTCGGCTTTACCGAACGTCCCTCTGGCATCACCTATAACATGGACAACTGGGTCAAGCAGGCCGTGGATTTTTTGGATGCGCTTGGGCTGAAACAAGTTGACCTGGTGGGTAATTCATTTGGTGGTGCACTGTCTCTGGCGCTCACAATTCGTCATCCGGAGCGCGTGCGGCGACTGGTGCTGATGGGCGCAGCTGGGGTATCGTTTCCGATCACGCAGGCGCTTGATGATGTCTGGGGCTACGAGCCCTCATTCGAGAATATGCGCCGCATCATGGATGTGTTTGCGTACGATCGTGGTCTGGTGAATGATGATCTGGCCCGCTTGCGCTACGAGGCGAGCATTCGTCCGGGTTTTCATGAAAGCTATTCGCAAATGTTTCCCGCGCCCAGGCAGCGCTGGGTCGACGCTCTGGCGTCTAAAGAAGAAGATATCGCCGCGATTGACAAGGAAACACTGATTGTGCACGGACGTGAAGATCAGGTCATACCATTGGAGAATTCATTGCGACTCTCGCGGCTGATTTCGCGCTCGCAATTGCACGTGTTCGGCCGCTGTGGGCATTGGACACAGATAGAGCATGCTGCCCGATTCGCGCAATTGGTATCGAATTTTTTAGGTGAAGCTGATCAATGATCTGTCACCGAGAAACTTCAATCAGGATTTCATTTCGCCTGCGCCATGGCAGCGTAAACGGATCGTTATAGCGCGCGACCTGCGGCACACCGGCCAGCGTCAATTGCCTTGCGCTGGCCCATTGCTGCAGCTTTTCCGTGTTTTCTCGTATGGAGGCTGCTGTGGTCCATCCGCTGAAGCGGATGGCGACCACCTCGTGTTCGTTAACCTTGCGTAGATTGATCTGCGAATTGTTAGGGCGCGGCAGCGTATCGAGTTTCTCCTGACTGGGCATCACGAAGTGCAGTTTCCATCCTGATTCGGCGGGGGATACCGTCACGGGTGCTGTCATCGAAATCTTGCGGCTCTTGCCCGCCTCAGCCGTGTTATCACCAAAAATATAAGCGGCGACACGACGAAAACCTGTCTGACTGGCGGCATCAAAATCACCGCTCAAGAGAGTCTCGGCAACCACAAACCCACTGTAGCGACGATGCTCGAATGGAGCATCCGACACCAATACCTGATAAGCCGGTTCTTCAATAGCCATTACATCTCCGGCAATAAATAAAGTGAACAGAAAAATTGTACAGACGATTTGCGCTGTGTGTCGCGCGAGATCGGCGGTATGGCGTAATGTCGTGAAACGCATCATGTAGTCAGTGCAGATGTGGTTCCTTCCAATGCCACCGCAGATGTGGTTGCATCCACTGCCACAGCGTCGCAAAAATTTCATCTCGATTGGTTTCATTAAAGTTTTCATGAAAATTCTGCGGAAAATAATGCAGCTCGCGTTGTGCTTCAGGAATGGTCTCCAGCATCTGACGGCTGATCTTTGCGTCGGCGAGTTTGTCATCACCGGCCACAACGGCAAATACCGGGTGCTGCCATCGATTCAAGTTGTCACCGAGTGCCAACTGCGCATCGAGCAAGCTGCGACCAAACCGCATGCTGGCCTCAGTGCCTCGGCGATGTGCTTGTTCATCCTGATAGTGGCGCTGGATGATGGCGGTGTCGTGCGTGAGCCATTCGGTGAGTGAGGCCATGGGTACCTTCGCCGTGGGGAACAGCTTGGCCAGTAAGCCGGACAGGTGTACCACCAGCGCCGGCACCGGTATCGCATTGGCGTAATAGGGTGAAGACAGTATGACGCCTCGAATATCAAAGGCATTCAGCCGTCCCGTGATTTCCATATGGGTCGCAATCAGAGCGCCCATGGAATGCCCCATCAAAAACACTGGCAGGTTCGGGTACTCGCCACGTACCCAGGACAGCATGCGCTCCACGTCGTCCAAGAAAACACCGAAGTGAGGAATGTCGACGCGTGCTTTCTGTCCGTGACCGGTGAGATCAAAGCTGATCGTGGTGAATCCCTTCTCGCGGAAATACGCACCCACGGTCGCATAATCCCCCGAGTGCGACATGCCGCCGTGAATCGCGACGATCAATGCTCGGGGAAGGCGTGCTTCCCACAGGCGAACGTTGCGCTCGCCGTTGGCGAATGAAAGAGAGAGTATCCGGTCGTCCTGGTAGAGGTTTTGGGTCATCTTTTGATCAGTTAATTATCCTGCTCGCGACAGCGAATAGGCTTTCAGACGGGGTGTCATCACCCATTTGTAGAGCGGCGGCAGCATCGCCAGTACCGACATGCCTGCGTACCCGGTGGGCATCTGGGGTGAGTCTGGGCAGCGATAGAGTTCATCGCAATCGAGCGAGGGTTCGGTGTGATGGGCTGCGTGACGAGGCAGGTTGAACAGGATGGCATCCGCGACGAGATTGGCACAGTCCCAGGTATGAGCGATACCAATGCGTTCGGGTTTGCCATTAACTTCGGCGCGCTGCAATCCCCAATGCTCTACGTAGTCGATGCTACCGACCAGCAGCAGCGCGAATGCCGCCTGTATCCCGCAAAACGCCAGTGTCTTGATGCCGCCAATCGCAAACATCAGCGCGTACAGCAAGCAGGTGGCCGTTAACAAGGCGAGCGCTTCATTCCATCGTCCCGGCTGCCCGCGCGACAGACGCACGGCATCGGTGAATACACCATAAAAATAACGCGGCAGGAAAGCCCAAAGCCCTTCATGCACGCGCGCCGTGGCAGGATCATGGTAGGTCGCCGCAGCACGATGATGACCGCGATTGTGCTCGATCGCGTAATGACCATAAGCGATGGATAGCAACAACAGACGCGCCAGCACACGATCAGCCAGCGCACGTCGATGTCCAAGCTCATGGGCCAGCACGATGCCTATACCGCCCAGGATGTAACCGCAAGACAGTGCCAGACAGGACAGGTCCCACCAACTCAGCGTGCTTGCCTGCGTGGCCAGCCCCAGACTGATGAGTATCACCAGTGCCAAAACCAGCCTTGGGAAACGCTGTCCCCAGCGTGGGGTGCGGGGAGTGTCGCTGCCAGGACCGACCCACCATTCGGCCAGGGGCAGAAAGATGGCGGCGATCACGACCGTGAGCCCGAACCAGCCCGAAGCCCACGCAAGCAGCGGCGAGATCGTGAATGCAAAAGGCAGAATCAGATGCATTTGAGCGAATATCCTGAACAAGGGATAAAAAGCGCTTAGCGCTTTGATAATGGGTGACATGTCGACAGCTGATCTTACACGCTTCGCCACTGATCTCGCAGGCACGGGAAAAGCGCTTAAACACTCGACAAATTTGCTGTCAGGTGAGGTGCCTCGGATCATGGTAATTTCTCGGTATACAGTCAGACGAAAGCGCCTGCAAAATACAATGGCATTCTGTTACCGCTTCTGATGACTGACAGACGTTGATCGATGGTTATCAATCTGCAGCTTACGCCGGAGAGTTGAATGAAACGATTGTCGTTGCTACCACCCGCTGTCATAGCCCTCACGCTTATTGGCAGCACCTCGCAAGTAGAAGCGCAACATAAAAACCCGGACAAGCTGCCCCTGTGCGCGAAGGCCGATTATCCGCGTCAGCTGGGCGAAGAGCGCAATACCAATGGACGCGCGTGTTGGGGGCGCTATGTAGTGTCTTCGGATCCGAAATACAAAAATGGTGTCTATGAAGGTGAATTCCTGAATGGGAAGTTTCATGGCTTCGGCATTTATCAGTTCAGGCCGGGCAAGGAGAACCGTGGCGATCGATATGTGGGTAATTTTCGCGATGGCCAGATGACCTCCAATGGCACGTATTATTTTGCGAATGGCGAGAAGTACATCGGTAATTTTCAGGATGGTCAGCGCGACGGTTTGGGTACGCAGTACATGAAAAACGGTGATCGTTTTTCGGGTGAGTGGAAGAACGATCAGTTTCACGGTTTTGGTAAACTGACCTTTCCGTTTGGCGAGGTGTACGAGGGCAGTTTTGCGTATGGAATGCGTAATGGCGAGGGGGTGATGAAATTCGCCGATGGTTCTCGCTTCTCAGGAAAATTCATCGCCGATCAGCGCTACGGACAAGGTGTCGAAGTTCGACGTGATGGTACCCAGTTCCAAGGATCCTGGATCGCTGACAAGCGCGAGGGCCCGTTTCTGATGACGCAAAAAAATGGCAATAGCAAAGAAGTTAAATTTGCTGGAGATCGGTTGATAGAATAATGAAAAAAACAGATTTATCGCCATGGCGCATACGGCATGGCTCGGCGTGTGACTTGAACGACTTCAGCACCCAGCCCGAGGGGGCCTTATTGCTTGCAGAGGATGAGGTCAGGCAGCGAACACACAAGCTGTCCCTCCGGTTGAACAAGCTGCAGAACACACTTCACGCATCGAACAGTCGCGGTGTTTTGTTGGTCTTGCAGGGCATGGATACCTCGGGCAAGGATGGCGTGATACGGCATGTATTTGCGAATGTGAGCCCGCTGGGTGTTCGTGCTGTACCGTTTTCTGCGCCCACCGAGGCGGAGCTGAGACATGATTTTTTATGGCGTATTCACAGCAAGGTCCCGACTCGGGGCGAGCTGGTGATCTTTAATCGCAGTCATTACGAAGATGTCCTGGTGACGCGTGTCCATAAACTCATCGACAAGGCCACATGCAGCAAGCGCTACGAGCACATTACGAATTTTGAGTCACTACTGCACGACAGTGGCACTACCGTACTCAAATGCTATCTGCACATATCGAAAAATGAGCAGAAAAAACGGTTGCAACAAAGGATGGAGGATCCCAGCAAACACTGGAAGCTGCAGCCTTCGGATTTTACGGACCGCAAGCTATGGCCCAAGTTTATCGGTGCTTACGAAGACGCCATCGCTGCGACCAGTACCAAAAATGCGCCCTGGTATATCGTGCCTGCCGATTCCAAGCCGCACCGTGATCTGTTTATCGCCACGCTGCTGGTGCAGACACTGGAGTCGCTGGACCTGGAATTACCTGAGCCGAATTTCTCATTGGGCGATATGACCTTGAGCTGAGTCTGGGTTTGGGGTTCCGATGAATGCCTTCAGTGGTCTCTGGCCCAACCGGCGGCGCGTGTGATCGCTTCTTTCCAGCGAGCGAGGCGAGTCTGGCGCTCATCCTCCGACATGCCTGGTTCGAACCGTTTCTCGCATTGCCAGTGTTGTGCAAGCGCAGTTTCGTTCTCCCAAAATCCTATGGCCAATCCTGCCAGACTGGCGGCACCCAGTGCAGTGGTTTCCGTGATCTGAGGACGCAGTACCGGTACGCCGAGTATGTCTGACTGAAACTGCATCAGCAGATCATTGCGTGACGCTCCACCATCCACGCGCAACTCAAGTATTGGCATGCCGGCGTCGGCTTGCATGGCCTGCAGGACATCGGCATTCTGCAACGCGATACCTTCTAGCGCTGCGCGCGCAATATGTGCCGCGCTCGTGCCACGCGAGATGCCCACCATCGTGCCGCGCGCATACGGATCCCAATGGGGCGCACCCAAACCGGAAAAGGCAGGCACGAACACGACTCCACCGGTATCGGACACGCTTGCAGCCAGCGGCTCGATGTCTGCCGCATTGCGTATGAGACCCAATCCATCGCGCAGCCATTGCACTGCTGCGCCAGCGGCAAAGACACTGCCTTCGAGCAGATGATCCGTGGTTAGTTTGGATGTGTGATCCGATTCACGTTGCAGCGTCCAGCCCACGGTGGTGAGCATTTGGTTCTGCGAAAGTACCGGTGCACCGGTATTCATCAGAATGAAACAACCCGTGCCATAGGTCGCCTTGACCATGCCGCGCTCAAAGCAGGCCTGACCAAAGGTGGCCGCCTGCTGGTCGCCTGCGATACCGGCGATCGGTATCGCCGCACCAAACAGCGATGCATCGGTGCAGGCAGCGATACCGCTGCTCGGGACAACGGTCGGCAGGATCCCGCGAGGAATATCGAAGAGATTGAGCAGTTCGTCATCCCATTGCAGCGTATGTACATTGAATAGCATGGTACGTGACGCATTACTGGGATCAGTCAAGTGCGCACCGGAGAGCTTGAAAATCAACCAGCTGTCCACAGTACCAAACGCCAGTTCGCCACGCTCCGCACGTTCGCGTATGGCGGGATCTTGATCAAGCAGCCAGCGCAGTTTGGTCGCAGAAAAATAGGCGTCAACGACGAGCCCGGTTTTTTGACGAATGAGCTCAGCCTTGCCTTGCTGTTTCAAGAGATCACAGGCACCTGCAGTACGACGATCTTGCCAGACGATGGCATTGGTGACGGGTTCACCTGTCTTACGATCCCAAAGCAGGGTGGTTTCACGCTGATTGGTGATGCCGATGGCAGCGATATCACCGGGTGCGAGATGCTGCTCGCGCATGAGTTGGCGCGTGACCGTCCACTGGGAGTGCCAGATGTCAAAGGGATCATGCTCGACCCAGCCCGGTTGCGGGAACAATTGACGGAATTCCTGTTGCGCGATATGCCGCATTCGGCCTTGGCGATCGAACAGTACGGCGCGGGAGCTGGTGGTCCCTTGGTCAAGAGCGAGCAGGAATTTTTCTGACATGCGATTTTATGATGGCAAGGACAAGACCGTAACCCGCAGTATATAGCGCGCCATGGAATGACTCATTTGGGCAGATTAGTACGGGATTGTTTATTAATTATCAATGTCTGCATTTTTAAATGCTCCAATATGTGCTTGCGACATCCCTGAATGGACGTGCGGCTGACGATGGCAGGCAGCAGTCGATTTTGGTGGGTACTAGTCCCTTTTGGAAAATCAATGCTGACCCATATAGGCAGAGAAGACTGATTGGGTTCCGTCGCATAGCCCCGATTCTTGCGAATTCGGGGCTATTTTTTTGGGGATTTACATCTCACGTCGTGATTGCTCGACATTTTTAGTGTGAGGTGATTTTGTTCACGGTTCAGTAACGACTTTGCGTTATTGGTATACCAAATCGTGCGTAAATCGATACTTTTGTTTTCGAAGAGACTACCCTCCATGTTTTCATCAAGAGAGGGGATCATGGCAAAAACTTTATTGCAGGTTGATCCGGGTGATCTCCTGGATTGGGCGCGATGGAAGCTGAGAATTTTTTCGGATTTTGATTTGGCGCAAAAACTGGAAACTTCAGCATCTTCTATTTCCAAAATACGACGAGGACACTCACCGCTGGGCTCGACGCTATTGCTTAGGCTTCTGGTTCTGACTGATTCCAGAGTCCATGATCTGCCGCTGCTGATAGAAAACACGCGATCTCTTTGGCGCTACTGATGGAATTGCAAATTTTCTGAGCCATAAAGAATCAAGAAATATCCTGCAATTCTTTCATTTTCCCGGGGAATAAAAATGCAAAAAGCGCGTGTGAAGTTCAAAGAGAAAAATTTCGTCTACGAAGATCTGATTGGAGAATTTCCTGAATTTACGAATGAAGAAGAGGTTGAAGATGTTTATATGGCTATCTTCGATGATGTACGAGTTTATTTATATAGCAGCAAATCGCAATTTGTGGCCTGGCTGAATACGAACGAGTTGGTGCATTTGATTGAACAGGGAAAAGTTCAGGTGCTTCCCTAGTGTGGCAGCCATTGAACTGAATTTTCGGGGGGGAATCATGACAATAGTGCGTACCAGTCTGATGGGTGGTCTATGCCTTGCAGGTTTTCATTTGCTCTGGGTTCTACTGGTCTTTCTCGGGTGGGCTCAGCCATTCATTGATTTCGTTTTGCAGCTGCATATGATGGACTTGCCTTTGACCGTGCAGCCATTTCAGCTCTCCAGAGCCGTGGGCTTGGTGGGGCTTGCATTTCTGGCAGGTTGTTTTTACGGGTGGCTGTTTTATCTGCTTGGTAAATCCTCGAGCACGGGGCGCTTTTTGCAATAGTGACATCAGAATTCTGAGCCCCTTGAAATTGTCTCGTGCATCCCTATTTGAGGTGCAGGTCGGATGCCTTTGGGGTCCGGTCCACACCTTCAACTTGCTCAATAGGAGATGAATCATGAACTATCCATTCGGACGCAATATTCTGCTCAGCACCGTCGGTTTTGACCGCTTGCTGGACGCTTTCAGCGACCTTGAAAACACGCTGCCAGAAAACAAGGCCACCAGTTATCCCCCCTATAACATCATCAAGCGCGGTGAACATGAATACGTGATCGAGATTGCGGTCGCCGGTTTCCGTCGCGACGAACTCGACATTACCTTCGAAGGCCGCAAGCTGACTGTGACCGGCAAGGTCAATGTCGAGCGCGGTGGCGAGTACCTGCATCGTGGCGTTGCCATGCGCGAGTTCACACACAGCTTTACGCTGGCTGAGACCGTGGTGGTGAATTCAGCCGACCTCGAAGATGGCATGCTGGTCGTGCGCCTGCAAAACGTGATTCCTGAAGAGAAAAAGCCTCGCAAGATACTGATTGGCGGCGATGCGAAGTATCTGGTGGAAGAGCCGACTGAACGCGCTGCGGCGTAATTCTTTTGGTGGTCCTCCAACTGTCGATGGGCCCCAGCTTTCGCTGGGGCGACGGTTTTGGGAGTGATCAGCGTGGAACGTAGCTGCGGTACCAGTCGGCCCAGTGCTGCAGACCTTGACTGAGTGGTGTCGAGGGCGCGAAACCCACATCGCGACGGAGGTCGTCGGTGTCGGCGTAAGTGACGGGTACATCGCCCGCCTGCATGGGCAGGAAATTTTTTTTCGCTTCCATCCCCAACACGCGCTCCAGCGTACCAATGAAATCCATCAGCTCGACCGGCTGGTGGTTGCCGATGTTGTAGAGGCGGTAGGGCGGTGCGCCCTCTGGTACATGATCCAGCACTCGCAGTGTTCCTTCTACGATGTCGTCGACGTAGGTGAAGTCGCGCTGCATCTTGCCGTGGTTGAAGACATCAATCGTGCGACCTTCGAGAATGGCGCTGGTAAAGAGCCAGGGAGACATATCCGGACGACCCCAGGGACCGTATACCGTGAAGAAGCGCAGGCCGGTAGTGGGTATGCCGTAGAGATGGCTGTAGCTGTAAGCCATCAGCTCATTCGATTTTTTGGTGGCTGCATACAGACTGACCGGATGATCGACCGCATCACCTACCGCAAACGGCACCTTGGTATTGGCACCGTAGACGCTGGATGAGCTGGCATACACAAGATGCCGCACGCCATGATGCCGACATCCTTCAAGAATATTCACGAAACCCACCAGATTGCTTTGCACATAAGCGTGCGGATTTTTCAGCGAGTAGCGCACGCCGGCCTGTGCGGCAAGATGAAGCACGCGTTCGGGACGCATTTCGGTGAATAGCTTCTCGAGCGCATCGCGGTCAGCGATGTCGGTCTGAATGAATCGAAAACCTGGGTGCGAGTTGAGCTGCGCGAGCCGGGCCTGCTTGAGGCGCGGGTCGTAGTAATCATTCAGGTTGTCGATGCCGATCACCTGATGGCCTTGCGCCAGCAGTTTTGCGCTGCAGTGCATGCCGATAAAGCCAGCGGCGCCCGTTACGAGAATGGTAGAAGTAGTCATCAATGTGCGGGTTGAGTTGGTGCGCCTGCATCGGCGTCAGTGCCACTGGGACCTCGCAGCATCAGACTGGCGAGCACGGCAGCGCTGAGATAAACCGCCCAGAAAGAAAAAACGATATCCGAAAAAAAATGTCCGCCCTGAATCATGCGGCCCAAGCCGACCAGGCCGCCGAGCGCGATACCCGCGATCAGCCAGCGCCGTCGTCTCGTGGTCCAGTAGAGTCCGATCAGGGCAAAACCTGCTGCTGCGTGGCCGCTGACGAAAGAGCAATTGCGGTCGCATTGGGCAGCGGGATGCAGTGGTGGCGAGTAGCTGCGATCGCCACCGAATTGCGTCACTTGCGAGGGGCGCGCGCGGCCCCAGTGATCTTTCAGGCCGCTGTTGACTAGCAAAACAGGACCGGCCACGATCATCGCCAGTAAAAACAGGGTGGCGTTGCGCTTGGCGGGTACCGGAATGCGTCGAGTCATGGCGTAGGCCAGATAGGCGAGCAATGCGACCACCACCCAGCCTACCGATCGGGCCTTGAACAATTCGTAGGACAGCAGCACCGCTGGCTGCTGGCCCCAGCGAAAGCCGGTGTCGGGCTCGTAAAACCAGGAGGCGACCCGCAGATCAAGCTCAGGAAAGGCGGTAAACATCAGCACGCTTGCAGCGAACATCAGCAGACCGATGCTCAAGGGCCGCAGCGAGGACGTCGTGGTTCTCTGGTCAGGCAAGATCGTCATCAGGGTGTGCCGTCAGTGGGAACAGGCAGCGGGTGCGGAAGGAGACGTTCAAAACTGCCGAATTGTACTTGTTTAATGGTACCTTTACCCGTTTTTTGGGCTGACGATGCGGTACCGACGGGTGCTATTGCCCGCGGGCCGATACGGAATGAAATTGAATCACGCGCGCATGAAGTACTTTGTAATGAGCTTGCTGACCGCGGCCTTTGTCGTATGGCTGGTCTGGTCGGGTCAGGGTGCGCAGGTGATCATTGCGCTCACCAGCTTGTCTGCGCCGCTCTTGCTGCTCTTGTTCGCCGGGATGATCGTTACCTATCTTTTGCGGGCGCTGCGGGTGTACTACGAGTTCGGGGACGCGACGCGGGGTCGTTTTGGTGCTTGCCTGCGGCTGGTGCTGACGCATAACGCGCTGGTCAACGTGCTGCCCATGCGCGCTGGCGAGTTGTCGTTTCCGGTGCTGCTCAAACGCGAATTCGGCGTACCGATGATGCGCTCGGGTGGCTCGCTGCTGTGGCTGCGCGCGCAGGATGCGATCATTCTGGCGACGCTCTCGGTGGTGGTCTGGCCGGGCCTTGCACCGGCCATGCGTATCGCTGGGGTGTGCTTGCTGGTGATCGGCGGTGTTGTGCTGCCCCATATCGCGCAGCGTCTGCTGGCAAAATTCAGCACTGGCAAGCTGGGGGATGTTTGCGCTGCGCTGGCGGACTCGGCTCATCATGCACGTACCGGCTGGTTGTGGACGATGGCGAATTGGTCCGTGAAGCTGATGGTCTTGTCGCAGGTGCTTGCACAACTGCTCGGTGCGGATTGGCAGGTTGGTGCCGCAGGCGCAGTGGGCGGTGAACTGGCTGCGATCATGCCGGTACAAGGCGTGGCGGGCATAGGCAGTTATGAAGCAGGTGCGGCAGCCGCACTGGTTTTATCGGACATCGCTTGGGGCCATGGACTCAAGGCAGCATTTTCGCTGCACTTGCTGGTGCTTGCGAGTGCGCTGCTCTCCGCAGGCATTGTGCTGCTGGTATCGACAATTTTTAAAAACAGTGTTGCATCGAATGATGCGCGCACCAATGAATCATCACAGGAACCATGAGCTCTGCCGATATGAAACCTCACGATAGTCCCGCGCACAATCTGTCGCTGGTCATTCCCATGTATAACGAGGTCGACAATGTCGTGCCTATGCTCAATCGCATCCATGAAGCGCTGGGCAGCTATCCGCATCCTTGGGAATTGGTCCTGGTGGATGATGGCAGCAGCGATGGCACCGCCGAAGCCATTCGGCGGGAGTCGGCAGTGCGTGGTGCTCATGTGCGTTTGGTCGAGCTTGCGCGCAATTTCAAGCAAACCGCGGCAATGCAGGCGGGTATTGATGCCGCTCGCGGTGACGTGATTGCCACGCTTGATGGTGATCTGCAAAATGATCCTATCGATATTCCTCGTATGGTCGCTCGTCTGCTGAACGAAAATCTGGATTTGGTGGCGGGCTGGAGAAAAGATCGCAAAGACGGCCTGTGGCTGCGCAAGATCCCGTCGCGCATTGCGAATCGACTGATCGCGCGACTCACGGGCGTGCATCTGCGCGACTATGGTTGCAGTCTCAAAGTTTTCCGTGCGTCGGTGCTAAAAAAATTGCGCCTGTATGGCGAAATGCATCGATTCATTCCGGCTTGGCTATCAACGGTGACCCAGCCCCGTCGCATTGCACAGGAAGTGGTGCAACATCATCCGCGGGTGCATGGTGTTTCGAAGTACGGTATTTCGCGTACCTTCCGCGTGCTGCTTGATTTGGTGTTCGTTTATTTTTTCATGCGCTTTCGCAGCCGTCCCGGCCATTTTTTTGGCGGTATCGGCATCGCGCTGGGTGCGCTGGGTGGCGTGATCCTCTCATATCTTTTTACACTCAAGCTGGTGTTCGGTGAATCGATTGGTGGTCGGCCCTTGCTGTTTGCGGGCTTCTTTCTCGTGATCGCGGCAGTGCAGATGGTGACCGCCGGCGTGCTCGCTGAGGTACTCGCTCGCGTGCTGTTTGAATCGGGTGGAACTCGTTCTTATTTTCTGCGTGATGAGTCTGTGCCGGAAATGAACGAGGGCTGGCATCGCGCATCGGATGCGACAACGCATCATGCAGGGATCTCGCGATGAGCTTTACTGACGCGACGGCAGAGAGCCGCTCGCGCAGCGCACTGCTGACCTTGCTTGCCCTGATTGTTTTGCTCGCGGGATGGCGGGCGATGGTCGCGGCCGGTGTGTCCTTGTCCGTTGACGAAGCCTATTACGTTGCCTGGTCGAAGTCGCCCGACTTTGGTTACTGGACCAAGCCACCCATGATCGCCTGGACGATTGGTGCGGCTCGTTGGGCGTGTGGTGAAAGCGCAGGTTGCGTGCGACTGGTACCGATCATTGCGTTTCCAATCTCAACGCTGCTGATGTTTGCGCTGGCGCGTCGTCTGTCCTTTACCGAGTGGCAGGCATGCGTCGCGGCGCTGGCTTTCGCGACGCTGCCCATGACATCCTTCTACGGTGTGGCCGCGACGACCGATGGTTTGCTGCTGTTGTACTGGATCGCAGCCATGCTGTTTTTACGTGTGGCGCTGGATGGCAAACGCATTGCATGGCTGGCCGCGGGTGGGTTCGTGGGACTGGCACTGCTCTCGAAATATTCAGCAGGTGTTTTTGCAGCGTCGGCTGCACTGGCGATGCTGCACCCTGACTGGCGGCATTGGTGGCGCAGTCCCTGGCCCTGGCTCGCGGGCCTGGCGGCACTGCTGGTTTTTTCCCCCAATTTGTGGTGGAACTTTACGCATGGCTCCCCAACTTTTGCGCATACGGCAGAGATCTCCGAGCATGGCGGGTATTCCGCTCACCCCGGAGCGATGCTGGAATTCCTGTTGACGCAGTTTCTGGTCGCCGGGCCTGTCATTTTTGGGAGCTTTTTAGCGTGGCTGTTTTCGCGTGAGTGGTTGCCTGGTCGCGCCGCATCTGCAGACAGCTGGTTCCTGCTTTCTTTGGCATTGCCTTTTCTTGCAGTGATCTCGCTGCAGGCCTTGCTGTCGCGTGCACATGCGAACTGGGCTGCACCTGCCATGGCGGCGGCGTGTCTGGCTGCGGTTCACTTTCTGCTGCAGCGGCGGCGCTGGTTGATGGTTTCTTTTGCCGTCAACCTGTTGCTCGCGGTGCTGCTGTATCACTTTGATGTGCTGGTGCGTGAACCATTTGGATTGGCGCACACCGTACGTACGGATCCTTTCTGGGCGACGCGCAGTTGGCCCAACATCCATGCACAGGTGAGGGATGTGCTGCGCAATCCGCTCTCGGGAAATGCAAATGCCAGAATTGCTTCTGACGATCGCGCAGTGCTCGCGCAACTGCAGTGGGGATTGGTTCTGCCGCCAGATTCTGCGCTCGGTTGGCAGCGCGGCGCTCGGCCGGCGAATCATTTCGATCAGCATTTCCCGCTGCCTGCCAAGCTTGAGGCTCCTGTGCTGCTGGTGACGACAGCGGCTGCAGCTGATGTGCTGGCTGCGTTTCCAACTGCGCAATCCGCAGGCACCGCGCGTTCTGAAGTGCTGCAAGGAAGGCCGCTGATCTTGCCTATGTGGTGGCTTTTGCCTGAGTCGCACTAAGCCTACTACATAGCTGCGTATCTTTCATTGTCAGAGTCTGGTGCTGCACGACGAAAGACACTGGATCCCGGCGAAAGCCGGGATCCAGTGCCTTTGTTTTATCTCCGGAAATCAAGCTACTGCACGATTTTCAAACTCAGGTAACAATAAATTCGCTTGCTTACTTAATCACGCTCAGTGCTTCAGTGCGCTTCTTGCATCAGTGCGCTCAGTACATCAGGCCGTAAGACGCTGCTCTTCTTTGCTTCCGATGTCGGTGCTGAGTTCAGCGTTGGCTTCCGTGTTGTATTCGGCATCGTGGTCAGTGCGTTGACTCGAGTAGTCCTCCAACGCTTTTTTCAATTCACCCTGATACCGCTCGACTGACGCTGCCTTCACATGACCAAACCCTCTGATTTTTTCAGGCAGCGATGCGATCGCGATTGCGGCTGGCAAGCGCTCTGCCGTCAGCGTCGATAGCAGGTTCGTGATCAGCTCACGATATTCGACGATCAATTGCCTCTCCATCTTGCGCTCGGCAGTCCAGCCAAATGGATCGAGTCGTGTGCCCCGTAATGCCTTGAGTTTTGCCAGCAGCGTGAATGCAGGCCAGACCCAGCTGCCGTACTCGGACTTTTGCGGCTGGCCTTGGGCATCCTTCTTCGCGAACAGGGGTGGCGCCAGATTGAATGACAGTTTGAGCTTGCCATCGAACTGCTGCTTCAGACCATTGATAAAAGCCGGGTCGGTATAGAGTCTCGCGACTTCATATTCGTCTTTGTAAGCCATCAGTTTGAACAGCGATTTCGCCACTGCACGCGACAGCTTGTCGCCTTGCCCAAGGCGAGACTCGGCTTGTTTCACTTCTTCGACCAGTGTCTGATACTGCTGCGCATAGGCGGCGTTTTGATAAGCCGTGAGATATTCAACGCGGCGATTGACCAGTGCGGTCAAATTCTCCGGCATTTTCAGAACCACAGGTTGTGATGGCAGTGCGATTTTTTCCACAGATTTCTGATCGACTGCTGCACGACGGCCCCAGCGGAAGGCTTTCTGATTGAATGCCACCGCCACACCATTGAGTTCGATGGCGCGCATCAGCGAGCATTCCGATAAAGGCAGCAAGCTTTTTTGATACGCATAACCGAGCATGAACAGGTTGGTTGCAATCGCATCGCCGGTGAGCGCAGTCGCGAGCCTGGTTGCATCGATATAGTCAGCCGCACCAGCGACGGATTCATCAATCAGGGTCTTGACTTCATCTGCCGGAAATTGCCAGTCAGGCTGGCGCGCAAATGGGCCTATGGGTTGTTGATGACTATTGATCACTGCTCGCGTGCGACCGGGTCGCATTTTGGCGATCGCGTCGTGCGTTCCGGCGGTGAGCATGTCGCATCCGAGGATGAGATCAGCTTCGCCGGTCGCGATGCGCTGCGCGCGTATGGCATCGGGTGTGGCAGCAATGCGCACATGCGAGGTCACCGAACCATTCTTTTGCGACATGCCCGTCATGTCGAGCACGGATACACCTTTGCCTTCAAGATGGCCCGCCATACCGAGCAGTGCACCGATGGTGATGACGCCAGTGCCGCCGATGCCGTTGATCAGAACGTTATACGAGCTTTCGCAAGAGGCGGGTACGGGTTCGGGGAGGACATCGGCATGATCTTCCGTATTGTCTTGGGCGTTCGTCACCGACTTCATTTTTTTCAGCGTGCCCCCGGTGACGGTCACGAAGCTCGGGCAAAAACCCTTCACACAGGAATAATCCTGATTGCATGAGGATTGATCGATCACTCGCTTGCGACCGAATTCGGTTTCTACGGGCATGATCGAGGTACAGTTTGATTGCATGCCGCAGTCACCGCAGCCTTCGCACACGGCGTCGTTGATGAAGAGTCGCTTGGATAGCTGAGGCAATTCACCTTTCTTGCGACGACGGCGCTTTTCGGCGGCGCACACCTGATCGTAAATCAGTACGGATACGCCTTTCACTTCGCGCAGCTCGCGCTGTACCTGATCCATGTCGGCGCGGTCGTGCAGCGTGACCTGCGCGGGCAAACCCTCGCGGTCATCGTAGCGACCAAGATCCTCGGTCACGAGCGCGATGCGCTGAATACCTTCGGCCGCCATTTGCTGTGAAATCTGACGTACCGATATCGTGCCATCGACGGCCTGACCACCGGTCATTGCAACCGCGTCGTTATAAAGAATTTTGTAGGTGACATTTACCTTGGCCGCGACAGCGGCGCGTATGGCCAGATAACCCGAATGAAAATACGTACCATCACCGAGATTTTGAAACACGTGTGGCACCTTTGAGAAAGCGGCCTGGCCAATCCAGGGCGCACCTTCGCCACCCATTTGCGTGGTGAGCTTGTTGAATTCGGGATAAATGGCCGTGGCCATCACATGGCAGCCAATGCCGGCTAGCGCGAGACTGCCTTCGGGTACTTTGGTGGAGGTGTTGTGCGGACATCCGGAGCAATAGTACGCAGGGCGGGGTGGGGTATTGACCGCCTTGTTCAGCACTTGCTCTTTGGCTTCGAGGAAGGCAAGGCGTGCCTTGATCAGATCGCTGGTATGAAAGCGTGCGATGCGTGATGCGATCACACGTGCAATCTGCGCGACAGAAAAATCAGCCTTCGAGGTCAGCAGCCAATCGCCGCGCGGTGCCACCCATTCACCTTTTTCATCGAACTTGCCGATCACGCGTGGACGCACATTTTCCTGCCAATTGTAGAGCTGCTCTTTGAGCTGGTATTCAACGATTTGACGCTTTTCTTCGACCACCAGAATTTCATCCAGTCCCCGTGCAAAATCACGAATGCCTTCTGGCTCGAGTGGCCAGGGCATGGAGACCTTGTGCAGACGCAGACCGATGTCGGCGGCTAGTTTTTCATCAATGCCCAACTCTTCCAGCGCTTCCAGTACATCGAGATACGATTTGCCGGACGCGATGATGCCCAGTTTGGCATTCGGGCTGTCGATCATCGTGCGGTTGAGTTTGTTGGCTCGGGCGTAAGCGATGGCAGCGTAGATTTTGTAGTCCTGCATCAGCGCTTCCTGCTTGCGCGCTTGGACACCGAGCGTATCGGTCGAGAGGCGCGTGTTCAGGCCACCTTCGGGCATTTTTACATCGTCCGGATACACGATCTTCAAGCGAAACGGATCGGCATCGACCGAGGCGGTGGATTCGACCGTATCTGCCAGTGCTTTGAAACCGACTGCGCAGCCGGAGTAGCGTGACATCGCCCATGCATGCAAACCGAGGTCGAGATATTCCTGCACATTGCAGGGATAGAGTACCGGGATCATGCAGGCGGAGAACATGTGCTCTGACTGATGCGGTAGCGTTGATGAATACGCACCATGGTCATCGCCTGCTACTAGCAGCACGCCGCCGTGTTGCGCGGTGCCGGCGTGATTCATGTGCTTGAACACATCGCCACAGCGATCAACGCCGGGACCTTTGCCGTACCAGAGCGCGAATACACCATCGTATTTGGCAGGACCGACCAGCCCCACGGTTTGTGTGCCCCAGACTGCCGTAGCGGCGAGGTCTTCGTTGACGCCAGGCACAAACTTCACATGGTGCGCATCGAGATGTTTTTGCGCTTTCCAGAGTGCTTCGTCGAGCATGCCCAGCGGTGAGCCGCGGTAGCCGCTGACAAAGCCGGCGGTGTTCAGACCTGCAGCGGCATCGCGCAGTCGCTGCATCATGGGCAGACGCACCAGCGCCTGGATACCCGAGAGATAAATGCGTCCGTCGACTTTGCTGTATTTGTCGTCCAGCGTGACGTCGGGCCGACGGATAGCGGTGAGGGTGGTCGTTGCTGCAGCAGGCCGGGTGTCGGTCGCCATGGATGTCTCCTCCTTCAGGTTTTGGGGTTGCGCTGCGGCCTTTGCTCGTCCGGTAAGACGGTGTCGGGTCACAGGGCTGGGTGCCGCGGTAGCGGCTGAAACACGCGGATTTAAGGAAATCCGATACCGAAAATATAGGGGCTTATTTGCGGAAAATGTTTCTGAAGTTTTGCTGAACAGGAGGGGATTCGGAAAATCTGTCCGAGAACGGCGGTTTTTACAGAAGATTCATGCTCAATCGGGCCCGCCCGCCAAGGGGCCTTGGTAGCCCCGGTTTATTGACCGACAGTCCCGAGAGTCGCCTCAGAACTGAGCGGCATAAGTGGCGACCAGGCGCACGGTGTGCAAGCCACCGTAAGGTTCTTGCTGATAGATACCCATCACCGAGATTCTTTCACCGGAGGGCAGCAGCACATAACTCCCCAGCGAGGCTTTGCGTCTGCGCTGCGTCGATGTCGAGTTCAGGGAAACCGCCGAGAGGCCACCTATGCCCGAGGCCGGGGAAATCATGGCGTCGTTGTTGTACAAGTTGTATTCCACGCCACTGGAAGCGACCAAATGAAATACGTCGCTCATGGCGACATCAACGTCCATGCCAACCAGGGCAGCGGTACTGATTGCCGATAGGGCGCTGTATCCCAACGGTGCCGACACTGACGAGCTTGTGCTCTCCTCATAGGCATCCAGCCATTGTCGTATGTGGCGGACCGCTATGTAGGGTGACAGCTGTACGCCATTTTTGAATTCCATCCCGTAACGGGTGGTCAGCTGGGCTCCGCTTGAGCGCAGCGAGGTGCTGCCTGAGCCCGGTTCGCTATATCCGCTCACCGTGCGAGTGATATCGACAGGATTTTTTTGGTAGTTGCCAGAGAGTTTGATCTCCAGGCCTGCGCCATCCGGATTTTTTTTCCAGTCCGCGAACATGCCGACCATGGGATTGTAATAACCGACAATGATGCCCGAGCCCACCCGACCGTAAAAACTTTGATCAGCAAACAAACCCACGCGCGTGCGGGCACTGGTGCGGAATGCCATGACGATGAGTCCGCCGGCATCGTATACCTGGTCGACATTGGTGATGGTCGATCTGATCCCGCTCGCAATACAGAGACGCTTTCCTGCCGCAATCGGGCAATCGTATTGAAGCCCAATGGTTAGTGCCGAATTTTTCAAGGCCAGCATATTGCTGACGTCGGTGGCAGTGCTTGTGAGCGAAGTCTGGGTGTCGCTCGCGCTCAATCCGATGACCAGATCCCAGATCGTCCCAGTTCGGCTGGTCAAAACCCAGGGATAGCTTGAGAAAGTGCCTGAGGTCCCTGTCAATTTGCTTGCGCTGATACCGCTTAAAACACTGCTATAGGTACCGTTTGACACTGTCGATCCGGGATAGATATCGAAATTCATGGTCCCGCTGACCGTACCCGCCTGCAGCATTCCGTAATTGCTCTTGCTATTGATGATGATGTTGTAGTTGGTCGGCAGCGTTCCTGTGTAAGTGAGTGCGGAGCTCGATTTTCCTTGCAAGTTATTCAGCGTCGTTAGCGTTCCGGAGTTTTGTATGCCCGCCGTACTGCCCGATAGCGTTCCCTGATTCGTCATCGTCGTGATCGTGGCGTCCGAGGCATTGCTGATACCGTAGGTTGCGCCCGACATCGTGCCGGCATTGTCGATGGTGGTGATGGTACCGCCGTTGTAGAGAGCATGTGAGTCGGGAGAACTGATCGAACCGCCCGACTGGTTGGTCAATGTGGTGATGGTGTTGAGGTTCATGATGCCGGAGTT
>JBDKLM010000072.1:0-58555 GCA_039806005.1 Pseudomonadota bacterium
CTTGCCACAGATCAGTGCTATCAGTAGCAAAAATGGCGCCAGTCACCAGCTTGTAGACCTCAACCGGCATAGGGGTCACCGGTGCAAATTGCGGTGTGTGCGCAACAGGCATGGGGCCGGCGCAAGCGACCATCAGCACAGCGGAAGCAAGTGTCGTTACGGTAGTGAGCTTATTCATGGAAATCCTGTCGTTTTATGATTACAGGTTGTTATTCAGGAAGCGCAGCATGCCGTCGGCGGCAGAGATGGCTTTCGAGTTGATTTCATACGCACGCTGGGTCTCGATCATGTTGACCATCTCTTCGACCACGTTGACGTTGGATGCCTCCAGCATGCCTTGACGCAGCGTGCCGGCCGCCTGTGTACCAGGGTTGAGTAGCTGAGGCGCACCACTGGCGACCGTTTGTTTGTAGAGATTGCCGCCGATGGGCGTCAAGCCTGCAGCATTCACAAAGCGCGCAACCTGGATCTGGCCAAGCTGCTGTGCACCACCGCCGCCAAAGATTTCCACGCTGACCGTGCCATCTTCACCAATAGTGATCGATGAGGCATTGCCCGGAATAACGATGGGGGGCGCAAGAGGATTACCTGTCGCAGTCACCAATTGCCCCACATTGGATAGCTTGAACGAGCCGTCGCGGGTGTAAGCAGTCGTACCGTCTGGCATCGTGATCTGGAAAAAACCTTCGCCTGCAATCGCAATATCAAGCGCATTTTGCGTATTGATCATATTGCCTTGCGCGTGGTTTTTTTCCGTTGCCACGATGCGGGTACCGGTACCGATCATCAGACCCGTCGGAGAAATCGTGGTTTGTGCTGTCTGGCCACCTGCCTGACGCACATTTTGATACAGCAGATCCTCGAACATCGCGCGATCGCGCTTGAAACCGGTAGTGTTGACGTTGGCCAGGTTATTCGAGATAACGCTGAGTCGGGTCTGTTGTGCATCCAGACCGGTCTTGGCTACCCACATTGATGCGTCCATGATGTCCTCTCTTCTTTACTCTATTCTGTCAGTGCATTAATTACGTGTGCGGAGCATGCTGGCACCGGACTCGTCAAGTGATTTGGCTTCTTTGATGGTGCGCACTTGGGTTTCAAATGAGCGCGAGAAATCAATAAGCTTGACCATCGCAGTTACGGGATTAACGTTGCTGCTCTCCAGCGCTCCCACGGCAATGATGGGTTGGTTTGGGCCATTCCGAAAATCGCCATTACCCACACGGAATTCCTGTTGCGGCGTATAGAGACTGTCGGGCCGGCGCTGGAAGACGATATTGCTTGCGTCCCGCAGCATCATTCGTCCGACCAGAACTTGGGCTGCGGGTGCTGGCTGGGCCGGGTCGCGAGCGTAAATATCACCCTCGCGTGTAATCTGGATATCAAAACCCTGAGGAATCGTGATAGGTACACCATCCTCGGATAACACCGGATGATAGGAGCCATTCTCGAGAACACCCTGGCTGTTCAAATGCAGATCGCCGCGTCGAGTGAACGCCAGCGTGCCATCTTTGGCCTGTATGCCCAGTACGGCTTTGTCGAGCAAAGCCACATCCATCTTGTTACCTGTCGCCATGATGGTGCCGGGCTCCAGATTCACGGCATTCGTCTTTTCGATGAAAGGCTGAATGCGCGTATCGAAGCCATCACCTTTGGCTTTGACAGCTACCATGGCGCTTTCGAAGCTTTTCTTGAAGCCGACGGTCGACACGTTAGCCAACTCATTATTGAGCTGTTCGCGCAGCAGACGTCGCTCATTGATCGACGCCATGGCGGTAAAGGCTAAACGGTCCATGTCAGACTCCGGTTACGGTTCCGTATTAACTACGGATGTTGATAATGGCCTGCGTCAGCGTATTGTTGGTTTCAATCGCTTTGGCATTTGCCTGGAAGTTACGTTGCGCGGTAATCAGCTCAATCAGCTCCGCCGTCAAGTCAACGTTTGCACGCTCACGAGCACCAGCACGAACCGTGCCAAAACCTGCCGAACCCGCTTCACCGTATTTGGCGTCGCCTGATTTGGAGGTCGCGTAGTAGCTCGCATCACCGATCTGTCGCAGACCGGTCGGGCTGGCAAAGTTCACCAGAACGACCTTGGCCAGAGATTTCTGCGAGCCATTCGAATACGAAGCAGAAACCAGACCATCGTCGCTGATATCAACACCGATCAAATCACCCTCAGGGCGACCATTCTGGTCTTGCTTGTTCACCGAGAACGGTGAGGAATACTGAGTTGACGACGCATAATCAATTGAGAATTGCAGTGTCGAACCAGAGTCCGGGTCGGTAAAGCTCTTGAAAGCAATCGATTCCATCGGCGACTTCAACTTACCGGCAGTATCGAACGTCAGCTCACCCTTATCCAGGAACACCGGCGACCACAGATCGCGGGTTTCGTCTTCGGAGAAGGTACCGGGGTTGGAGGTCTCCATACCATCACGGTCGACATACAGCGGGAATCCATCAGCATTTTTTGCCTGGGGTGGCTGCAGCCAGCGGCTGGTAGAACCTCGTGCACTCGGCAAGTCGGTCAAGCCCCAGATGCTGTTGGCGGAGACTTTAAGGAACGAGTTGTCACCTGCGGTGCCGGTGGTGAATTTGAACGTTTTGTTGTTGGTACCAGGAATAGTTTCGATCGTCACTTTGACGCCATTGACCGTACGGCCATAGTTGTCAGCCAGCGCATTGATACGATTTTCCAGATCACGGACAAATTCACCCTCGGTGTAATCGGAACGCTCTGGCATCACGATCAGACCGGTCACGTTATCGACCGTAACGACAAATTGATTATTCGAGCTATCCACCTGAAATTTATTATCCAGATTGATACCGATCGCATTACCGTTGAGTACGGCAGGTTGAGAAGTAATACCGCGCAAGGGAACTGCCGAGGTATCTGTTTTATTTTGACCATCCGCAAGCTGGAGACCGAACAGAGCATTGGCAATCGCCGATGCATTCGGAATTTCCAGGCTCGAAGTGTCACCTGTGGTACCCGAACTGATCGTGAAGATTTTGTTCGCCTCATCGAACTTGACCTCAACGCCGTAGCGATGATCTGTCTCGTTTTCCACCAAATATTGCCCTTGAGGCAAGACGGATGCACCCCAAGTTCCGCCCTTCTCCGGGTCGATACTGACTTTGGTACTTGTCAGACCAAACAAATCATTACGCGATTGCACTGCGCGGATAGTAATCGCCTGCTCATCCTTGGCTTTGAACGCAAAGCTCTGACGCACGGGGTCGTAGCTGACAGTCACCTTGGTGGGCAAGGTAGTCACCTTGTCGATCTCGGCTTGAATCGCTTTTACTGCATCATCAACCGTGACCTTGGACAAATCAACCAATCCCCGATCATCCTGGGTCAGCGAGATTTTTGCGGGAACACCACCGACTTCAAGGATAAACAGATCAGCAATGCCCGAACCACTAACGGAAATTTGATCTTTAAAATCAAAGAATTTCTCATCGCCATAAGACTTGTTAATGGCTTTGGTCAGCTCACGAGCGATTTCGACACCCGTAAATTTGTTTTTAGGCGGGAGCAAATCGTTCAAATAAGACATGTCGACTGTGACCGGCTGCAAAGACTCGTCCACATTCAAATCAAATTTGATCGCATTGTTTTGCGAAAGTACGTCCATGTCATAGTTCGATCCGGCCACAACAGAGTTCAGCGTCACATCAGCCAGAACCGGGCCAGTCAATGCATTGGTGTCGCTCACCAATACATCCGAACCTTCAAGACTCGCCGTAAATTTTTCACCATTATTGATGCTGGCAACTAGGGCCGAAATTGTGGTGCCGGTGTAGGTATTGCTACCGATGGAGAGTGTGTAACCCGTAGCCGTCTGCGTTGGGGTGAACTGCATTTGCTTGGCAAGTTTGATGGAATTACTGGTCGGATCAAAGACAGCGACGAACTTGTTGTCATCATTGATGACAGTTTCCAATTCGGGCAAAGTCTTGGCCGAGTAAGTGACATCGCCAGCCGTGATCACATACATCCCACCAGAATCGACCGCAGTAAAATTCACGGCATCGAGAATTTTGGCGTCCACAGTCACGGTAGTCAGATCGACACCTTCGGCAGCCGTCAGTATCAAACGACTGTCGACGATCGACGCGGTCACGCCCGTATTTCCTGTATCAGCATTGATCGCGGTGGCCAGATCGGCCAGCGTATCACCAGCGTAAGGCGTGCCGCCTGTCTGGAGCGCTAGGGTGTAACCAATTGCAGAGTAAGGTGGATCGAAAGCAGTTACCACACCCGTACTTTCTGCAGTATCCGAAGTCACTGCCGCAGCAAGAGTGATGTCGTCGAGCATGATGCTGTCGGTCAGGTCATCATCGGTCAACACCAAGGCGCCCGAAGATACAGCCGCCGATACTTTGGACTCGTTGGCATTCACTGCAGCTTCAATCTGGGCCAGCGTTCCCGTGTATTCCCTACCCTTGATGCTTAGCGTATAACTTGCCGTGGGATTTGTCAGGTTAAGTGTCGTCAAATCCAGCTCGGTGAATGTCTTGGTGCCTGCCGTGGCGTCAGACGCAGACGTCACTTCAGGTGCAGTTGTTGATTTGAGCGAGATCGTCGAGAGCGTGGTCGCATCTGTACCATCTTTATCAACAACGTAAAGTTTGTTCTCAAAAAAACGAACCGAAAAATTCTCATCATCTTTTGCATTAGCCGCCAGTGCGCTCAAGTCAGCGCCGCTATAAGTCTCGCTACCGATCGTCAAGCTATAGCTTTCTGCTCCGGTAGTAGGCTCGTAAATGCTGATGTCGCGAGCTGGTTGATCCAGGCTATTGGAGGTTTCGTTATCAGACAGAACTTCGGCAGGTGCGCCCGTAGCATAGGCCGCCGTAAGCTTTACTAACGGCATGGGATTACTTTCAAATATGAGCTTGCCGTTATTGTCGACCGCGGTATTGGGGAAGTCCTGTCGAACCAGCGCAGCGAGTGACTTGTAATCCGCTGCCTGATAGGTAAAAGTATCCCCTTCATTGGTAATACTGATGGTGTAGCTGCTGGGTGTTATCGCCGGCTCGTCAAATGTCAGCACACCGTTGTCATTGGATACGGGAACAACGCTGTCGCTATAGCTATCAATCACGGCCTTCAATGAAAGATTACTGACCAGATTCTGTTCGTCAGCCGGCATGATGATCATGTCGCCGGATGCATTGATTGTGGCCTTGTAGGTAATCTTGTTGGCGTCTGTAGCCGTCAGGTTGTAGTTATTCACCATGTCCGCCAATTCTTCCAGCGAGGTGACTGGATCCTCACCAGCGGCGGGGAATGTGATGCCCTTGGTCGAATCGGTCAGTACATAGCTCTGCGCTTTATAAACCGGGGAATATAATTTTCCAGGTGCAGTTTGTGCCGCCAGAACATCGGACACCACATTGGGAAAGGTAATGCCCTCTTTCCAATCCGTGATGAGTTGATCGCTCAACACGCCGCCTGATTTGCTGGCAGGCTCGGATCTAGCCGGATTTTTCAAGTCGTCCAGATTGAACAGCTTGGTCACGCCGCGGGCAATATCCTGGGGCGGGATGTCAGATTCGGAACGGATCTCGCCGTATTTGTTCACATATTGTTTATCACCATTTTTGTCTGATGACTGGATCAGCATCTCCTGCAATTTGGTATTGCCAATGTAGACATAGGTCTGCCATTTGTTGGTTGCATCATCAGGGGTCGCCACCTGGGTCTTGCGGTAATAAACCGTTGCGAGATAGCCGTTACCACCGGAGTCGTAAACGGTAACTGCGGTTGTTTTGTTATAGGTCGTTGGGTCATTGCGATCAAATGGCAGCGCAGGGACTTTCGCGTCAGACGGGAAGTTCAGCCCCAGCATTACCTGCGAGGTCGCTATCGCGTCGCCATTCGTTTTACGCGGAATGGTGAGCTTGGACAAATCATTCAAATCCGCTTTACCGGAGGAGTCAACTGCCGCTGCGATCAGTGCCTGTCCTGCCGAGTTGACCACGTTGTAGGAGTCATTCAGCATGAAAGTACCGTTACGGGTGTAGATATCCTGCAGACCGTCCGCTGATTTCAGCGGAAAGAAGCCGTCGCCGGTAATCGCGATATCCAGCGCGTTAGCCGAAAACTGAATGTTGCCCTGGCTGAATTCCTGACTCACCTGTTTAAGCGCAACACCCTGACCGATCACGGACGAGGCTTTCTGCAGAGGTGACGTGGCGAAGATGTCGCCGAAGTCAGCGCGCGAGCGCTTGAAACCGGTGGTGCCCACGTTGGCGATGTTATTACTGGTCACGGCCAGCTGCGCGGTTGCAGCGTTCAGACCGGTCAACGAGGTATAAAAAGACATAAGAGCTTCTCCTGGATTTCTAGCGGGCGGTTATTTTTTAACTTGCTTGATCTGTTATCTGTTTTAGTTGCTGATGCGTTTAACTTCACTCAGGCTGACCAAGGAACCATCATCGAGCTCGACCTTCATGTCGCCTGTCAGTGCATCTGTAGTGACGCTGCGAACACTGGCCATGGTGGTTACCGGTGCCTTGGTCAGCGTGCCGAAGCGGTTTACTGTCGCTTCGATGCGATAGATACCATCCGCGACAGGATTGCCATCGGCATCATTGCCATCCCAGCTGAACGGGAAATCACCTTTTTTCTGTGCACCGACCTCACCGGTGCGAACCAGAGTGCCGTTCGAGGAATACACCTTGAGCGTGATGCCATCGACATCATTGGCCAGTGCGACGCTGCCTTCGACAGCCTTGCCACTCTTGATTGCTTTGCCATCGCTCACAGCAACGGATTTGCCAATCAGGCTCGAGGCCGAACTCATGCGGTCACCCGACATCGAACTCACCAGCGTCTTCAATGAATCAGCCATCTTGGTCGTTGCCTCGAGCTGCGAAAACTGTGCAAGCTGTGCAACAAAGGCTTCGTTTTGCATGGGATCAAGCGGGTTCTGGTTTTGCAGCTGCGTTGTAAACAGCGTCAGAAACGCGGTCTGTCCCATCTCGCCGCCATTGCCGTTGAGGATGGCGTTTTCCTGATCTTTCTTGTATTGCGCCGTCGTCTTGATATTGGACGGCAGCGTGTTCATTGAGGTTGACGTCGCTGCGCCTGTCGTCGTGGTGGCCATGTCAATTTTCCTTAAGCTTTAATGATGTCGAGTGTGCGCATCATCAGTTCGCGCGCGGTGTTTACGACTTCAACGTTATTCTGGTAAGAGCGGGACGCGGCCATCAGATCCACCATTTCCGTCACCTCATTGACGTTGGCCTGATAGACGAAACCTTCACCATCCGCCAGCGGATTGTTGGGGTCATAGACGCGGGGAATGGGCTTGGTGTCATCAACAATCTTGTCGACTTTGACGCCGCCGATATAGGGCGCACCGGCATGAATCATTTCTTCATCCATGAGCGCTTTGAATACCGTGCGCTTGCCGCGATAAGCTTCTTTTTCCGTGGCCGCGGTGGTACCCGCATTGGCCAGGTTGGACGCCGTGTTGTTCATTCGGACCAACTGCGCATTCAGCGCTGTGCCGCCAATCCCGAAAATATTATCGATCGACATTGCCATGATTACTCTCCTCGCAACGCCTTGCGTATGCTCGATACGCGGTTTTCAAGAAAAGACAAGGTCGCCTGATAATCAGCGGCTGCCTTACCGTATTTGGCCTGCTCTACCGACAATTCGACGGTGTTACCGTCTACGGAAGCACTGAAAGGTACGCGGTAGCGCATGCCATCGTCATCCGGGTTCTCGTCGGCATAGGGAAAGTGCGTCATGTGCGTGGAACTCATGTTGTCGGCGGGCTGAAATTCCGCCATCACCGATTTGAAATCGAGTTCGCGCGCCTTGAAGTGCGGTGTATCGTCGTTGGCGATATTACGAGCGAGCAGTTCCATGCGCTGGTTGCGCACTCGCAGTGCTTTCTCGTGTATGCCTAGGGCGTTACTCAATACATCCATATTGTTCTCCTTGCTGTGCGGTCGCCGAATTGCCGACAGTCCGCTCAAGTTTCCAGCTGTCGATCCGACCATTGCAAAGGTCGTGCCAACGCTTGTTTTGTGGAAATAACGTCAGGGCTGAGTCGACTAGCGGCAAGGATTGACCGCTGCAAGCTTTGCCTCGGGTGGCAAAGGATTGCCGGGGGGCGGCAATCAGTGAAGTGGCGTGGCCAGATACTTACAAGTCAGAGCTCTCGATTTTCGCGACAGTCTGATTGAACTCACCCAGACGCTGCTGTGCATTCAGTCGCAAGCCACTCACAATGGAGTTACGCGTGATGACACCGGCATTCGGATCGCGCCCTTCATATAAATAGGCTGCCTGACGTCCCGGAATTTTCAGGGGTACGTTGGCGCGAGGTTCGTTGCGCGCACCCGGTGTCAATACGGTGAGGTAAAGGTTGTCCAGCGATGCGGGGCCGTAGTCTTTGAGGCGGGTTCGAGTGAAGTAACGGTCTACCAACTCCAGCTGGTCCATGACGGACAAATTCAATATCTCTTTTGGATTGTTGGCGTAACCCACACCTGTCGCGCCACTGCCAGTACAGAACTGGATGATGCCGTGGCAAAAACCATTGCTGGCCTTGGGATTCATGCCATTCGATTCCATCAAGGTCATGCGCGCGAAATCGTCGGGCGCAAAGCGATGCTCGCTGGCCAGCGACAGAATCTTGTTACGCACCTCGGTCTGCTGATCTGCGGGCAGGAAGCCTTTGGCCACCGCACGCGCCAAAGTCTTGTCGAGCACCGGCGTTGCCACATTGGCATTGGCACTGAGCTGCACAGCCTCGACCGTGCCTGGGCGCAGTTTCAAGGCGGCCATAGTCGTCATGGGCGTCATATTCAGTACCTGCCCCGGCACGATACGGTTGGGGTTGGCGATGCCGTTCTCCCGGGCGATGGTCTTGGCCATCTCGTAGATCTGACCATTATTAAACTGACCGACCGCATTGCCGAGGTAGTTGCGGGTCAGGTTCATCAAGGTGTCACCCCGCTGAACCGTGACTGTTGCCCCATTACCGTCCTTGGCATCCGCCAGCACCTGTCGGAAATCCCCCGCCTTGCCCTTGCGTTCGGCAGCACGGGTGGCCTCGGTCGTGTTGGCGGCAAGCTGGGCTTTGTTGGCTTGAATCTGCATATTGGCTGGCCTTTATGAGGGCTGGAACTCTTTTTGCTTTAGGGCTAACAACTGTCGGGAGTTCAACAGTTGAGAGCCCGGATAGCAAAGAATTAGCAAGGCCTGTTCCAGAAAAGCAGAAGCTAAGGTGATTTCTCAAGAACTGAGCGTCAATTTACTAACAATGGCAATGATGATGAGAACAACAGCTGTCCTGACTTCCACCTGCGGCCGACTCGCGCGGCGGTTGGCAGCCTTGGTGCTGCTCGTACCCTCAGCTTTTGCTGCCAGTCCGCAGGAAACCCTAATTGCCGAAGTGGCAAAATGGGTGGCCTCGCAAAATCAGGTTCCGGTCGACCAGGTCATCATCGCTCCGTTGGATTCCCGGGTGGCCGTTCAGCCTTGCGCCTCTCAATACAGCTTTGATTATCCTTTTGTTAATCGCGAAAGTGTCAGAGCCCGCTGCCTGAAGCCCGCCTGGCAGCTTTATGTCAAGGCAGGATTCGCCCAAGTTCAGCAACCGGTGCCGGCCAATGCAAAGCCATCCAATCAGGCCGCTCAGGTAACGACGCCGCCTCCACCGCATACACCGCCAGCGCCGGTGACCCCGGAATCTCGCATGGTGCTGGTGGCCGCGAGCAATCTGACCGTCGGCCAGCTTTTGCAGCCCGAGATGTTCAAGCTGGAGAAGATGGATGCCGATAAAATCAATAAGTCGTTTCTATTTGAAGCCACTGGCCTGGAAGGTCAGGAGCTGGTCAGGCCCCTGCGCGCTGGCGAACCCGTCAGAAACGTGGACATGCGTCAGGCCATCATGGTCAAACGTGGCGAGCTGGTGCAGCTGACGGTAGGTAAAGCGGGTGAATTTCAGATTTCAGTGCGCCTTGAAGCCATGCAGGATGGCCGGCTTGGCGAACAGATCAAATTGAGAAATACCGAATCTGGCCGCATTTTGGGCGGCGTTGTGACAGGAAAAGGTGTGGTTAAAGGAAGTTAGAGGAAGTTGTCTAATTAAAAATCTATGGGTTTGCATATAGCTCCAATTTTTTTATAAAAGGGCTCAAGTTTTTTAAAGCCCATCCGATACTCCTTGTGACAGGAATGAAAGGCCAAAGGCCGAAAGTGAGAGAAAACCATGAGTAACCCGATATCCAGTATTTTCAGCGGCAGCGCCACGCTGGACAAAGTCGCCCTCGAGAAAACCAAGCGCCGCGCCCTCGAGCGTCCCGGCGATGGCCAGCCTGAGGCAACCAAAGCATCCAAGCTCCCCGCGCCCAATGAGGACACGCTGGAACTCTCCGCAATCGCTCAGCGCGCTGCGGCAGAACCCAGCTTTGACCGCGAAAAGGTTGAGGCCATCAAGCAGGCACTGCGTGACGGTAATTACCCGATGAACGCTCGCCGCATCGCTGAAAGCTTTGTGGCTATCGAAAAGCTGATCGACTGATCGTTCATGCTCGAAGCTACGACAGCCGCGCCCTCCTCCGTACCCAGCCCCGAGCTGGTGGCGGCGCTGCAGCACGGACTGGTTTTGCAGCAAATTTTGCAGCAGGAATTCGACGCACTGCGGGAACAAAATCTCGATGTCTTCGATTCGCTGCAACCCGAGAAAACCCAGATCTTCGATGCACTGATACGCCTGACCGGTGTGGGCACTGAATCGAATCGTCTGGACGATCCCGAGTGGGATACCTTCAAAAATCTGATTACCGATTGCCGCGACATGCATCGCCGAAACGAGATTCTGATCAGCCGCAAACTTGACGCAATACGTGGCACGCTGCAAACCCTGAATGGTTTTGATACTACCGCCTCGGTCGAAGTCTACGATCGTCTTGGCCGCATGGCGCGTTCGCGCGCCGGTCGCGGTTACGAAGAGGTCTGATTACCCCTTCTCGTCCCCTGGCTTCATACCCTGTAGCCAGTAAGCCCAAGACAACACCACCGCGACCGCCACGTACAGTTCGCGCGGTATTTCCTGCTCCAGATCGAGACGAGACAACGCGGCGACGAGCTCGCGATCCTGGGCGATATACACCCCCTGTTTTTTTGCCTCGGCAATAATGGCGTCGGCCAGTTCATCGCGACCTTTTGCAGTCACGACAGGTGCTTCCCGCTTGCCGTAGGCAAGCGCGACGGCTTCGCGCGTGCGCTTCATGCGCAGACGTCCAGCATGGCACCCGCCGGCGGTGTCCAGCCATCGGGCAAACTGGGGCGAGCGGCGTGAAAAATGCGGAAAGAATCCATGGTCAGACCAGCCTTTTGCAGGCGCTGACCGAGCGCATCGCTGTGTTTGCGAGCGAGTCTGACGGCACTGCCTTTCAGTGCCCACATCATCAGATCTACATGGGATGCATGGGTTATCGAGGTCTTGAGCCAGATCTCACCCAGCACCTCATTTTCGGTATGAATGTCGACTGAAAATGGCGGCGCCTCGCGACCCGGCTGGCGTGCCGGTCTGAAAAAACGCACGTGGACAGGATTGGCATCGACAAAAGGCAGCACCATGCTGAACAAGAGCTCTCCCCTCGCTTGCGCTGCGAGCGATTCGACTTGTGCCGATTCGATGTCATCAACGGCTTTTTTAAGGCCCGAGACAACCGAGGTTTCTTTATCACTCAACGCGCGAATCATGCGCCGCAGCCAGGCCTTGGTATCGTTGGCGGGCGGCGATTGACCACGCGACAGTAACGCCTCCATCCAGAAACCTGAACCAAGAATAGCGGCCTGAAGGCCAGCAGCAGAAAGTCCGCGCATCGACAGCTGCAGACGCTGAAACATGGCAGCGAGTTCGGGATTGCCCGTGGTTTGCAGCAGCGAAGCCGCCTGGCGCGGTGCGAACAAATCCAGCAAGGTCGGCGACATGGGTGGCCGCAGCGACAACGCTGCCAGACGCGAGGCATTGATCTGCGCCGCCGGTAACTCGGGTGGGGGTGAAGCCGCTGACGGCGCTGCCGCTGTTTCCGCAGGCTGACTACCAGGATCGAAAATCTTCAGCAGCCAGCCATTCGCGCCCTGATAGGCGCGCAGAAACACGCTATCACCCGGACGAAACCTGAGGGCAGGCGGCAGGTCGAACAGCTTGCCATTGAGAAGAAGCTTTAACGCTTCGCCGCGCAGCTCGACGCTGGCCTGAACAATTTGCCCATCGCGCAGACCAAGCTGCTGGGCGATGGGCGTTTCGAGCTGGAGGGGACGGCCCTCCAGATAGATCGGATTGAGTCGCCCCGGCAGGGCTGCCTGCTCAGGGCCGGACAACATACGGGACGCTCCGCGTTATGGGTAGCGCACCCACTTCTTCTTTTCTTCCGGAGAGACTTCCGGTGCCGGATTCGCACTGCCCGCCACATTGACAGGCAAACGAGGAATCGCAATCGGCGGATTCAGATCGTTGGCGGTCGGCGCCACGGTCGGTGCCACCACAGGTGCTGTCGAATGCAGGCTGATTTTGCTGTCGTTTCCGTGGCTGTTACCGCTGTCGGACATCACGACCGCACGTACCGTGGCAACATCGGGCACCTGGAGCACCTGGCCTTGACGAAGTTTGACGTTGGCGTTGTTTACCAGAGCGGGGTTCGCACGGAAGTAAGCCTGACGCAATACATCAGCCGCAAACAAATTGGCGGGCATGGTCTTGCGGATGACGCTGTCAAGGTTATCGCGCGCCTGCACGACATACGACTGGGCGTTGGTGTTTTTCTGCTGGGCTGCGACTTCGCGCGCCAGTTCGACCATCGCCGGCGTTGGCTGTGGTGTCTTGGCATGCGCATTGTGGCCGGCATGGTGTTTTTTCACGACCTTGTGCGGGGCGCTGTCATGCTTGGGCGCGGGTGTGGCGTGCGCATCACCCGCTTTGTCAGAGGGCTTTTCTGCTGCGTGCTTGTCTGCAGGTTTGTCCGCGCCTGGTTTTGCGGCTGTCTTGTCACCTGGCTTGTCGCCCGCTTTATCCGCTTTGTCTGCAGGCTTGTCATGGCCAGCATCAGCCTTGGGCGCTGCATCCTTTTTCGGCTGGAAAGCCTTGGGAGTGACATTGGTCGGGTAAGGCTTCGAGGGCAATTCAGGCTCGGCGGGCGCGTCAGCTTTAGCATCCTTGGCGTCCTTGGCATCCTTGCCGTCCTTCTTGTCATCCTTGTGATCACCTGCCTTGGCATCCTTCGGAGCTTCCTTGGGAGGATCGTTGGCAGCGGCACCAGCACTGCAGAACAGCGCGATCACGGCGATCAGCAGTTTGCGTTGGACGATATTCATTTTATTCTCCGCAAAATTTCAGGGAAACGCTGAAAAAACCAGTGCTTCATTAAAAAGGGGTCGCAACCCAGTCGCCCGACCGGGCGATGCTGGCCGGTCCCGCGAGCTTGCGCACGATGGCGCGCCCGGCAGCGACACTAACCACTTCCACCAGTGCCAGATGCTGGGCACTGTCGGGTTCCAGAATTCGGGCCGGCAGGTGTTCACGGTTCATCAACAGCAGCTGATCGCCTGCCGAGAGACCGGCCACCTGGCCGCCATTGATCACCCAACCATTGGGCGTTTCCTGCAGTACGTTGAACTGCTGCGGGCGGCAGGAAAAATTGTTGTCCATGCTCTTCTGCCAGCCATCCAGCACGCGATCAAGCTCGGAGAGCAGGCCCGGCGGCAAAGGCTGACTGGTGGTGACGAGTTCACGCTCGGGGAAGAACAGAGGCACCGCGTCCTGCCACAGCAAACGCTGGTTGCTGCGCTCGTAAACCGAGAGACGCATCACAAAGGGAACCGGGTCACTGCGACGTGGCTCATCGGTCACGTAGTTGGCGACCGCCTTGACCATTTGTGCCGATTTCTCGCGGAAGGTCTGCTTGGGACGCACAGGCTCGATGGCCAGCGCTCCAGGTGGCAGAATTTCCATCACCATGTGGTAAGGCGAAATGTCGGGCACCGCGCCAGTCAGCATGCGTTCGTAGGTCGTCGACGGCAAGATGGCGGGCGATGCGAGCTGCCACATCCGGGCCGTGGTCGCACGCGACACCAGACGGGCACGCGCCTGATCCATCAACATCACCCACTGATAGCGATCAGCGCCGCTGGTGTGAATGCGCAATGCCGTTTCCAGGGTAGCTTCGCGGCGATAGCGCTGCACGTTGGCTTTGCAAATTTCTTCGCTGGGCGTTGCATTCCGGGATTCGGCCACGATCGCAGCCGAGGGACCATCTTCTGCGTTCACGTAAGACTGCACCCGCACTCCGCGCACTTTCATGTCGGAGGTGATGCGGGTGTTTTCATGCAGCTTCCCCGTGCTGTCCACCCAGGCTGCCGTGCGCACACGGGTCTGGCTATCCATCGCAGCAGCGACGAGCGCATGCTGCAATGCTTCCAGACGCTTGCGCGGATCCGTCGGCAGACCCGAGGTATCGGCGAACGACGGAATGGCGGCGCAAGCCAGAGGCAGCGCAAGCAGCAGGGGCAGGAGTCGGGGAGCGCGCATGATTGATTACCGGTTACGTGCAGCCAGCTGGTGCAGATACAGTACGCGCAGGTCATTCACGACACGGCCATCCAGAGACAACGTGGTCTCATAGGTATCGTCACCGATCGGTGTGATCGATTCCAGCACGGCGCCGTAAATGATGCCTTGTACGCGGGTGCGGAAAGTGTCACTGGTGATCATCATCTCGGCCACAGTGGTGGTGGCGTCGAGTTGTTGGCCATAAACCTGTTCAGTCAGGGCGCGGTAGGCATCAAGCTTCGAGGCACGAATCGCCATCAGACGCTGCTGAGCACCGTTTTTGTGGTTCTGCGTGCTGATGACGGCATAACCGGTCGCGCGGATGGTTTGCTGACGCTCCATCATCGGCGTGATCATGCTGACCGCATCAGGCGCAGGCTTTGGCGCTTCTGCCTTGGCCTCGACTTTGGGCTCCGGCTTGGGTTCAGGTTTGGCTTCAACCTTGGCTTCAGGCTGAGGATCGACCGGCTTGACTTCTGCCTTGGCCGACGCGTTGTCGGCGACAGCGACCGACGGTATGGATTGGCAAGCCGAGATCAGCACGGCCAGCGAGACCATCGTGCATTTGGACATTTTGTTCATGAATCACCCCTTGGTTAGTCAGCAGCGAGCTAGCGGCCGGAATACTTCTTGCGGTACATCTCAGCATTTCCTCCGGGAATCCCTCAAATAATGCCTGATTGAGTCCCCGGTGACACCGCTTTACAAAGTATTAACGGAAGGCAATACACCTTCGCTCCCACGGTTTATCGGCAATTGGGCTGGCTTCTTTAATGCGGAGGACGATTTGATTTCAATAATGCAATTTTTGAGGATGAGGCTGAGCTGACCATGTTTTGGGATCGCCTACCGAGGTTTTCGCGGGTGCTGTCCGAACACCGATGGCACATCACTTGCTTATATGTTCCGCAAGGAAACCTGACTCTTCAGGCCGTTAATTACAAGTGATTGATTTTTAAAAGAATTTAAAAATGTCCACGCTATCCATGTCAACTATTCGACAGCGCTTGTCGGGATTTGAGCTCTCCGGGCTCGGTATCCCGTTCCTTGTGCTGTTGATTATGGCAATGCTGGTCGTTCCCATGCCGCCTTTGCTGCTGGATATTCTTTTCACTTTTAATATCTTGGTCAGTGTCGTGGTCATCATGATCGCGATCGGCACGCGCAAACCCCTGGATTTTTCTTCTTTCCCGTCGGTTCTGCTGTTCGCCACCATGCTGAGACTGGCCCTGAACGTAGCCTCGACCCGCGTGATTCTGGTCAATGGCCACGAGGGTGAGCACGCAGCGGGGGCCGTGATTGCCGCCTTCGGCGAATTTGTCATCGCGGGCAACTATCTGGTCGGTTTCATTATTTTCGTGATCCTGATGATTATTAACTTCGTCGTGGTCACCAAGGGCGCTGGCCGGGTGTCGGAAGTGAACGCCCGATTCACCCTGGACGCGATGCCGGGCAAGCAGATGGCGATTGATGCTGACCTGAATGCCGGTTCGATCACCCAGGAACAAGCCAAGGCCCGCCGCGACGAGATCGCTCAGGAATCGGACTTTTTCGGATCCATGGACGGTGCTTCGAAATTCGTCTCGGGCGATGCGATGGCCGGCCTGCTCATTCTCTTGATTAACGTGATCGGTGGCCTCGCCATCGGCGTAGCGCAACACTCCCTGTCATTTGCCGAAGCCGGCAAGCTATATGTCTTGCTGACCATCGGTGATGGACTGGTCGCTCAGATTCCATCGCTTTTCCTCTCGCTGGCCACTGCGATCATCGTCACCCGTGTGACGACCTCGGAGTCCATGACCGAGCAGGCAGTGACGCAATTGTCGAACCCCTCTGCTCTATTTATTAGTGCGAGCATTCTGGCGATCTTGGGTATCGTGCCGGGCATGCCGCATCTGGTGTTCCTGACGCTGGCGCTGGCGACTGCGGGCCTGGGCTTCATGCTGATTCAGAAAGAACAAACCGTCGCAGAGGAAGCCGAGATTCAGGCGGCCGAAGCCAAGCCGGATGCACCGAAAGAACTGGATTGGGATGATGTTGATCAGGTCGACCTGATCGGTCTGGAAATCGGCTACGGCCTGATTCCGTTGGTGAACCCGGAGACTGGCGGGCAGCTGATGCCGCGAGTCAAAGGCGTGCGCAAAAAACTTTCGGCAGAACTGGGTTTCCTGGTGCAGCCTGTCCGTATCCGCGATGCGCTCAATCTCGACCCGGACGTGTATCACATCGTTCTCAATGGCGTCGTTCGTGGCAAAGGCGAAATCAAGAGCGGTCGTGAACTCGCGATCAATCCCGGCAAAGTGTATGGCGAACTCGAAGGCATACCCACCAAAGAACCTGCGTTTGGTCTGGACGCGGTATGGATCGATCCATCGCAGCGCGATTACGCGCGCACGCTGGGTTATACCGTCGTGGATCCGGCCACTGCCATTGCGACCCATTTGAACAAAGTCCTGCGCGAAAACTCGTCTGAATTGCTCTCGCACGACGAGACACAACAGTTACTCGACAAGCTGGCAGCGAAGTCGCCCAAGCTGGTAGAAGATCTGGTCCCGGGCAAGATGGCGCTGGGCGTGATTACGCGCACGCTGCAAATGCTGCTCTCGGAAGGCGTTGCCATCCGCGATATGCGCACCATCGTCGAGACACTCTCGGATGCCGCCGCAAAAACACAAGACCCCGAACAATTGACCGCGATGGTCCGACCCAAGCTGGGCCGCATGATTGTTCAGGAACTGCTCGATACGCAGGAAAATCTGGCTGTCATGACACTGGCGCCCGAACTCGAACAATTGCTCCATAACGTGCTGACCAATGGCGCACCAGGCCAAAGCATAGTGATCGAACCCGGTCTCGCCGAGAGCCTGTTCTCTGCCCTGCGCGATGCAACGCGCACCGTGGAAGATCAAGGCAATCCGGCCGTGCTGGTCGTGGCCCCTTCGATTCGCCCCTGGCTTTCCAAAATGGTTCGTCACCGCATTTCCGAGCTGATCGTGTTGTCGTATACCGAAATACCAGACGACCAGTCAGTCAAAGTTATTTACACCGTAGAAGCGCAAGCAAAGAGTTAAAGGCATAACCCATGGAACTCAAACGCATACTCGCCAAAGACATCCGCAGAGCGACTGAAAAAGCAGTCGCGCTCTACGGCAAGGACGTGCTGTTCGTCTCGAATGCCAAAGTCAACGGCATGACCGAAGTCATCGTGGCAGTCGACGTCGCACCCGAGACGCTATTGGAAACCAGCGATCTGGGCGATGGACAGCGCTTCGGACAGGTGCTCAAGCAATCATTCAGAGAAGTCGAGAATGGCGCTACTGCCACCCTCGCTCCGGAAATCACGACACCCGCGCAAAAAAATGCAGAAGATCAGCGCGACTATATTCGCGGACGCGAGATCGTCGATATGGTGCGTGATGAACTTTCTGCCATTCGCAAAGAATTCAAACTCGCACAGCGCGTCGCTTCATGGCAATCGGAATCTTCCACCAAATCAGCGGTGCGTCCGCTGGTGACAGCGCTGGCAGAAGCGAGCATTCCTGTTTCACTGCGCACCCTGCTGGTGGATCACATCAGCGACATGGATGATCTGCAGCAAGCGACTGAAGCGCTGCGCACGCATTTGATTGAAAGTGTGGGTGAGCACTGGGCCAAGCTGCCCCAGCGCGGCATTCATGCAATCGCCGGCCCTTCCGGTGCAGGCAAGACCATGATGGTCGCTCGCTTGGCCCGTGCTGCGGCAGAGCGCAAAGGTCCGGAGTCGGTTGCCGTGATCAGCTATTGCGATCAGCGTGCCGGCGCATGGAGTCAGATTCAAATGCTGTGCGCGCAAAGCGGTGTTGATTGCCTGCGCGCCACCGATCCCGACACATTGAAAATGCTGCTCAGTGAACTGGGCAATCGCAAGCTGGTGCTCATCGATACACCCGGCATTGAAGTTGCCGGCAAACTGGATCAGATCAGCGCCTGCGCGCAGGATCTCGCCTGTCATCTGGTACTGCCCGCCGATGCCTCCGGCACGACGGTGCGCAAATATCTGGTGGATTCCCGAATCAACTGGCACAGTCTGATGGTGTCGCGCATGGACGAAGCAACACAGCCATGGTCGCTGCTGCAGGTGCTGTGTGAAAAATCGGTGCCACTGTCGGCCGCGTCACACAGCCCATCGGCGACCGAAAGCTGCCAGATTCTGACCGCCACCGAACTGGTCTCGCTTGCTATTCGCGGACTGGGATTGCCGGCTTACGACACAGCAAACGATGCTGCAGAAGCAGAACCCGATCATTCCGTCGTGACCGCGGCCCAGGCCCTGGTTGCCCGTATCGAAAAGAGCGCACATGCCATCAACTAAACGAAAAACCGAAGTGATTGGCATCGCCAGCGGCAAGGGTGGCGTGGGTAAAACCACCCTCTCCTCCAATCTGGCGGTGGCACTGACGATGATGGGCAAGCAGGTCATGCTGCTGGATGCCGACCTCGGTCTGGCAAATGCGCAGATTGCACTCGGTTGCCAGACTCAATACAACCTCTCGCATGTGATTGCGGGTGAAAAAACACTCAAAGAAATCATTGTCACCTCGCGACAAGGCGTCAAGCTGGTGCCAGGTGCCTCAGGCGTGCATCACATGGCGGCTATCAGTCCGGCCATCACGGCGGGTATCGTGCAAGCCTTCTCCGAGCTTGATGATGAAATCGATTATCTGATCGTCGATACGGCCGCTGGCATTGCGCCATCGGTGCTCGCGTTCATGGAAGCCTGCCAGCGGCGCTTTGTCGTGGTACGCGACGAACCCTCTTCGATCGCAGACGCCTACGGCATCATCAAGGTGATGACACGCGATCTGGAGCTGGACGAGATTTATCTCATCCCCAACATGGTCGACAGCCAGGCCGCCGGTGCGCAGTTGTACCGACGCGTCAACGAGGTTTGCGATCGTTTTCTGGGTAAAACACTGCAGTACCTGACATCGATTGAAGCCGATGAACTGGTGCTGACCGCATTGAAAAAATACCAGTCCATTCTGGAATTCGCACCCGGCAGTGCCGGTGCGCGTGATTTCAGACGACTGGCCGATGCAATTACCAATCTGCCGGAAATCAGTGACGCCTCGGGCGGGCTCCAGTTTTTCATGGAGCGACTGGTGAAACCGGGGAACGGGGGTTAAACCATGCCACCATCGATCCGACTCTACGACCAGACCGGGAACCGCGATGAGGCGCTGATTCTTGACCATCTCGGCATGGTCAAACGAATAGCTGTTCATCTGAAGGCCCGCATTCCGCCGTTCATGGAAGTCGATGAACTGGTTCAGGTCGGCATGATTGGCCTGATTGAGGCCGCACGCGCTTTTGATCCGACCAAGGGTGTCGTTTTTGAAAGCTATGCGCACAACCGCATACGCGGCGCGATGATTGATGAGGTACGCAGGCTTTCCTTCCTGCCCCGCTCTGCCGTCGCATTCAATAAATCACACAGCGCAGCGAATCAGGCACTGGCTTCTGAACTTGGACGCGCGCCTTCGCAGGCAGAACTGGCCGAGTACATGGGCGTAGGGCTGGATAATTTTGAAAAAGACCGGGGTGCTGCACGACAGTTTGAAACCTTCTCGATGGAAGTCGTTTCGGATGAAGTGATGAACATGCCGGATCAGGCTTCACGACAGCCGGAAGCGATTGTCGAGGAATCCCAAATGATGGAAGCACTGACAGATGCCATCGAAGGATTGCCCGAACGCGACCGACTGGTGATTTCCCTGTACTACGTTGACGAGCTGAATCTGCGCGAAATCGGTGAGGTGCTGGGTGTGTCGGAATCACGCGTCTCGCAAATCCTGACGGCGAATGTCAAAAAGCTGCGCGCGCAGCTTCAGACCGAGCCACTTGCGCGTACATAAAGAGAGAAACTCATGGGGCACCAGATGAATACCATCCTGCTGCTGCTGATCTTCACCGGACTGGTGGGACTGCTGTTGGTGGTCTTTTTCATGCTCGATCGGCTGAATGAATTGCACAAGCATGCCGATCTGCAGAAGACACCGCATAAACCTGACGATACTTTTGGCGGCCTGAGCGGCAAGGAATTGTGGGATGCCATGATTGGCATTCCCCTGCCCGGTTGGGATGCGAAGAAACTCGAACCACTCAAGCCACGTTACGAGGCCCTGCTGCAAAAGCATCTGGAGTTACTCTTCGAAGATGGCAAACTCGATGCGCGCGAAGGCTTTGCGATGCCAGTGCGGTGCGACCGCGTTGTGCCGACCCTGCGAGGCGAAATCGAATCCTGGTTGCCTCACGAATATGCCTCCGGCATTTATCGCGCAGGGCAGGATCTGATCAATTTGCCGCCCGAAGAACACGAGGCCGTCCTCTCACGCATCGATGATATCGGTGAGGCGCTTTACTCGGCCACCAACCTGCCCCCGCGACATCTGCTCTCTAAAGTCCTGGTACCGGCGAGCCGACCCACGGAAGAAGAACCACCGGTCGATGGCGAAGCAAGCAGCGAAGAAGAGATGCTGCCGGCAGAAGATGCTGCATGGGATGGTGAAGAACCTGTACTCGAAGGCGACGCAGTCGCTGCCCTGCCTGCACCGGAAGAAGCCGATTATCTCCCCGTCGATCTGACTGAAGACAGCGGCGAAATGTTGCCGCTTTCCGAGGATGTCGAGACTGCGGAAAATGCCGCAGAAGCCAATCCGGAGAGTGCCGGGGAAATTGAAGTATCCACCGAAACCGAAGCGGTAGCCGAAACACCTGCAGAGCCGGAGAAAGCCACAGTGAGCTGAAAAAGTTTTACTGATCTGGCAATGGTGTAGCGAGCCAAGCTCAAGTCTTCCAGACACCTGCCGATACATGGTCTGACGCAATGATTCATTCAGGAGCGACAGACCATGAATATGAGAGAACGTGCTTTAGCGAGCTATGGCGATGTGAAAGTCACCACCGGTGTTGCCGGTGCTGACAACATCCAACTGATACAGATGCTGTTTGACGGCCTGATAGAAAGCCTGGCCACTGCCAAAGGCCATATCGAGCGCGGCTCGATCAGCGAGAAATCCAAGAGCCTCGCGCGTGCCGGCCGTATCGTGGTGGGCCTGCAGGGCGCGCTCGACTTCGAAAAAGGCGGCGATATCGCTCGCAACCTCAACGACCTCTACAGCTACGTGACGCGTCGATTGTTCCATGTGAATGCGCACAATGATCTCGAAGCGCTGCAGGAAGTTCATAACCTCATGAATGAAATCCGTGGTGCCTGGCAAGTTGTGCCTTCGCTGGTGCCCCCCTCTGCGCGGACTTTTGCGCCGAACTAAGGATTGACGATACGAGAGTGCTGGGCTCAGCCCGAGGCATTGATGTATTCGAACGACGCTGGATCCCGGCCTTCGACGAGATGACGGTGCTTATTCGCAGGACGGCAAATCTCCATCTGCATCCCGGCTCAGGCCGGGATTTTTTTGTCCGATGAGTATCCAAAAGGCATTCTATTTGCAAAAAGTTACTTGAAGTTAATATAATCGCGTGCAGACAGCAGGGTCCATTTCCGACCTGACATGATTTTTGCTTTGAGACAGGAAACCCTCGGTTAACCTGGAAACAGAAAGCTCCATGACCTCTGTACTCAACTCAGCAACGTCTGCCGCCCACCCAGCCCAAAAGGCTGGAAAACTCAGTCCTTCCAAGGCATCTGGCCTCAATGCGGAAGGTGAGGATGGTGAATTCGGCGCCCTCTTTGGCGCCATGATGGGCGGCCTGGAGGGGCAAAATCTTGCCGCCCCCGAAGGCAAGGCATCGCCACCCGTGGTGGGTCTGGCCGCTCAGGTCCTGGGACCTGCGGTACACATCATTACCACCAGCACACCTGCACTCAGCGATGACAGTCTGTATGCCTTCGCCCGATCCCAGGGCATGGATGAAGACGCACTCGCATTGATCTTCCAGAAACCCGGACCCGCGCTTGCACCCGCCGGCGCGGTAGATCCGGCCTCGGCAGTGGGTGTTGAGGGCCTCAACGCATGGGAAGAAAAACCGCAGCTCGCGGTGGATCGGCTGGCCACGGCCCTCAAGCCAGAGGAAAAAGCGATTGCCTCCGTGCTATCCCAGCCGGCATCCACCTCGCCCCCACGGACCGAAAGTCTGGATCTGGGCGACGACGCTACTTTGCGCTGGACGCTGGGCAAAGCCGCCGATGCGCTACCCGATGGACTACCCAATACGCAGCCGTCCACCCAGAGCGCTCTCTTTGGATTGAATGGCGTACGCAATCTGATGCCGGCCGCACCGCCAGTTCAGGCAGCACCGGCCGATCCAGCCGCGCATCCTGAATCAGCCCATCAGAATCTGGCGGCCAGCCTGATACTGGGCGCCTCCGAGGCGGCCCAGTTTGCGCGCCGCCTGGAAATGAAACAAGCCAGCCAACGCGCCGAACGCGTGGCCCCTGGATGGCCGCCGCCCACTGCGGCAGGTACGGGTCCGACCCTGCCCACCGATCTGACCCTCCTGCCCGAAGAAATGAAGATCGCCGCGGTTGAAACGCTGGTTGTCGCACCCGAGATAGCGCCAGACGACATGGCAGAAATCCTCGCGGGGCGTTCGCACGGTGGCGAAGGGCGAACACAGGGCTCATCCGACACAGCCCCCACGAACAACGCCAGCCCGACGCCCCGCCCGGACCAGACTCAGCGCACTGAACAATACGAGCGCCTGTCCCAACGACTTGGCGAGGCACTGGGACAAAGGTTGGCGGCGCAAATTGCCAAAGGCGACTGGCGTGTCGACCTGGCACTCAAGCCCCATGAGTTAGGCAACATCGATATTGAACTGAAGATGAAAGAAGGCGCACTGCAAGCCAGTTTCAGCGCCGGTCAGGCCATGACGCGAGATCTGATCGCCGACAGCCTGCCCCGGCTGAAGGAAGTCCTGAGCCAACTAGGCATGGATGTTGCTACGATGGATGTTAACGTAAGGCAAAACAGCCAACATGGCGGAAACCCGACACCTGGACGCTCGTCGTCCGGATCTGGCGGCCAGGCTGGCAAAGGCAAAACAGAGACAGTCAGCGAGGTTTCCACCTCAATGACGACCCGGAATGTCAGCAAAGGCCCCGATGGGCTCGATGTTCTGGTTTGATCGCAGTACAAGAATGCAATTGATAGCTGGAGGATGTGATGGCTGAAGAAGCTGCGGCACCCGAAGAACAAGTCGAAGGCGAACCGAAGAAAAAAGGTCCGCTGATCAAGATCATCCTGATGGTCGTGGCCGTTCTGTTCCTGATTGGCGCCTCCGTTGGTGGCACTTTATTGGCGACCGGGTTCTTTTCCAAGAAAGAGCAGGCCAAAGAAGCCGTTGATGCCCAACTCGACAAACTCGAGGGTGGCGATGGTCATGGCGGCGGTCATGGCGATGGCCACGGCGAACCCAAAAAGGATGATGGCCACGGCGAACCCAAGAAAGATGACGGTCACGGCGAACCCAAAAAGGACGACGGTCACGGCAAGCCAGGTGCGGAACCTCCTGCCAAAGAACTCGTGACGCCGGATGCAGACAATCAGCGCTGGAAGTTCAATTACTATGCGCTTGAAAAGCCCCTGCTCTCCAACGTCGCCGGCTCGCGTAAAGTGATGCAGGTCACGCTCACCGTCATGACACACTATGATGACCGTGTGATCAAGAACGTCAAGACCCATGAGCTCGCGCTGCGTGCAGGCATACTGGATGTGATGCGTCAAAAGACCGAGGCCGATCTGCGCGAACCGGATTTCCGCAAAGCGCTGGCTGAAGAAGTACGACTGACCATCAACTCGCTGCTGGAAAAATATGAAGGCTTCGGTGGTATCGAAGAAGTCATGTTCACCGAGTTTGTTGTTCAATAACCTACGTTCAAGAATCCAGGGACGATTGACGCCATGGCTGATACAGGCAACCTGCTGTCACAAGAAGAACTCGCTGCATTAGCTAGCGGGATCGATGACGGCACCATCGCAGTCGATACCGGCTTCAACCTGACGACCCGGGTCAAGAAACACGATCTGGCCAGTGAGGACAGCACGCTGGGTGTGAACACCTCGTCCATCGAGATGATCAACGAACGCTTTGTGCGTCTGTTCCGCATGGGTCTGATGGAAGTACTTCGCACCAGTCCCCGTATCAATCCGTCACGCGCACAGATCGTTCGTTTCGGCGACTATCTTAAAGACCTGCGTGCCCCGCTGGCAGTCAACACCATCCGCATTAATCCCCTGCGCGGATTTTCGATGGTGACGATTGAGCCAACGCTTGTTTTTTCTGCGCTGGATAATTTTTTTGGCGGTTCCGGCGGCGGCATGCCAGGCATGCCCAAGAGACGTACCGGAGACAAAGAAGGCGAAACGCCGACCAATTGGCTGCCCCCGACGCGTATGTTCACGCCGACGGAATCACGCATCATCAAAATCATCATTGAGGTGTTCTTCCGCTCTCTCAAAGAGGCATGGGCACCCCTGCTGCAAGTCGAATTTGAACATACAGGCTCGGAAATCAATCCGCAGTTCGCTCAGATCGCTGACGAAAATGATCTCGTGATCATGACGCGCTTTGAAACTGAAAGCGTGGGTGGCATCAAAGGCTTCGTGGATCTGGTATACCCGTATGCTTCGCTCAAGCCCCTGCGTGACCTGCTGCGCAACCGCGTGCAGGCCGATGGCAGCGAAGAATCCGATCTGAAATGGCGTCAGGAACTGACCAAGGCTGTGGGTGATTCGCAGTTGGAGCTGCAAGTTCTCCTGGGTACTGTCCTTGATGACTACTCGCGAGTCCGTAACCTTAAGGAAGGCGATTTGTTATTCTTCAAAAAACCCGAGCTGGCGACCATGCTGATTGGCGGCCTGCCCGCTTTCGAAGTTCAGGTGGGTATGTCGGGTCCGCAGGTTGCGGTCCGCATCGAAAAAGCCACCAGCCCGGAAACCCTCTAACAATCGAGGATGCATCATGAGTGACGTAACTACAGAACAAGAGAACGACGGCGAAGTAACCGAGGCCGTTGAGACACCACCTAACCACCACATCAATCCTGAAGTGTTGCAAAACATTTCGGTCGCGATCAAGGTGGAAGTGGGTCGCACAAAAATGAAGATCCGCGATCTGTTGCGCCTGACGCAGGGCAGCGTGGTCGAACTGGAACGCATCGCCGGTGAGCCGCTCGATTTGCTGGTCAACGACACGGTCGTGGCACAGGGTGAAGTGGTGCTCGTCAATGATCGCTACGGCATCCGACTGACACGCGTCGTGCCTGCCAGCGACCGCATGAAGAACCTGTAAAGAAAGATCATCATGCATGCTTCCGACTGGTTGTCGTTTGCTTTCAGCTTTGGCGTGGTACTCGCACTGCTGGGTGCCCTGCTCTACGCGCTCAAGCGAATGCAAAGCGGCAACCTGCTCGGCATGGGTCAGCGTCGCATCCGCGTCATTGACACCATCTCGCTCGCGCCACGCCAAAAGGTCGTGCTGGTGCGCGTGAAAGACCAGGACATCCTGCTCGGCATCACCGTACAACAAATCAATACGCTGGCCAGCTTCCCGCTGTCAGCCGAAGAGATCGCCGCCGACACGGCAGCCCAGGCCAACAGTGCAGAAAACACGGCGCCACTGGCACAGCGTTTCGCCGACTTGCTCAAGTCGGCACAAAACAAAGACAAGGCCTGATCATGGCACGCCGACTATTCATTACCCTGCTGTTGTTGCTGCCCGCGCTGATGCCGGCGCTCGCTTTCGCGCAAGGTCTGCCGGTCGTGAATGTGGTGACTGGCAAAGGCGGTGTTCAGTCTTACAGTCTCACGCTGCAGTTGCTGGCACTGATGACCGTGCTCACGCTGCTGCCCTCGATGCTGCTGATGATGACCTCATTCGTTCGCATCATCATTGTTTTCTCCATCCTGAGACAGGCGCTGGGTACTGGTCAGACGCCCCCCAATCAGGTGCTCGCCGGACTGGCACTGTTCCTGACGCTGTTCATCATGCAGCCCGTGATGATGGATGTGTACAACAACGCGATTCTGCCGTACATGAACCAGGGCATGCCTTTCGAAGAGGCACTGGCTGCCGCCGAGGCGCCGATCCGCGGCTTCATGCTGGCACAGACGCGCGAAGAAGATATTTCGATGTTCATGGAAATCGCCCGCAACAAGACGGAGCTCGAAGGTCCCGAATCGGTCCCCTTCACCACCCTCGTGCCGGCCTTCATGACCTCGGAACTCAAAAGTGCTTTCACTATCGGTTTTCTGATTTACATCCCCTTCGTGGTGATTGATCTGGTGGTATCGAGCGTGCTCATGTCGATGGGCATGATGATGCTCTCGCCCATGATGATCTCCATGCCTTTCAAATTGATGTTGTTCGTGCTGGTCGATGGCTGGAGCATGCTGATGGGCTCGCTCGCGTCGAGCTTCGCGATGCCCTGAGACTCTTAAGGATAAAAAATGGAAATCGCTACCGTCGTCGATCTGGGTCGCAGCGCTCTCTGGGCCGTTATGGTGATTGCCTCCCCCATGCTGGTAGTCGCGTTGGGTGTTGGTCTGTTCATTGGCGTGATTCAAGCAGCAACATCGATCAACGAAATGACGCTCTCGTTCATCCCTAAACTGCTCGCGATGGGCATCACGCTGGCGCTCTTTGGTGGCTGGCAGCTCAGCATGCTGGTGGATTACACCCGCGATATCTACAAGCGCATTCCCGCGCTCTTTTCCTGACCGGGCCTGCGCCCGAACGATGTCATGACACTCCTTGCCGCGGATATCGTCGAGCGCTTTTACACATTTCTGTGGCCGATGCTGCGCATCTCGGCCATGCTGCTCACAGCGCCGATCTTTTCGCTGGACGCGCTCACGCTCCCCATACGCATCATGCTCGCGCTGGTGCTGACTTTTTTCATTTATCCCATGGTCGACTGGCCGGTGCTCGACCCTATCAGTGCAATCGGTTTCTTCCAGATCGTTAATCAACTTTTCATTGGCGCCATGATGGGGCTCATGCTGCAGGTCGCCATCGGTGCGATTGTAGTGGGTGGTCAGGCAATGGCTGGCTCCATGGGCCTGTCGATGGCCAGCATGATCGATCCGAACGTGGGTAACGTGCCGGTGATTTCTCAGTTTCTGGTCATTCTGTCGACCATGATTTTTCTGGGATTCGGCGGCCATGTGATCATGATCTCGATGATCATGGATAGCTTCACTGCCCTGCCGATCGGTCAATCCATACTGAACCAGGCAACATTCGGCAAGGTGGTCGCCTGGAGTTCCATGATCTTTTTGGGTGGCGTACTGATTTCGCTGCCGGTGATGATCTCGCTGCTGTTCATTAATATCGGCCTAGGCATCATTACCCGCGCTGCGCCCAGTCTGAACATCTTCTCCGTCGGCTTTCCAGCATCGATTGCCGCCGGTTTTATCATTCTCATCATCGCGCTAGAGAGCATTCTCGGCCGCATGCGCTGGCTCTGGACGCAGGCTTTTCTGCACGCGCGCGATCTCGTTGGACTGGTGAACTGATATGGCAGAGTCCAGCTCAGAAGAAAAAACCGAAGAACCTACCTCGCGGCGCCTGTCGAAGGCCCGCGAAGAAGGTCAGGTTGCCCGCTCCACCGAACTGCCAGCTGCCGCAGTGACGATTGCTGCGCTCGGTTTTCTGTTTCTTACAGGTGGCGTGTTGGTATCCAAATTAGCCGAGGCTTTTGCGTCCGGCTTCAACTTTGATCGCAAGCTGGTGCACTCGCCCAATTTGCTACCCGCGATTTTCGCGCATGAGATATTCGAGAGCTTCATCTTGATCGCACCCCTGCTGCTGCTGACAGCGGCAGTGGCTATCGCTGCATCGGGTGCAACCGGTGGCTATCTTTTTTCGCTCAAAGCCGTCGCGCCAAAGGCATCCAAGCTCAACCCCCTAAATGGCATGAAGCGTATGTTCGGTACCAAAGCGCTGGTCGAACTTGGCAAGGCCTTGCTGAAATTTTTCCTGGTCGCGGGTGTAGTCACTTGGGTACTGTCGGACAATATCACCACGCTCGACGCGCTGGGCAAGATGGCTTTCGAACCCGGCATGAAGGTCGCCGGTGAAATGCTGTCCAAGTCTGCGCTGATCATGGCCTGCTCGCTGATTGTCATCGCGCTCATTGATGTGCCCTTCCAGAAATGGCAGCACATGAAGCAAATGCGCATGACCAAGCAGGAAGTCAAGGACGAGATGAAGGATATGGAAGGCCGCCCCGAGGTCAAGGCGCAAATCCGTCGCCGCCAGCGCGAAATGTCCAATGCCCGCATGATCGATCGCGTTAAAGACGCCGATGTCGTGATCACCAACCCGGAACACTTCGCCGTTGCCCTGTCCTATGATCCGAATGGCGACAGCGCGCCGATACTGCTGGCCAAGGGCGCCGATGCAGTCGCCGCCCGCATCCGGGAAGAGGCAGAAAAGCACGGCATCGAGATTTTTCAGGCACCGCCTCTGGCTCGTGCGCTCTACTTCACCACTGATCTCGAGCGTCCAGTACCTGAAGACCTGTACTATGCGGTCGCGCAAGTCATTGCGTATATATTCAACCTTGCCAGCGTACGCCCGGGTGCACCGCCCGTGCAGCGTCCACAACCCAAGGTACCGCCCAACATGCAGTTCGACGCGAACGGCAAGCTGGAAACTGAAGAGGCAAGCACATGATCGATACCGCGCAAGATGTGAACAATGACACCATCGGCAGCGAAGGTATCTTCCTTCGCACTGCGGATCGCCGCCGTTTTGACTATGTCATGAAGGCCGTGCAGCAGCAAAGCCTGTCGCTGTCGCTCTCCAGCGAAAGCGACGGCGTGCTGGATCACTATGGTCGTATTGTCATTAACAAGCTGCGCAAGATGCCCGATCTGCAGATCGAAGTCTTCCTGCCCCAGAACACTGAGGCCCTGCTCGACCGATTCAACCAGATACTTGCCGGACTCTCGTTGGAAGATGCGCGCAATGGCGAAAGCTCTCCTGCACCCCGCCGCGTACTGATCGCGCATGATGCCAAAGCCATTGGTGTACGCGATCTGCAGCTGTTATCCCGACTCGTACAGGACTTTCCCGGCGCGAATGTATCGCTGATACTCCTGCTCGACCGAACCGGCATCGCCCAACACGAAAAAAGTCTGGACAATTTTGGCCAGCGACTGCTGCGCTGGCCACTGGAACAACCCACGCGGGCCGAGGGTGAATCCCTGCTGAAAACTGCTCGCGGGATGGGCTTTGAAGTCGAAGTCAAAAAGGTATTGGCGGCGACCGGCTTTGCCGAAGTCAGAGCCCCGCAACCGGTGGGTGAAGCGGGCAGCTTTGAACGTCACCTGTCCGACGCAAGGACTCGCAAAAGTACACCCACCCAGACGCCACCAACGCCGTCCCGCGCCAAAGAAGACACGCCCGAAGACGATGAACCCCCATCGGTTTTCACCGAGCCTGCAAAGCGCCCCTCGGTACTTAAAACCCTGCTTGGCTGGGTTCTGGCCTTTGTGCTGCTTTTTGCCGTCGCCATTGGCACGATCGCGCTGCTGTTTCCGCAGCGCCTCTCCCCCATGCTGGCCAATTCACCCACGCTGAAGGAAAACCTGCCGCCGTGGATGATGAGTCTGGTGGTGCAGATGGCAGGCGCGCCGACCACGCCCCCGACTGAGGCAAAACCTGCCCCCAAGCCAGGCGCAGAGGCCGAGACTTCAGTTCCGCCGCCTGCAGCCGATTCATCTGCCAACAAGAGCGACACCGGTGCGGCCAAGGTTCCTGCGAGCGCAGATGCCGTTGCATCGACCGACACTGGCCCTGCAAAACCGGCGGACACAGCCAAGCCCGCCGAACCTGCAGCCAGTGTCACGACCACGACCGACGCCGCAACGACCAAGGTACCGGTGGAAGACGCCCTCGCGCCACGTTCCGAGCGCGGTGTCGACCAGATGATCCGCCAGGCACCGGCGGGCAGTATTTTTGTGCAACACGTGTCGGTGAACTCGATGGCCGAGGCCCAGGAATGGCGCGCCCAGTACAGCGCGCTCTCGGGTGCCCGGATTGCTGCGGTCAGCACACAGAACAAAGGCGTACGTTACATCGTGATTTCAGGTCCGTTTGCGAACATGAAGGAAGCAGAAACCTTCGCACGCAAAGATGGTGTACCGGCGGATCCCTGGCTAAGGCCAGTGAAGTCCCTGCAGCGCGGGCTGCAGCCGGCCAGTCGTTAAGAATGCCTTGCGTTTTTAAAAAGGTAGCGCATGTCTGAAGAAGAATCGCAGGTCTTTCGGGCCGACGAACATATGGAAGTCGCGGCGGCGGAGGGACAAGCTCGCAAGAAGAAAAAGGCCGCCACCGGTCCGAACTCGCAGCGCGCTGTAAAAGACCAGGAAGGCGGGCCTTCGGAGACGCGATCGCTCAAGGATGGCAGCGGTGCCTCAGACATACGACAAATGCAAGATGCCCAAGGTGGCGGGGCCACCGCGGGCACAGGTAAAAATGATGGCGTATCGGACAGTCGCGCAATGCACGATGCTGATGGTGCTGCGGTCACTTCCGGGACAAATGCCGGCGACGGCCCATCCGATATGCGTGCCATGCTGGATGCGGATGGCAAAGCTGCCGCTGCCGGATCGAGTGATAGCGATGGTCCATCCGACATCCGCGCCATGCTGGATGCCGACGGCAAGGCCGAACCCACTGGAGCACGCGATGGCGATGGTCCATCCGACATGCGAGCCATGCTCGACGCCGATGGCAAAGCAATGCCTGCCGGAGTCCGTGATGGTGACGGCCCTTCCGACGCACGCGTCATGCAGGACGCTGATGGCAAGCCAATAGGAAGCGGCCTTGCCGACGGCGATGGTCCGTCCGACATTCGCGACATGCGTGATGCGGAGGGCAATGCACTATTACGTCAGAGCCAGGATGGTGAAGGGCCGTCGGACCAGCGCAAATTGGAGGATCACTGGGCCGATATTCCGGAGGCGAGTGGCGCCGATGAGCAAGAGACGTCTGCTGCAGAAGCATCAGAGGCCGCGACCGCTGTGCAGGAACCCACAGAGCCGGACATGGTGTTCATGACCGAAGAAAACGCAGCACCCTGGGTGCTATCGATTCACCTGGAAGAACGCATACAAAATCTGGGCGTGATGACCAGCAAAGTCAGCGCACAGCTGGATGTACTTGAAGATGCAGTCAAAAGACTTGGGAAACGGATAGGACGATGAGCGACGACACCAAAGAAGAACAGGCCGCTTCGGCACCCGATGGTGACGGTTTTACGCCCGCACCGCCGCCCCCGGCGCTGAGCGAAGAAGAAGCCGCTGCCGCGAACGCCGCCATGAGCGGCGATACTGTGCTGCCCGATGGCACCATTGCAGTGCCGCAAGATACTGCCAAGCGCGCACTGGAAGCCGTGCAGATTCTGGTCGAGAACAACCGCTCGGCATCGCAACAACTCGAATCCCTTATGGGTATCGTGCTGGATGCTGCCGAAGTCGCCAACCGCTCGGCCTCTGCGGTCGCGACCACCGGAACTCACGTCAACAAGGCCGCGGAAAAACTCATTGATGGCGCCAAAAAAACCAGCATGCAGGCCAAGGTCGTACTCGCCCTTGCCGCCGCTGTATTGGTCGGTACTGCAGGCACCTTCAGTTTCATGACCGTACAACTCCACAGCAAGGTAGAACAGCTCGACGAAATGCTGCTCGCCGTCGGCAAGCGTGCGGTTGATCTCAAGCGCCGCATGGAAACAATGGATGACATTCATGCCGCACTCGAAGAGCTGAACCTCAAACAAGAAAACACACAGTCAGTCCAGCAGGCTATCGAAGACAAGATTGCGCGCCTGGCAGATTCCGGCAAGCTGCCCACACGCAAGGAAACGACCGCAGCGCCGGCCGAGGCACCTGCGCCCGCCAAGCCAGCACCCCAGCAAAAATCCGAGAAGCCGGCAAAACCCGAGCAAAAGTCTGAACAGAAAACCGAACCCAAAGCGGAACGTGCCGACAAATCCGACGCTGCCGGCAAAACACCAGCGACAACCACAGCGAAAGTCGTCAGCCCTAAGAAAGCAGCACCCGCCAAATCCGAGAGCGATGAGGCGGCCCTGTTGCAGCAGCTGAGCGGACTCGATGCCCTGATCAAAGAGCAATCGCGCGCCATGAAAGAGCTCTCTTCGCAGGTGAATAATTTGCAGGGATCCGTATCAACGGTGGACGTGATAAAAAAGGATGTGGAATCGATCGCTGCTCAGCAAAAGCAGCGTGAAAAAGAAGCCGCACAACGCGAAAAAGAAGCAGCGCAGGAGCTGGCAGCGGCCAACGCCCGCCGTGAAAAAGAGGTCAAGGAAAAAGAACGCGAACTGGCCCGCGAACGAGAGCGTGCACGTGACCGTGAAGCTGCGCGCGAACGCGAAGCAGCGAGAGAGCGTGAGGCAGCCCGAGAGCGCGAAGCGGCCAAAGAGCGTGAGCTGGCTCGTGAGCGCGAACTCGCCAAAGAACGTGAGAAAAACAAGGACAAAGACCGCTCAGTTTCCTACAACCGCGAGCAATCCAAACCAAACGCAGCTGCCTCGGTAGATGGCGTGCCCTCTTACTCGAAACCCTCAAGTAAAACCGAGTAAACCCCAAGCGCTGCGCGACGTCACTTTCGCGCAACAACATAGCGCATTCCTCATTCAAACGACTGGCTTTCATGCCGGTCGTTTTGTTTTTTGCCGCTGGAACTTTTGATCTCGGGTCGTCACTATCCTTGACTGGTCCGTCACAGATCTTCCGACACCGACAAGGGAGCGAGCATGCCGAATATCGTGATTACCGAGGGATTGGATAAACCCTGGGAATTAAGCAAGACCGAGCTCAACGTCACCAAGGACACCAATCTCGACAATATCGATCTGACCAATCAGGTTGTCGGCCAGCTGGCCTATACCTCTTCGGAACTCCTCACCGGCCTGACAAAGGAAAAGGATAATCTGGACAAGATCGTCGATGCGATCGATAGCGTGACGACGGAGATAGGACTGTTCGCGGACAGGATTGCTGCGTGGGATAAAGCGACCATATCCGTCGATAAGGTTAATCTGAGCGCCATTCCCGTACCCATGCCGTTGAACCTGATTGCTACAACAAGCGACATCAACAATACCGATATATTGCAGGCAAATGCCACAGAGATCTCATTAGATGGTCCACCCAGTCAAGCGCAAAAAACCAAAAATCAAGCCTTGATTGAGGCAATCGCACCTTTGATTGCAGCCAAGCCACTACTGGATGCACAAAGTATCAGTTTCTCGACACAGGGGTACGCTTTTCTAGTGCCCAATCCCACTGCACCTAGTGGGGCTGATCAGGCGTTCTGGTTTGTCACCGGAAAGTTAGTGGAAGGTACTACACCAGGAGTCAGTGGTGCCCCGCTTGATCTCGTGGTTTACAGAAATGCAGCAGGAGTCCCCACGTCTTATGAAGCTGTTGGTAATCCACGCATCGTTTTATCGCCAAGTCAGGTGCTTTCGTTTTTTGTACCGAAAGACGATAACGAAAAGACTTCCATGCAGTATGCAATCAATGGCTCGAATCTAATCCAAGCGACCAATGCGCTAAAAAATACGACCGGACTGCCTGAGGGCGTAACACCGCCAGTGACCACGCTAGGACTCAATATCGAAAAATACTGCGACGCCGCAAAATACGTGATGAAGGAGTTCACTCAAGACGGCGACAGCACCATTGGAACCAATTCGAACGCAATAACGATGTACGGGAAATACCCTCCCGAAGTGCGAAGCACTTTAGATCTGAGCCAAATGACCCAAAACGATATCGGTAAATTTTTTAGGGAAGTAGGTAGCCCGAATGTCTACTATATCGTCGATGTGAAAACCGATGGCAAAGTTGTTTTTAGAGTCGGGAGTGCAGAACCTTACGTCAATACCATGACCGACGACATCAAAAAAAACCTGCGCGGAGAGTATGCAGAAAAACAAATCCTGCTCACCCAACGAAGCACCGACCAGACCGTCTTCGTCAATTCAATTTCACAGCGCTACACGACCTTCTCGGACATGGCGACCAATCTGCTGAAAACCCTGATGAATTTTTACAATGATGTTGCACGCAATATACGAAGCTGATCGCGCGCCAGAGAAGAAGAAAAACCAACCAAGTTAGCTGCCAAACGCATCCACCAACACTTCGATACGGCGGTTCTTTGCGCGCCCTTCGCGCGAGTCATTCGGGGCAAGCGGCTTGGTGTCGGCCATGCCGCGTACCACAACACGCTCTCGCGGCACGCCTGCCTGCTCGGTCAGATAATCTGCCACTGCCGCCGCCCGGGCACCCGACAAATCCCAGTTCGAGCGATAGCGGTTGTGACCACTGAGTGGAATGTCATCGGTATGACCTTCAACCGTAATCCGTCCACCAGCGGCCGCAATACTGCGACCAATTTTCGTGAGCATGGGCATGAAGTCCGGTGACAAATCGGCGCTACCCGAATAAAAACTCCCCTGCACCACCATGCGAATCACGATACGCTCGCCATCGCGCTCCACCTGCGCCTCGCCCTTCGCGATTTCGCTGGCCAGCATCTCGCGCAGCTGCTTGAGCTGACGAGCGGTATCGTTACGCTGCTCATCCTCCTCGCCACCTTCGCGTATTTCAACCCGGCTTTCTACCTGCGCCTGCGCATCGGCAATCCGACCGTAGAGATCGACCATTTCCTGGGGCAGGATGCCGCTGCCACGTGCAGGCAATTGCAAAACCAGCTTGCCATTCTCTGCACGCAGCTGCACTTTTTTACCGACCAGATCCATCGAGAGTGATTTTTGCAAGGTACCCAGGTCCCGCGCCAGCTGTTCGGGCAATGGCGCTGTTTCTTTGGTGGGACCCGCCACCAGTTGCGTTTCTGCAGGCGGTGCCACGACCGTGGGCAAGGCATCCTGCTTGCCAAGCGATTTTTGCAGTGAGCCGCTGATATCCTTGAATCGATTGACGTTCAGATCTGAGAAAGAGAGGATAAGAACAAAGAAAGCCAGCAGCAGCGTGATCATGTCCGCGAAGGTGGTCATCCACAGCGGTGAACCATGACGCCTTGGCTGCTCGTCCTCTTCGTGCATTACGGTGTCAAACAGCGAGACGATTCTGACCGGTGCGTCTTCCTCCTCTATTGCCCCCGTCTTCATTCGGCAGTGGCCTCAGCTTCATCTGCGATCGGTGCTTCAGGTTCCGCTTGAGGAAGGGGCGTGTTACCCAACAAGAGATCGGGCAATAAGCGCGGATCTCCTCCCTGATGAATGAACAGGACACCGGCCATCGCCAGTTCATAGTTGCGACGCGCGCGCTTGCCATGGCCCATGATTTTCTGCACCAGCGGACCCAGCAGCACGTTAGCCAGTACGGCACCATAGAGTGTGGTCAGCAAGGCCACGGCCATGCCAGGACCAATCGACCGCGGATCCGACATATTGCCCATCATGAGCACCAGACCGAGCAAGGTACCTATCATGCCCATACCCGGCGCCAGCTCTTGTGCATAACTGAAAAAATCCCGCGCATTATCAAAGCGGAGTCTGACCTCGGCAATTTCGCGCAGGAGAGCATCTTTGAGTACACCATGCTCGATTCCATCGACCCACATGCGAACCGCTTTGGCAATGAAGGGATCGGTGTAGTCGCGATCTTCCAGAACGATCATCCAGCGGTCGTCATAACGTGCAATGCGCCCAATCTCGACCAGTTCATCAATCAGATCGGATAGCGGCGTCGGCTGGCTGGTAAGTATTTCTCGCGCAGTTTTATATGCATCGCGAAATTCCGATACTGAACTTTTAGCGAGCACGCATAGGAAGGTGCCACCGAACACAATCAGTATCGATGGCAAGTCAATGAAACGCAGGAAATCACCACCAGTGGCAAGCGCAATCACCAGCAGCGCACCGACAACACCGACAAGACTTGCAATATCCATGATAAACCGAGTTAATGAGATGCTAAAAAATCCTTGTTTCGGATCCGGACGCTATCTCTTTTATTTTAATCAGCGCTTCCTCAGGCTGAACGCAGCCGGTATTTATCGATCTTCTCAATCAGAGTGGTGCGCTGCAGATTCAGCAGACGCGCAGTTTTCGAGACATTGCCATCCGAACGATCCAGCGCCTGCTCAATAAAGGCACGTTCGATTTCTGCCATGCGCTCCTTGAGCGAGAGGCCTTCCGGTGGCAATACCGGCCCACCCTGCGCCAGCAAGATGATGTCTTCAACGTGGTTGTGTTCGGGTTCAGCGACGGTGACTGCCTCGGATAGCGCGGCATCGTTCTCGCCGACGGCAAACATTTGCAATACATCGGCGGCATGCGGCTCCTGGGTTTCAACCACAGCATCACCACGCTCGAGCTGCAATTTCTGCAAACCCTTGGGCAGCATGGCTGCAGGCACACTGCGCAGCGACAGCTTTTGTCCCGAGAACAGCGTGGAAAACCGGTGAATCAGGTTGGAGAGTTCGCGCACATTGCCCGGCCACTCGTAGGCCTTGAGTGCCTCGACAAAATCCGGAGAAAAAGTCACGGGCGCGCTCTTGTAGGCGAATTTCTCGGCGTAGTGTTTTGCCAGCAGCAAAATATCGTCCCCGCGCTCGCGCAGGGGCGGTGTAATGACGGGCAATACGTTCAGACGGTAGTACAAGTCTTCCCGAAAACGACCCGCTGCAATTTCCGCTTCTAGATCACGATGGGTTGCAGCTACCACGCGGACATCGACTTCAACGGGACGGGATGAACCCACAGGATCAACCGTGCGCTCCTGCAGTACGCGCAAGAGTTTGACTTGCATGTCGAGCGACAAATCACCGATTTCATCCAGAAACAGCGTGCCGCCGTGGGCGAGCTCAAAACGTCCGACGCGATCGGCCAGTGCGCCCGTGAAGGCGCCCTTGCGATGGCCAAACAGCTCGCTTTCCATGAGTTCTTTGGGAATCGCCGCACAATTGAGAGGCACAAAATTGGCGTCAGCACGCGGCGACTGATAATGCAGCGCCTGTGCGACCAGCTCTTTACCAGTGCCGGATTCGCCGTTGATCATCACCGTCGCTGGTGAGTCCGCGATGGTTTCGATCAGCTTGCGTATCTCGCGCATCGGTTGGCTGTTGCCAATGATGGGATTCGGCTGGCGCATGCGGTCGGCGTATCCTCGGATGTTGGTTGGGCTGGAAGGTCTCACCGCCCCTGCGTCACAGGCAGGAACAGTTCTCCAATGTTTCCTGATTGAAACATAGCATAGTGGAACTGTCAACGCAGCCCGCGTGCGCTTCCTTTATCAAAAATTGCATTTAATACAACCGCTTGAGGCGGGCGCGGAATCGCAGGTTTTGCAGATTGGAATGCGCCGGGGTTGGGAGTGTTTACAATGGGACTCGCTGTTCACCCTCTTCTTACGGAGCCGACAACGCCATGAGCACGATTGCGCAATTGCGCCGCATCCTCAAAGACAGTCATACGATCGCTGTGGTCGGACTATCAGCGGACTGGTTCAGGCCTTCTTATTTCGCCGCGAAATACATGCAGGAGCATGGTTACAAGGTCATACCAGTCAACCCCAAATACACCGAAATTCTGGGCCAGCGCTGCTATCCCGACCTCAAATCCATTCCCGATAAAGTCGACATCGTCGATGTATTTCGCAAAAGCGATGATTGCGTTCCGATAGCCCAAGAGGCCGTCGCAATCGGCGCCAAAGCTCTCTGGCTGCAAATTGGCGTGATCAATGAGGAGGCTGGCAAGATTGCTGAAACCGCCGGTTTGGAGGTGGTGATGAATCGTTGTGTGAAGATTGAATACGCTCGGCTGTTTGGTGGGCTCGGCTGGTTCGGGGTCAATACCCGCATTATTTCTTCCCGCCGACCTGTTTGATTTGCTGTCTGACTTCTATTCGCCCAGATCATGTCCAAAGACCACGTTTACGACTTCGATACCCTTTGCCTGCATGCAGGTCAGTTGCCCGATGTAGCCACCGGTGCTCGTGCTGTTCCGATTTATCAGACCACGTCTTATGTGTTTGACAGTGCAGACCATGCGGCGAGCCTGTTCAACCTGCAAACCTTCGGCAATGTGTATTCGCGGCTCTCCAATCCCACGGTCGCCGTACTGGAGGAGCGCGTGGCGGCACTGGAAGATGGTCGCGCTGCAGTAGCAACCTCGAGCGGCATGGCGGCACAAATGATTGCGATGCTCAATCTGTGCGAAGCCGGCGATGACATCGTGGCTGCTCGCACACTCTATGGCGGCACGCACACGCAGCTGCATGTGAATTTCCGCAAGCTGGGTATCAATACGATTTTTGTGGATTCGGACGATCCTGAAAACTTCGCGCGCGCGATCACGCCGAAAACCAAGCTCCTGTACGCAGAGACCATCGGCAATCCATCCATGAATGTGCTGGATATCGAAAAAGTCGCGGCCATTGCAGCACAAGCAGATCTGCCTCTGTTCATTGATAACACCTTCGCCAGTCCCTACCTGTGCCGCCCGTTTCAATGGGGCGCGGCAGTCGTCATGCACTCGGCGACGAAATTTCTGGGCGGTCACGGCACGACGATGGGCGGCATCATCGTCGAGTCCGGCAAATTCAATTGGGGCAATGGCAAATTCCCCACCATGACCGAGCCTTCCGCGGGTTATCACGGTGTGCGTTTTTATGAAACCTTTGGCGACTTCGGCTTCACGATGAAATGCCGCATGGAGGGATTGCGCACTTTCGGTCCGGCACTCTCGCCCATGAATGCTTTCATGCTGCTGCAAGGCGTGGAGACACTGCATCTGCGCATGGAACGTCATTGCAGCAATACGCAAAAAATCGCGGAGTATTTGTCCTCGCACCCAAAAGTGTCATGGGTGAATTATCCGGGACTGAAAAATAACAAGTACCACGAACTGGCCAAAAAATATCTACCTCGCGGCGCAGGTGCGGTACTGTCGTTTGGTGTCAAAGGCGGTGCCGAGGCGGGACAAAAATTCATCGAGAATGTCGAGTTCCTTTCGCATCTGGCCAATATAGGCGATGCCAAGACACTGGTGATTCATCCCGCATCCACCACGCATCGCCAACTCTCGGAAGAGCAGCAGATCGCCGCCGGTGTACCACCGGACCTGATTCGCCTGGCGGTGGGCATTGAATCGGTAGATGACATTCTTTGGGATATTGATCAGGCGCTGTCGAAGACGTGAGGTGGGCATACGAGAGTGACGATTGCGTACAAACTGCTCTACCCCAGCACACGCTCGCCCAGCCAAACACAGGCCATCAACAAAATACCAAGCGACCCCCAGCGCTGAATCAATCTGATCACGCGCTCATTGCCAAGCATAGGCCAGAGCAACAAGCCGGCAGCCAACACCACGACCAACTGACCGAATTCCACACCAAGATTGAAAGCCACGAGCGTTTCAATGAAATGCGACGAAGACAGCCCCAACTCGCGCAGTCCGTTGGCAAAGCCCATCCCGTGGATCAAGCCAAATCCCAGTGCGAGTTTCCATGCATGCCTGCCCTCACCGCCACGTAGATTAAGCAATGCGGACACGATAATGGATGCTGCAATCGCGGATTCGATCAGCTTGTCTGGCAAAGCAATCCAGTCCAGCGCAGCCGCTGCCAGCGTGAGGGAATGCGACAAGGTAAATGCCGTCACCACTTTCAGCGCGTAGCCCCCCATTGCGCTCAAACCCGAATGCACCGGAGCAAGCGCTGTCCCGGATTCTGTCGATTCAAACGGCATGACCATCGTGCGTGGCGCTACCAGACTCAGGCCGGGCAGCAGCAGACACAAAAGGAATAGCAAATGATCGGGACCACTCCAGATGTGCAAGGCACCTTCTCGCGCGTAGGTCCACAGTGCCTCGGCCAATGCAATCTCGCGCAAGGGCAGACGCTGTATCGCATGCCGCGGATCGAGTACGGCGGTGGCTTCGAACGGTCCGCTGTTGAGCTTCAGGAAAGCGCGCGCAATCTTTTCTTCTTCGTTGAAAAACCCATAACGAACCAGCAGATAAGCGGCATGGGAAGGCAATGCCGCTGCGGTGTGGGTTTGACGGACATAGAGCCCGTCATTATGTACAGTCACTTCCTGTGATTGGAAGGTCAGCGACAATGGATCGCCATCTGCCTCCAGCACCAAGGATTCGCCCACAAGCGCCGCCAGCCTGTCCCGCATTTCTTCGAGTTCATGACGGCGGATTTCTTTTTGCTTTTCAGGGGGTATCTGTAACAAGCTGTTCAGATCACGCACCGCAAAATCAATCTGCACCGAGACACCCGCCTCGGTGCTACCGATTCGGAGATAGCTGTTGCCGGACTGATGCGCTGCCGCCGTCAGAGGCAACAGCAATACGATGAGCAGAAAGCGGTACAACCGCCGTAACAGCCTCATGGCGATGCCAAGGCTTCGAAAGTCGCCAGCTTGAGACTCGTTGGCCATTGGCTGCGAAATTTCTTCAACAACTCGGCAACACGTGCCTGGCACTTCGCTTTGGGCAAGGCACCCGCATCGAGTGCCTGCAGATAATGAATACCCAAGATGAAATGCACCTCTTCGCTATCAATCGCAGGATCATGCAGCGGCAGCAGATTTTCGCCAAAACCTATCATCTCGAGCAGGGTTTCCTTGCTTTGATTGATGGGCTTGAGCGGATGATCAACGAAGCTGTCATAAAAGTGGTACTTGAACAAGAGAAAGCGAGCGAGTGAAGCCTGCTTGCCACGCGGATCCAGCGTGAGTGCCTCACGATAGGGACGTGGATCGGACAAATACAAACGCGTCTGCGGTGATAACTGGAGCTTGTGTACCGACGCGTTGAGCATATTGACCAGCACGGAGGTTTCCAGCCCTTGCGTCTTGCCGTGACTGATGATGTCTTCGTTGAGCAGTGCGCGAATTTCATCGAGAGTCTTGCCTGTCTCCAGCCAGGCAGTTGCTCGAACTGCGGCGGCGGCCTTGCCTTGCGCAGTACGCGAGAGATCATCGAGTCTGGACAAGTAGGCCTTGCGTGCATCGGCGCTGATCGCATCGTGCGCCTGCACGCTAGTCACCGATAGCAGCAAAGCCAGACAGAGTCCTGCAAAACGCATGACGTTCGAAGCGGACATCACCGACCTTCCCTGCATTACTTGGCTTCCGAGCGAGGCAGTTCGATTTTTTCGCCGAGCGCTGCGGCGCGTGCTCCAGGATGTACCTTCATGCCGAATTTACCGTCCAAAGGTACCGTCAGATGCATGGGGCCAGCAGCCTCGAGCAGGGTTACTGCAATAAGAAAGCCGTGATGCAGCGGCAAATCATCACGCGCGACCAAGACATGAGTCCCATTGTCGAGCATGATTTGCAAAGGCATGTTGGGATAATCTTCAAAAGGCGAGGCCCCGGTCATCATCGCTTCGGCGTGCTGATACGACAGCACCGCCAGCTTGGATTGATCTGTCTTGAGCAGACTGGCCACGCGCGCCACATCGCGCGCACGACTCACCATGGCCCGCGATAGCGGCAACTTCTTGTGCAGAAAATCGACCCACTCATCACCGATAGCATCGCCGGGAAGATCACTATGCGATGTCAGTATTTGCAGATTGCGTTTGCGGAAAATATCCCATTGCGCATAGGGCGTGTGCGCAAGTGCTTGTGCTACTGGCCAGAGTCCCGCCGCGAGTACCGCTATTGCACTGCCGATAAATCGTCTTCTTTGCATGGCTTATCCTGAGGAAACGCTAAAGCAGCGTCGTGCTTGTGATCGTCAAATCATCGGATCTATAACGAAAAACACGGGATCCCGGCTTCGCCGGGATGACGGAGGGAATTTTACTGTCGCCTCAACCATTACCATCGTTCTGGCGAAAGCCGAGATCCAGTGTCTTTCAATACCTACCTAAGGAAGCGCTGATTAAATAAATGCAGAAACTTTTGTGGCAAGATCAATGGAGCCAACACCTTGATTTTATTGATCCCCGCGTCGCACAGCTGCGCTGGCTCGCCATAAAACGCAGATTTATTCAGCGTCTCCCTAAAAAAAGAGCGAGGAAAATCCTCGCTCTTTTTACTTCAATACCACAGAAATTACTTCTTGCCGAAGATTTCTGTTGGGCAGATCGTGGTAACAGCGTAGTTAGGCACGTCAACCACGTTGCTGATGCGCAGATCGCAGGCAACGCTGGTGACAACAAATGCCTGCTCTTTAGTCAGACCTTTGGTGGCCTGGAGCCAGTCCAGCATCTGAATCAGCGAGTTACGTGCTGCGAGTGTAACGTCGTTGGACAGGTTGGTCAGTGGCTTGATTTTTTCGCTGTCCAGATAAGTCCACTGAGGTGGAACTTCGCCAGCGTTCTTGAGAGGATAGCCAACAGTCGCATGGAAGGTGTCTGGCTCAAGTTTCTTGAGCTGCGAACCACCTTCGAAATGCGGCTGCTTGACCACAGAGGCCATGCCTTTGCGGATCTCGGTTTGCACTGTCACGATAGCACCCATCTCGATCGCAGTACCCGCCACTTCGCCATCGCCCTGTGCGTAGTGCACGTCGCCGATGAAGAAGCCACAGCCATCAACAAAGCATGGCAGCAGCAGCGTGGTGCCTTCGACCATTTGCTTGACGTCCATGTTGCCGCCGTTTTCACGCGGAGGGATGGTGCGCAGGCACTTGTCTTTGTGGCTTCCGTTAGGACCGCAGATATCTGCAGGACGTGCGTTGGTTGGCTCAGGTGGCAATGCAACACCGCCGGCTTTGCCCAGCTGGGTCTCGCGAGCGAGCCACTTGTCAACTTCAGGCTCGCCTGGCATCACGCCAACAGAACCCATGAAGCCATTCATAGGAATGCGAACGCCTGGGACTTGCTCAGACACCGCTTCACGACGATTCAGCTTCCAGTTTGCGACAAACGGCTCGGTGTACATGTCAGGCAGAAAGCCGAAACCTGGAATGATGGTGGTGTAACCATATTCGTTCGGATTGATGTCGATGAGTTTGACTGCCAGTACATCGCCACGCTTTGCGCCTTCGATGTAGATCGGGCCTGTCATTGGGTGGATCAAGTTGACGTCAATTGCGGTGACATCTTTTGGTTTCGAATTGATGTTCAGATTCGAATCCAGCGCATCACGTGTGTGAACGACGATCAGATCACCTGGCTTCGCGCGTGCCACTGGCTTGATGGCCGGGTGGTAGCGGTTGAAGCAGTTCGGGTCTTGCTCGCAATGAGCGCCCTTCTTTTTGACTTCGACAATGGTCTGTGTCTTGACATCAGCCGTATCCGCAAACGCGAACTGACCGATGCTGGTCGCCGCGATGGCGACAAACAGTGCTGGCATTAAACGCATCGCTACTCTCCGTTTCATTGGGGGGAAGGTTATAGGTATTATTACTACCAAGAGTAAGGTTTTACTACCGATGATAAAAACTGACTGTTTGGTTCATCCCTATTCTTGCGGAAATCAAAGTGTTTGTCTAGGGAAACGTTTATCAAAAGAAATTATTTGGGGGAATGTCCGCCATTTGCCGAAGGATGGCTGAACGGGACACATCAAGGAGCGCAAGTTCCACGTCAGGCAAGCGCTTGCGACTGGGAAAACTCTCCCAACCGCTTGATTTTTAAAGGATCAGCTTCCACGATCGCGCCGGGTCCCCGGATCATGGAACTCACCCATGGGGTACCATCACGTCGGCGTTACTTGATATCTTTATAGTTTATTGTTTAATAGTTTGTCTTCATGTATATTGTTCGCATTCTTTCCTTTAAAACCAAGCCATGGCCCTGACCACCGACTTCGATCTGCCCGCCATGCGGACCGCTGCCAATGCGGCCTGCTCACTCATGCGTGTGATGTCCAATCCCGATCGCCTGATGCTGCTCTGTCAGCTCGCTCAGGGCGAGCGCCGCGTGGGTGAGCTCGAAGAACTGCTCGACATACAGCAACCGACCCTCTCCCAGCAGCTCGCCGTGCTGCGAGACGAATCACTCGTTGAGACGCGGCGCGAGGGTAAACAGATTTTTTATCGCATCACCAGTGACGCGGCAATGGCCGTGCTCGCGGTGCTCTATCAGCAATACTGTGCTTCACCCGAAGGAGACTCTGCATGACCATTGACTGGATCCATTTCACACCCGGTATGTCGCTGCTGGGCGGCGTGCTGATCGGCATTTCGTCGGCCTTGTTCATTTTGGCGAATGGCCGCATCGCCGGCATCAGTGGCATCCTCGGCGGATTGCTCAGCCGCAGGCCGGGCGACATGATCTGGCGGATCGCCTTTGTGCTGGGCCTGATTGCGGCACCGGCTGCCATTTTTGGCATCACTGGACCGCTCACTGCGACGATCGAAGCCAATACTGAAGTACTGGTGATCGCAGGACTACTGGTAGGAATTGGTACCCGCTATGGCGCGGGCTGCACCAGCGGTCATGGTGTCTGCGGTTTATCGCGATTGTCACCGCGTTCGCTGGTGGCCACTCTGGCCTTCATGGGTGCAGGGATGGCGATTGTGTTTGTGATGCGTCATCTTCTCACCTGAGAGAGCCCCACATGAAAAAACATATTGATACCTTCTCCGCCTTCATCGTCGGCCTGATCTTTGGCATAGGCTTGATTTTTGCGGGCATGACCGATCCATCCAAAGTGATTGGATTTCTGGATGTCGCCGGCAACTGGGATCCCTCGCTGGCCTTGGTCATGGGCGGCGCGATTGTGGTGGGCATCATCGCTTTTCGATTTGCCAACAAGCGTACGACGAATTTTTTGGGTGGCGCGATGCACCTGCCGACAAAAAATGACATCGACCGGCGCCTGATTATCGGCAGCCTGATGTTTGGTGCCGGCTGGGGCATGGCCGGCTTCTGTCCGGGCCCCGCCATTACATCGCTGGGGACAGGCAATCCAAAAGCGGTTATCTTTGTCATTGCGATGGTGGCGGGGATGGCCTTGTTCGAGCTGGCCGACCGATTTCTGCACCAGCCCCACAGCGTCAACGCGCCGTAATTTCTCGTTAATTTTGTTGTTCACTCACCTGAGGAGAGTCTCATGAATGCCAACGTAGGAATGACTGATCGTGCACTCCGCATATTTGCTGGCAGCCTGCTTATCCTGCTTTCACTGCTCAACGTGATTGGCGCCTGGGGCTGGATAGGTCTGGTGCCTATTGCCACGGGCGCACTCCGCTTCTGCCCTGCCTACGCCGTGCTCGGACTGCGCAGCTGCCCAATGGAATCTTCGAGCGATCATGCCTAAGCGACGCTCGAAGGGTTTCGCGAACCCGGCCCAGACCTGGGATGCGCGATTTTCGACAGAAGACTACATCTTCGGTACTGCACCGAATGTGTGGTTGACCCAGCATCGCGACCTGCTCGTCCCGGGCAGTCGCGTGCTGGCCGTAGCGGATGGCGAAGGTCGCAACAGCGTGTGGCTGGCACAGCAAGGCATGCAAGTCGATGCCTTCGATATTTCGCCCGTTGGCGTCGGTAAAGCAAAACAGCTCGCGCAGCAAGCCAACGTGCAGGTCAACTATCAAGTCTGCGGCGTCGACAATTTTGAGTGGAAAGCCGGAGAATATGACGCAGTGGTGGCGATCTTCATCCAGTTTGCGGATCCTGAACTGCGAAGACGCTTGTTCGAGCACATGACTGACAGCCTGAAGCCAGGCGGCTTGTTGCTTTTGCAGGGTTACACTCCCAAGCAACTCGATTACAAGACCGGCGGCCCGCCGCTGGTTGAGCACCTGTATACCGAAGCTTTGCTGCGCGACGCTTTCCAGTCAATGGATATTGTGGAACTCTCCAGCTATGAAGCGGTGTTACGCGAAGGTACGCAGCATAGCGGTCAGTCGGCGCTGATTGGGCTGCTTGCCCGGAAACTCTGACGCCAAGCTTGCCAGATCTCCTGGCAAGCCTGACGACTCAGCTACCCTGCCTGGCCTGAATACCAAGACGATCGAGCAAGACCCTGTCTTGCTCGACTTCGGGATTACCGGTCACCAGCAATTTGTCGCCGTAGAAAATCGAGTTCGCACCGGCCAGATAGCACAGTGCTTGCACGCCATCGCCAAGCTCCCGGCGCCCAGCGGACAGTCGCACTCTCGCCTTGGGCATGGTGATACGGGCCACCGCAATGGTGCGCACGAACTCCAGTGGATCTAGCTTCTGCTGGTCGCCTAGCGGCGTGCCTTCGACCGCGACCAAGTGATTGATCGGCACCGACTCGGGATAGGGGTTGAGATTGGCCAGCTGTGCTATCAATCCGGCGCGATGCACCCGCGTCTCACCCATGCCAACGATGCCGCCGCAGCACACCTTGAGACCTGCCTCGCGCACATGACCCAGCGTGTCCAAACGATCCTGATAGTCGCGCGTGCTGATGATGTCGCCATAAAACTCCGGCGCGCTGTCGAGATTGTGGTTGTAATAATCCAGACCTGCGTCGGCAAGACGCTGCGCCTGCTCTTCTTTGAGCATGCCCAAGGTTGCGCAGGTTTCGAGACCAAGTGCTTTAACTGCCTTGACCATGTCTTCGACCGCATCAAGGTCGCGGTCTTTCGGTGAGCGCCAGGCAGCGCCCATGCAGAATCGGGTGGCGCCGCTTTCCTTGGCGGCTTTGGCTGCCTCGACCACTTCATCGACTGCCATCATTTTCTGCGCGGCGAGGCCGGTGTCGTGATGCACGGATTGCGGGCAGTAGCCACAGTCTTCGGGGCAGCCGCCGGTCTTGATGGACAACAGCGTGGCCAGCTCGACTTCATTGGCATTGAAATGCTCGCGATGCACCTGCTGCGCACGCCACAGCAAGTCATTGAAAGGCAATTCGAATAGTGCGAGAACCTCGGCGACGGGCCACACTTCACGGGCAGCCGCGAGCTCGGCGACTTTTTTGCGTGCTGCATGCAGCGTGATGGGTTGAACGACGGAAGATGATGACATGCGATTTTCCCGGCAAATAAAATAGGTAGCGTGATTCAACTAGCGTAAATCATGTTCAGCGTGGCAATGGCCAACCCGGCAGCAATGATGCTTCGATGCTGGCCGCAGCCTCGTCCGCGGTGGGAGCCGCCATCCAGCGCACCACACCCAGCAGCGGCGCAGACAATCGCGAGCGCAATGCTTCGACGTTTTCTTGCTGATGCGGCATCTCGGGATCAATCTGATTCGCGACCCATCCAGCCAGCGTCAGACCACGCGCGGCGATCGCCTCGGCCGTCAGCAGCGCATGATTCAGGCAGCCCAGACGCAGACCGACCACGAGGATAACATCAAGCTGCAGCTTTTCAGCGAGATCAGCAGTATCAAAGTCATCCGTCAGTGGCACCTTGAACCCGCCCACACCCTCAACCACCACCGCTTCGGCCTCAGAGGCGAGCTGCGCATAGGCCTGCACCAGACGTTGCGGATCAATCGCGGTGTGCTCCAGCGCCGCGGCAATGTGCGGCGCCGCCGGTTCTTGCAGAAGATAAGGCACCACCAGCTCGCGCGGCACGGACAAACTGGATGTGGCTTCGAGCGCTGCCACATCATCATTATGCAAAGCGCCGTCGCGCATCTCGGCACCAGCCGCCAGTGGTTTCATGCCGACAGTTTTCAGTCCGGTTTGCGAGAGTGCATGCAAGAGCGCCGACGATATCAAGGTCTTGCCCACACCCGTATCCGTACCGGTGACAAAACAGGCGAACTTCACACTCATGGCTGCTCCATCGTACAAATTGCGTTGACCAACTGCGTGATCTGCGTAGTTTCATGCGCAGCTGACAAGGTGATGCGCAGCCGCGCCGTATCTTTGGCGACGGTGGGCGGTCGTATCGCGGCAACCCACAGCCCCTGTGCGCGCAAGGACTCGCCCGCTTGTATCGTCGGCTGGTTCGCACCAATGAGAATCGCTTGTATCGGCGTCTCCGATGGCAACAAATGCCAGTGCTTCAGACGTAATGAACGACGCCAATGTTCGATGTGGCCACGCAATGTTCGACGCCGCGCTGCGCCGTCAGAGCCAGTGATGATCTCCAGACTTGTGAGCAGCGCATGTGCCATCGCCGGTGGTGCGGCCGTGGTGTAGATATAGGTGCGTGCACGTTGCACCAGCCATTCAATCACGGTGGCGTGAGCAGCGACGAAAGCACCCGCAACGCCTGCCGCTTTGCCAAGCGTGCCGACGTACACCAGCTGCGGTGAACGCAAGGCGAAATGCTGCAGAACACCTGCACCCTGCTCGCCGAGCACACCAAAACCGTGTGCATCATCCACCACCAGCCAGGCCTGGTGACGTTCACACAAGGCCAGTAATTCGGGCAAGGGTGCGATCGCGCCTTCCATACTGAACACACTGTCGGTAACGACCAGCTTGGTGCCGGCGGTACTGGCGGCGAGCAAGCGATCCAGTGCAGACAAATCATCGCGGGTATAGATCGTCACGCGCGCACGCGAGAGTCGAGCACCGTCTATCAATGACGCATGATTGAGTACTTCGGAAAAAATATCAGCGTCTTTTCCAGCGAGCGCTGTCAGCACAGCCAGATTGGCCATGTAACCGGTCGAGAAAAACAAAGCTCTTGGCTTGATCAAATGCGCTGCCTGCATCTCGGCCAGTCTGACTTCCAGTGCTGTATGGGCCGCCGAGTGTCCGCTGATCAAATGTGATGCGCCACTGCCTGCTCCATATCGCAATGCACCTTCACGCAACGCATCGATGACCCGGGAATCGGAAGCAAGGCCTAAATAATCATTGCTGCAGAATGCCGTGAGTGCTTGCCCATCGACGATCAGTGCGGGTGAGGTCGGTGTCTGCACCTCCCGCAATTGCCGGCGCAGCTGCTGGTCGGACAATGAGGCAAGCTGCTCTTCAAGTTGCCCGAGCAGAGGAAACTCAGGAGGCATTCGATGCATCCGCAAGCCACGCAGGTTTGCGCTTGTTCAGAAACGCCTGCACACCCTCGCGTCCCTGCTCGGAGACGCGAATCTGCGCGATACGGCGCACGGTGTCGGTGATGAGCTCGGTGTCGATGGTTTCGCCAGAGACATCACGCAAAAGACGTTTGGCTTCATCTATCGCATGCGGACTGCAGGCCAGCAGCGCATGTACCAATTTGTCGATTTCATGATCCAGCTGATCCTCGGCGACGACCTCGTGCACAAGACCGATCCGTCGTGCCTCGGGCGCATCGAAACGCTCGGCTGTGAGAAAGTAGCGTCGCGATGCTCGCTCGCCAATCGCGCGAATCACATAGGGTGAAATGGTGGCCGGTATCAAACCCAGACGCACTTCCGACAAACAAAATCCGGCCGTCTCGACTGCCACGGCCATATCGCACGCAGCTACCAGCCCCATGCCGCCCGCATAGCAGTCACCCTGCACGCGCGCTATCGTGGGTTTGTTGCACTCATAAATCACTTGCATCATCTCGGCCAGCGCCTGCGCATCGGCAAAGTTTTCTTCTTCACTGTAACTGGCCATTTTTTTCATCCAGTTCAGATCGGCACCGGCACAGAATGCGGTGCCCCGTGCTGCCAAAACAATGACACGGACGTCGCGGTCCTTGTCCAGTACCCGAAACGCCTGCGTAATTTCAGCGATGGAAGTTTCATTGAACGCATTGCGCACATCAGGTCGGTTCAGCCAGATCGTGGCGCGTGCACCGTGATGACTGATTTCGAGAGTGTGATACGTCATGATTTTCCGGTACCGGGGGATTTGGGTTTGACCATCTCTTCGATTTTCTCAAAACGCAGACGCTTGCGGTCGGGTTCCACAGAGGTGAGCGGCGCCACTTCGTGCATGTTTTGTCGGCAGCGCACCGCCAGTTGTTGGTACTCGAGTGTGCCTTTGAATTTCCATTCGATCTCTGCGTCCGACAAAGTTCGCACGACACGCGCGGGCATGCCCATGACCAGACTTTTAGGCGGTACTTGCATGCCCGTCTTGACAAAAGACATGGCAGCGACGATGGAGGACTCGCCAATCACCGCGCCATCCATGACCACTGAGTTCATGCCCACCAGCGCATTGCGTCCGATGCGCGCACCGTGAATCACGGCACCATGACCGATATGACCGTCAACTTCAATCACGGTGTCGCTGCCCGGAAATCCATGCACGACACAGGTGTCTTGCAGATTGGATCCCTGCTCCATGATCAGACGACCAAAGTCACCGCGCAGACAGGCCAGCGGCCCGACGTAGCATCCTGGTCCAATGATGACGTCACCGATCAATACTGCGGTGGGATGCACAAAGGCCGTGGGATCGATGACGGGTGTAACGCCATCGATGGCATACACTTTGGGACCGCTGCTCATTGACGGGGGCGAATCACGATTTTGCCAGTCACCTTGCGCGAGGCCATGTCGATCAGTGCCTGCGGGGTGTCGGCAAGCGCGTAGCCTGCCGAGACATGCGGACGTATCTTGCCCTGGCTATGCCATTGCATCAGTTCGTGCATGGCGGCATTGTGATGCGCGGGTTCACGACGCACAAAATCACCCCAGAACACACCCACCACCGAGGCGCCTTTGAGCAAGGGCAGATTCAGGGGAAGTTTTGGGATCTCGCCATTGGCAAATCCGATCACCACATAACGACCGCGCCATGCAATGGAGCGAAACGCTGGCTCGGTATAACTGCCACCTACGGGATCGTAGACGACATCGGGGCCTTTGCCACCGGTGGTGCGCTTGATCGCTTCGCGCAAATCTTCAGTGCTGTAATTGATCAATTCATCTGCACCGTGCTGTTTGCAGATCGCGAGCTTTTCATCGGTCGAGGCAGCGGCAATGACACGTGCACCGATGGCTTTGCCAATTTCAATCGCTGCCAGACCAACACCACCTGCCGCACCCAGTACCAGCATGGTTTCACCGGCCTTGAGCTGTGCGCGATCAACAATCGCGTGATGCGAGGTACCGTAGGTCAGCGTCAGTGCTGCGGCCGTATCGAAGTCCATGGCTTCCGACATCGGAAGAACAGCCGCTTCAGCCACCGATATCTGCTGTGCGAATGCACCCTGAGGCACGAAGGCAAACACGCGGTCACCTGCTTTAAATTTGCTCACGCCCTCACCCACGGCCTTGACAATGCCGGCCAGCTCATTACCGGGTGTGAAAGGCAGTTCCGGCTTGAACTGGTATTTGTTCTGGATGATCAAGACATCCGGAAAATTCACCCCGGCGGCCATGATGTCGATCACGACTTGGCCAGCGGCAGGCAGCACTTCAGCTTGTTCTTCGATCACCAGCGTTTCAGGCAGACCCCAGGCTTTACAGACGACGGCTTTCATAGTGTTCCTGTTTTTAAGAGTTTTTGTGGATTAAGGAGACGCTGAATAAATCTTCGTTTTATGGCGAGCCAGCGCAGCTGTGCGACGCGGGAATCAATAAAATCAAGGTTTTGGCGCCATTGATCTTGCCACAAAAATTTCTGCATTTATTAAATCAGCACTTCTTTAACTGAATTTTGGTGCACGCTTTTCGATAAAAGCGCGTATGCCTTCGAGACCATCTTCGGTCTCACCGGAAGCAAACATGGAATCGCGTTCGGCATCGAGATGCTGCAACAGCGAATGATGCGAGGCGGCGCTGATCAGCGCCTTGATGCGAGCCTGGGCCTGCGCGGGTCCTTTGGCCAATTGGTGTCCCAAGGCACGCGCAGCCGATGCCAGCTCGGCATCCGGATGTACGGCATCAACCAGACCGAAGCGCAGACACTCGGCAGAAGAGATCGGCCGATTCGTCAGAAAAATATCGCGCGCCCTCGCCTCGCCAGCACGGCGAGTAACAAACCAGGAGCCACCGACGTCAGGCGTGAGACCAATCGCTGAGTAACCACCACGCAGTTTCATGGATTCGGCAGCGAGCACGAGATCGCCACACAAACCAAGACCGATACCACCGCCGCCGACTGCGCCATTAATGGCACAGATGACAGGAATCTCGAGCAGCGATACCAGCCGCAGGGCTGCATGTACAGGCTCGAGCAATCCGCGCAGGGTATCGACCAGCGGGCGCGAGGTATCGGCGAAGGCATTGACATCGCCGCCGACACAGAATTGTTTGCCATTGGCCGTAATCAGCAAGGCGCGTATGGACTTGTCGCTGGCGACCTGCTCGATCGCTGCAGCAAAGGCCTGAGCCATCGCCAGATCAAGCGCATTGCCCCGCGCGGGGTTGTTAAAAGTAATGATCGCAAGCGCGTGGTCGATCTCGACCGTGAGCGGTGAGGACATGGCAGACAGCTCCAGGGCAATTCATCCAGGTGGGAAATGCAGAGTACCCATCCATAGCCGACGACGGCATCTTGATCGGGCCTCCAAGGATGCGGAAAAACACCGCATGCCATTCTAACAAAGGAAATGCCCTGCCCCGCGGGTCGCCTGGACCCATCAGCGGGAAGAATTCCCATACGCATTGTGATTGGAAAGCCGTAAGCTTCACCACCGCGAATGGGCTTGCCTGCTCGCAGACGAAGATGCAGCCGCCTCAAATCACAAACTTATAAAATTAGAAACATAAAATTACAAGATCATGCGTAGAAATCCTTCCCCCAAATTTTCATTGATAGCTCTGTCCGTGATGGCGATGTTTGCCGGCACAGCATTTGCACAAACCACCGAAGAGAAAGCTGCCGACAGCAAGGTCGAGAAGGCTCTGCCACAAGTCGAGGTGGTAGGTACGTCACCGCTGCCGGGTATCGGTATCGAGAAGGACAAGCTGCCCTACGATGTGCAGACGGTTACCAGCGAGCAGTTGTATCAGTCGCAGACCCTCAATCTCACTGATTACATGTCACGCAATCTGATGGGCGTGAATATCAATGAAGTCCAGGGCAGTCCGTTTCAGGCGGACATCACCTACCGGGGTTTTCGTCTGTCGGGAATTCTGGGTTCCTCGCAAGGTCTGTCGGTCTATCTGGATGGCGTGCGGGTCAATGAACCCTTCGGTGATGTGGTGAACTGGGACATGATCCCTGAAGCTGCCATCAGCAATGTGACACTGGTGCCGGGTTCAAACCCTGTGTATGGCCTCAACACGCTGGGCGGTGCGCTGGCATTCACCACCAAATCCGGACTCACCGCTCCCGGTGGCGAAGTAAAACTGCAAGCAGGCAGTTTCGGTCGCGTGCGCACGGACATCAGCCACGGCAGCAAGGGCGATGATGGCTATCACAGCTTTATCGCTGCGACGGGCTTCCGTGAAGATGGATGGCGGGATTATTCCAGCGGGAATCTGGGGAATGTTTTTGCAAAAATTGGACGTCAACAGAATGACAGTAATTGGGACGTATCGCTGCTCGTTGGGAGAAGCAACATGTTGGGGAATGGCTTGCTACCCAGTACCAACTACGGCACGGATGGCGATGATACCGCCCAAGGTGGAATGTATGAGGCGAACCGCAAATGGATTTACACACATCCTGACCGGACATCGAATCAGCTGACCATGCTGAATTTCAATCTACAGCGCATGCTGGACAGCAGTACGGAACTGGCTACCAATGCCTACGTACGGCGTAGCACGCGAGAAGCGGTCAATGGCGATTATGAGATTGATGACGACGAAGCGGTAATGAATTACACGACTACGTCTCAAAACAGCTACGGTAGCAGTGTTAATCTCACCCGAATTCTGGAGGCGCATCAGATAACAACTGGTGCGAGTGTCGATGCCAGCCATGTGCGCTACGGCGCCACACAGGCTGATGGATGCGACTTGGATGCCACCCGATCGCCCGTTAATTGTGGTGCAGTCCAAGCGGATACTGGCGTCAGAGGAAAATCGTATGCGCTGGGTCTATACGCATCCGATACCTGGTCGGCGACTGAAAAGACGCACCTGACTGCCGCAGGTCGGTTGAATCATGCTTCAGTCTCTAGCACCATTGACGGCAAAGCAGAAGAAAGTTTTACCTACAATAGCTTCAATCCTTCGATCGGCGTCAGCCACGCTTATAGTCCTTCGGTCAACTTCTTTGGCAATCTTGGGCAAAGTAATCGCGTCCCAACGGTGATAGAACTTGGGTGCGCCGATCCAAACGATCCCTGCCGTTTGCCGACGGGGCTGCAAGCCGACCCCTACCTGAAACAGATCATTGGAAGAACACTTGAGGGCGGTGCGCGCATACAACTCTCGAGCACTTCCGGTCTCTCTATCGCGGTTTATCGCTCGGAAAATAAAAACGATATTCTGTTCCGTGCAACGAGCACGGCGGGTCTGGGCTACTTCGATAATTTTTCGCGCACCCGACGCCAAGGGACCGACATCTCGGCATACACTGAAATTCACTCGGTGGCACTGCGGGTCACGTACAGCTATCTTGATGCCACCTATCAGGATAACGGTACGCTGTTTGGCGGCGAACGGGATATCACAGTTACCCCAGGAACTAAAATTGCAGGGTTACCTGAACATACATTGCGCATTAACGCAGACTGGCGTTTAACACCAAAAATGACGATTGGTGGCACTCTCTTGACTACATCTAGCATCGTCACTCAGGGAAACGAGGATGGAAAAATTCCGGATGACGAAACAGTGGACGCCAAAGTGAAGGGATACACACTGTTGCATTTGCACGCAAACTATACGGCGCAAAAAGGCCTCGATTATTTTGCACGCATCAACAACGTCTTTGATACAAAATTCGAAACCTACGGCATGATGGCGATGAACGCGTTCTCCGCCTCCGGCAGCCTACTCACAACGCCCTCTACGGATGCCACCGTGAACCGCTTCGTCGCCCCCGGTGCTCCCCGCAACATCATGATAGGCCTGCGCTACCGCTTCTGATTTTCCTGCAACCTCCCTCGAAGTCATTCTCGGGCATGCAAATCATCGCATGCCCGTTTTTTTTGACCACTTCAAACTGAGTCCGCAAGCAAGAATTCAACTTCACGCCAGTCCGTGCCGCTTCGCATACTGATGCAATTCAATCGGCGTATACACACCCAGTTTTTGCCGGATCGAGGATTGATAATTCGCCACGGTCTTGGTACCCAGATGCAGTCGCTGCCCGATTTCATCGACGGTTTGCCCATTGGCCAGCAAACGAAAAATCTCGAATTCACGCGGCGCCAATTCCAGGTGTGGCGCACTTTCTTTTTCCGCTTCTGCCACTGCCGACGCCAGATCATCGGAAATCGGCTTTTCGCCGCGCATGACCTGATGAATCGCCTCGACCATGCGTTCAGGCGGCATGCTTTTGGTGAGATAACCGCTCGCCCCCGCACGCAATGCCTGCAGCGCCAGCGCAGCATTTTCATGCATCGTAAAAACCAGCACGCGCTGTTCCGGATAGCGCTGCAATATCCTGCGCATGCTTTCAAGGCCGCCCTGACCCGGCATGGATAAATCCATCACCACCACATCAGCCGGTGTTTGCGCGAGCATGCCGTAGGCCAGTTCACCACTGTCGGCCTCGCCAACGACTTGCAGCGCGGGATCAAGCTCCAGGTAACGCTTGTAGCCGGCGCGAACCACGGCATGGTCATCCACCAGCAAGACACGAATGATGTCAGTGGACATGAGCCACCTCGTTGGTCATGAGCGTATCCAATGGGAAGATTGCTTCCAGCAGCAGCCCATGTGGCGTCACCGAGTGCCAGTGCAATTGTCCCTGATTGGCCAGCACGCGTTCGCGAATACCAATCAGACCCAAGCCACCCGCAGGTCGGGGGTCCGTGATGGCCATGCCTTTGCCGTCATCCGCTACCGCAAGACGCAAGGTGCGCGCACGGGTATCTACAGCCACCGTAATGTCGACACGACTGGCTTGCGCGTGTCGCATGACATTGGTCAAGGCCTCCTGGGCGATGCGATAGATCGCCACTGCCAGCCGCTGCGGAATGGCAACGTCATCGAGATTCACGTTAAGCCTGCAGTCGAGTGCGACATCTCCGCGTGACTGCCGCTGCCTGACCAGATCACGCAGTGCCTGCTCGAGCGCGATGTCATGTTCTTCGTCTCCTTGCAATCCATAGGGACGCAGCTGTGCGAGCAAACCTCGCAACTGCGACAGGATGCTGCTGCTGTTCTCGTACATGGCCTGGGCACAAGCTTCCAGCGCGCTCTGGCCGGCAGATCGTTTGAGCAGATACGAAGCATCTACCTGAATGGCGGTGAGTAGCTGTCCGAACTCATCATGCAATTCATGGGCGAGCTTGCGTCTTTCTTCTTCCTGGACATCCTGGAGTCGATGCAATAGTTCGCGCTGCTTGGCAATCTGGTCGGTGAGCGCTGCAGCCAGGTGATTGAGCGCTTGCGCAATCTGATTGAGCTCCCGGGTGCCCGAGGCAGCGATGCGCGTCGCGTAATCACCCGCCTCGATACGTGCAATCCCCGCCAGAATGCCGGCCAAGGGCGCGAGTGCCAAACGCAGTGTGCCTCCGATAGCGATCATCAGCACCAGTCCCAGCGCTGCAAACAAAGCCAGTTGCAGCAAAGCGCCGGTGATCGACTCCCTGATTTCAGACTCTGGATTGGGTTCAAGTAACAGCGTCACTTGATGCCCATCGCTACGCTGCAGCGACAAGGCATAGCTGCTCATCGTGGCACCGCTGGCCAGAAAACGATCAAGCACGGCGGGCATGACTGACGTGGACGCAGCTGCTGGTTGTGTGAGACGTCGACCGGACTCGTCCAGCAAAGCCACATGGAAGTGGCGCAAGCGCTCGCCCCGATTGAGCGCGTCAATCGCATCGATTTGCCGGTTCAGCGAATCACTTCCCTGCAATTCGGACAAGGTGGTAATTAGCTGACCAATGCTCTGACTGCTGCGTACCTCGTCTGCGATATCGTGGCGAGCGGCAAACAAGGTAAATACCGCCACAAGAATCAGCGTTAAAAAGCCGACAGCAAACAGTCTGAGCAGGAGTCGGGTAACGAGTTGCATGACGGCTCCGGAAGGATGGCGAATGCGATGACCCGACTGATGCAAACGATGTCATGCATTCATGAAGTTGCTTGATGGTAGAAACTTATCCGATTATACGATCAGCTTGCCAGAACACTTATCCGGATCGCCCATTCTTCGCGAGACGCTGATGTTTCTCGCGCTGGCGGGCAGCTGGGTTTTCTGGCGCTCGGCGTTTTGCTGAGCTCTTTCGGGTTGTACCTGTGGGCGGGGAATTTTTCCTGGTTTGGAAAGGCTTGAGCGAATTACGCGACTCGCTCGCATGATGAGAACGGATAAGGGCCCGTCCGAGATGACGAGCGATCTAGCATCGTTCAAATGAGCTTTGGGAAACCGGTTAAAAAAATTACCTTTTTATTATTTTTATTTTCTTTACACATAGGTTCATGATGGCCAGCGAATATCGCCAGCCTTTGAGAAATCAAGAGAAATCTCCGGACAACATGCCAAATATTTGATGAGACGGTTAAAGAATCTCAATTGAGGCTTGGCACAACTTGGTGCAGACTTAGGCTCAATCAGGTATTATCTTTTCACGCAAGAAAGCCACTTGAAAGGAAACATCGCTCGTGAGCAAACGAACCCGTCCGGCAGATATCTATTTACGTTTTCTTCAACTCTCCGAAGCCCTGCGTGAATTACCGTCATTGCCTCCCTTGGAGCCATTGGAAGAGCGCATTTTGTCGCTGATCGCTTTCGCACGCCAAAAAAAGGAGCGTTTGTCAGTCAAGGATTTGATGGGCAAGCGAGAACTTGGCTCACCCGCAATGCTGCATGGACGTCTTAAATCCATGCGCGCCAAGGGCTGGATACTGCTCGCAGAGACCGAAGATGCGAGGCGCAAGCAACTTGAGCTCACGCAAGCAGCCCTGCTCCATTTTGACAAACTCTCGAAATGTCTTTTGCAAGCGGCTAAAAAAGCAGGCTAGTCGACACGAGCGACTGAACAATCAATGGCTAATCACCGTTGACTCAGCCAAAAAACTCCAAGGGTTTATGTATCTAGCGCCCCTGTGATTTATCCCTGAAAACACAACGCACCGGCTCAGTATCTGGCCCGGTGCGTT
>JBDKLM010000073.1:0-5905 GCA_039806005.1 Pseudomonadota bacterium
CGTTGGGAAAAGGGAATGACAAATGTTTGAAAACTTGAAAGACCGGCTTCACGGGTGTTTTTATACGATCTTCACGCCGTTTTCGGAAGATGAGAGCGTCGACTATGACAGTCTCGAAAAATACCTGAGCGTCTTGTACCGCCAGGGCGCACGGCGCTTTTATGCGATGGCCTACAACTCGCGTTATTCGCAGATGAAGCATTCCGAAATTATGGCATTGAACGAATTCTGCATTCGCTTCCTTAAGAAGCTTGATCCGCAGAACATCGTAATCGTGGGCGATCCGATTCACTGCTCGACACGCGAAAGCATCGAGTTCACCCAACACGCGAAAGATACCGGCGCCGACCTTGTGTCCCTGATCGTGCGCGAAAAATACTTCACCGACGACCAAATCCTCGATCACTTCGCGGAAGTGGGCAACGCAACCAATATGGCAATCTTAGTGCATGAAATGCCATTCCTGTCGGGCTACAACGGCAATCAAATGCACTGGCCCAAGTCCCTGATGATGTCGCTGCCAAAAATCCCGCAGATCATCGCCCTGAAAGAAGATGCCAAGGATTTCGAAATTACCAAGACAGCCCTCGAATTGGAGCCGAGAATTCGCGTCATAATCGCAGGCATCAAGAAATCCTTCCTGCAGTACAAACCCTACGGAGCTCGTGCCTACCTGAATGGCATCTCAATCATTGATGCGCGCATCGGGGAAACTTTCTGGAAGGCTTATCAGGAAAATGACGAGGAAACGATCCAATTCATCCTTCGTGAGCTGGAGGCGCCGTTCTTCGAAATTTGCGCTGCCAAGTATGGCTGGCATCGGACCAACAAGGCGCTGATCCAGGCAGCCGGTTTGATGCACCGCCGTGACCGTATGCCCCTGAAGCACCTTTCAGATGAAGAATTTGTCCTGGTCCAGAATGTCTATGCGCAAATTCGCCAGGCTTGGGCGGCTCGATGCGGAGAGCTGGCATGACCTGCACGGCGATCGTTCCGGCGCGCTCCGGTTCGAAGCGTTTGCCGCACAAAAATATCAAACTGCTTGGTGGCAAGCCTTTGCTTGCATGGACGCTGGAGGCTTGCGCAAACGCGGAGCACATTGACGAAGTCATTCTTTCGACTGACTCGACGGAGTATTGGGACATCGCAAGGCAACACGTCCCGTCTAGGAAGTTGACCTTGGACTTCAGGGCGCCCGATGAGGCAGGTGATGCGGTAAAGATTTTCGACTACCTGAAAGACAAGCGCGAAAAAATCTTTGCTGGCCGCAATGGCTCCTTTGTGCTCGCGCTGCCGACTGTGCCGCTGCGCCGTGCTCACCACGTCAATGAAGCGGTCGCGCTTTTTGAATCAACACAGCGCGCGGTTTTTTCGGCGACCAATTACGGATTTCCGATTTCATTCGCCTTTCACCTGGACGAGAAGCGCGAATGGTCGCCAGTATTTCCCGAAAGCCCTATGGTGACAGGGAATACGCGCAGCCAGAATCAGCGCGAGGCATATCACCCCAATGGCGCCATTTATGTTCGCTCGATTGCCGATCTTGCCGATGAAAATCTGAAGACGCTTTACTCAGGGGCGACGCCCTACATGATGAGCAGAACTGACTCGATCGACATTGACAGTGAAATTGACTTCAAGATGGCCGAGGCATTGCTGGGCTGATTCGGGCTGGCTGGATTTCTTCCGCAATCGCCCTTTGAACGCAATTCAATGAGCGCGAAGCATGCGTATTGAGCAAGCCTTCGCGCTGGTCGTTGAGTTGGAGGACAAGGGGAGCGCTGCGAATGTTCAGTGGCGCTCAATCAACTTGTGGCCGTTGATTCGACAGTGCCTCTGGTTTGAGTTGCTGGGGACGTCGCAGCCGTCCGGGGCCCCGGTCGCTACCAGCGGGTGGCGGCGCATGTCTGCGTTGGTCCGGAAAATTCGTCGCTACGTGACAAGCTATCGGGATTTCAATGTCCCCTCGACGAGTAATGCGCAACTGCTGTTCGTGTCGCGACCGGTGTACTTGCAAAGACTCTCGAGTGGACGGCTATTTGACCGAATTGTTGACCCTTTAATATTTGCGCGACATGACTCGGCGGTTTGTGAGAAGTTGTACGTCTCGCCTTGGCCTGATACGGAATCGCTGCATTTTCAGGCGCATTGCCTGATTCCTGCACGTGCCGCGTTCGGCGAGCATTTTTCGTCGGAAGATGAGCAAGCACTGCAGCATTTGGCGACGCAAGCCGGGCTGGATCCGGCGCGATTTCTGGCGCGATGCAAAAGCGCACTCAATGCTTTCGCGCGTTGGTATGCGGCTGGCACCCGGTTGCTTGCCCGGCGCACGACGCTGAAAACTATTTACCTTACCAGTTGGTACTTTCCGGACATGATGGGACTGACCGCAGCTGCACGCCACCGCGGAATCCCCGTCATTGATGTCCAGCATGGAAAGCAAGGACGCTTTCAGGGGATGTACAGCGGATGGGGGAACATACCCCCATCAGGCTACGAACTCATGCCGGATAAGTTCTGGTGCTGGGGCAAACCGAGTTGCGATCACATTCTGGCAAGCAGTCCGGCGCGTGAGGTGCATCGACCATTTGTCGGTGGATTTCCCTGGCTGGACTATTATCGCCAGCACGTTTCCACGGTCGGGCAGGCGCAAGGAATAGCAAGCGCCAGCCTGAAGCGCATTTTGGTGACCACGCAACCGCCCCAGAGTGAAAATACAGAGCCACTGCCGGACTTCATCGTTGATTATTTACGGAGCACTCCCAAGGGTGTGCATTTTGTAATTCGATGTCATCCGAACGATGTCGGGGGCGCTGCATATTGCAAGCGCCGATTGACTGGAATTCCGGAACACCTCTATAGCATCGATTCCGGAAAAGACAATTTGTATGACCGTCTTTTGCAAGCGACTCATCATGTCACTGCCTACAGTTCGTGTTGCTATGAGGCCAGTGCATTCGGCGTTCCTACCCTGTTGTACGGCGCCGATGGAAAAGCTTTGTATGAAGAAGAAATTTTGTCCGGAGAATTTTCATGGACCGAAGGGCGCGTGTCGGATCTGAGGGCGTGGCTTGAAGCTTTTGGATCTTCGATGCACGGGGAAAATTCAAGAGCGATTTATATCGAATCATCGTTGTCACATGCCGGGGAATTAATCGCACAAAATTGACAGCATGTTTCGAGGCGTCCGAACCTCCTTTCCATTTTTCACAAGCTGAGTATTGTTCAAATCAGCAGCCGGCGGTAATTCGCAATTTTTCAAGACGGAAACTCGTTCTCACTATTAATTCATGGCCGAAAATTTGTCGCCTGCGCAGATCGCACCAATCGCCATCTTTGCCTACCGTCGTCCCGATCATCTGCGCAATACGCTCCAGAGCCTGGTGCGTTGCGAAGGATTTGTCGGTAGCAAACTATTCGTTTTTTGCGATGGGCCGAAAAGCGACGCTGAGCGTGCCGATGTCGAAGCGACTCGGGCAGTGGCCCGCGAGTTGCTGGGTGAAGCCGCGGAATATCATTTCAGCGAGAAAAACCGCGGCCTGTCTACCTCCGTCATTGCCGGTGTCAACACGGTCCTTGATCGTTTCGACCGGGTCATTGTCATTGAGGATGACCTGGAGCTGGCGAGCGATTTTCTTGTTTATATGAACGATGCGCTCGACAGATATGCCGGCGATGAACGCGTATATCAGGTATCGGGCTATATGTTCAATGCTCGAGAAATTGGTAAGGCAGGTACGGCCGTATTCCTGCCATTCACCAGTTCCTGGGGCTGGGCAACGTGGCGCCGTGCATGGACGGCATTCGAAGCAGATGCGCCGGGTTGGCCCCATTTGCTGAGTGATGCCGGACTCCGTTACCGCTTCAACATCGATGGCACTTATGATTTCTCCAGCATGCTGGTTCGGCAAATGCTGGGATTCCGCGACTCGTGGGCAGTTCGTTGGTGCTGGTCGGTCTTTCGACGCAATGGACTTGTCCTTTATCCCCCGGCTTCCTTGGTCAAGAACACGGGTTTTGATGGCAGCGGAACACATGGCCGCGGAGTATTGCGACATTTTTCTGATGGCAAGGCTGATTCAGCGCGGATTGGCATCTCAATGCCATCGCAAATAGCGATCGATCAGGCTTCGTATGGGCATGTGAAACGAGCGTTGTGGCAGCAAAACGGACGCTGGCTCGGGCGTTTAACAGACAGCGTGCGCTGGTGGCGTACTTGTCGTTTGGCCGCTCGACACTTGGAGTCCGGATCGAAAGCATGAGTCTTCTGAATAAGATTTTCGGAAAATTTTTCCCCGGGCTTTACGCTGCAATCGGATCGGGCAGCAGGGTTGCCGGCCGTATTGAGCGTCGCCATCCCGAGGCAAAGATTCGTATTGGTGCCGATACGCTCGTCGCGGGCACGCTGGTGGCAGAAGACGAGGGCAGTCGCCTTTCAATTGGTAGCAACGTCTTCGTCGGCGGTGGAACCCTGATTGACTGCCTTGCCGAGGTGACCATCGAAGACGATGTGCTGATCTCCTATCAGGTCGTGATCATGGACTCCGATAATCACAGCATTCGAGCTTCCGAGCGCGTGGAAGATTTGCGGCGCTGGCGCAAGGGAGCGTATGACTGGAGCAAAGTGCGGCGTTCGCCGGTGACAATTCGCTCCCGAGCCTGGATTGGTGCGCGTGCCATCATCACCAAAGGCGTTGAAATTGGCGAAGGCGCGATTGTCGCAAGCGGCGCGGTCGTGACTGCCGACGTTCCTCCTTATACGATAGTCGCAGGAAATCCTGCGCGCATTGTCCGTGAGTTGAATGAAGATGAGCGTTGAAAATAATCACGGGATGAGCTGGGAAGACGCAGTGCGCTGGCTGCGCGAACAGCCGGACAAGAAGCAACTTGTGGTGGACTGCTATTACGACGATCCGCTGCTGTCCGCTGCACAGCGCTACTGGACAGGTGGTGAATGGCAGGCCGTGCGTGACTTGCTGCACGGGCGTTCGGGGACGGCGCTCGATGTCGGCGCCGGTCGGGGCATTGCCAGCTACGCACTGGCGCGCGACGGCTTTGATGTAACGGCCCTTGAGCCGAACCCGAGTGCCTTGGTCGGAGCCGCGGCGATTCGAGGACTTGCTGCGGAGAGCGGGTTGGCGATTCGAGTCGTCGAAGAGTTTTCGGAGCGGCTCCCTTTTGACGCCAATAGTTTTGATGTGGTGTTTGCGCGCGCGGTCCTGCATCACACCAGCGACATGACCGCCGCCTGCCGGGAATTCCTGCGAGTCTTGAAGCCCGGTGGTGTCCTCGTCGCGGCACGTGAGCATGTGATTTCCAACCGTGCGGATTTGCCGGCCTTTTTCGACATCCATCCGCTTCATCACAAATATGGCGGCGAAAATGCTTTCCTGTTGGATGAGTACAAGCAGTCGATCCGCAAAGCCGGCTTCGTGAAGCTGCAGATCCTTTCGCCCTGGCACAGCTTGATTAACCTCGCTCCGTATGACTTGGCTGGCGCAAAGCAGGCGGTGGCAGGGCGCTTTGGCCCGCTATCCGGATTGATTCGGATGCTGCTGAATGTGCCCGGCGTATGGCCGTTGGCGCGCACCCTGTTGTCCGCCGCCGACCGGCGGCCGGGGCGCTTGTATTCTTTTGTCGCAGGCAAACCTTCCGAATGAAAACCTTCTGGATCACTGGAGCGCGCGGCTTTATCGGCCGCCATTTGGCTCGCCAGCTGGCAGCGAGCGGCCATCGGGTGGCCGGGCTCGGTCACGGTGCATGGCCCGCCGCCGAGGCCGTCGCCTGGGGCGTGAGGGAATGGCTGAACGGTGATGTCAGCGCGAGCAACCTCGCGCAAATGCAAGCTGCCTTCGGTACGCCTGACGGCATCTTTCATTTTGCGGGCGGATCGTCGGTGGGCGCG